>JBFMCH010000028.1:0-28149 GCA_040754595.1 Bacillota bacterium
ACTTGCTTGTCTACGCTTAAACCTTTAGGTTACCCTATCGGTTCCAAGACTAGCTACGGGCGGCTGGCTAAACCCTACCCGGTGGGATTCCCACCCACTACATTCAGCGACATTGCTCAGCCGCACTACCAGGTACCTTTTTGTTTTTGCCTTTTTGCCATGTACCTTCAAAGATGCATTTGCGCCGGTGTCCGGCAATTTTTACAAAGTCTTAGCAAAGTCCTTTCCTGGCTTAATATATCCTTAGTATCCGCTTTACAAAGGCGATTTATAATGAAAAAAACGGTTTTGTGGGGTGTGATATGTTAGACGTTACAGCCATGTTCAGTTGGTCCGTTTCCACCGCTACAAAATATATCTCTTCCTTTCCCATTCCCGTTGAATGGGTCAGAGGCACCAGCAGTACGCACCCGTTTATCAACCAGCAGGCCCGCCAGGTACTGATGAATGACGGCCACAGGCAAGCGGCGCAATTCTTTAACATGTTTGCTGACCAGTTGGACAGCGGCGTGGTATGGGTTGATAACGGTCTGCAAAGCACCTGCCACCTTTACGACCCGGATACCAAGTCCGGTATGTGGCACTGGCCCAGCGCAGCAGAAAAATGCAAAGAATTTTATCACAAGGCCTTAAGACTCTGGCAAAACAAAAAACATGCCCGGGCAATGTTTTATCTGGGGGCCGCCCTCCACCTGGTGCAGGATGTCTGTGCTCCCCATCATGCCTCCTGCAGGATCTTCAGCGGTCACGTGGACTTTGAAAGTTGGGCCGAAAAAAGAAAATTTAATTACCTGACAGAAAAGGGCGGCATCTATGGTATTTCTGATCAACCGGAAGAATGGATAGCAGAGAACGCAAAAATCGCTAAGCAGTATTATTCCCTGGTCAACCAGGGGTTGCCGGATGACTACCACCGGGCAACCACCATCTTGTTACCCAGGGCTCAGCATACCACTGCCGGTTTTTTATTGCATTTTTATAACCAACTCTAAAATCTGTAAGAAAGGGGAACCCCCATTGAAGGTAGCCATTTTTACAGATACCTTTATTCCCCAGGTGAACGGAGTGGCCCGGACCATCGGGCGTCTGGCGGATGCTTTGACCAAGCAGGAAATTCCCTGTATGGTTCTGGCGCCGGATACCGGCCTGGCGGGAGATCACGGCTATCCCGTTTATTTTGCGCCGGGTCTTGATTTACCCCTTTACCGGGAATGTAAAATAGCCCTGCCCAGTTATTCCGAAATCTGCAACCAGCTTGAATTTTTCAAACCGGACATTGTTCACCTGGCCACCGAGTTTTCCATGGGCCTCATCGGTTTAAAGTACGCCTCCTCTGCCGGCATTCCCGTGGTTAGTTCCTACACAATAAATTTCCCCCAGTATCTCTCCTATTACAAGTTAGGCCTCTTCTCTACCTGGGCCTGGAAATACCTGCGCTGGTTTCATAGCCAGTGTCATAAAAATTACTGTCCCTCCCGGTCTACCCTGCAACTGCTGGAGAAAAAAGGAATCCAAAATCTGGCCATCTGGGGGCGGGGCATTCACCACCACAACGGCGTGACAACCGTCAACGGTTATCTGTATGTCCTGACCTACAGAAACCTCCGGCCAGTGCATAATTGGATCTCGGTTAAGCCCCCCAAAGCGAAACCCCTGCAGGACTGAACTGCAGGGGTTTGTTCGCCAATGTGGCAGTTGCTATTTATTCATTGTCTTTTCAATGGTGCCCCCACCCACCAGATAGTCACCCTGGTAGTAGACAACCGCCTGGCCGGGGGTGATGGACCGCTGGGGATACTTGAAAGTCACTTTCACCAGCCCTTCTTCCACGGGCTCGATGATGGCCGGGGAGGGTTTGCTGTTGTACCGGACCTGGGCTTCCACTTCCCTGGGGCCGGTTAGCTTATCGAATAAGATAAAGTTGTTGTCCGAAGCCACCAACCGGGTGCCCCAAATGGCCTCTTCCGGGCCGACAATGACGGCGTTCCTGTCCACATCGATATCCACCACGTAAATTCTTTCTCCGGTGGCCAGGCCAAGACCTCTGCGCTGGCCGATGGTATAAAAGGGAATCCCCTTATGCTGGCCGATGACATTTCCCTGCAGGTCCAGGAAAGCACCCGGTTCAATGCCGCCCTGGGAACGCTCATCCAGGAAATTGCGGTAGTTGTTGTCGTGCACAAAGCAGATTTCCTGGCTCTCGGGCTTGGAGTAGGTGGGCAATCCCCACCTTTGAGCCATGTCCCGCACCTGCTCCTTGGTATACTCAGCCAGGGGCATCAGGGTGTGGGCAATTTGATCCTGGGTAAAACCGTACAGTACGTAGGTCTGGTCCTTTCTCTCATCCCGCGCCTTGCGTACGGTATAGCGGCCGTATTCCTCACTGTAGCCCAGTCTGGCATAGTGCCCGGTGGCGATGTAGTCGAACCCCATCTGGCGGGCCTTTTGCAGCAGCGCCTCGAATTTGATATACCGGTTGCAAGCGATACAGGGGTTGGGGGTCCGCCCCCGGAAATACTCATCTACAAAATATTGAATGACTTTTTCGGTAAACAAATCTCTAAAGTTTAATACATAATAGGGGATGCCCAGGACGTCTGCCACCCGCCGGGCATCATCCACCGCAGTGAGGGAGCAGCATCCCACATAGTCATCGTCCACCACGGTGACATCCGGGTCCCAGATTTGCATGGTTACTCCGACAACCTCGTACCCCTGCTGCTGTAAAAGGGCGGCGGTGACAGAACTGTCCACCCCGCCGCTCATGGCTGCAATGACTTTCTTTTTGGTTGCCAAAAGGCTTCACCTACGCATTTTGTTTTTTCAAATAGTCCTCAATGGCCGCTTTTAAAGCATCGGCCGCCAGGTTGGAACAGTGCATTTTGGCCGGGGGCAGTCCCTCCAGGGCTTCGGCCACGCTCTTATTGGTGATTTTCAACGCTTCGTCAAGGGTTTTGCCCAGGGCCATTTCTGTTACCATACTGCTGGTGGCCACCGCTGCGCCGCAGCCGAAGGTTTTAAATTTGATGTCCTTAATAATGTTATCTTCAACCTTAAGGGTAATTTTCATGATGTCGCCGCAGCTGGGATTGCCCACCTGGCCTGCACCGTCCGGGTTTTCAATCTCTCCCACATTGCGGGGGTTGGTGAAATGATCCATTACCTTTTCACTGTACATAAAGATACCTCATTCCCTTATTATTCTTTAAAATTCCTCTTCAGATTCACCGTGGTCATGGTGGTCTTCGTCGTGAACGGTACAAGTGCTGCAGGCACAGGGGTTGCACCCTTCACTTAAGGGAGACATGGCTCTCAGACGTTCAATGATGGGAGGCAGCGCCTCCAGGAAGTACTCTACATCTTCTTCCGTATTGTCCTTGCCCATGGTCAGGCGCAGGGAGCCGTGGGCAACTTCCTTGGACAGGCCGATGGCGGTGAGCACGTGGGACGGTTCCAGGGAGCCGGAAGTACAGGCCGAGCCACTGGAAATGGCGATTCCCTTCATGTCTAGCATTAAGAGCATGGACTCACCCTCGATAAAGCGGAAGCAGAAGCTGACGTGGTTGGGCAGGCGCTCTTCGGGATGGCCGGTCAGGATGGTATTGGGAATCTTCTGTAGCACCTCCGAGATAATGCGGTCACGGTACCTGGTCAAACGCTCGGCATCGGCCTGCATTCTTTCGGTTGCCAGTTCAACGGCCTTGCCCAATCCAACGATCCCTGCCACATTTTCCGTGCCGGGCCGCCGGCGGCGTTCCTGACCGCCGCCAAACAGGATGGGCTGCCAGAAGGTTCCTCTACGAATATACATGGCCCCGATTCCTTTGGGCCCGTAAATTTTATGGCCGGACAGGGTCAGCAAATCCACTCCCAGATCGTCCACATTGACCGGTATTTTGCCAACACTCTGCACAGCATCGGTATGAAAAATAATCTTTTTGGACCTAGCCACTTCACTGATTTCTTTAATGGGCATAATGGTGCCAATTTCGTTATTGGCATGCAGGATGCTAATTAAGATAGTCTTGTCGGTAATGGCATCCGCCACCTGCTGGGCGGTCACCCTGCCGTACTGGTCCAGCGGTAAAACCGTTACGGAAAACCCTTCCCGCTCCAATTGCTTACAGCAATTGAGCACTGCACTGTGTTCACCTGCAGTGGTAATAATATGGTTTCCCTTTTGCCGGTTGGCATAGGCTACACCACGGATGGCCATGTTGTCGGCTTCGGTGCCGGTACCGGTAAAGGCAATTTCGCCCACACTGGAAGCACCAATGGCGGTGGCCACCTGCTGTCTGGCCTTCTCAACAGCCTTGCGGGCTTCTCGTCCGAAGGCATGAATACTGGAGGGGTTGCCGAAATGTTCGGTTAAATATTTCATCATTTCTTCCACGACAGCCGGGTCCACCGGAGTTGTTGCCGAGTGGTCGAAGTATACTTTTCTCATGGATTGTCCTCCTTGTACGTTTATCTGTCTACAGATCTGATTTGTGCATTTGACCTTTCTGCGCATCCCGGCACATATCCTCTAGGGTAATGGAGTCCAGCACCTCCGCAATGCTGTCCCGGACCCTGGCCCAGACATCCCTTGAAATACAGTAATCAACCTTTTCACAGGCTGCCGGTTCATATTCACTGACGCAATCCAGCGGGGCAATAGGCCCCTCCATGGCTCGGATGACATCCCCTACTTTTATTTCCGAAGGAGGCTTGGCCAGTATGTACCCCCCCTGGGCTCCCCGGACACTTTTCACCAAACCGATCTTACGTAACACCGCGATAAGCTGTTCCAGATAGTGCTCGGATATACCTTGCCGCTCGGCCACGATCTTCAGGGGGATTGGCTCGGACCCGTAATGCATCGCCAAATCAAACATCGCCTTAAGTCCATAGTGTCCCTTGGTGGACAGCCGCAAGAAACATCCCCCCTTTGCCAATTCCAAGTAAACTGCTCGGTTTTCTGGGAGTATGATAACACGGCCCCTGAGCCAATGTCAATGTTAAATCCGACTAAAATACTCAAGTTTAAAACAGAGATAACCTATTATAAAAAAATACCACCACTGGGGTGGTAATATGCAAAGTTTGCTACAATATTTTCTTGAACCTTAAGTCATTGTCCTAAAAGGTATGTACAATGATAAATTTCCATGATTAGAAATGCTTCTCCCCAATGTCACGCCACATAAAAAGCCGGGCGGAAAGAACGATTTTATTATAATTTTCCATTGCTGACTTTGTCAATTAAAACCACGGGTTACCTTTGATTGAGAATATCCCGCACCACCGCTCCGGCCAGTACCAGTCCGGCGGCGGCAGGCACAAAGGAAATGCTGCCGGGAGCAAAGGAATTGCTCCTGCTGCCGGGGTCCGACGGATCCGCCTTCACCTTGGTGACCTGGACTTTTGGTGTGATGGGTTGTTCCAGGGAGAAAACCACCTTGACCCCCTTTTGGATGGCAAATTTTCTCAACTCCCGCCGGATCACCCTGGCCAGCGGGTCCACCGAAGTCTCGGAAATATCCGCCACCCGGAAAGCGGCGGGATCTAGCTTGTTGCCGGCTCCCATGCTGGAAATGACAGGCATGTTGCGGAAGTAACATCTTTTAATAATGTCAATTTTTCCTGTTACATTATCAATGGCATCCACCACATAAGAATATGCCGGTTTTAGCAACTCTTCCCCATTTTCCGGCGTATAAAACTGTTTTAACGGGATGACCCTGGCCCGGTGGTTAATGAGCTTGACCCTTTCCGCCATTAAATCAACCTTGTTCCGGCCAACGGTATTCTCCAGGGCATGCAATTGCCGGTTGATGTTGCTGATGTCCACCGTATCAAAATCCACCAGCGTAAGCTCACCGACACCGGCCCTGGCCAGAGCCTCCACCACGTAGGAACCCACGCCCCCCACGCCAAAGACAATAACCCTGGCGACTGCCAGTTTGGCCAATCCTTCTTGGCCAATTAACATGGCTGTTCTGGAAAACCTGTGCTGATTCACGGAATCCTCCTTATTTTTAATAGGCTAAATTGTTGAGCAGGCACGCTCGTTCTCCTGTCCATGCTTTTCTGAGACAGCAGAAAATGTCACCTTAAAAACACTCCCCTTTTGCAGCTCGCTTTCAACAGTTATAGACGCTCCGTGTTGTTGGGCAATCCATTTGGCAATAGATAAGCCCAGGCCGGTTCCTCCCACCGGCCTGGATTTGTCCGACCGGTAGAATCGTTCAAAAATCTTAGCTGATTCACTCCCCTCAATACCCATGCCGGTGTCTTTGACCAGGACCTGGACACCGTCCATGCTGCATGTAACCGCCAGTTCCACCGTGCCGGCCGGCGGGGTAAATTTAAAGGCATTATCCAATAGTATAAGTACAAGCTGCTTAACATAATCAGGGTCGGCCATGATAAAGGCCCTGTCACAGCATTCGTCAATATTCATTATAAAATGGACATCCCCGGCCAGGATTTTGGCCTGCCGCCCCACCTGCTCAATGATTTGGGCAACGGGCAGGGGCTGCAGGATCAGGGTCAGGCCGGCATCCGCCCTGGCCAGCACCAGCATATCGGAAACCAGCCGGCTCATGCGCTGGGCCTCGGAGGCAATATCCGCCAGAGCTTCCTGCCGTATGGCAGGGTGTTCATCCCCCATTTTCCGTATCAAATCAATATTGCCACGGATGGTTGTTAAGGGCGTTTTTAATTCGTGGGACACGTCAGCCACAAATCTCCTTTGGGCGGCATGGGACTCTTCAAGCTCCCGGTAAGCCGTTTCCAGACTGTCCAGCATGCCGTTTAATGTCCCCGACAGTCGTCCCAGTTCATCGTTTGGTCCCCGGTGGGGAATCCTCTGGTGAAGATTGAGGTCCTGGCGAATGAGGGCCGCCGTTTTTGTGATTTCTTCAACCGGTCTCAAGGCGGCTCTGGCCAACCACCAGCCGATGGTTGCAGCCACCAAAATCATCAGGCCGCTTAAAAGCCACAGCAACCATTTCAGCCTGTTCAAGGCCGCCTGGATTCCCGAAAAGGGTTGGCCCACCTGCAGCAGACCCACCACACGGTGCTCCGCCACTAAAGGGTAATTGTAAGTCCGTATTTTCTGGTCGCCCACCTGCAGCCATTCGTAAAAACTCTGCCCGGTGGCGCCCCGCTTGAGGGTGTCTTCGCTGAGGGGCAAACTCTGGTGGGACAGGTTGCTGGACTTTGCCACCAAGCGCCCGTAGGGATCCACCACCTGCAGGTAGGTATTGGGGTAACCAAAAACATCTACATCCGGCAGCACAATTTGCTGCTGACGAAACCAGTTGGCTCCCACCACTTTGATGGACCGGGCCACCCCAACGGCCCGCCCCGTCAACTCCCTGTCAATTTCTTGGACCATGCTGTAGGAAAGAAACGTATAGAGAATAAAGGAGAAGGCAATTAAGGTTAAGCTTACGACAGCGCTATACCATAATGTAAGTTTCAGCCTGATGGTCATCATTCCTGCTCCTTCAGAACATATCCCACTCCCCGGACGGTGTGGATCAGCCTTGGACCCTGTTCCTCGGTCTTCTGGCGCAGCATATTTATGTAAACCTCCACCACATTGGAGCCCCCGGTGTATTCCAAGCCCCAGACCCGGTCGATGATCTGGTCCCTGGTTAACACCTGATTGGGATGGTTTAAAAGAAGGTTCAGCAAGTCAAATTCCCTGGAGGTGAGAGAGATTGATTTACCGGCCCGGCGTACTTCTCTGGTTTCCAGGTCCATTTTGAGGTCGGAAAACTGGATCACCTTGCCGGCATTGGTCTTGCGGCGCAGCAGGGCCTGGATACGGGCCAGCAGTTCTTCCAGGGCAAAGGGCTTGCCCAAATAGTCGTCTGCTCCCAAATTCAGTCCCTTTACTTTGCTCTCCACCTCGTCCCGGGCGCTGAGGATCAGTATAGGGATCAAGTTTTCCTTGCGGAACCGCTGGCAGATTTCCCAACCATCCAGTCCCGGCAGCATGATGTCCAAGATCAGCAATTCCGGCGGGTTGTTTCTGGCCATGTTCAGGCCGGTACACCCGTCGTTGGCTGTCTCCACCCGGTACCCTTCATAGGTCAAGGCCCTTTGCAGCATGGCGGTGATTTTGGGGTCATCGTCGATCACCAAGATTCTGGCGCCCATTCTATTCCCCTCGCTTTACATCCTAAGAAAACCGGGCCCGGGGCCCGGTTAAATTCTTCTGGCACTCTTATCTCCAATTATGACCTGTACCTCTTTACTTTGTCCAGCCCTGACAACCACCAGCGGTACTTTTTGTCCCGGTTGGGTCCGGTTCACCGCATCCGTCAGTTCCTGGGGCGTGGTCAAATCTTTGCCGTCAAATTTCAAAATGATGTCCCCGGGCTTCAGACCAACAGCCATGGCCGGACTGTCCGGCACCACTCCGGACACCGCCACACCCCTTTGGTCCCGGGAAGGTTGGATGCTGACTCCGATGTAAGGGTGGGCAACGGTTCCTTTGGTTATTAGTTGATTATAAACCGAAACCACCGTTGAGGAAGGAATGGCAAACCCGATCCCCTGGGCCTTTGCGTTCACTGCCGTGTTGACCCCCACCACTTCACCGTTCAAGTTGATCAGCGGCCCGCCGGAGTTACCGGGGTTGATGGAAGCGTCGGTCTGCAGGAGGTTGCGGAACCTCCTGTCTTCAATATTTACCGGCCTGCCCTTGGCGCTGATGACCCCCACCGTTACCGTATGGTCCAGGCCATAGGGATTGCCGATGGCAATCACCCAATCTCCCACTTCAATTTTTTCGGAACTGCCGAATTGTAAGGTAGGAAGTTTTCCTGCGGGATTAATTTTTAACACCGCCAAGTCCAGTTCCCGGTCGGCCCCAACCACCCTGGCCGGGTAACTTTTGTCGGTTGCCAGCGTCACCTGGATCTGGCTCGCTCCGTCAATGACGTGATGATTGGTTACAATGTATCCATCCTCCGAAACAATAAAACCGGAACCCATGCCTGTCTGCACTTGGGTCCTTGGCAGGCCCTGGGCACCGAAAAACTGCCTGAAAAACGGGTCATTGAGAAAGGGGTCCGTTTCAACCCTAGACTGAACCACCGTCTCAATCTTCACCACAGCCGGGGCGGTCTGTTTGACCACTGCCGACAGATTGGCCGGCCGGACAAAACCCTGTTCCGCCGCAGCCGGCTTGTCCCCGATGGAAATCAAATGCTGCTGGCTGCTTGACCAGTGGAGTCCGGCAACCACCAGCAGAATCGTCAGCAGGGTCTTGGCCAATAAAACACAAAGAGGTTTTTGCAACTTTTGCGCCCTTACTTTCATAAACATCTCTCCCTTGCATGTAATTTCAAGATCATCATAACGGCTGATCCTTAAAATTACCTTAAAAAGAAAAGAAAAAACACCTCGTCAAGAGATGTTTGCATGAAAATATTATGTAAACCATAAGGAAACCCCACCGTGCCGTGTCTTTACCCAAAGTTTTTTGAACCTGTTCTCCAACAGGTGGGTGCCCTTCCGCAGCTTCCTGTTTCCTTATCCTATGTAAGGTCTACATTCCCTTGCGAGAAACCGGGCTCCCTTTTTCTACAATGTTGGCTCAAAACTTCAGGTATACCACGAGCAAAGCAGGGCGATAGATTGTTCAAAAAATAACTATTTTCAATCATTATGTTAACACAGCCTTATTAAATTCGCAAGTCTTCGGCCGCCACTGTTATCACCCTTATTTTTCCAAAAGACTACAAAAAAGGACATGTAAAGTGAAACGATGAAGCATTATAAACATCGGTCCAGTACTGACCGTAGCAGATGAATTATACGCGTGTTTTAAACATAATGTTCAGCCCGGAGATTTCGGCTTTCATTTTTCTTTTTACTCGTCCCATATAGCCTGAGCTAACTTATAATCTTCCTCCGTGTCGATATCCATTGATAAATAATAGGGGCAGACAGGAATGGTTTCCAACCGGTCCCGGTACTTTTTAATGATCTGCTGCCCGCCGGCGTCCCCGGAAAGCTGTGCCAGTTGTTCCTTCAGGGTGCTGTCAAAGAGTACCGGGTGACCTGTCTCGCCGGCTCTTACAATGAGAGCGCCGGTGCCGGTAAATGTATCAATGATGCGGTTGATGATCTGCGGGCAAATGAAAGGTTGATCTGCCAGCAAAAACAAGATGCCCCTGGCTGCCGGACATACGGCGGCTGCTCCGGTGGCCACCGATGTACCCTGGCCTTCTTTATACCTTGGATTATCGGCAAATTTCACATCATAGCTCGCTAATCTTTGTTTTATCTCTTCCCGGTAAGCCCCTGTCACAACAATGGTTTCTACAACCTTGGATTGTAGTGCATTTTCCACCACATGCTCCAGCAGGGTTTTTGTACCCAACTGCAAAAGCTGCTTGGGTCTGCCCATACGGGTGGCAAGTCCGGCCGCCAGGATCACTGCGGAAACCATTCCATTACCTCCAGAACTGGATTGTGCGAGAGGGCGGAGGTCAGCAGCACCCTGGGGGTGGTGGGATTTAATAATTGCATTGCCAGTTCCCTGGCTTTCTTCCTCTCCTCCAGACAATCCATTTTATTCAGGACCGGCACCCAGCAAATACCCGGAGATGCTTGTTTTGCTATCAACTCATAATGCCGGAAGACCTTTACTACGGTAGTCTCAGTAACGGGTTCACCTGTATTTTGACCTGCTACCCGGGCAACCAGGTGGGGGCGGTGTACAAATTCTTCCGTCAAGGGGCAGCCCAGTATATCCATCCCTACCACAGGCAAAACCGTGGTCGCTAAAGACGGCAGTACCGGTTCGTGTTCTGCCGGAGCTTTCATTGATTTACCCCGGGAGCCGTCTGCTTCCACCAGAACATAATCAAACAGGCCGGAACGGTAGATTTGGTCCAGGCATTCTTTGCTTAATCCGTCTACTTTTTGTTCGCCGGAGATTCCCTTACCCGCAGCCAAAAGATTTGTCTTAGAACAAAGTTTCACCAATTTATCCAGCAGGTTTTCCTCTTTCTCCAATACAACCTGAGGGCTGCAATCTTTTAACTGCCGGTAATACATTTTGGTACTGGTGGTAACCAGCACCCGGGCTCCTGTCACTGCGCATTCCCTGGCCAGCAGGCTCAGTAAACCGGACTTCCCCCCGGCGCCCACAAAACAGATCATTTCTTTATTCTTTAATGTAAGGGCATTGATCAATTTCATGACTCATTCGCCTTACTGTATGCATCAACGGTTGAGCAGCACTGCTTCCGGTAATAAAAAACGGCTTCCAGTACCCCGCCGGCAACGGCCCTGGCTTTATCGGAAATGGTATACCCGTGTTCCGGCTCACCCCTCGGGTCAATATCCCCTATTTTGAGTCCCCGGCGCACCTGTGTTCCCTCCCGGATGAGTCCCCTTAACAAGCCGGCGATACCTGCCCGCACCGGTTGATCCCCTACATACCCCAGGAGTTCCCCGGCCTGCACGAAACGGTTGATCTCCACACAGGCTTGAAATACGCCGTCTACCGGTGCCCGGACCAGGCGCTCAAGGGTGTACCCCTGCACCGGACCGGGAATGCCTGTATTGGGCTGGGCACAACCGTTTTCAATGACCCGCCCCAGATGATGACCCCGGTTGGTTTCAATCACGGCGTGGACATCCAGGCCGGCTGTAAAACCCGGTCCCAGTCCGATGACCAGCGGGGCATCGGTTATTTGCGTGCCGGTGTTTTTCTTCGCCATTACCGCATCCACCAGAACGGAGGGCCGTAACCGGAGGGCCTCCCTGGTTTGCGGATCCACCAGCACTGGAATTTCCCCTCTCTGCAGCACCTCTGCGGCCTGATCGATATTGCGGGCTAACCGGGCTGTAACCCCTTCAACCACGTGAGCAGTCTCGTAGACCGCTTCGGCAAAGGACACAGAGCGCCGCACCACGGTAGGCTGCGGGATCTCCGTCATCACCACCCGCATGCCGCACCGGTACAGCCTGTGAGCAACCCCGGTAGCCAGGTCACCCGCTCCCTTTACAACAACCAGCATGTCCATTTATACCAACCTCTCCAGAAATACGTCCATCGCGCCGCCGCAGACCATGCCCTCTTCCGCCGCCGTCCCCGCATCCAGCAACACGCTGCTGATCTTAACCCCGCCTTCATCAAACAGCATCAAGGCATCCCTGCGCACCGCCGCTTCCCCGCAGCCTCCCCCAATGGTTCCAATGCAGGTGCCGTCAGGCAGTACCAGCATTTTTGCACCGGCCTTGCGGGGGGTTGATCCCCTGGTACGTAGGATGGTCGCAGCCACCACGGGCTGGCCCAGGTTTACATACTCCATTGTCCTGGTCAGCAGTTCCCATTCTTCCGCTGTCGAGGTCGGCACACCGCCGGGTCCCCTGCGCACTTCTACCAGTTGTGCGGCAATGCTGACGGCAATTTCCTCCGGTGTTGCCGCCCCAATGGCCAGGCCAATGGGCATGTGCACACGGTTAACCTTTTCTTCCGGGTAGCCGCAGCGGGCCAGGTGTTCCTTCACCAGTTTTACCCGCCTGCGGCTGCCGATCATTCCCACGTAACCCGGTTGGAATTGCAAAACATACTCCAGGCATGCCAGATCATGCCGGTGGCCCCTTGTTACAATGACAACACTTGTGGCGGGATCAATGGTTTGTCTTTGCAAAGCGGGAATAAATTCATCGCACACCACCGCAGCCCCCGGAAACCTTTGGTTGTTGGCAAAGGTCGGGCGGTCGTCCACCACGGTAATTTGATACTGCAGGAGGGATGCTATCTGCGCCAGGGGCCGGGCCACATGGCCTCCCCCGAGGATGAGAAGGCGGGCCACCGGGTGATAGCACTCTACAAAAATACCGGCGGTGACTTTTTCAGCGGTTATTTGTCGGAAATGAACCCCCCTTTGTTTGAGAGCTTCTGCGGCCAGCCGGTGTACTTCCGCTCCGATGGGATGGTCCTGCAGGGGCCCAAAGACCTCTGATTCCGTCAGCAGCAGTTTTTGGCCCGGCAGTTCCCTGTTTTTTTCCCCTGCCTCAACCACTGTGGCCAGGGCGATGGGTTTCTTTTTACTCACGAACTCCTGTAATTCACGATACATACGGCTCACCTCATTTCTGGGAGACACCGATACCAAAGGTGCAGTTGGGATAGCGGCACCGGGGGCAGGAACGACACAGCCCGCCGTGGGCCAGTTTAACAATATCCCTGCGGCTGATTCTCTCCCCCACCAGCAGGAGGGGCAGCAGCAGGTCCAGCACGGTGGTTCGGAAATACATGCCGCAGGCCGGCATACCCAGCACAGCCACATTGCCCCGGTAGGCCATCAAAAACATGGCTCCCGGCAATACCGGGGAACCGTATTTAACAATCTCCGCCCCTGAAAGCCGGATCCCCAGTGGCGTTACATCATCAGGGTCCACCGACATGCCGCCGGATACCAGGATGATGTCTGCACCTTTTTCCACGGACAGGATAATTTTTTCTGCAATTACATCAGCATCATCCGGTGCATAGTCCACCTCTAAAACCTTTGACCCGTAGGGAAGGATTTTTTCAGACAGCACCGGGCCAAAGGCATCCTTTATTCTCCCTTTGTATACCTCGTTTCCTGTAATGATAATACTTATTTTTTTCTCCAAAAAGGGAAGAACTTTTATGATGCTCCCTGCTTCAGCGGCAATTTTCTCCGCCTCTAAAAGCACCTCTTCTTGAACCACCAGGGGAATCACTTTGGTTCCTGCCAGCATTTCTCCCTCTTTTACGACGGTGTTATTGGGCAGTGTGGATAATATGACATCGGGAAGGTCATTGACTGCTTCCAGGGCCTCAAGATTAATTTTCAACAAACCTGCTTGCCCCGCAAACAGATTTACCTTGCTTTCCCTGGGCTGACTAAAGGTAACGCCATCCCCGGCAGCTGCCTTGGCCAGCCTGCTGCCGGCCTCGTCCTCATGGATTTCACCCGGTTCAAGTTCAAGAACATAGACATGTTCTTTGCCCAGATTAAGAAATTGTTGAATATCCTGAGGTTGAATGATGTGCCCTTTTTTGAAGGCGGCTCCTTTAAATCCATCCTTAACGATCTTTGTGATATCGTGGTAAAGAATCTTGCCGACGGCATCTTCTATTTTTATAATTTGCGTGCGAATGGCTACTCACCTCGTACTATAATGAATAAATAAAGGATAAAAAGAAACAGGGTCGTATTCAATCTTTGAATAGAGACCCCTTTGTCTTGACTTTGTTTATTGAACCCAGGTATTTACCACGATCAAATTATGAAACAATTATACTTTTATTTTGCCGAAACAGTCAATTGGGGTGTCAAATTCAATGATTGGCAGCGGCAGGATGATCAAAGTATAGAAGGACTGTCTGATTTTTGGTAAAATAAGACATTAAGCGTTTTATCTATTTTGCTAAAAACTTCTTTAATTGATTTGGGGGCTGAGCATGTTTACAATACAGCATTTAATACAACCGGATACCCTGGAAGAAGCATACCACGTCTTGACCAATGATGTAAGCAATACGATCCTCGGCGGTTGTGCTTTTTTACGGTTGGGCTCCAAGAAAATAGGTACAGCCATTGATTTGTCAAAACTTAATTTGAACCATGTCAAAGAGAAAGATGATTTTATTGAAATCGGGGCCATGACAACATTCCGAGAGATTGAAACCAACTCTGTACTGAACACGCATTTTAATCGCATTTTACCTCAATCAGTTAGCCATATCATAGGCGTTCAATTCAGGAACATTGTTACGGTGGGTGCCAGTGTGTACTCGAAGTTTGGATTTTCCGACTTGCTCACAGCTCTTTTGGCTTTAGACTCTGAAGTAGAATTGTATAAAGGCGGCAGAATGCCGCTGGCAGACTTTCTGGACAGATCTCCTGAAAAAGATATTCTCACAAGAGTGTTTATTAAAAAGAATGAAAGGAAAGCCGCGTATCAAAGTCTGAGAAACTCAAAAAGCGACTTTCCTGTCCTGAATGCGGCTGTTTCACGGCTAGATGACCAGTGGCGCATTGTGGTTGGAGCCAGACCGCTACGGGCTCAAATTGCAAAAAAAGCCTCGGCAAAACTGTCGAAAGGAAATGCCAACTCTGATAGCATCGCCAATACAGCCGCTATGGCCGTAGAGGAGTTATCCTTTGGCAGCAACATCAGAGGCACCGCAGAATATAGAAAGGCGATGTGTAAAGTACTGGTCAAAAGAGCCATCACGGAGGTGCTACAATGCAAATAGAAGTCACCCTCAATGATAAAAAGGTTACTTTGGAAATAGAAAACGACGAATTTTTGGCGGATACTTTAAGGGCCAACGAAATGTTAAGCATCAGACAGGGCTGTGACACATCCTGCTGCGGGCTGTGTACGGTATGGATCGACGGGAAGCCAACCCTGTCCTGCACCACTCTCTCTTTTCGGGTGAACGGTAAAAATATTACCACCATCGAGGGCGTTCAAAAGGAAGCGGAGGACTTTGCACAATTTCTGGTGGCGGAGGGTGCAGACCAGTGTGGCTTCTGCAGTCCCGGTTTCATCATGACGGTGCTGGCTATGAAAAATGAACTCAAAAACCCTACAGAAGAGGAAATCATCCACTATTTAACCGGGAATTTGTGCAGGTGTACCGGCTATATGGGACAGTTAAGAGCCGTTAAAAAGTATCTGGGGGTAGAATAACATGAATTTCATTGGTAAAGGCATTCCAAAGATCGATGGCATAAGCATCACCACCGGCAAGCCTGTCTATACAGACGACCTGGCCCTGGCAAATGCACTGGTGATCAAAATACTTCGCAGCCCCCATGCCTTTGCAAAAATTAAATCCATCGATACGTCACAGGCAGAAAAACTTCCGGGCGTTGAGTGCATTCTTACCTATAAAGATGTCCCCAATACAAGATTTACATTGGCCGGACAGTCCTATCCCGAACCCTCTCCCTACGACCGATTAATACTGGATGAAATCGTCCGGTACGTCGGCGATGAAGTGGCCATCATCGCCGCTGTCGACGAAAAAACAGCTTTAAAGGCTATGAGTTTGATCCAGGTTGAGTACGAGGTATTTGAACCTGTTTTGGATTTTGAAAAAGCGGCGGGCCATCCTTCCATCGTTCATCCCGCGGATGACCTTCACTGTAATTTTGACATCGGCATGGATAAAAAAAAGAATATTGTTTCTTCCCAGAAGGTGGAATACGGAGACGTTGAGGAAGAATTGAAAAAATGTGATGTGGTTGTAGAAGAAACTTATTATACCCAGGCCCAGGCCCATGCCATGATGGAAACGTACCGTGCTTTCAGTTATCTGGATCATACAGGAAGGCTGGTGGTGGTCAGTTCCACCCAGATTCCATTCCATGTCAGAAGAAAGTTGGCCCGGGCATTGCAAATCCCTGCCAGCAGGATCAGAGTCATTAAGCCGAGAATCGGTGGAGGTTTTGGTGGTAAGCAGACCGCTGTTCTAGAAGTCTTTCCCGCCATTGTGACTTTAAAAACAGGAAAACCGGCTAAAATTGTGTATGAAAGAAAAGAAACCTTTACCTGCACAAACAGCCGGCATGCCATGCGATTAAAGGTTCGGCTGGGAGCGGATAAAGAGGGAACCATCCGGGCTGTAGACATACAAGGTTTATCGGATACCGGAGCCTACGGAGAACACGCCCCCACGGTATTTGCGGTGGTAGGACAAAAAACCCTTCCTTTGTATAACAAAACAAAAGCGGTCAGATTCATGGGCCATGTGGTCTATACAAATAAAATGCCCGCAGGCGCTTTACGAGGATACGGCGCCACCCAGGGGACCTTTGCCCTGGAATCAACGGTGAACAAACTGGCAGAAGCACTGGGTATGGATCCGGCAGAAATTCGGCTAAAGAATTTAATCAAAGAAGGGGAAACATGCCTGCCTTACAATGGTAAACTTTTGGGAAGTTCGACCCTGCACAGGTGTATCGAAAAGGGCAAAGAACTGATCGGCTGGCAGGAAAAATACCCAAGCAGAGAAGTCGGCGACAACAAAGTAAGAGCGGTTGGTATGGCGGTAACCATGCAGGGTTCGGGAATCGCCGGTATCGATACAGCCTCCGCTGAAATAAGGTTAAATGATGACGGTAACTTTACACTTCTGATCGGTTCCACGGACATGGGCACAGGCAGTGATACCATCCTGGCGCAAATGGCCGCCGAGGTTTTAGAAACACCGCTGGAAAACATCATCGTAAATACAGCCGATACGGACGTTTCCCCCTATGATCCGGGGTCTTACGCTTCCAGCACAACCTATGTCACGGGGATGGCTGTGGTAAAAGCAGCCGGGGATTTGAAGAAACAAATTATTGAAAACGGCGCCAAGTTTTTAAAAGTTTCACCCGAAGAAGCAGAATTTGACGGGAAAACCGTTAGAACCCTGGACGGAGCTAAAGGGATCAGCCTGGAGAAACTTGCGGAACTTTTGGTATTGGGTACAGGAAAACTTCAGCTGTTTGGTAACGCTACCTATGGAAGTCCAGTGTCGCCCCCGCCGTTTATTGCAGGTTTTGCAGAGGTGGAAGTGGATAAAGAAACCGGGGAAATCGACTTGCTCGATTATGTGGCCGTTGTGGACTGCGGCACGGTTATCAATGCAAATCTGGCCAGGATTCAGGTGGAAGGTGGCATCGTTCAGGGCATCGGCCTGGCCATGTATGAGGATGTACGGTATGACCAAAAGGGTAATCTGCTGACCAACTCCTTCATGCAGTACAAGATCCCCTGCAGAAAAGACATTGGGACGGTCCGGGTAACCTTTGAGGAGAGTTATGAACCTACCGGTCCCTTCGGAGCAAAATCCGTAGGAGAAGTTGTGATCAATACCCCGGCGCCGGCCATTGCCCATGCCGTGTATAACGCCGTGGGCGTCAGGATTACCAATCTCCCCATCACGCCTGAGAAAGTGTTTATGGGTATGGAGATGGCAAAGTAACTTATCGCTATCGAGCATCTTGGGTATCATCAAAAAACAGCTCCAACGAAGGTTGGAGCTGTTACTTATTTATGCCTGTTTTCCGTTGTTCTTGGCCGGTGTGCTGCGGATATGCAGTTCCGCCAATTGGGCGGGGTCCACCACGTCCGGCGCCTGGGTCATCAGGCAGGTGGCGCTGGCGGTTTTGGGGAAGGCGATGACGTCACGGATGCTGTCTTTGCCGGCCAGCAGCATGACCAAACGGTCAAACCCAAAGGCAATGCCGCCGTGGGGAGGAGCCCCGTATTCAAAGGCCTCCAGCATAAAGCCGAACTTCTCTTTGGCCTCCTCGGGGCTGAGGCCCAGGGCCTTAAACATTAATTCCTGCACATCCCGGCGGTGGATGCGGATGCTGCCGCCGCCGACTTCCACACCGTTTAACACCATATCATAGGCCCTGGCGCGGACTTTGCCGGGGTCTCTCTCCAGCAGCGGCAGGTCCTCCTCCACCGGCGAGGTGAAGGGATGGTGCATGGCAAAATACCGGCCTTCTTCGGGGTCGAACTCCAGCAGCGGGAAATCGGTCACCCAGAGGAAATTCCACAGGCCCTGGGGAATCATGTTGAGACGTTCGGCCAGGTGGACCCGCAGGGCCCCCAGGGAGGCTGCCACCACAGCCGGTTTGTCTGCCACAAACAGCAGCAGGTCGCCGGGCTGCGCTTCCAGCTTATCCTGAATGGCCGCCAGCTCTTCGGGCGTAAAGAACTTGGCAATGGGTGATTTTACTGAGCCGTCTTCATTAATAATGAAGTAGGCCAGGCCTTTGGCTTTGTAGACCGCCACAAAGGCGGTTAGGTCATCAATTTCCTTGCGGGAGAAGGTGGCACAGCCTTTGGCGTTGATGCCTTTTACCTGCCCGCCGCCGGCAGCGGTGCTGTTAAAGACCTTAAAGCCGCACCTGGCTGCAATGGGTGTGATGTCCGTCAGTTCCAGCCCAAAACGGGTGTCCGGTTTGTCGGAGCCAAAACGGTCCATGGCTTCCTGGTAGGAAAGGCGCGGAAAAGGTGTATGTATTTCCAGGCCCATGGTATCCCGGCATACCCGGGCAATCATTTGCTCCATTAAGCCCATGACGTCCCCGGTGTCCACAAAGGACATCTCCAGGTCGATCTGGGTAAACTCCGGCTGGCGGTCCGCCCGCAGGTCCTCGTCCCGGAAACAGCGGACAATTTGGAAATAACGTTCCATGCCGGCCAGCATCAAAATTTGCTTAAACAGCTGGGGAGACTGGGGCAGGGCATAGAATTTGCCGGGGTTGACCCTGCTGGGCACCAGGTAGTCCCTGGCCCCTTCCGGGGTGCTTTTGGTCAGCATGGGTGTTTCAATTTCCAAAAAGCCGTGCTGATCCAGGAAATCCCGCACACTTTTGGCAGCCCGGTGACGCATCATCATGGCTCGCTGCATTTCCGGACGGCGCAAATCCAGGTAGCGGTAGCGCAGGCGTAAATTCTCGTCCACATCAATATTGTCTTCAATATAGAAAGGTGGGGTTTTGGCCCGGTTCAGCACCCGCAGGGCATGGGCACAAACCTCCACTTCCCCGGTGGCCATATTGGGGTTAACGGTGCCTTCGGGACGGGCATTGACCCTGCCCACCACGGCCAGGACATACTCGTTTCTGACGCCTTCGGCTTTTTTGAAAGCTTCCTCATCCACTTCGGGGCTGAAAACCACCTGCACCAACCCGGAACGGTCCCTCAGGTCTACAAAGATCAAACCGCCGTGGTCCCGGCGTCTCTGCACCCAGCCCGTCAGCACAACCTCCTGACCTTCCTGTTGTTTCCCCAGATCACCGCAATAAATGGTCCGGCGCAAATCATGCATAGACTCAGACATCTGTAATACCCTCCATTACTTACCTGTCAAATATTTTTAGAAAAATTAACCTTCGTTGTATAAAACTGGGCATTGTTGTTTTAAAAATGATGATTAAAAAAATTACCCTTTGGCGTTAATATAATTTATCAGTTCACTCAGGGAGACTTCCTGCTGCTCACCGGCCTGCATGTCCCGGACCACTGCCACTCCCCGGGCCACTTCCTCCTCACCCAGGATAATGACCAGCCGGGCCTCCAATTTTCCGGCGTACTTCATCTGAGCCTTCAGGCTGCGGCCCAGGTAATCCTTTTCGGCGGCAACCCCCTGCCGGCGTAATTGCTGCAACAGTTGGAAGGCCTGCCTTTCTGCCCCGGTACCCACGGTGGCAATAAAGACTGCCGGTCCCCGGGTGACCGGGAATGTGAGACCCTGGCGTTCGGCTGTCAGCAAAATGCGCTCCAACCCAAGGGCGAAACCGATACCCGGGGTGGCGGGCCCGCCGCATTCCTCAATTAACCCGTTGTAGCGCCCGCCGCCGCCGATGGAACTCTGGGCGCCGATGTCCCGGGCCATGATTTCAAAGGCGGTACGGGTGTAATAATCCAACCCCCTGACCAGCCGGTTGTCCACGATGTACCGAACACCCACCGCATCCAGGTAACCCTTCACCCGTTCAAAGTGAGAATCACACTCGGGACAAAGGGCGTCCAGTGTGGTCGGCGCATGCCGGCCCATTTCCTGGCACTGCTCGTTTTTACAATCCAGGATACGCAGCGGGTTTCTCTCAAACCGCCCCTTGCAGTTGGGACACAGGTTTTCCAAATGGGGCTGAAAATGCTCTTGCAGTTTTTTTCTTAAGACCGGGCGGCATTCGGGACAGCCCACACTGTTAATATGAAGCTCCAGGTCTTTTAAACCGATTCTTTCATAAATATCCATGGCCATGGCAATAACTTCTGCATCTATGGCCGGGCTGTCGGAACCGAAGACTTCCACGTCAAACTGGTGAAACTGGCGAAAACGCCCGGCCTGGGGCCGATCGTAACGAAACATCGGTCCGATTAAAAATAACTTAACCGGTTGTGGCAGTGCATAAAGCTTGTTTTCCACATAGGCCCGTACGATGGCAGCGGTTGCTTCGGGTCTCAGGGTAATACTGCGGTCCCCCCGGTCGGTAAAGGTATACATTTCTTTTTCCACAATGTCTGTGGTTTCTCCAACGCCCCGGTGGAACAATTCCGTATGCTCAAAAATCGGTGTTCGTATTTCTTCGTAGCCGTATTCCCTGCAAATCTTTCGGGCAAGTTCCTCCAGGTATTGCCATTTCTCCACTTCTCCCGGCAATACATCGTTGGTACCTCTGGGTCTGGTCGTTAACACAACATAAACCTCCTTGCGACAAATCGTTTTAAAAGCAACCCTGCTCACCAAAAAATCCTGGCGCACAGAAGCTTAGCGATTCCTGCGGAAATAAAAAATAAACTCCCGTCCCGGGTATGCCAGAGCATAGCCAGGGACGGGAGATCTTCCCGTGGTGCCACCCTGATTGAACAAAAAATGTTCCTCTCAAGTCGACGATAACGGCGTCGTTCCGTACCGGCCTACCGGGATGGATCTCCTTTCGGGGGTAACTCCCGGGTGTTCTTCAGCCAAAGCCCTTGCAGAGAAGCTTTCAGTCCGGGGCTTCTCCTCCCTGAGCAAGATTTCTCAAGCTTACTCTCCCGATCATGGATTTATCCTATATAACCTGAGAATTATTGTATGCAAAAGAACGGAATTTGTCAATGTTACAGGGCTGTGCGAACAGTTTCCTAATTGTTAAAAAATGGTGGGAAATGCTATAATAGTAATGATGCCGGGATGCTTATGGAACGAACTTGTTCCCCTGTGTGCCACATGCTATACTACAAATGAGGTGATTCCCATTATTACAAAGGAATTGGTTGATAGAATTAACGCTTTGGCCCGTAAGCAGAGGTGCGATGGGCTGACCCCGGAGGAAAAAGAGGAACAGCACCAACTGCGCCAGCAGTATCTTAAGGGTATCCGCGGGCAAGTGATCGACACCCTGGACAAAATCAAGTTTGTGGAGGACGAGGGTTCCTGCGGGTGCGGCGGACACGAGCACAAGCATCATTCAGACGGCTGCGGCTGCTGTGGGCACCACCACGGCAAAAAAGGTCCCCTGCACTAAAAGAAAACCAAAGCGGAGGGAAAATATGCTGAAAACCATCCTGTTCGACCTGGACGGCACGTTGCTGCCCATGGACTTGCATCATTTCCTAACTAATTACTTTGGCCGCCTGACCAAGTCCTGTGCACATGTTCTCGACCCCGAGGCTCTGCATAAACATATATGGGCTTCAACCGAAGCAATGATCCGGGATAACCGTCCTGACAAAACCAATCAACAGGTTTTTCTGGAGGATTTTGTGCCCCGCTTCAACCTGCCCGCTGAGGAACTAATGCCTTTATTTGATAACTTCTATAACGGTGAGTTTGGCGAACTGATCTGCTGCACCTTTCCGACCCCGTTATCCAGGCAAATTTGTCTGGAACTGGTTGGCAAAGGGTATCAACTGGTGCTGGCCACCAACCCCATCTTTCCGGACGCAGCCACCGCCCACCGGATGCGCTGGGCCGGCATTAACGATATCCCCTGGGCCCTGGTCACCACCTACGAGCACTGCCACTACTGCAAACCCAACCCCAACTACTACAAAGAAATCCTGGAAAAGGTCGGGGCCAACCCGGAGGAAACCCTCATGGTGGGCAACGATACCAAAGAAGATTTAGTAGCCGGGAAACTGGGCATCAAAACCTACCTGGTAACCGACAACCTGATCAACCACGGTAATTCCTCCCACGATGCGGATTTTGAAGGCCGCCTGGAGGATTTTATGGAATTCGTTAGGAAGCTGCCTAAAGTGAAATAAAAGCTGCCCATTACTTGCGGTGTTACCGCTGTAAAGTCCGGCGTTTAACAGTTCACAACTGCCGGAAACGAAGGCGACTTTAATTTTGTAAGAGCGACGTCCATGATAACGGGGGTTATAGCCAACCTCTGAGCCCTGCTGGGTACCAAACACTGTAATTACTGAATCGTCAAAGTCAAGCCATATTTCACGGGGATCTTCAACTCATCTTCCCTCTCCTCCCTTATTCATGGTTCTACTCTTAAAGATTTTAGTTATTGTAAACGTTTGTATTTTTGTCAAAAAAGAAAGATTGATCACCCCGGAGATTATTTACCGGTTTCGCTACTTTTGCGAATCACCAGCTTGGGTTGGAGCACCACGTGTTTCTTTTCTTTGGCGGCCCTTCCTTGATTTCTTCCAGCAGTATTTTGGCCGCCATTTCACCCATGGTATATTTAGGCTGAGCAACGGTGGTTAGGCTCACTTCTGCATCCGCGGCAAAAGGAATGTCGTCAAAGCCTACTACGGCCATATCCTCCGGGACTTTCAGGCCGCATTCCTGTACCGCTTTAATGACCCCCAGGGCCAAAATGTCGCTGGCTGCAAAAATGGCTGTGGGCCTTTTTTCTGTCTCCCTGATCAGGGCCATGGCATTTTGATAGCCGCTTTCCCTCTTGAATGTGCCTAAACGGATTAAGCTCTCATCAACAGGGATGCCTTCGGAGACAAGGGCCATTTTGTACCCCTGCAGACGCTCGTGGGTAGCCTCCACGTGGGCCAGACCGCCGATAAAACCAATGGTACGGTGTCCCAGACCCAGCAAGTACTCCACCACCTGGTAGCCGCCCTTGACATTATCCATCACCACATAATGGGTATCAATATCTTTGAGGACCCTGTTGACCAGTACCAGAGGGGTCACCCCTTGGATGAACCTCCGCACGGCCTCGCCGTTGTCGGTGACCGAAGCCAGTATCAACCCGTCCACCCTTTTCTCTTCCAGGACTTCCAGGTACGTCTCTTCCTTGTCCGGCACCCAGTTGGTATTGCAAAGAAAGACATTGTAGCCTGCCTGGGACGCGGCATCTTCCACACCCCTGGCCAACATCGGGAAAGAAGGGGTTGGTGATGTCCGGTATTATAACAAGTCATCTATTTTGTCGAAATTGATATTTATATCCTTTTTAAGAGGTTTCACAAAGTTAATGGAGGTTGAGAAATGAAGCGTTTGTTGTGGTTGTCCGTTGTTTTCCTGCTGCTGTTTACCGGCGTGCTGCCGGCCTTGGCCCAGCCTGCCGGTGAAATTACGGTTTCCATAGACGGCCTGCCGGTGGCCTTTGATGTAAAACCGGTCATGGACAAGAACCGTACCCTGGTTCCTTTTCGTGCCCTGGCAGAAGCCTTAAATGTGCGGGTTGCCTGGAATCAGAAGACCCAGACCATCGTGGGAGCAGACGGTAAAAACACTGTTTCTCTAAAAATAGGCAGTAAAACGGCCTTTCGGAACGGTGCCCCCATTCCACTGGATGTGCCGCCCAAGGTGCTGAACGGCAGAACCTTGATTCCCCTGCGGTTCTTCAGTGAAGCCTTTGCCTGTCAAGTGGCATGGAGCCCGGCGGAAAACCGGATCAAGATCACCTCCCCGGCCCGGGACATGGCGGTTACGGGGTTTTATGCCCTGGGGGACCGGCAGACCAGCAGTTGGACCAATCTTTTCGGCAAACCGTTTCCTGAGGCTGGTGTGGGCAATACCGATGTAGTCAGTGCAGTGGCCCTGGGCTGGTACAGTTTGGACCAGGAAGGAAATCTTCTTACCAAGAGCACCACCGGCTGGCAAAGACCGGATGATTATGAAAAGGTTTTGGAGCGGGCGGCAGAGTATGGTTTGAAAACCCAAATGGTGGTTCACATAACCGACGGAGAGGGCTCTCTTACCAACCTGCTGACTAACAAGCCAGCCATGACCAAAGCGGTTACAGCGATCGTGGAAGAGGCCAGGACCTACCAGGGGGTGAACCTGGACTTTGAGGGTTTGGGCCTGCAGAACAAGGGTGAAGGGTTAGCCCGGGTTAGAGACAGCTTCACCAACTTTGTTACCCTGTTATCCCATCAGCTTAAGGCGGCAAACCTTCCATTAACCCTGACCCTGCACGCACCCAACAGCGCTTACCAGGGTTACGATTATCAAAAATTGGGTCAAGTGGCCGATGAAATCATTATCATGGCCTATGATTACGGGCAGAAGCCCGAACCGGCAGACCTGGTACTCCAGGCCGTTAAGTCAGCCAGCGCATTGGTGCCGCCGGAAAAACTGACCCTGGGCATTTCGGTCCCCAGCGAAACTCCGGAAAGCCTGATAACCAAAGTGGGCATCGCCAAGCGTTATAACCTAAAAGGGATTGCCCTGTGGCGACTGGGACTGGTTTCTGACGACATGTGGGCTTCTTTGAGGACCTGCGTCGTTGCACACAAATAGAAAACAATATGCTCTTGAATGTTACAGCCCACCGGGACATAACCGGTGGGCTGTATGATATTTCGGCGTCTTCCCTTCTGCGTTTATGGTTATCCAATCATAAACTGTGCAGGGTCGGGACAACCTATCTTTAATCATTCATGAGGAACGATCTTTAAATCTTTTGAGGAAGGAATGAAATAAAAATGCCTCGAAAATTAAAAAAAGCAAAAGCAAAGCCTGACGTTGCCCCTGGCATGTACGATTTTATTGAGCAGGATGCATCCCCCGAAGAAATCAAAAGGGGTGAATTTACCAGGGTTACCACGCTGTCTTTTGACGAAACCCATTAAATTTAAAAAAATATGGTTTTCCTTAGCACATTACGCACCCTGTCACCACAAGTAAGCAAAAGCCACTTTCATAGGATTTGGAAAACCCCAGGAGTTCTTTTCCTGGGGTTTGTTTGAATTTATTGTAGGAATATTATAACAAACATACATTCGACCCGCAATGATATCTACTCAGAGAATGTTTAGAAATGTAAAGATATATGTAGATTTACTTAGTAATTTTTATACTCGTAGAAGCAAAAAGTTTCAGATTGTTACAACAACAAAGCAAAAACAATGATTTTAATGAAATGATCTTCTATGGAAGATATAATAGAGTTGAATTATTAATCAAGGATCATCCAACTAAAAGAGGAGTGGCTGCAGACTTGAGAATTGGCGTTATCAGCGATACCCATGGAAGTTTAATGCATTTTGAGAAGGCCCTTGAGGTAATTGGCAGCTGTGATTATATCCTGCACGGGGGTGATGTCTTGTATCACGGACCCCGGAATCCCCTTCCGGAGGGTTATTCCCCCAAGGAGTTGGCGGAAAAAATAAATTCCATGAACAACCTCGTTTTTGCCAGGGGTAACTGCGATGCCGACGTGGATCAAATGGTGATCAAGCACCCCCTGCAAAGTCCTTATGTTCTCCTGCAGTTTGGCAAATTGAAAATTCTCGTTACCCACGGATATACCCGGGAAAAGCAGGCGTACATACAAATGGCCAAGGATTTTGAGGTGGATATTTTTATTTATGGTCATACCCATGTCAAGGAACTCTATAAGGATGAAGATTTAATTGTCTTAAACCCCGGCAGCACCGCTCTTCCCAAGGATGATATTCACTCTGTGGCGGTGATCGAAGATCAATTCATCCGGCTTATCAATATGCATAACGGTCAGGTGATTCAGGAGCTTCCTTTCGACAATTGAACCTTGGAAATCTCGTACTTATCAATGATAAAAGAGAGGCAGTTCAGCCCTCTCTTTTCTTGTTTGAGTATGGCAATCTCAACTCCACCATGATCGGGTCCTTCCCGGAAGATTACCGGAAGCCCCAACTCCGGCTGCCCGGCAGCGGCGGCGCCAGTGATAGGGCAGCCTCCTGCGAGCGTACCATCATCATTATGTCCCATGAAAAAAGAAGGTTTAAGGAAAGGCTGAGCTATCTAACCAGTCCGGGCTACCTGGATGGCAGTCCGGACGCCCGCCAAAGGGCCGGCCTGTTGGGCCAGGGTCCCTACAGGGTGATCACCACCCGGGCCATTCTGGGATTTGACGAAGCCACCCATCGCATGAAGCTGCTGGCTACCATGCCGGGAGAAACGGTGAAAAGCGTGCAGGAAAATACCGGCTTTGAGCTGCTGGTGGATGATCACGCGTACCCCTATGACCCCCCTACGCCGGAGGAATTGTGTTTGATCCGGGAAGAAATCGACCCCCAGGGCTATTTTATCGGGAGAAAGGGAAGCCCGCAAAACAGGATGAACTGCCGGGCTTCCCCTTATACTTCGGTACAGGATTAAGTTCTACTTCGCCGGGTGTTCTATCTCTACCCCCTGCCCCTTTAGGTATTCCTTTATTTTCTCCACGATGGCCCTGTCGTCGGGTTGGTTCATTAAAATGATCTCCCTTATGTTAACCAACATGGCTGTTAAAGCAGCCTTGTCTCTTTCGTATAAATCGATAATCATTTCTACATCACCACTTGTTTTGGCCCTGCTCAGCATCTACTTAGCCTGGTTTCTAAAACTTACGCATACTTACTCAAAATATAGCGTAAGTTTTTCACCCATTCGACAAATGGGCGGCAGTGTCACAGGATTCAACTGCCAGGCCATAGACTCTCATCTATGTTCCGGGTGGTTCACCTTTCGGTTCACCGTCAGCTTATGCTGTCCGTCCTGCCCGGAAAGGGTGTTACCCTTGCCTCGGCAGTTAACTTATGACAGCAGCCTTTCACAGCGTGTACTGCTGCCATACCATAAAGTCTTTTGAGAATAGGATTTACCCTATACCTAACAGTTCTTTCCGGTGAACCTGCCAGGAAACCAGGCTGTTCACCCCCTTCTTTTTCAGATTCTTTAGAACAGATTTCTTGATACTTGACCACTGCTGCCAGTTGTTTATCTTACTAAAGCCTTCTTTTGCTTTGATAAACCTGTCTACCAGTAATTTGGGAACTCTTTCAGAAACATGACCCAGACCCCTCCGGGCTATCACCAAGGCTGCTGCCTGATGAGACGATAACCCATACTGGTGCTGGTACTTCAGAATACCTATTACCGAGGTAAATGCCGGCTTTACTTTGAACACCGGCACCCCTTCCCTTAAAGCTCTCCGTTCTGCATATGCCAAAAACTTTACCAATTCATGTTGGCTTTTGATGGTGTTTTGGGCATCGTATACTGCATCGTTGGCCTGGCGGGAGTTGAGGTTAAACTTGACCTGTACGCTTTTGCGGATGTCCTGGATTCCTTTGCCTTCCAGTAATCTTTTAAAGCTCCACCTGACTGCTGCACAGTAACGGGCCATGAGGTTATCGAGGTAGGTTTGTTGGGTTTCGGTAAGTTCAAGGATTACTCCCATTGCCGTCGTTTTC
>JBFMCH010000029.1:0-18395 GCA_040754595.1 Bacillota bacterium
CACCGACCCTTAAAAATTCCCCTGTTTCCAGGACTCTCAGAAGTTTTACCTGAATGGCCAGGCTGGCTTCCCCGATTTCATCCAGAAACAACGTGCCGTTGTTGGCTAATTCAAAGATCCCTTTCCGCTGGACGCTGGCCCCGGTGAAGGATCCCCTTTCGTGTCCAAACAATTCACTTTCCAACAGGTTCTCCGGCAGCGCTCCGCAGTTAATGGCTAAAAAGGGCTTATCCTCCCGGTGACTGGCGGCATGGATAAACCTGGCCAGCACTTCCTTACCGGTGCCAGTCTCGCCGTGAATCAAGACGTTGATGTCCTTGGTGGCAATGCGCTCGGCGATATTGACCAGTTTGATCATCTGGGGCGTTTTGCCCACCTGAAAACCGATCCTCTCCGTCACTTCGCTCCAGCTATAGGAACTCTTCCCCAATTGCCCTGCGGTTTTCCCAAAAAGAATGGCCTTTTCAATTAATTGTTCAACCAGGTCGATATCGTCAAAGGGTTTTTCAATATAATCAAAGGCCCCGAATTGAATGGCCTTCACCGCGGTACGCGTAGTGCTGTAACCGGTCATGATAATGACTTCACACCGGGGCTGTGCCGATTTAATATGCTGCAGCAGGCTCAGGCCATCGGCATCCGGCAGCTTCAGGTCCACCATGGCCACATCATAATTTTCCCGGGCAATGAGTTCATGGGCCTGAGCGCCCGAACTGGCCACACCGATCCGGTAGCCTTTGGTCCGCAGCAGCCTGGTAAAAAACGTTCCTACAGGTTGTTCATCGTCAATAATTAAGATACCTGGTACATTGACCACTTACGGTTCACCCCCTGTCTCATGTTTTAAAGGAAGCAGAAATCGAAAGGTACTCCCCAGACCCGGCTGGCTTTCTACCCGAATGGCGCCGCCGTGGGACTGGGCGATGCCCAAACTGACCGAAAGTCCCAGCCCGGTCCCTTTGCTGGCTTCTTTGCTGGTATAAAAGGGGTTAAATATTTTATTGAGGTTCTCCGGTTCAATGCCGCAGCCGTTATCCTGTACGTTAATGATCGCCCATTTTTTATCCTGTTCTGTCTCAATCCCAGTGGATATGGTGATGCATTTCTCACCCTCGGTTTCTTCCAGGGCATCCCGGGCATTCAGCAGCAAGTTAATGAGAACTTGCTGCAGTTGATGGCCGTTGGCCATTACATCGGGAACAGTTGGGTCCAATTTTTTCACAATTTCAATATTGTTGCGGTTAATCTGGTAATGGATGATGCTTAATACCTTTTCTACCTGTTCATTGACATTAGTTTCCACGAAAAAAAATTGTCCCTGCCGGGAGAAGGAAAGTAAATTCTGAATGATTTTTTTACATCGCATGCCGCAGCTGATAATGTCATCCAGCCATTCAGCCCGGGGATCTTCGCTGCCCATGTCCCGCTGCATCATTTGAGCCGTGCCGATAATCACCGTCATGGGGCTGTTCAGCTCGTGGGCCACCCCGGCGGCCATTTCCCCAATGGCCACCAGTTTGGCCGAGTGGACCAACTGGGCCTCCATTTTTACCTTCTCGGTAACATCTTTCACATGAAGAATCACCGCATAGGTCTCTCCGAAGGAATCCATCATCGGGTAATAAAAGGCGTCAAAAATGGCCCCGTCGTATTGAATCTGCCGGTAAACTCCTTTGCCGTTCCGGTGAACATCCTCCAGGCTGCAGTTTTCACAGGGGGCGTTTCTTTTCCAAAGGACATTGTAACACTTGGGCGTTTCCTCCCTGTCATCAATGTGAGAAACGATTTTATTATTTCTATGGTTATGACGGAGCACATTATAATTTTTATCGATCAAAAAAAAAGGGTCGGGAACCGCTTTAAAGGTGGCTTCCCATTCTTGTTTTCCCTTGGACACCTCTTCATACAACCTGGCGTTTTCAATACAAATGGCCAGCTGGTCCGCCAGTTGCTCAATAAAGGCCAGTTCGGAACTGCCGTAGGTAAATTCCTGGTTATCACCGACAACAAATACACCGATGACCTGATTTCTCACCAGCAGCGGCACAATGGTAGCAGACTTGAGGCCCCAGCTTTCCACCGGGTCCTGCCCGTCAACCGGTGAGCGCACAAGCTCCCTTTTACCGTTCAAATTGTAGAGAAGCCGCTGGCATTTGGTATAGGACTTCCAGAGTACCGATGTCCTGGGCACCGGTTGGCCCAGGTGCCGGTTGTCCGGTATGGCTGCTGTCATGATCAGCCGGTCTCCTTTGGCCAGGGCCAGTCCTAAAAAACAACAGGGCACGGCCCGGGGAAGTTTGTTATATACCCGTTCCACAATGTCCGCCAGGGACATGTCAATGTTAATATCCTTAATTAACTGGTGCAGCAGTTCCAGTCGGTTGATCTGTATTTTGATCTGCTCGTTGGAACGCTGAACCTCAAGATAATAGTTAAGTTTGGAAGAGTTGACCCCTGTTAAGTTTTGTATAATGGTTAATTTGTCGTCAAACACCAGGCACTCCCCCTTTAAAGGGCTCTTCTGTATAATCCTTCAAGCTCATCGGCGCTGCAATCCCTGGGGTTGGTTACCAAACAGGCGTCCTTGAGGGAATTTAAACTCAGCGTTTGAATATGTTCCTCTTTCATCCCTACTTCAGACAACCTTTCCGGTATGCCAATATCCCTGAACAGCCTGCGTACCGCGGCGATTCCCTTTTCGGCGGCTTTCCATTTGCCCAGCCCGGTGGTTTGCACACCCATGGCTGCCGCGATATTGGCAAACTTTTCGCCACAGGAAATCATGTTAAACTCCATGATATAGGGGAGTAAAATCCCGTTGGTCTCACCATGATGCAGGTCCAGCAGGCCGTCCACCTGGTGTGTCATGGCATGGGTGGCACCCAAAATGGCATTGGAAAAGGCCAAACCTGCCTGCAAGCTGGCCATGGCCATGGCCGACTTGGCCTCCAGGTTGGTCCTGCAGGCTACGGATTCTCTCAGGTTGGCGGAGATAAGGCGAATGGACGCCAGTGCATGGACATCCGTCAGTGGTGTGGCAGCCAGGGAAACATAGGCCTCGATGGCATGGCTTAAGGCATCTACACCGGTGGCCGCCGTCAACCGCGCGCTCTTGGTCTGCAATAAAGACGGGTCCACAATGGCAATATCGGGAATAAGTGATTTTGAAATAATCGCCATTTTGACCTGCCGGCGTTTCTCAACGATCATGGAAAACTGGGATACCTCCGCGCCGGAACCGCCGGTGCTGGACACCATGACCATGGGCGGTAAAGGAGAGGAGATTCTGTTAACTCCTTCGTAGTCCTTGATTTGCCCGTCGTTGGTGGCCAAAATGGCAATGGCTTTGGCTACATCGATAGGACTGCCACCGCCCACCGCGACAATCCCGTCACAGCCGCTGGCCAGGTAATGGCTGGAGCCCTCTGCCACTTCACAATCCTTTGGGTTGGTGGTCAAACCGTACCAGACATAAGAACCAATGCCCACTTCCTTGAGAAAGGCCAGGGCTTTGTCAACCCAGCCGGCTTCCATGACCCCCTGGTCACTGACCAAAAAGGCCTTTTTAATTCCCAGCCGGGCAGCGCTTTCCCCCACCTGACTGAGCGCTCCCAGGCCGAAGATCACCTCGGGGGCAACAAATTTACTGATATTCAGCAGATTATTTTTGGGCATGGTCTTTTTCTTACCTCCAGAATATTCTAAAAAGCTTCATAATTCTGTCTTGGGGCCTTTGATTAAAAATATTCTGCAAAAAGTTTTTCATCCCTGCAACACGCGAAAAAAACAGGTGGGCGAACACCCACCTGTGACTACAAAATATATATTTATGGGGTTTATGATGGCATTTTTAGAGGGCAGCCTTGAAGATGCCGATGACATCCTCCAGCGTAGCGACTCTCGGGTTGGTAAAGCTGCAAGCATCCTTCATAGCATTCTCAGCCATGATCTTCAGGTCTTCTTCCTTAACACCCAGTTCGGTTAATCCTGCAGGAATACCGATATCGGCAGACAGCTTCTTAATGGCAGCCAGGGCCTTGTCGGCAGCTTCACGAACAGACAGTCCTTCTACGTTCTCACCCATGGCCACGGCAATGTCAACGAAACGTGCGGGGCATGCGATCAGGTTGAAGGCTTCAACGTGAGGCAGCAGAATGGCGTTGCAGACGCCGTGGGGCAGGTTGTAGAAGCCGCCCAGTTGGTGAGCCATGGCGTGAACATAGCCCAGGGATGCGTTGTTAAAGGCCATACCGGCTAAGAACTCGGCATAAGCCATTTTATCACGGGCTTCCATGTTCTGGCCGTTGGCAACGGCTTGACGCAGGTTTTGAGAGATCAATTTGATGGCCATTAAAGCGGCGGAATCGGTAACCGGAGTGGCAATGGTGGACACATAGGCCTCAACGGCGTGGGTCAGGGCATCCATACCGGTGGCAGCGGTGAGAGCCGGGGGCATACCAACCATTAACAGCGGGTCGTTGATGGCTACGTTGGGAGTGCAGCGCCAGTCTACAATGGCCATTTTCACTTTATTGCTGGTGTTGGTAATGATGCAGAAACGGGTCATTTCGGAAGCGGTACCGGCGGTGGTGTTTACGGCAATGAACGGGGGCATCGGCTTGGTGCTCTTGTTGATGCCTTCAAAGTCACGGATGTGACCGCCGTTGGTGGCTACCATGCCAATCCCTTTGGCACAGTCGTGGGAGCTGCCGCCGCCCAGGGAGAGAATCATGTCAGCGCCGCAATCCTGATAGATTTTTAAACCGTCATGCACGTTAATATCGGTGGGGTTCGGCTCAGCGCCGGCGAAAACGGTAACCTTAATGCCTTCGGCTTCCAGCATGGCTTTGATGTCGTCGGCCATACCGCCGGGACGTCCCAGGAAAGCGTCGGTAACAATCAGAACGTTGCTGCCGCCAAGGGTCTTCACCTGATTGGGGATCTCCTTGTGAGCGCCTACGCCCATGAGGTTAACTGTGGGAATAAAATAACCGTAAACTTGTTCACCCAGTGCCATGAAAGAACTCCTCCTTAGATTAGAATTATTTTTATTGCGGGGGAATTTCCCCCTTGTTTACTTGCCAATTTATTAAAGCAAAGACCATGCCAAATGATTCAGTATTTAGTAAATTTTCTTACTATACTGTAAATTAAGGGTCGGATGAGAAAGACCGTTCGATGAAAACAGCTCTTGACTGTTCAGGATTCAATAATGTGCATTATCAGGACAAGGGGTGCGTACCAAATCGGAACAGTGCTCTAAGCTTGAACAAATTTTTTCCCCGGCAGGACTAATGGCCCAGACAGCGAATAGGTGATCAAAAGTACCTGGATGTGATGTTGGATTGATTAAATCCCTGCTGTTAACCCTTGGCCTTTCTCTTGCCCTTCTGGGATGTGGCTCTGTCACCACGAACACCCCTCGCGCCCAGGAATATACCGGGGGGGAAGTAAACTTTAAACCGCATACAAAAGGAGTCTGGTGCTAACTGCCAGGCTCCTTTTATGTTTAGCTACTCACACTTCACTTTGGTTTACATATTATGGAACAAACACAGAAAGAGAGGTGACCTAAATGGGCTTGCCAGAGCACACCCTGCAAAAGCTTCGCATGGCCAACCTGAGATTAAAAATATTGTTGGTGACGATCGTCTGCAGTTCCTTAATTATCGCAGTAAACTTTTTAGGATTAGATACTATATATTCCCCGGAGCTTTTTCTTCCCATTCATACCATCCTAGAGTTCTTTTGTGTTTTTGTGGCCTTGTGTACTTTTACGGTAACCTGGTACTCCTATTTAAATAATTGCTCTTATTACAGTTACTTTATTGGGCTGGGGCTGCTGGCAGTGGGTTTTATCGATTTGTTTCACTTTTACTCCTATGAAGGGATGCCCAATATTTTTTCCAAGGCCTGCGCCAACAAAGCTACGCTCTACCACTTCTTCGGCAGGCTGATCATGGCTGTCACCTTCCTGGTCAGTGTTTTTTTGTATAAGAGAGAATTTTGCTTTATTGGGCGCTTTCGCTATCACCTGCTGGCGGCCACGCTGGCACTGGTGGGGTTTGTTTTGGCCACCGTGTCCTGGGATCCCGGCCTTTACCCGGCTATGTATGTTAAGGGTCAGGGCCTTACACAGGCCAAAGTGCTGCTGGAGTATCTGATCATTGCTGTTTTGCTGGCGGCTCTCATCGGCTATCTCAGGTTGTATAAAAAGCACATGGACGGCTACCTGCAGTTGATTATCAGCACGCTTTTGATCTCGGTTTTTAGTGAATTATGTTTTACTTCCTACCAAAGTGTATATGATACCACCAATTTGTTGGGTCATTTGTTTCGTTTCGCATCCTATGTCCTTATCTACGTGGCCATATTTTTAAATAATGTAAAACGCCCGTACCTGGCATTGGTGGCAGCAAGAGAAGAACTGGCCAAAGCAAATATCATTTTAGAAGAAAAGGTCCGTGAACGCACCCGGGATTTAGAGGAAGCCAACAAAAAACTGGCCCAGGCAGCCACCCACGATTATCTTACCGGGGCCATTAACCGCCTGGAATTTTCCAACCGGTTCAAGGCCGTGGTGGGGAATGCTCCAGAACAGGCGGTCCACTGCGTTATGGCCATTGATTTTGACTCCTTTAAAAAGATCAATGACACCTACGGCCACGCCGTGGGGGACGAATGCCTGAAGACATTTGTCAGAGCAGCCCGGGAAGTGCTGCGGCCTGCGGACTCGGTGGCCCGCTTCGGCGGGGATGAGTTTATGCTTTTGCTGCCCAATACCCCCAGGGAAGGCGCCAGAGTGGCGGGGGAAAAGGTCAGGATCCATCTGGCCAAAATTGCTGATCCGTCCTTTACTGTTTCAATGGGCATCGCCGAGTGGCCAAAGGACGGTCGTAAGGAGAAAGAACTGTTGGCCCGGGCGGATGAAGCCCTTTATCTGGCCAAAGAAAAAGGGAAAAATAGAGTTGAGTAGGGGTTATTTCATAGACTCCGGAGAACGTCCTGTGCTATGCTGAAAAAAATTGTAGAGTGAGGTAATCCTTATGTCCGCTAACTTTAAGATAGGTCTCTGCCAACTCCCGGTAAGTGCCGATAAGGCCGCCAATCTTCACAATGCCCGTAAGGCCGTAAAGGAGACCGCCGGCAAGGGCTGCCGGTTGGTAGCCCTGCCGGAAATGTTTAACTGCCCCTACGGCAACGAATACTTCCCTGTATATGCCGAGGAGTTTCCCGGCGGAGAAACAATCAACACCCTTGCCGACCTGGCCCGGCAACATTCCATTTACCTGGTAGGCGGTTCCATTCCGGAAAAAGAGGACGGGAACCTCTACAACACATCCTTCGTGTTTGGACCCGACGGCAACCTGTTGACCCGCCACCGTAAAATACATCTGTTTGATATCGACATCCCGGGAGAGATTACATTTAAAGAATCCGATACCCTGTCACCCGGGGATACTGTCACCGTTTTTGATACCCCCTTTTGCCGGGTTGGCCTGGCTGTTTGTTACGACATACGGTTTCCTGAATTAACCCGCTCCATGGCTTTGCAGGGTATCCATCTCCTGGTTTTGCCCGCTGCCTTTAATATGACCACCGGCCCTGCTCACTGGGAACTGACCATGCGGGCCCGGGCCCTGGACAATCAAATCTATGTGGCTGCCGTGTCGCCGGCCAGGGAGGAAAAGGCTGATTATGTGGCCTACGGTCACTCCATGGTAACAACCCCCTGGGGCGACGTGCTGGTCCAAGCGGACGAAAAACCCGCTATCCTGATGGCGGAGATCGACCTGGAGCGCCTGTTTCGCATCAGGCAGCAGTTGCCACTGTTGAAACACCGTCGGGAAACTGTTTACTAGGAATGAGCTTTAAGAAGCGATGGGTAGGAGGTACAGCATGGCTAAAAAGCTGGTTGTCTTAGACCCCGGCCACGGCGGGCGAGACCCGGGCGCCGTGGGCAATGGTTTACTGGAAAAGGAGATCACCTTAATGGTGGCCCGCAAGGTGGCCAAGAGGTTGGGATTCTACGATGTCACCGTCAGATTAACCCGGGACGACGATACGTATCTCTCTGCGGATGCCAGGGTAAACTTTGCCAACAACCTGGGAGCGGATTATTTTCTCTCCATTCATGTAAATGCAGGCAGCGGGACAGGATTTGAAAGTTTTGTTTACAACGGGCCGTTGGCCCCCAGCACCTCTTCCATCCGGACCATTATTCATAATAACATCGCCGCCTTCCTGAAAAATTACGGTGTGGTTGACAGGGGCAAAAAAGCAGCCAATTTTGCCGTGTTAAGAGAAACCAATATGCCTGCGGCGTTACTTGAAATTCTTTTTATCGATACAGCTAAGGATGCGGCATTGTTAAAGGATGACGAATTTATCAAAGGGCTGTGTGACGGGATCACCAGGGGGCTGGTGGAGGGTCTGAGATTGCCCCCGGCATCTCCGGCACCGAAGCCGACACCGGCGCCTGAACCCACTCCAACCCCACCGCCGGTTTGGGATCCCCAGCAGGAAATCCAGAAACTGAAGGAAGCGGGTTTACTGGCCAATGATCATCCAGCCGATGCCCCGGTTACCTGGGGTGAATTCGCCACTGTACTCAACCGGATCCTTGACCGGATCAAAAACGATGGATCGGTATCCAGGTGACATAAAATTCAGATTGTCCTGGTAAACAGATTCTTTTAAATGCTATAATAGGCCTGGTGATTGAAAATGAATTTAGCAACACTGCAAACTTTTATTGCTGTGGCCGAGAAGAAGAACTTATCCCTGGCCGCCCAGGATATTCACATCACCCAACCGGCGATCAGTAAACAGTTGAGTGTACTGGAGTCGCATTTTGGAACCGCCCTGGTGGAACGAAAGGGCCGCGGTGTGAGTCTCACCCCCGCCGGGGAGGTATTCTACCGCCATGCCAGGGAAATTGTGGACCTCATGAACCGGGCGGAAAGAGATATCCGGCAGATGTCCGGTGAAATTCGGGGCCGTATGATTATCTGGGCCAGCACCATTCCCGGTCATTATATTTTGCCGCCGATCATCGGGACCTTTAAAAAAGAGTACCCGGACGTGCAAACGGTATTGCATATCGGAGACTCCAAAGAAGCCATTCGCAAGCTGCTGGAAGAATCCGCTCACCTGGGTGCTGTGGGCATGCTGCCCAACAACAAGCGCATTGAGGGAGTTAAGTTTTTTTCAGACGAGTTGGTGGTCATTGTTCCCCCGGAACATCCCTTTGCCAATTACCCTGAAATTTCCCTGGATCAACTGGCCCGGGAGCCCCTGGTATGGCGTGAAACGGGTTCCGGGACCAGGTCGGTGGTGGAATCCCACTTGGCCCGGGGTGGCCTTACACCGGATAAACTAAACATTGCTTTGGAACTGGGAAGTACCGGTGCCGTGGTGACAGCCGTGGAAGCCGGCGCCGGCGTTTCGGTTGTCTCCCGCTGGGCCGTATTAAAAGAACAGGCCCTGGGAAAAATTATAACGGTAAAAGTAAAGGACTTGTCCATGCAGCGGGATTTGTATCTGGTTTATCCCGGTCGCAAAAACAAAAGCCCCATGGTGGAAGCCTTTATTCAGTTTGCCCTCAAGCAAAATCCCCCTGCCTAGCAGGGGGATTTGATTATGCCTGTACAACTTCTTTAACTTCAGGAACAGCCTGCTTGAGCGACCGCTCAATCCCGTTTTTCAGGGTATAAGTAGCGCCGGGTCAGCCACCGCAGGCCCCTTTTAGTTTTACTTTGACAACGCCGGTGGCCTCATTAACATCCACCAGTTCAACATCGCCACCGTCCCTTTGCAGAAACGGGCGGACCTTTTCTAAAGCCTCTTGAACCTTATCACGCATTTTTCTTTTCACCCCCTTGCTGCTGTATAACCTAAATATCTCCAGAACCGCTGTACTTTAGTACAGATTTAGCGTGCCCCGGTGAAAGGAATAAACCACAGACCCTGAAAGGACTGTGGTTTTATTTATTAATCCACCCGTACAACTTCTTTAACTTCAGGAATCTGTTGTTTTAATGTACGCTCGATACCATTTTTTAATGTATAAAGGGCTCCGGGGCAGCTGCCGCAAGCACCTCTCAGCCGTACTTTCACTACACCGTTTTCATCGCAATCCACAAATTCAACATCGCCACCGTCCCTTTGCAGAAAAGGCCGGACTTGCTCCAATACTTCTTTTACTTTCTCTTTCATGGCACAGCCTCCTTTTTATGATCACTGCTGGTTCTACTTACTATCGTCATGTCACAAAATAATTTTAACTATTTTTATACAGCATTACAAGAAATATTTGGTTAATTAATTAAAATGTAATACATAAAGAAACTTCATAAACAACAAGAAACCAGCGCATCCAAGTGCTCCGGTTTCTTGCTGTTTATGAAGTCTTTACATCAAGGTTATAGTAACAAGGCAGTAACTGCTGCGATCCTCTAATTGCTTTATGGCAGTTATTTTTTCTTCCAGGGAAGCCTTCACTTCCAGCAACCGACTCTGCAGTTCGGGGTTCGCTCCCTCGGTCAGCTTCTCCTCTAGTTCTGCCTGTCTCGACTGTAGTTGCTGCATTTTTTCCGTGGCTTCCTTGTGCTGGGCACTTAAATCCTTTTCGTTGGGTAAATAGGTGATAACAGTACCTAAGTTTTGTAAGGAACCAATAACGGAATGATAGCTGCTGCGGGAAATTTTTATGCCGATGGTGCCGGTTTCCTCCGAACCGGCGTAGGGCTGGTAAACAGCTCCCCCTTTATTTTGGACAATGGTACCCACCGACTTCAAAGCTGATTCCAAATTCTCAACATCCAACTTCAGGACGGCGCTGCCGGCAACCATGCCTTCACTGGGCTGGGGTACAAACCCTTCTCCCTGCTTATCGTGGTGGTTTGGTACTGCGACAGTTGCATTGGGCTTGCCCGAAGCTGCATCCGACCTGGCGCCGTCATCCGGAGAAACGGTATCCGGTTTAGCGGTGGAGGTACCCGGTTCCTGGACAGGTGCGGACACATCATCCTTGGGAGCCGGCTGATCATTTCCGGGCTGCTTTGGTTCCTGAACCGCTACAACCGCATCATTGGGTTTAGTGTCTACAGGAAGAAACTGGTTGCCCTCTTTCTCCCACAGAGCAGTCAGTCCTAGCGTCATGGCCATAACAGCCGCCACTGCAGCCGTACGGTACCATGTGCTCCTGGCCACACCGGTGACCCGGTTCAACCAGCTTTTATGTTGAGGCGCCTGTTGGGGAGCAGCCTGTTGATCAATTTTTTCCATTACCCCAGCCCTGAAACCGGCTGGCGGGGTCAGTTCAGGAAGTTCCTGCAGCAGGCGAAGCGAAGCCCTGAGTTCTTCCAGCTCAGCACTGCAATTGGGGCAGCAGGCTAAGTGAACACGCACTGCCTCCCGCTCAGCGGGAGTAAGTACCCCGTCCAGGTAAGGTGACAGCATTTCTAAAGCATCCTGGCAACGCACGGAACATCCCTCCTTTACTTTGCTAGACGTTTGCAGGGGGATAAAAGTTCCATTTGCTTGCTGATTTTCTCCTTTAACGCCTGTCTGGCCCGGCTGAGACGGGATTTTACAGTTCCTAAGGAACAGCCCAGTATTTCAGCAATTTCTTCGTAAGCCAGTTCTTGAATCTCTCGCATGACCAGGATTGTCCGGTAATCCTCCGACAAATTATTGAGGCAGTGCTGAATCATGGCCTGGGTTTCACTGCGGTCCAACATTTCTTCCGGGCCGGGAGCCGTGCTGCGGATTTCATATGTACTGTTGTTCCCGTCGCCCGCAGGTTCATCCAGTGAAACCGTTGGTCTTCTCTGCCTCTTCCGCAATTCGTCACGGCAGACATTGACGGTAATGTGATAAATCCATGTACTAAAACTGGAGTCACCCCGGAAATTTGGCAGTGCCTGGTAGATCTTAATAAAAGATTCTTGGGCCAGGTCTGCTGCATCCGCATGATTTCCCATTAATCTGTAAGCAATGGTATAAACCTTATTTTCATATAATCGAACAAGATGTTCAAAGGCATCCCGATCGCCTTTTTTACTGCGCTCCACTAACAACTGATCTTCCAGGGGCAAGGGTCCCCCCTCCTTCTCCACCACAGGGTTTGCATTTCTTCCAGAATATTAAAAAACCAGCATAATGTTTCCAGTTAGTTGGTCAAAAAACCTCAAAGTACTCTGCTGAGTGAATCTTCTACATTCCCTTTGATAAATCCTTTAGCTAAAAAAACCATGTATGGTATTCGCTGCCCTCGCCAAGCCAAGAATACTACACTTGGAAAAAACAAATAACTATATATATATGACTTACGGCATCAACTTTTTGTAACAAAAAAATTTATTTTTTTCAATTATTTTCTACCTGTGGAATGCTAAAAAACTTTATTTAGCACTTGAAACTTTGGCTCCATTTTCGTATAATAAACAAGCAATTATTTTAAGCCGAAGTGGCGGAACTGGCAGACGCACCGGACTCAAAATCCGGCGGGCTCAACACCCGTGTGGGTTCGACTCCCACCTTCGGCACCAGTTAAATCAAGGGTTTACGAAACAGCCCCACCGAATCCGGTGGGGCTGTTTCTGTACATCATGACCGGGTCGCAAGGCTATATCCGTAATTAAACCGGTAGAATCAAACCCGGTTCATCCACCTTTGGCGAATTCACAGCCGGAGAGACCGGGTAGGCTGCCATCCTGCCGGCATAGGGTTTCAGAAGCCCCTTAAACTCCCCAGGGTTATCAAAATCAAGCCATATCTGCTGTAGCTGAGGCTCCGCCAAAATGACGGGCATGCGGTGGTGCAGGGGTTTGACGGTGTCGTTGGCTTCGGTGGTGATAATGCTGCAGGAGATGATTTCGCTGCCGTCCGGTGAGATCCAGCGGTCCCAGATGCCGGCAAAGGCGAAGGCCTTTTGGTCGGCAAGTGTGAATCGGTAAGGCTGCTTTTGTTTGCCTTCCTTTCGCCACTCATAGAAGCCATCGGCTGGAATTAAGCAGCGCCTGTGACGGAAGGAGTTGCGGAAGGAAGGTTTCTCCTCCAGCGTCTCGGCTCGGGCGTTGATCATTTTGTACCCTATAGAAGGTTCCTTGGCCCAGGACGGTATCAAGCCCCAGCGCATCTGTTGGGCCGTTCTTTGGCTGCCCTGCTTTAAAATGGTCAGCACCGGCTGGCTGGGGGCAATGTTATAACGGGGTGTCAGGTTTAGTCCGGGAATTTCAATTTGAAACAATTCAATGAAGGTCAATAAATCAATGGTCAGTGTAAACCGGCCGCACAAGGGCAACACCTCATTTTAGGTTTTTGTTTTCTAAAGTCTTTGCTCAAAATTACCACAGGCCATCTGGTGTTGTCCATCCCTTGTCAGCATGCCTTGCAAGGCCTCCTTCCCCAGCAAGAGTATAAGATCTATAATTTCGATACTGTTTGGGACCCTTTTGCTGCCTGTTCGGTAGGCCTTAACCCCATATAAGCAGATTCTTTTGGTTTCATGCTGGCCGATGACATTCACATAATACTTACACTGATCGCAGGAGTTGCGGAATTTTTCGCCGGATATCGGCAGCACCATCCTGTGGCCGGCATATAAAAAGTTGTTTTTGTAATAGGTTTTAACCTTTTCGTTCATAATACACTCCCCAGTTGTGTCATAGAAATGGCGCGCTTGATACTGTTGTGGCCCCAGCGGGACCGAATCAGGTCGGTGGCACGGTCAATTCTTTCAAGTTTTTCCCGTCTTGCAAATAAGTCCATTTGCTTGCCCCGTCCCTTGATTAATTCGGAGAGTGTCAGCCCCACCAGGCGCACGATCACCTGAGGGTCCCAGTATTTTTTCATTAGTAAGATGCCGGCCTCATAAATCTCCTGGGTAATGTCGGTGTATTCGGGTAATACCATTGAATGCGCTTCTGTAATAAAATTAGGGTCCTTCAGCGTGAGGGTAACTCTTCTCCCTATATAACCGGCTTTGCGGGCCCGCTGGGCCACTTCTTCGGCCAGTTCCAGGATGACAACTTGAATCTGACTATATCCCCGGTAATCTCGCGGCAGGGTTATCTGGTTGCCGACGCTTTTTATGACCTCCAGGGAACCGGGGTTCACCGGGCTGAAGTCGATGCCGTGGGCGGAGAAGTGAAGGATTTCCCCAATCACTCCGTAGCGCTTGCGGAGTTGCTCTACCGGCAACCTGGCCAGTTCGCCGATGGTACGAACCCCGATCATATTGAGCCACCGGCCGATCCGGCTGCCGACCCCAAATAGCTCCTTTACCGGTAACGGCCAGATGACCTTTGGCCAGTCCTCCAGACTTAGGGAGATGATCTTATTCGGTTTCTCCAGCTCGGCCGCCATTTTGGCCACCAGTTTGGAAGGCCCAATGCCGATATTGACGCCCACCCCTATTTCATGGTTGATGCGGCTCTGGATTTGTTGGGCCACTTCCAGCGGGGTCCCAAAAAGATGCAGGGTACCGGTGACGTCTACAAAGCTTTCGTCAATGGAATAGGGTTCCACCATGTCGCTGAAATCTTTTAAGATGTTGTTGATACGGGAGGAAAAGGCCGCGTAATCCCGGTAGGATGGGGAGACAAAAATAGCCTGCGGGCATAACGCCCGGGCTTCTGAGATGGCCATGCCGGTTTTGATGCCAAAGGGTCGTTTTGCCTCAATACTGGCGGCAATCACAATGCCCGTCCGCTTAGCCGGGTCACCGCCCACCACCACCGGTTTTCCCCGCAGGGCTGGGTTTATGGCCTGGTGGACGGAGGCAAAAAAGCTGTTCATGTCACATAGTAAAATGGTTCTCCCCATGTTACAGATCCCCGCCGATCACCCGCAGGGTGCGAGACTGGGTAGGCTGCCAGTGTACCAACCCCTGGTCCCGCAGCCGGGCCAACCGGGAGTAAATCGTGTTGCTGGAGCGTAGACCCACCCTACTCCCCACTTCCCGGACGGTGGGTGGGTAACCCCTTTGACTTAACTCCCGAATGGCCTTAATAATTTGGCTATCGGTTACCATTACTAACTCCCCCTTGCCGAACATATGTTCATATTAGGATTATACAAAACATATGTACGACAAAACAAGGGGAATGGTGTCGGTAATGTTTGGAAATATACTTGGTTAATTATCTTAATTGTCTCCGGCCTGGCTTCTAGCTTTTGCCTACATTTGCGGCCTGGTTAATCATGCAAATTCTGCAAATCAAAATGCTAAGTTTTCAACGGAAGCACCATTTTTACAACGATTTTTACCCATAGCTGCCATTGCAGCCACTTATGAGAAGCAGGCGGCCGAGGGCAGTGTGATTCTTCCAGAGGAAGAATACCCGGCAACTACCATAGGGGGTTGAATCAATTATGCAAAACGTAAAGAACCGATTGGCAGCAGAATTAGCTAAGGAATGTAAAAGCATGGACGATGTTCATAACATGCTAAAAGACCTTTTCAAGGACACCGTTCAAAAAATTCTCGAAGTCGAAATGGATGCCCACCTGGGCTACGAAAAACATGATCCCACCGGTGACCACTCTGGCAACAGCAGGAACGGGTACAGCAAAAAGACCGTTCAAACCCAAATGGGCAAAACCGAAATTAAGATACCTCGGGATCGCAACGGCGAGTTTGAACCACAAATCATTAAGAAATACGAAACAACTGCCAATGAAGTAGAAGAACAGATTATTGCCATGTATGCCAAAGGTATGTCTACCCGGGATATAGAGGATCATATGCGGGATATTTACGGCATTGAAGTCTCTGCAGCTATGGTCAGCAAAGTAACTGATAAAATCCTACCTATGATTGCAGAATGGCAATCCAGACCGTTGGATCGGGTTTACCCGGTAGTCTTCCTTGATGCTATTCACTTCAAACCGTATAGTAAATAAAGCAGCCTACAGTGTACTGGCCATCAACATGAACGGTCAAAAAGAAATATTAGGCATCTGGATTGGCGAGCATGAAAGTGCCAGTTTCTGGCTTGGAGTCTGCAATGACCTTAAAAATAGGGGCGTTGAAGACATTTTAATAGCCTGTAAAGACGGTCTTTCCGGCTTTAGCGAGGCCATTAACACTGTTTTCCCCAGGACAAGGATACAATTATGCGTCATTCACCAAATTCGTAACTCTATGAAATATGTATCCTACAAAGAGCAGAAGGCAGTAATGACTGACCTTAAGAAGGTTTACCAGGCTTTGACCCTTGAAGAGGCTGAATTTGCCTTTGAGAAATTTAAAGAGAAATGGGGAAAGAAACATCCCATCATCATCAAGTCTTGGGGAAAATAACTGGTTAGAATTAACAGCTTATTTTGAATACCCTTACGAGATTAGAAAAATGATTTATACAACAAATATCATCGAAGGATACCACCGGCAGCTAAGAAAGGTGACGAAAACCAAAACTGCCTACCCAACGGATGACGCTTTGAGAAAGATCATTTACCTGGCGACCGAATCAATCTCAAAGAAGTGGACCATGCCAATCCGAGAATGGAGAAATTGTATTTTGTAGCTGATCACCTAATTTGACGGCGCATTTCTCACTGTCAATGACGTAAGAAATATAACGTCACCCTGCCAGGGTAAAGATTATTCTAGCGACAACCAATACTTGCGTTACATGCCAATCAATGGGGATAAATCTACCCGCAAAAGCCAACCATTGTTAATAGTATGGATAATAGGGAAAATCCCCATTACCACATCTTCTTGTGAGTAATGGGGACTTAATTCATTAACCGACTGTACCGCGTTGGCGTTCTGCATCAACTAGGATTCTACCGATCATACTTTCCTCAATTACGTCACTGTTCCGTGGCTTGGCATCATAAAGGGCTTGACTGCAAAGGCTGTTAATCAATCGGGGTATCCCCTTAGTTTCAGTATGAATTAGTTTTATGGCACTGTCCGAAAACAGAGGGGTTGTCAGACCGGCGGTTTTCATTTGATGGCGAATATACGTTGCAGTTTCTTCTGCCATTAATCCCGTAAGATGATATCGAAGTTGAATTCGCTGAGTAATCGCCTCAAATTTATTCATACGCAGAGTTCGCCTTAATTCAGGTTGCCCCAGCGATCGGAATGCCGGACTGGTTTTTTTTGGGCGTTTCTTACAATTGCTTGTACGGTAGGCAGCAATATATCGCTCTAAAGTTCTTACGCTAACTCTGGTTTTGTGACTTCCGGGAATGGTGTACGTTTGAGATGCGATTTCCTCTAGCTTTTATTTAATTCTCCAGGTAACAATGGGGTTTGGCGGCTGACAATGGGGGCAATCAGCCCGTAGCGAAATGCTGCAATTTATTCCTGCATTTCTAAATCCATAGATTGATTCGCTCCTTCAAACAAAAAATGACCGGGTTCATCCCTTAATGTCATTTTCGCTGAAGATGGGCTGCCAATCCATTAAAGCCATGAAAGCATCGAGCCGACTGCTATCCTGGGAAATTTAGCCTTTAATTGATCCCAGGCATAAAACAACCACCCCCATTCCTGCCGAGGCTTATTGGTACCCACAGGTAGTTGAAGATGGGGGATAAACTCTAGGATGAATTTCCACACCACGGAAACATAGTTAACCAGGTCTTTGTTCCAGGTGCGAATCCATCTCCAGATGGTCTTTTCGCTGAAAGGTCCTCCTGGAACCTCAAGCTCCTCTGACAATTGAACCAACGTCTTTCCTTCTGCTTGCTGGCGTATCACCTTCTCCTGAAGATCAAGAGATATTTGGTGATGTTCTTTTAAGAAGGACGGAAGCAGGGCAGTGGTTTTTCTACAATTGGGATTGGGGCAGATAAATCGATAGATAGGAAGACGAGACTGACCATCGGGAGTATAGGCATGTCTGTTGTATTTACCATGCCGATGCAGCAATACTTGAGTTAAGCAGTGGGGACATATTCTGGGGCGAAATTTTTCAGGGCAGCCATCAGCAAATAACTGAAGATAGGTCTGGACAGTCAGGGGTTCTTCTATTAAAATCATTATGTGTTGTTGTTGAGAAGAGGGAACTGGCTGGCGGGCCATATGGTTCCCTCTTCTTGTTTTTTTCCTCCTGATTGATTGGCATGTGCCAATAGTTTGCACACGCTAATCATTATCCAGGATAACTGCCACTCTTGGCAAGAAAAAAGCGCCACTTTACCGACAAATAAAGTTAGTGCCGACAGTATTTCCCAATTTGCAATTTACTTTGGGGATAGAATTCAGTCAGAAATTGCCTAAAAAATAATGGCTTGGATAAACGGGTTTATCGCTTATCGAAAGTTTTACATTATTTAAAGTTGAGTGCAATTACCCACGAAAATGCAGGAAAACCGCAAGCTCAACTTTAAATAATCAAATTCACTGCAACGACTTCAGGAATTCA
>JBFMCH010000030.1:0-21716 GCA_040754595.1 Bacillota bacterium
TGCATTTCAAGTGAAATTTTTTGGTAATTTTTACACCGCCTCATCGGCGACGGAACTTCATCTTACCACGATAACACGAATTATCAACTGGTAATTTTAAGTACCACCTTGCGGCGACATTTGTTATCATAACACGCCATTGAATGTTATGCAACGGTTAATTTCTTGTCATCTTTCCTAATCTTGGACAAGTACCGCGAACGTTTTTAATCATATCATAACATTCGGCACCGGTCAAGTTGGGGTTGTGATAAAGTTTTAAAAATATACAAAATGCATAACTTTATAATTGTTCCTTTACCCTGTTTGCCCAGATCCTGCTGATTTCCACTTCAAGTTGAATTCCCTCCACACCATACTCCTCTTTACGTACATTACCCTTCTGATGCAAAAGGGAAACTAAATTTGTTTTATCGTAGGGGATCCATAGTTTTACCACTGAATAGCGTTCTTTTAATGCATCGGCAATTAAGGACAGCAGTTGTTCAATCCCTTGCCCCGTAAGGGCAGAAATATTGACCTTTGGATACTCGGTAAGGGGCAGGTCCTGGGGGTCCTGAAGTAAATCCATTTTATTAAAGACCATGATAACGGGTTTGTTTAAAGACTTTAAAGATTCCAAAACAGATTCGACCGCACGTATTTGCCCCTCGCAGTTGGGATGTGAAACGTCCACTACATGCAGCAGCAAGTCAGCTTCCTGCACCTCTTCCAATGTCGCCCGAAAAGCAGCCACCAGGTGGTGAGGAAGACTCTGAATGAAACCAACTGTATCGGTAAGCAAAACAATATCGTTGTTGGGCAGCCGAACACGCCTTGTGGTGGGATCGAGGGTGGCAAAAAGTTTGTCTTCCACCAGAACATCTGCCCCTGTGAGGGTACGGAGCAAAGTGCTTTTGCCGGCGTTTGTATAACCCACCAGACTGACCAGCGGTAAAGGTTCATCCCTTCTGTCTTTCCGCAACAAGGCCCTGTGCTGCTGAACTTCTTTCAGTTCCCTCTCCAAGTCGGAAATGCGCTTCCTGATCCTCCTGCGGTCTGTTTCCAGCTTGGTTTCGCCGGGTCCCCGGGTTCCGATACCGCCCCCCAGGCGGGATAATTGAGTTCCCAGGCCCGTCAAACGAGGCAATAAATATTTCAATTGGGCTAACTCCACCTGTAACTTGCCCTCTTTGGTTTGGGCACGCCGGGCAAAGATATCTAAAATAAGCTGGGTTCGATCAATCACTTTGATGCCGATTTTCTCTTCCAGGTTGCGGGCTTGAGCCGGTGAAAGTTCCCGGTCGCTGATTACAATATTTGCTGCCGCTTCCCGACAGTAGTCGGCCAGTTCCTCCGCCTTTCCCTTTCCGATAAAGGTTGCCGGTTCCGGGCGCTGGCGATTTTGCATGAACTTCCCGACCACTACAGCCCCGGCGGTATCTGCCAGGCTGGATAACTCCTCCATGGACTCAGTAAACTGCCATTCTTGCATATCCGGCAGTCTTACTCCCACCAAAACAGCCCTTTCTCCTGTTGTCTCTAATATTTCGTACAAGCAGAAACTCCCCTTCTTACGGTTTGCTCAAATTATAGTCCTTTACTCCCCGTTAAACAACGGTATCTTTTTTATGAAACCAGAACCAAATTAGTCATAGTGCGTCCCTGTTTCTAATAGTTATGTACAAAAGCCTGAAGGAGGGGTCATTTACGTTCAACAAAAAAAGCTTTTATCGATGGGCGACAATAGTCCTTAGCCTGGCTATGTCGTTCTTCATTTTTGCGCCGGTTGCCGGCGCCCAGGAAAGTAAAATGATTATTATTAACAAAAAAACAAATCAATTGGGCTTTTATCAGGACGGTGTACTGCAAAGGGTCTTTCCCGTAGCAACCGGTCGCCAGCGGAGCTTTACCCCGGAAGGCAAATTTAGAATCATCAACAAAATAGTGAACCCTTATTACTACAAAAAAAATATTCCCGGGGGCAGCCCTTACAATCCACTGGGGCCACGCTGGCTTGGCCTGAGTGCTCCGGGCGGCCCCTACGGCATTCACGGCAACAGCAACGTCCATTCCATCGGTACCTATGCTTCCGATGGCTGCATCCGTTTGTACAATAAAGACATTTTATGGCTCTACGAACAGGTTCCCATCGGCACTCCGGTCATGATCGTCTGGAATGAAACTGACTTGAATTCCGGTTTTGTTGACAACAAACCTGTAAATGTATACCTTAATAATGAAGCAGTAACTTTGGAAAGCGAGCTTAAAACCTTCAGCAAGCAGGGCAAACCCTACATTCCTTTAAAATTATTGTGCCAACTGCTTGGATATAATCTTGGCTGGAACAACCAAACAAATACCATTAGTATAAACCAAAACGGCTTTAATGCAGGTTTAACGCCCAATGGTAAAAGGGCCGCACTTAATGGTCAAGAGATTTATTTGACAGACCCACCCCTGGTACTCAATGGAACCACCTATGTCACCAAATCAACCATTGAGGAAATTTTCCCGGTTCATGTTACGTGGCAACCAGCCGGCAGAGAACTTTATCTCTCATTTAGGACACCCCCTGTAAACGCCGAACCTAAACCGGCAGAAACAAAAAGCCAGGATTTCTTATCCAGTCAAAAACAGGATCAAATACAAACAGGTATACAGTAAATTTTGCAGGATTATGAATGCCAGAATCGAAAGCTTATAGTAACCAATCATATAACTAACAATGATAGGAGTGATTTCGGCATGGATTTAAAAACCATGAGAAACCTGGCTAAAGAACAACTGAAAGGCTATTGCCGGGTTTGTCCCGTTTGTGACGGTCGTGCCTGTTCCGGAGAGGTTCCCGGCATGGGGGGCACAGGTACCGGCATCAGTTTCCGTAATAATTTAACGGCTCTCGCATCGTACAGTCTGAACATGCGTACTTTACACGGGGCAAAGGATCCCGTCACTGAAACTGAGTTGTTTGGCAGCAAGCTGTCCAGTCCCATTATGGGCGCACCAATGACCGGAACTTCCTATAATATGGGCGGAGTTCTAACAGAGGGGGAGTTTATCGGCATGATTGTCTCCGGCAGCAGGCAGGCCGGCACCCTTGGCTGGACCGGTGACGGCGCAGACCCGGCCATGTATACTTCCGGTCTGGAGGCCATTGCCGCTGAAGAAGGTTTTGGTATCCCCATTATTAAACCCCGGGAACAAAAGGTTATTATTGAATGCATTCGCCGTGCAGAGGCTGCCGGCGCCAGGGCCGTCGGGGTAGACATCGACGGGGCGGGTTTGGTGACCATGGCCCTTAAGGGTCAGCCGGTAGGTCCTAAAACATTGGAAGAAATAAAGGAACTTGTCAGTTCCACCAAACTTCCCTTTATCCTGAAAGGTATCATGACGGTTGACGAGGCCGAAAAGGCCGTGGAGGCAGGCGTTAGTGCCATCGTTGTGTCAAACCACGGGGGTCGAATTTTGGATTGCACTCCCGGGGCAGCGGATGTTCTACCCGCCATTGCCGCTGCAGTTAAAGGAAAGGTAACCATCCTGGCTGACGGCGGTGTGCGTACCGGTGTGGATGTTCTGAAGTTATTGGCCCTTGGCGCCGACGGCGTTTTGGTGGGCAGGCCTCTGGTGGTAGGAGCCTTTGGCGGCAGGGAAGAAGGCGTGAAAATGCTTCTGGATAAAATGACCGCTGAGTTAAAGCAAGCCATGATATTAACCGGCTGCAACACCATTCAGGAGATTGACCAAAGGGTTATTTACAAAGCATAATCAAATACGGAAAAATCCCCACAGAACCATCCATACTGTGGGGATTTTTTAGTTTATTTAATTAACGGAAAGTACGGGGATGCCTCTGGCTTCCAGTTCTTTGACCAGAGGCTCGGGATCAATTGTGTTAACCCTGACCACCATGTGTATGACGTCATTATCTTTTCTATGTATGACCAGCCCTCTGATGTTAATATTCATCTTTTTAATGATCTCCGTTAAATCCGCAATGGCTCCAACCCGGTCATGCACCTGCAGAACCAGTCTTGTCCCCGCTTTCTTCAGTCCGAAAAATTCAATAAAGGCATCGAAAATATCGGTTTGAGTAATAATGCCCACCAGTTCATCGGCTTCTAGGACCAGCAGGCTACCGATTTTATTTTCTCGCATGATGAGGGCCGCTTCTTCGATGGTTGTGTCCGGGCTCACTGTAATGGGGTCTTTCAGCATAACCTCGCTAACCACCATTTTGGAAAGCAGGTAATTCATTTCGAAAATACTCAGGGTGGTTGCCGGTGATGGAGTAACCGTTAATAATTCGCGTTCAGTAACCAACCCCACTAAACGGCCCTTATCCGTTACGGGCAGCTGGCGAACCTTCAGTTTCTTCATTTTTTCCAGGGCCTCTAAGATCGGGGTGCTTCTGGAGATGGTAATGGGTGAGGTGGTCATGCAATCTTTTACAAACACTTGGGTCAACCTCCTTTATAAAAACCTCCGTGTTAACACCCATTGTAATAGAAACCAATTATTGCCGCAAGAAGAAGATTTTCATACTGTTCTTTGTGACATATTGGGGTCGTTGATTAAATTTCGGACATCCCGGGCGTAATCCCGGTATGTTAACAGGGGTTCTTCAGAATCTGACGAAGCATCCATGACCCTGTCCACAAATAAAGTGTGCGTGTCCAGATCAATGGTTGCCCGGTGGTCCACTTGACAATCATAATAGTCCGGACAGCCCTCGATGATGGGGCTGCCTGTCTTCCCCCGTTTATATTTAAAGGATGCAAATTTGTTCATTTGCCTGCCGGAGTTTCTTCCAAAATAATGGGCCATGTGTCCTTGGTTTTGTCCCAGGGCAGACAAAGAAAAAACGCCACTCTCTTTAATGTAATCATGGGTAAGGTTATTTTTATTGACGGCTACAGCAACCTTGGCCGAGCAATAGGTCACCTGAGTCACACTGCTGCAGCACATCGCATTAACTTTTCCTGCCCGGGTTGATCCAACAAGATATAAGACACTGTTTAATGCGGGCATTCCCAAGGAACTCTCGATATCCGGCTGTTCCACTCCCTGGTCTTGCACAAGAATATACCGGTTGGCCTCGCTGAAACAGTTTTTACTATGAATCAATTCCCCGAAATCATATCGCCGGTAATGATTGTTCAAGTCGTCATGCCGGCCCCAGAGCCAATTGAAGGCCGGCACGCTGAGAACCAGGATTCCCCCCGGCCGAACCACCCTTTTTAATTCCTCCAATACCGGTTTTTCTTCGGACAGGTGCTCCTATACATCCAAACACAGCACCAGATCAAAGGACCGGTCTTCAAAGGGCAAACACAGAACGCTTTCGTGGAGGGCATTTAGCCCGATATTACGACAGTGTTCCACCATTTCTCCGGATATGTCCACACCAACTACAGAACCATATTTTGACATATATTCCATGGTTCCACCAGCCCCACAGCCAGCGTCTAAAATTTTCATGTCGGGCCGGAGATAAGGTTTAACTAATTTTCCAATAATTTCCCTTCTACCCTTATACCACCAGTGATTTCGTTCCATTTCAACCATATTCAGGTAAATAATCTCGTCCATAATGGGTTAGTTTATCTAAATTTTACCAACTTTATTCTCGACAGATAAAACGGAAATGTGAATTGGTGTCGAATCTCTCTTTCATATCGACAAACCTACAGAGAATTCTCCGAAGGGATAGGACCCCTTGATGGGGAATGATTTGGGTAATATTAAGAAGTGGAGGCGTCGTTAATGCTGAATAACATTCACAGACACATGGAACAAATATCCCGGGAACAAGTGGTCCTTCTGGCCGATTTTCAAGAAGTTAATATTGTGAGTAATAAAGAAACCATCAATCATATAAAACGGTTAGCCAGGGAAACAGGCCTGCCGGTTTCAAGAGTGGTGGAAGCAATGATTCGGGCAGCCCTGGATGATGTAAAGATGGTCGCAGGCTGATTGAGAAGTGAGATGTGAGAGGTTGGAAGTGAGAATAATAAAGAAAGGAAAAAGGTGATGGAATGATCTCCATCACCTTTATTTTTTATCTTTGTTATTGATTTTCCGGTTTAATTCCTGTCCGGTGGGGGTTGTGGCCAATCCGGCCAGAGAAGTTTCACGCAGGCAGGAGGGCAGCATGGTGCCTATCTTATACATGGCCTCAATAACTTCGTCACAGGGTATGACACTGGTTATCCCAGCCAGGGCCATATCTGCAGCAACGATGGATGCGGCGGCACCCATGGAATTTCTTTTGACGCAGGGCACTTCCACAAGGCCTGCCACAGGATCACAGACCAGGCCCAGCAAGTTCTTCAGGGCGATGGCTGCAGCATGGGCAGATTGCTCCGGCGACCCTCCGGCCAATTCAACCACAGCGGACGCTGCCATGGCCGCCGCCGCTCCTATCTCCGCCTGGCATCCTCCGGCGGCTCCGGAGATGGTGGCGTTGTTGGCAATCACGTAACCAATGCCCCCTGCATTAAACAAGGCACTTACCATCTGCTGCCGGCTGTTTTCTAAATGCCGGCCGGCGGCCAACAGGCACCCGGGCAGTACACCACTGGAACCGGCCGTAGGCGTTGCCACGATCAATCCCATGGACGCATTGACTTCCGAGGTTGCCAGGGCATAATTTACGGCATCCAGAACGACCCCCTGGCACAAACTTTTGCCGCTTTTCGCATATTCTTTGAGACGCAAGGCATCCCCGCCGGTCAGCCCGCTGCGAGATAATACAGCCTCATTGATTCCCTTTTCCACAGCCTGTTCCATCACCAGCAGGCTTTTTTCCATATGGGAAAAAATCTCTTCTCTGGCACGACCGGTGGTTTGTACCTCTTGTTCCAACACCACTTCCCCGATGGTTTTCCCATGTTCCCGGGCAAGTGCAACCAGTTCAGCTACAGTACGGTATTTCAACAGTCTTCCCCTTTCATCTAAGGTGTCAGTAGTGCTACACTGTATACATGGTCAATTTGTTTAACATCTTCAATGATTTCATTGGTTAAATCCTGGTCGGTTTCAATGACCATCAGGGCCTGGTCTCCCCTGGACTTTCTGGCGACCTCCATATGACCAATATTAATCTCTTTACAAGCCAGAGCCTGTGCTACCCGGGCTACAGCTCCGTACCGGTCATGATGAAACACCAGCAGGGTGGGGCTGTCGCCGCTTAATGAGATCTTAAACCCTTCAATTTCTGTCATGGTGATCTTCCCGCCGCCCAAAGAAATACCCACCGCTTCCAGGGATCCTTCGCTGTCACTGAGTCTTACCCTGGCGGTATTGGGATGATAATCCGATTCCTCCGGAACAATTTTAAAAATGATTTCCACACCCCGGTCCCGGGCCAGTTGGAAAGAGTTGACCATATCCTCATCGTCTGCATGAAGGTTTAAAATACCGCCCACCAATGCGAGATCCGTTCCGTGACCGCGGTAGGTCTGGGCAAAGGACCCGTATAAAGTAATCTCCGCGTTGGTTGGCTGCCTGCCAAAAATGTCCCGGGCCGTCTTGCCGATTCTGGCTGCGCCGGCCGTATGGGAACTGGACGGGCCAACCATGATTGGACCAATGATATCAAAAATTGAATTGTACCGCATTATGAGTCTCCTTATTATAAATAATCAGGAAGATCATAACACTTCTTTAGAATGAACTCAACAGGAAGAGTTTTGTAAATAAGTGACAAAACTGTTAAACAATACATATTCTTCTGAATATTGTTTATGTTTTGACTATTAGTATTTACTATGATTTGAATTAGTGATATTCTAAATAAAATAATTTTTTTTATTTTTTGGTAACGGAGGCGGTCCTGTGGAACAAAAATTAATTCAACAAGCCGAACAACTAAAGGACTTAATAAGAACTCTTAACCGAAAATTTCGTCAATATATGATGGCGCAAACTGTTGGTTGCGGTTTAACCGTTCCCCAGCTTCATTTAATGCAGGAATTATTCCAAAACCCGGGCATTACACTGGGTGAACTAAGTATCCGGCTGGGGTTGGCTAAAAGCACCGTTTCAGGTATTGTTGACCGGCTGGAGAAACAAGGCAAAGTCATCCGTAAACGCAACGACCAGGACCGCAGGGTGGTTCATATTGACCTGTCCCCTCAGGTGAAAGAATTGGGCCAAAACATCTCTTTAATGCGTACAAACTATCTGGCCAGTCTTCTGTCCTCCATGACCCAGGAGGAAATAGCCGGTTTACTGACGGGGTTGGAGAAAATTAACCAATTGATGATTCAGGAAACAAACGGACCCGGTTCCGCCGACCCGGATTTTGACTAATGGGACACACACAATACATAAAACGACCACCTTCCCGGTGATCGTTTTTGTTTGAACCTTCATTGCACAAAGATAAACCTTAGTAATTTGTTCTAAAAAGTTCCTCTCCCGGATAAGTTGTTACAAAGATAAAAGGAATTATTTTGCCTATCCTTAACCTGCCTTTTATCGACTTTTAATGATCCTAACGTAAAATAACATTAGTTAGGCTAAAAAATTTAGCCAGGAGGGGAAGCCGTGCATATAAGGATCTTGGATACCAATGTTTTGCTGGACCGACCCATTAAGGAGATCATTTCGTCCTTAGAACCCTGCAAAATCATTATCCCCTTAGCAGTTGTCAATGAACTGGATCGTTTTAAAGGATTAGAAGATGCCCGGGGGCACTGTGCCCGGCAGGCCATCCGTTTTTTGGACAGCCTGCGACCACAGCTGCACCAGGGCGTTTTACTTCCCACCGGCCATCAAATTCAGGTCGAAGTAAACCATTGCAACGTGCTGTTACCCGAATACCTGCCAAAGGATAAGGTAGATACAAGAATTTTGGCCATTGCCAAGGGATTCAGAGAAGAACAAAAGTCCCCGGTTATCCTAGTCACCCAGGACATCTGCCAGCGGGTGATCGCGGATACCCTGGGGATCTCTGCTGAAAATTATGCCGCTGAGCAGGTAAACCTGGACTATTTGTACAAGGGCTGGGATACCATCAGCATCTCTTATGACGAGGTGCAGGATTTCTACCAACTCAGACACATCGAAGTGGCCAAAGACCTGTTGGAAAATCAATATGTCTGCATGGAAGATAGCCTGGGCGGCCGTCATTTGGGGCGTTACAGCAAAGGACTGATTCATCCCCTGCGCAGGGACCTGCATGCCTTTGGCCTGGGACCGGCGGAAGGAAATTTGGAACAGTCTTTCCTAATGGATGCTTTGCTGGACCCCTGCATCGAACTGGTCAGCATCCTGGGACCGGCCGGCACCGGGAAAACCTTGCTGGCACTGGCGGCAGGGCTGCAGCAGGTGGTAAATCAAAGACTTTATTCCAAGCTGATTGTCACCAGGGCTTTAATTCCCCACAGCCGTGACATCGGCGCCCTGCCGGGTACAAAAAAAGAAAAATTGACTCCCTGGATGGCAGCCATTTATGATAACCTGGAATTCCTAACCCGTAACTTTGCGGCCTCCAAGCATGATGAAAGATGTTCTCCCTCCGAACGGGTGGAAAAGTTTATGGAAGAAGGCTTCATCGAACTGGAGGCCCTCACTTACATAAGGGGCCGTTCGATCCCCAAACAATGGATTCTTATCGATGAAGCACAAAACTTAACCAAAGAAAACATTAAGACCATTATCACCCGGGCCGGCATCGGCAGCAAAATTGTCCTGACAGGGGATATTCAGCAAATTGACAATTACCGGCTTACGGCAACCAGCAATGGTTTTGTTACGTTGATTGAATCCTTTAAAAACCAGAATTTATTCGCTCATATCACCCTGAGCCGGACAGAGCGCAGCCGTTTGGCTGCCCTGGGAGTTGAGCTGTTACCCTGAGAAAGGAACAGGTGTTGGAGGCATTCCAACACCTGTTTATTATTTTTCTTAACTGCCGAACTTAATGGAAACTTTAGGACCGGGTGATTGTTTCTTCGCATGAATACCCGTCATAACGGTGGGCTTCAAGAACAGGTTGTTCTGGCCCCCTAATACGGGTTCATCGTTCACTTCGCTGTCGGAAATATTTGCCGTGGGTTCCCCTGCTTCAGGCTCCGTTACGCTTCCTTCGACAATTTCCTGAGGCATGGTTTGCATAATTTCGTCCACCTGGCTGATACTATCACCGGTACTCTCTTCAACGGGTTCCGGAGTTTCTTCGACAGGCTCTTCGAGGAGGACCTCCGGCACCGCCTGCTGCTCTTCTACCGGAGTTTCCTCCGGTTTTTCGGTTTTTTCAACCACTTCCGGTTGCTGCACAAAAGTTTCTTGCTGGCCATCCGTTATCTCCTCATCCGTCTCAATGACCGTGCTTTGCGGATACTCTGCAACGTCTCCGTCAGACAGACCAACAGCCGCCGGCTTAGCCGGTTGTTGATATTGATCTGCCTTTGTTTGACCGGTCTCAGAGTAGGCACTGGCATTGGTACCCTTTTGAGATAAGTAAAGGAGAATAAAGATTAAAAATAATGTAAATGCATTGTAACTAGACCCACGATCACCTGCCACCTGCAATAACCCCTTTCTTTGAAAACTAAAAAAATTGACCCTGGTATATATTACGAGAAAAACCTTTAAGTGTTACAAATTAATGAAATCAAAGATGATCCCGTGCATACCACTTGCACCGGAGGGCAAATTACTTTTAGAGTCACTCAGAAAGGGGACATAAGGATGGATCTCTGGCTTTTTACGCTGTTCGCAGCCATGATCGGCCTGGCTACAGCCCTGTGGTTTATGCTAATCTCCCGTTTGGACAAGAGGGAGTAAAATGACGGTCTGGGTTTTATTTGACGGCATAATCTGGGTACGTACCACTCTGGTTCTGCTTTGGTCGGAAAGGGTTAAAAGAGTACTGGCCCGCTGCCCTGCAGCACAGCCGGTCAATGGCCCTTTCGGGCGCTCCGATAACTGCTGTTGTTCATGCAAAAAGCTAGCACGGTGCTAGCTCTTAATCTTGGCAAGAATCTTTGTAACCGCAAAGGGTTTGTTTTCAATGGCGACAACTTCTTTTTGCAATATCTCGATATGCCTCATTTCCTCATCTCTTAGTTTGAGAAATAACTGCCTGGCGGACGGATTTCGCACCCTGACCGCAGCATCGTTATAAAAGGCTTGGTTCTTGATTTTGTCTTCCAGAGCATCGTTTAGAAATTCCAGGCTATCCATAGCACCCTCCTATTTAATGTCCAACTTTTGCATTTCCTGTTTTAATTCAGCCAGGTGGCTCTGGGCAGTCATCTCAAAAACTTTAAAAATTTTCTTTAGACGTTTATCGTTCACTGTCTTGGAAAAGTAAGCATATTTTGCCTGGCGGAGTTCTTCAGCGTCATAGGCCTGTTTAAATACATTATGTTGAACATCCTTCTGAGTAAGTTTGGCCAACCCGTTTCACCCCCGTATCCCTTTCATAATTCTAAGGCATATTATTATCTTTTCAGCGGAAAATATTAAGTAAATTGGTTTTCTAAATGACAGGGGATGGAAAGAAACCTATGAAAGTAGCCATTATCGGTGCAGGCATTGCCGGACTTTCCTGCGCTCTGGAACTGGAGAAGCAGGGTATCCGACCGGTGATCTTTGAGAAGAGACATAGGCTGGGGAGTCCTTTTCCCTTTGCGCCCGTGCTGTTGAATTTTGTATTCCGTCCCGTAAAAGATCAAATAAAGGAATTAAAAAAGAGTTTTGACATAGATATTAAACCAATCACTGATATCCGGCTGCTGCGGGTGCAGGGACCTACCACCGAATATACGGTGGGGGGACATTTGGGCTATAGCGTTTTACGGGGTCAGGACCAGTATTCCCTTGAAATTCAACTGGCAGGCAGGTTAAAAACGCCTGTCCGGTTTGAATCCCCGGTTAAGCCCAAAGACTTATTAAAAGACTTTGACTATTTGGTGGTGGCGGACGGCACCAAAGATTATGCCAAAGAACTGGGTATCTGGAAGAGCACTTACCAGTCCTGGGTGCGGGGGGCCACCGTTTTAGGCAGATTTAACCCGCAGGAAGTTCGCTATTGGTTTAATACCGGGTATGCCAAAAGTGGTTTTGCCTATCTGGTTCCATTAGGAACCGAAAGGGCCACCTTAATTTTGAATGTTTCTTACATCGCTCAGGATGAACTCTCCCAGTACTGGCAGGCATTTATAAACATTGAAAAAATCAATCCGGAAACTGTCATGAACTGGGACATCGACTATGAAACCGGCCTTGTTTTCCCGCACCGGGTAGGGAATACGTACTTTATTGGAAACAGTGGCGGCTTTGTTACCGGTTGGCTGGGAATCGGTGTTTTTTCCAGTATCGCCAGCGGGGTGGAAGCGGCCCGGTCCATCGCCCGAGGCACCAATTATGAAAAAAAAATGCGGCATCTCCATAAAATCATGGAAAGGCAGGCCCGTTTCCGTCTCTTATGGGATGGCTTTAACAACCGGAATTTGGAAAGAGCCGTTAGATTGATGGGCAGGCCCGTTCTAAAACACCCGCTTTACCATACCGACCTGGATGTCATGAAAACCGTCGATCCTATTATTCAGTTTTGGTTAAGTAAAATTCCGGACAACGAAAAAAGAGTCCATTAACAAATCCCGTAGAAACTGCATAGGATAGCTTTAGGAATGACAGAAAATTGCACATTGCCGTCCGAAAAATATTAAAATATTTACTATAAATTAACAGAACTATGTTCTATTATTAATACATATCCTTTATAATCATATAAATATCTCAGCAGGAAGGAGTGGTTTATTTTGATGAACAAATTGTTTCGTATTAACCCTCGTAGCCGCCAGTATTATAAACCAACCCCCTTCGTTGAAGAGCAGGGTTACGGTGAAACCAGCAACAATCATTTAAACACCTACTGGCGGGTCGATAACGACGGCCACATGTGGCTGGCGGAATCCTGTGTTCGGGGTGTGGGAGACCGCAGGGTTTTCAAAGTTTGTTCCGAAGCAGAGAAATGGGCCCGGGAATATGCTTATTCCCGGGCAAAACCGTGGGGCGGTTTTTAACGCGATGATTACTCCGGTTCTTGTGTGAAAGTACCGCTCAGTCTTTATTTGATCAAATGAATAAGATGCTTTCCTCAGAGAACCCACTTCAGGTGGGTTGTTTTATTTTGGTTTACCGGCAGGATAAAAATCCAGAAACCCTCCAATCCAGGAGGGTTTCCTTTAACGGACTGAGGCGAACACCTTAGGGTTGCACAACTAGTCCGGTGATTATAATATGATCAACTTTCAATAAGAATATTTATGCACGGACTTAATAATAGCTGGAACCTGTCATAAACATTTTCAATCTGGCCATATTAACTATGGGACAACATTTAACGCTGGAGGTGCCCATTGTCTTTTTACATTCCCGGAGACAAATTATTTGAGTATATGGTTGCGTATATTCTGCGCAACAACGGATATATAGCCGGCGTCCCCCGGCGCAAATTAGGCGGCCGGGGGACACAGCATCAGGTCGGGGTGATCGGTATTGATTTAAATAACAGCCCCTTTTGTTTAAATACCGTTCTGCTGGTGGCCGCCAGGGGGCCCGAGCCGTTGGACCATACCGCTGACATGCAGCTGGTACGCAACCTGAAGGCCACCCTGCTGGACCTGGAACAAACGCTGCCCTCCCGCCGGGAATTGATCCGAGACCTGCTGGATAACAACCGGGGAGACTTGTTTCACCGCATTTACGGGGGCAAAAAAGTAAAGGAAACCCTTACCGTGAATTACGTGGGGGGCGTCTTTGTGGCAGGGGAGTTTTCTCCCCCGGCCTGGGAATACGCCAACGCCCACGGCATCTATGTAGTGCACCTGCCGGAGTTTATGGCCGGCCAACCTGTCCTTCACTGGTACCGGCGAATCCGCTGCCAGATGTCCCAAATCCTGACCGAGGATGGCCAACTGACCCTGCCGGGGCTGGCCAAAAAAACAAAAAAAATCCCGGATTTCCGGGAAATTCTCCTCTTGCTGCGGCAGCCCCTGCAGGGAGAGTTAATTCCTGAACACAGCCACGATCTTTTTACCGTCTTTAACGAACTGCTGCGAACCGAGGAGATGGCTCCCCTGGCCCGCAGTTTACAGCGCACGACCCTTGCCACCATTAACGGCTACCCGGTGGTGATTGAATACAATATGGGCTACAAAGCCCTGCTGGATGCCGCATTGTCCATTTATGAAAGAAAAATAAGGACCATTAAATCCGTAGTCCCGGCCACCACTTACAAACCCCTGGATGTGGTTCATTTAAAGGTTCATGAGATCACCCGGGCAGCGGACCAGGTATCGAGGTTTTCCTACCGGGTAGAACAGGAAAATGTCCCCCCGGCCATTCAAAATTTAGCCGGGGCGGTTTATGTGCCCAGTACGGTTTTGGACAAACGTTCCATGGAAAGATTCCGTCTGAAGATGCCCTTAAAGGCCGGTCTCAGCCTGGTATGCGAGTTTTACCGGGATGCGGATCTTTCTGCCGAGCCTGTTAGACAAAGTGTCTGAATGCCGCCAGGGTTCCGGATACAGCCAGTGTCACGATAACGCCCGCCAGCAGGACGCCGGCCAGTACAGCCGCCAGGGCCTTTTTGGGACACAGGCCCAGCAGAAAGGCCACGATACAGCCTGTCCAGGCGCCGGTTCCCGGGGCAGGCATCGCTACAAAAAGAAACAACCCCAGGGGGCCGTATTTAGAAATCAGTTGGCCCCTTTCATTGGAACGACCGTACAACCATGTAAACCAGCTTTGGGCTACCGGCAGCCGCTTTTCCAAAAATCGCTGCATGGGGCCCAGAAAATGAAGAAGGATGAGCGCAGGAATGGCATTGCCCAGCACAGACCAGCCCAGGGCCTGCCAGGAACCCATATTGAGGACTCCCATGGCATAGGGAATGGAACCCCTTAACTCCACCACCGGTAAAGTAGCGATCACAACTACCAGCAATTCCCGCGGCAGTCCCTTTAATAACTCGATCAATGACGACACCCCAATACTTTATTTAAAATCTTGAGTAAAGACAATGCAATCAATACCTCTGCCTGTGGCAACACGGAATGTAGTAGTTCGTCATGTAACGCTGATTTCCTTTCTATATTATAACAAGTAGGCATAAAATACCGCCATAAAAAGAAAAATACCCGTTTATGAACGGGTTCATACAATATAGTAAGGCAGACGCGGTTTACGAATTTTCTTCCCTCAGATCAAAGACACGTTTACTTTTCTTCTCCGGCCTCGGCAGGCTGCCGTAGGCCATTGCTTCCACTTCGCACTGGATGCCGATGCGGGATTTGATACTGCACCGGCAGGTCTAACCCCAAACCTGTTTTACATGAATCTGCAGAAAGTTCACCCGTTACTTCTACGTCCTGGCAGACATGACAGGTGCGGGTGGTTGGCCGTAAAATCACCGGCAGCCCCAGTTCCTCGGACAGCTTGAAGGCTTCCCTGGCCATTTCCTTTGCCTCCCGGGGATCCGCCGGGTCCAGAACCGGCAGTTTGGCAAACTGGGCAAACGGTAGTCAAACCGTTCAACCGGTTCGCCAGTAACGTAATTTGAGGGGGATCCAGCAAGGTTTGGGCCAGGTGTTACAAAGTAATTACCGTTCCCCCTGCGGTCAGGTTGTCCAGAATCTCCAGCATATTGGTCACCCGGCCCACCGCCAACTGGTCCTTTAGTTTGTAATAGTCCAGGCAGGTGCCGCAGGAGATCACTTCGGTCCCCCGCTCGGCCAGTTTTGTGATCTGTTCCAGTACCCGGGACTGTTGAACAGACAAACGAACCCCCGAGTTAACCAGCATGATGACCCTGGGGGCCGGTTTTTCCAGGAGACTGTTAAAGAAACTGACCATCAGTGTCTCACCCAGGTCCTCGGCCCCACTGCCAAAGGTGTTGCTGCCAATCAGGTAAACCGTGGGTGCGGTTTCACATTTGGCCGGTACCACGGTCACCGGTCCTGTCCCCTCACCCTTGGTAATGGTGATATAGAATTCCCCGTTCTTTTCCTCCACGTTGATTTTGCACCCGGCATTTTCCGCAAACCGGGTGACATTTTCCCGGGCCACCTGGTTATCCACAACAGAGACTACAGTGCCCTGTTCCATTTCCTCCAGTGCCCTTTTGGTATTGATAACCGGCTGCGGGCAGGCCAGCCCGCGGTTATTAATTTCCCTTACCACGCTATTTCCCCCTCTGGATGGTGATCAAAGCTTGGTCCGGGGGTGTCAATTCGCCCACAATCCTGGCGTCCGCCACGCCCCGCTGGTGCAATTCCCTAATTAACTTTTCCGCCCTGGCAGGATGGCTGGCAATCAACAACCCTCCCGAAGTTTGGGGATCAAAAAAGATATCCGTCTCTTCCCGGGTGACCACCTCCTGAATTTTCACCTGATCGCCCAGGTGGTTCCGGTTGTTATAAGCCCCGGCGGGTATAATCCCCATGCGGGCCAGTTCCCTCGCCCCCGGTAAAACAGGGACCTCCCCGGCATAAATCTTTATGCTTAAACCGCTGGCCCGGGCCATCTCGGCAGCATGTCCCAAAAAACCGAAGCCCGTAATATCGGTACAGGCAGAGGCTCCAACATCCAGCATCGCCATGGCCGCCTCTTTATTGAGGGAAGCCATGGTGGCAACCGCCCTGTGCATCACTTCCGGTTTTACCATGGCCGCTTTAATACCGGTATTGATAATGCCCGTGCCCAGGGGTTTGGTCAAAATCAAAAGATCCCCCGCCCCGGCGGTGGCGTTGCTGTAGACCCTGTCCGGGTGTACCACGCCGGTGACAGCCAGGCCGTATTTGGGTTCGTCGTCCTGCACACTGTGCCCGCCGGCAATGATGGCGCCGGCTTCGGTGACTTTATCCGCCCCACCCCTTAAAATCTCTCCCAGGATGTCCGAAGACAAGCAGGAAGGGAAGCAAACGATATTAAGGGCCAACAGCGGTGTGCCGCCCATGGCATAAACATCGCTCAAGGCGTTGGCCGCTGCAATTTGGCCAAAAAGGTAAGGATCATCCACCATGGGTGTAAAAAAGTCCACTGTTTGAATGGTGGCCAGTTCATCATTCAGACGATAAACCGCTGCATCGTCGGATGTGTCCAGCCCCACCAGCAGGTTGGGGTTTGTATTCTTAGGAAGATGCCGCAGTACCTGCGACAGGACCTCCGGTCCCACTTTGGCCGCTCACCCGGCAGCTTTTGTCATTTGTGTCAATCTTGTCTCTGCCATTACGCCACCCCCTTTACAAATGACATTATTAGCCCTTCGCCAAGATTTATGTACTTTCCTTTTGTTATTGCATAACTTTTTGTTATATAATAAACCCTCGCGGCCAACTATTTCGTTTCATTATAGTTAATAATGGTTCGCCTGGTAAAAATCCTTGGCTTGCTTCCCGGTAAACAGGAGAGTATAATGAATTACAGCATTTACCAAAGACTTCGAGGTGATTTTCTTGACCCAACGGCAACCCATAGGCGTATTTGACTCAGGTGTAGGTGGATTATCGGTAGCCAAGGAAATTCGCCGGCTGCTTCCTTTAGAAGACCTGATCTATTATGCGGACTCTGCTTACTGCCCCTACGGAGAAAAGGACCCGGAATTGATCCGGCAGCGTGAACGGACCATTGTAGAGTTTCTACTCTCCAAGGGAGCCAAGCTAATTGTGGTGGCCTGCAATACCGCCTCATCCGCCGGCCTGGAGGAACTGCGAAAACTTTTTACCGTCCCCATCGTGGGGATGGAACCGGGCGTCAAACCTGCCGTCGCCGCCACACGCAGCGGCAAGATCGGCGTCCTGGCCACCGGTGTGACCATCGCCGGCGACCGCTTTGCCTCTCTGGTGAAACGGTACGCGGAAAATACCAAGGTCATTACCCAGCCCTGCCCGGGCCTGGTGGAGTTAATTGAATATGGTAAGCTGGAGGAACCGGAGACCGAAGAGGTGTTAAAGGGTTTTCTCCGACCCATGCTGGAGCAGGGAGCGGACACCATCGTCCTGGGCTGTACCCACTACCCTTTTTTGCGTCCCATGATAGAACAATTGGCCGGCCCCGGCATTTCGGTCATCGATACCGGCGCCGCCGCGGCCAAACAGGTCAGCAGGGTGTTGGATGAGAATGACCTGGCTGTTAAAGAAGGCCCGCCGGGAACGGAGCAATTTTTCACCAGCGGCAATCAAGATGAAGTGGAAAAAGTGTTCCGTACTCTCTGGATCAGAGATAACATCCAGGTGAAAAGTCTCCCTTTAAATACGAGCAAATAATAAATGCGGCAGATCCCTGCCGCATTTCACTTTTCCAATATTACTTCAAACAGTCAGCTAAACGCCTGTTGACATCTTCCCAGTTGACCAGGTTCCACCAGGCCTCCACAAAGGCTGCCCGCTTGTTTTGATACTTTAGGTAGTAAGCGTGCTCCCAGACATCCAGGACCAGCAGGGGAACCACACCCCACTGGGTCAGGTTCTGGTGCTTTTCTGCCGTCAGGATTTCCAGCTTTTTAAACATTGGGTTGTAGCACAGCAGGGCCCAGCCGGAACCTTCCACCGCCACAGCTACAGCGGACAGCTGCTTTTTAAAGGTTTCGAAGCTGCCAAAGAACTTGTTGATTTCTTCGGCTACCAAGCCGGTGGCGGGGCCGCCGCCGTTGGGGCTCATGTTCTCCCAAAACAGGGTATGCAGGATATGACCGGAACCATGGAAGGCCAGTTCCCGCTCCCAGTGTTTAACCAGGGCAAAATCCCCTTTTTCCCTGGCTTCCGCCAGTTTGGCCTCGGCATTGTTCAGGCCGTCCACATAGGCCTTGTGGTGGGCATCGTGGTGCAATCTGACGGTCTGCTCATCATAGTGAGGCTCCAGTGCATTATAGTCATAGGGCAATGCGGGTAATTCGTGTTTCATCTTTATTCCTGGTTTCTGAAAACTAAACATATCTGATATACACAGGATAATCCAGATTTATTTAGGTTTCTCTCCCGCCGACTAACGAGAGGCAGTATCACAGGATTCAACTGCTAGGCCATAAGCTCTCGCTTATGTTCCGGGTGGATCACCCCGCAGGGTTCCCCGCCGCTGCCTAAAGCAAACGTACTGCCCGGAGAAGGTGTTACCTCCACCTGGATTGATAGTATTCCATGCCCGACTTTCACAGCGTGTCTTTGCGACATGGAAATATTTACATCATTGTTATTCTAGCAGTCTTTATGATTAATTACAACTGTGAAACCGCAAGAAACAGGTTTTTTCACCTCCTGTTTTATTGCTTTTTTAGCAGATTTAAATAGCTATTTAGTAACTGCTTCAAACTTCCATTATCAAATAATAACTAAGTTTATACCCTATATTATAATACACTGTTACGAACTATTTATTACCCGTTTATTACATTATACTTACTTATCGGTGGCATTCCTCCCGAAAAACCTTACAAAAGGTTTCCGTCAACAGCAGCACATGATCGATAAATTCATCCGGATAACTCAAGCCTCTGGAAGCAAAAAATTCAGGATCCTCCAGGTAAACGGACACCGGGTGCCTGCCAAAAACATTGATAAACTGCTCCATGGATGATATGGTCATACTATCCCCTCCCAAGAGCAGTTTAGCAACATAATGTGACATTACAATTAATCTTCTGTTATTAATCCATTAAATTCTGTTTATAATTGTAGAAAAGCCTCCCCGGGAGAGGCCTTGGTGTCACCTTTAAACTCTGCCTACCATGCTGAAATCCCTTTTAATGCCCGGCATACCCGGTTGCCAGCCCGCAGGCACCCCCAGGCCGGTGGCAGCCTCAAACTGCAGTCCCTGAATAACCCGGATGATTTCATCTTATTGTACGTAGCAGCATCATTATTTGACACTGGACAAAACATCATGGTTTTAACTTTACAGCGAAAAGTTTGTTTGGTTTAATTATGAAAGATGGTTTTATAGGAGGGTATTGCCAATGACCGAAAACAATGCCTGTGGCTGCAAACCCCGCAAAATTTCCAAGGGATTGCTGACCAGGGTGGGGAATTTTATTCGTGATAAATCTGTTGACGGTATTTGTGTGAAAAGTGTGGCTGACATCGCCGATGAAATGGGCCTGCTGCTGCCCAACATCGTGGTGGATGCTTTGGACAAGCTGGAGGAAAAGGGTACCATTAAAGTAAAAGAACGGGGCAAAGAGCTGACGGACGTCAGCACCTTTCTCTATATCGGGGATGATGAAGTCACCAAACTGATGTCCAGTACGGTATTGCTGACCCATGAACTGGCAGAGACCCTGGGGGATCACCCCCAGTTTCAACAGTTAAAGCAAAGGGTGAATGAAATAATCAATATCCTTGAGCAGCAGAACAAAGAAGTGCAGGAGTTTCAAGCCTTCAAGAGCGGTGTGGTCAGACAGATCGAAGCCCAGGACGGTGTCTACCACATCATTTCTAAGACCCGTTTAAATAATTTGTTTATTGAAGAAACCAGAAGGTAGCCGTATGAAAATTGATAAACAAAGCGCCGTCATCGGCTCCATCGTGCTGGTGGGCAGTTCAGTTGCCCAGCATCTCCTTTATGGACACATTGACTGGGTGTACAGCATTCTTATGGCCATTGTTTTCATTATCCTGGCCCCTTATATAAGCAAGAAAAAATAATGAACCGGGATGAAATATCCCGGTTTCCTTCTTTATTGGGGCCAGCCTGCGGCGGGGTCTTTGTCAAACTCCAGCCCGATCATGGTAATGGAGTCATCAAAGATGTCCGGGCTGTGGTGTTCCTTAAACCTTAAAATCATACCGAACATGGGAGACTTTGTATTAAGCTCCTGCAGTTTTTGCAGGATCTGTCCGGCCTTGTTGCTGGCAAATTTGATGACAAAACCCACACCGTCGGTAAAAGCCAGGTAAAGCAGGTAGGCGTCCTCTTCTTTGTTGTACTCCCAGCGATATTCAAATTTTCCGGTATGTGCCGCAGCAATCCGGTTATTGGGATGAATGGCTTGATAGGGGACTTCAAAATCCGGGTGTTCCAGAATAATTCCTATGGTTTCTTTGGCCTTTCTTGGTTTGATGGTACCAATGCTGCCGCCGAGGGGCTCAATTGTTTTAATCTTGGCATCGGTGTTCATAAAAGTTCCTCCTTTTGTAAGAAACAATTCCTTACCTATTTTGTCCATTGTTTTTTATAATACATAGTAACATACAAAAAAACAACCTCGGGCTGTTGATTTCGGTTATAAAACAAGGAGGTGCCCCCATGGATTACCCGCTGCCGGATGTGATTAAACAAAAGGTGTGACAAGGACGGACATCTTCGGGTAAGACCTTTGGAAATGTTTACGCAGCAAGTGGAAGTAGACGGGCATTTAAAGGACCGGTTTGAATTTCTCGAATAAACGGTTTTAGTGAGGGCATGCATGTACGAATGCTTCCCGGTGGGTGGCCCTGGAAGATTTTCTGGCCAGGGAAACAGTAGCGATCATACAAAAGAACACTGTTAATAAAAGGGGTTCCGGCAAGAGCGGGTTGCTTTTTGTGGACGCCCCCGGCCATCCTCAGGTTTTACTTTTCGCCCCGCTTCGGCAAGCACCCGGGCGACTTAGCCCTTCCCCGCAAGTTTGAATTATCTGCAGCAGTGAACCGGTTAAGGACATTACAGGTAAAATTTGCCCCTAAATAACGACAAATAAAAAAGAACCCTTGTTTTTCAAGGATCCCTTACTGGTCGGAGCG
>JBFMCH010000031.1:0-50248 GCA_040754595.1 Bacillota bacterium
TGATCAGGGCATTACATTACGCGGTATGGCAGATATGCTTGAGATTACTCCTGCTTACCTCAGCGACATTGAGAAAAGCCGGAGAAACCCACCGGATAAGCCTCTATTAGAAAAGATTGCCACAATACTGAAACTTACAGAAGATGATAAAAACCTCATGTTTGACCTGGCAGGCAAAGGCAGATGTGAAGTTTCCCCGGATCTCCCGGAATATATCATGTCAAACGAGGTTGTGAGAGTAGCTTTGCGTAAAGCCAAAGATGTAGCGACTGAAGATGACTGGCAACAATTTATTGATAAGCTTAGTAAGAAAGGATATAGTGTAGATTAAACGAGAAAGATGAAAAAAATCCAAACAACTTGTTTTAAAAAAGTATAAGCCATAATCCTATAACATGCTATGAAAATTAGTGGCAAACCTGCCGAAAGGCAGGGGCGCAAAGCCAAGGGCCCAAGAAGGGCCCAAGGGGCAACGAATTCTATGGCAGCCGTTTGCAGCAAAATCCTGGGGCGTGACGATCTGTGCTTTGGCACTTTGTAGTTTTATGCGAAAAGGTGGGGGGAAGATGAAAGAAAAACTTTTTCGAGAAATTCTAATGAAATCACCCTTTGGTTACGCCTTTCACAAATTACTGACGGGGAGTGAAGGCGAACCGGAAGACTATATCTTTTTGGAAGTTAATCCCGCCTTTCAAGAAATGACCGGGTTAAAAAGAGAAGCTGTCCTTGGGAAAAGGGTGACGGAAGTGCTGCCCGGCATCAGGAAGGGCAGCTTTGACTGGGTGGCCTTCTACGGCAAGGTGGCCCTGACCGGCAAAAGGCAGGAGTTCAGCCAGTATGCAGAACCTCTGCAGCGCTGGTACAAAATAACCGCCTTTTCTCCTGAAAAAGGGTATTTTGTCACCTTGTTTAAGGAAATCACCGAAGAAATCCGGCAGATCGAAAACCTTGAGGCCCAGAAAGAAAAAATCGAGGAGCTGTCCAAAGAACTGGAAATGGTGTTCAACGGTACCCAGGATGCCATGTTCCTGGTCAGGGTGGAAGACGGAGAATTCCGGTACATGAGGAACAATGCCGCCCACCGGAAATTGACAGGGTTCAGCCTGGAGGATATAAAAGACAAAACCCCCGTTGAGCTGGCCGGAAAAGAAATTGGTGAAGCCGTCAGCACCAATTGTCAAAGGTGCGTGGACAGTAAAAAGCCCGTGACCTATGAAGAGACACTGATCCTCCCCGCCGGAAAAAGGACCTGGCTGACCACCCTGACGCCGGTGCTGGAAAAGGGGAAGGTAAAATACCTGGTTGGCTCCGGCAAGGATATTACCCTGCAAAAGAAGGCCGAAGAAGAACTCAAAAAGAGGCTGAAATACGAAAAAATAATCAGCAGTGTTTCCCAGCTGGCTTTACAGGAAGGAAGCATTGAAGTTTTTCTGACAGAATCCCTGCGGCTTATGGGCGAGGGCATGGGGGTAAGCCGGGCCTACCTCTTTGAAGCGGACTGGGGAAAAGAGACCGCGAGCAACACTTTTGAGTGGACGGCACCCGGTATAACGCCCCAGAAAGAAAACCTTCAGGAAATCCCTGTGGCTGAATTTACCTGGTGGGTGGACAGGCTGAAAAACAGGGAAGTGATAAACTACAGGGACATTGAAGACATCCCCGACGAAAAGACAAAAGAAATCTTAAGACCCCAGGAGATCAAGTCCCTGCTGGTGCTGTCCCTCTATGTGGAAGGTGATTTATACGGCTTTATCGGTTTTGACGACTGCCTGAAAAACAGGGAATGGTCTGAAGCTGACATCAATTTGCTGCAGCTTGCCGCAAGGATTATTTCCGAATATATTCTGCGCAAGAAATTTGAAGAAAAAATCCTCTTTTTGTGCTATCATGACCAGCTGACAGGGCTTTACAACCGCAGGTTCATGGAAGAAGAAATAAGGCGGCTGGATACGCCGCGTCAGCTGCCTGTATCGGTCATCATGGGTGATGTCAACGGATTGAAGCTGACCAATGACGTCTTCGGCCATAGGGCAGCGGATCTTCTTTTAAAGAAAGCGGCAGAGATAATAAAGGAAAGCTGCCGCCGGGAGGATATCATCGCCCGCTGGGGCGGGGACGAATTTGTTGTTTTGCTGCCCCGGACCGATATGAAAGCAGCGGAAGAAATTGTCAGGAGGAGTAAAAACAAGTGTGCTTTGGACAGTGAGGGGCCTGTTCAGGTGAGTATTGCCCTGGGCTATGCCACAAAAAATAAAGCCGAAGAAAATATCTGGCAGGTACTGAAGGAAGCCGAGGAATGGATGTACCGTAATAAGCTTTTGCAGAGCAAAAGTTACAGAAATGCCGTTATTTCCTCCCTGAAGGCCACCCTTTTTGAAAAAAGCATGGAAACGGAAGAGCATGCAGAAAGGTTAAAGGAAATGAGCCTGAAAATAGCGAAAGGGCTGGGCCTTTCCGCTAAACAAATGGACGAACTGGAGCTGCTGGCAGTGCTCCACGATATCGGGAAGGTGGCCATCAAAGAAAGTATTCTGCTAAAACCCGGCCCTTTGACAGAGAAAGAATGGGAGGAGATGAAGAAACACCCGGAAATCGGCTGCCGCATTGCCCAGAATACGCCAGAGCTGGCTTTCATTGCTGAATACATCCTGTGCCACCATGAACGGTGGGACGGCAGGGGTTATCCCAGTGGGTTAAAAGGTGAAGAAATCCCTCTTTTATCCCGTATCCTGGCAGTTGCTGACGCCTTTGATGCAATGACCAATGACAGGCCCTATCGGAAAGCAATGAGCAGGGAAGAAGCTTTAGCTGAACTTGAAAGGAATGCGGGGACGCAGTTTGACCCGGAGGTAGTAAGTGCTTTTATTGAAAGCTGCTGCTACAGTGATGAAAATTTTCAGAAATAAATGCTTAGGGGTTGGTTTATCGGTGAACGCATTTAAAGGCAAGAGGATTCTTATTGTAGAAGACAGCAGGTTTCAGGCACAAATAACGGCAAATATCCTGAATAAGTACGGGTATATGACCGAAATTGCCCTGACGGGGGAAGAAGCTGTGGAGAAAGTCTCTGGCAGCCGGTGCCCCGACCTCATCCTGATGGATATAGAACTGGGAAAAGGAATGGACGGGGTGCTGGCTGCCCGGACAATACAGCAGTTCAGAGACGTACCTGTGGTATTTCTTACCGCCCATACTGAAAAGGAAATTGTGGAGAAAATCCGTACGATTACGGGCTACGGGTATGTGCTGAAAGGTGCCGGCGAACATGTGCTGGTATCCACAGTTGAAATGGCACTGCATCTTTATGAAGCCAATGCCCATGCGAACATGTACCGGCAGATATTTGAAAATTCATTAAATGAGATCTATATTTTTCACCCTGCGACCTTAAAATTTATTGCGGTGAACCGCGGCGCCAGAAAAAATCTGGGTTATACAATCGAAGAACTGAGCACCATGACGCCCCTTGACCTGGAGCCAGAACTTGATCCTGAGAGCTTCAGGGCACTGCTTGAACCTCTGGTTGGGGGGATGCAGGAACAGCTCCTGTTTAACACGGTGCACCGGCGGAAAGACGGCTCCCTTTACCCTGCGGAAATACACTTGCAGCTGTTTGGACACAGCGGAGAAAAAGTATGCGTGGCACTGATTATCGACCTGACAGAGCGCAGGAAGATGGAAGAAGAGCTGCGGGCAAGGGAGGCGACTTTAAGTGCCATTATGGGCTCGGCCCGGGAGGCCATCGTCATGCTTGACGGGCAGGGGAACGTCACTTTTTGGAACCCGGCGGGGGAACAGCTCTTCGGCTACTCCCGGGAAGAAATCCTGGGGAAGGACCTGCACCGGCTGGTGGTGCCTGATGAAAGTTTTTACCAGACCTATCAAGAGGCTTTCAAGCACTTTCAGTTAACCGGGGAAGGGAATGTCATAGGGAAAACAATTGAGTTGAAAGCTAAACATAAAGACGGGCGGGAGCTTGATGTGAAGCTCTCACTGTCTGCTTTGAGGATTAGGGACGCCTGGCATGCGGTGGGGATTGTGCGCGACATCAGCGAGCGCAAACGGTTTGAGAAGACATTGCGAAATAAAGAAAGGCAGCTCCGTTTGATGCTGGAGGGCATTCCCAGCCCGGCCTGGTTGATTAACAGGGAGCGCCGTATTCTGGCGCAGAATAAAGCGGCGGAAATGGTGGGAACAAAAGTAGGAAATTATTGTTGGGGGAGCTTACATGGTACGAAATCCCATCCAGACGAGTGTCGGGAGGCAATTGAAAAATCCGGCACCCCTTTACCCGGCACGAAATGTTATTTCTGTCGTGGAGACGAGGCATTGGATAAAAATGAACCAATAAACAGCGAAGTGGAGTTTGCAGGGGGCATCTGGGATACCTGGTGGATTCCCTTGGGGGAGGATACCTTTCTGCATTATGCTGCCGATGTTACCCGGTACAAAAAGCTGGAGGAGGAGCTGCGCCGTTTGTCTGTTACTGATGCCCTGACGGGGGCATATAACCGCCGTTATTTTGAGCAGGTTTTGGAGCAGGAGAATGAACGCGCGCGGCGGACAGGCAGCCCCTTTTCCCTCATAATGCTGGACCTGGACCACTTTAAGAGCATAAACGACCGCTTCGGACACGCTGCCGGCGATCTGGTTCTTAAAAGTTTAGTAGACTTGATCAACGGGAGGATCCGCAAAATAGATTGCCTGGCCCGCTGGGGCGGAGAAGAATTTGTAATACTTTTACCAAATACCCCGGTGGATAAGGCCGCCGGTTTAGCGGAAGAGCTTCGAGGGCAGTTGAGCAGCATGAATATTCCGGGCGTAGGTAGTGTGACTGCCAGTTTCGGAGTGGCTGGGTACTGCCCGTCGGATACGGCTGATACCCTCATTATGCGCGCTGACAATATGCTGTACGAAGCGAAGTCTTCAGGACGGAATTGTGTCCAGCATACTGGTAAATGTCTTTAGTTGCAGGAATTTATTTATTTTTTATCATTACAGAAAATCTCATAAACCCCTTGATAAATCAAGATTGGCCCCATAATCGCAAAGGAAGTCGGTTACTTGCCGTTTATGGATCGCAATGGATCGGTGGTATCTATGCAAAGAGTTTTTAATTTTCTTACTACCAACTATTTCCTTTAAGTGCATAACTACTGTTATTGACATTTTTAAGAAGAAATTAAAGAGGCAAAGGCGATTTGGAAGCCAGTAGTAGGGGGTAAGGTATAATGCCAATTCTTAAATTAAATCGGCTGGTTTCTCAAATTAGAATACCTTTTTTACGGAATAATTAGGGTAGCCATTCTCAAATTGTTCCGGTAATTCCAAGTTAAACGGTCTGTCCAATACTCAGTTTGTTACAGGCCCTGTGGAAAAACCTTTGTCGCAGATGATTTCCAACGGCCTGAAACCCGACCTGATGTCCTGGATCCAACCAGAGAATGATACAACAATAACATTTATCGAGTATCTTTTATGTTGACAAATACAACATTACATTTTAAATAAAGATAACGTAAGCAAAGGTTCGCATTTCAGCCCTAAAAGCAGCTAGAGGCAATGGGAAGAGGATGTTCCTCTTCCCATTACACTAGAACTCTTCTCGCATGTTCCGGGGTTCATGTTCAACCAGGTCGATGGCGCCCAACACAATGTGGGCCAGGCCAAAGCCGAGTACGCCCGCTCCTAGAACGGGATTAACAGCACGGATCGCAAGTCCTGCGGCGGTTACGGCAGTACCTAAAACAGTGGGTATCATACCTTCGCGTACTGTCATTTTAATTCCCCCTTTTCGAAGAGTCTGATTTTATTATTCACTCAGCATCTTTTTTAATTCCTCCTGATAAAACATAACAAAACAATTAACAAATCCTTAAATCCACATAAAATTAAAGGAAATATAGGATTGACCAGAGAATTCTGGACTAAAGATTACTAGTATAAAAGTTATAAAGGAGGATTAACATGACTTTGAAAGGAACCAAAACTGAAGAAAATTTAAAGGCAGCTTTTGCAGGGGAGAGCCAAGCACGCAATAAATACACTTACTGGGCCAGTGTAGCCAAGAAAGAAGGGTATGAGCAAATTGCCGCTATTTTTCTGGAAACTGCCGACAATGAAAAGGAACATGCCAAAAGACTCTTTAAATTCTTAAACGGCATCACTGATACCAAGACCCATCTCAAAGAGGCAGCTGCCGGAGAAAATTACGAATATACCAGTATGTACAAAGAATTTGAAAAAGTAGCCCGGGAAGAAGGTTTTAATGAAATTGCCGACGTATTCCGGGAAATCGGTGAAGTGGAAGAAGAACATGAAAAGCGCTACCTGGCCCTGCTCAAGAACATCGAAGAGGGCAAAGTATTTAAACGGGATGAAGAGGTAAAGTGGAAGTGCCGCAACTGTGGCTATGTACACAAAGGAACAGAAGCTCCTGAGATCTGCCCAGCCTGTGCCCACGCCCAAGCCCATTACGAACTGCATTGTGAGAATTACTAAAGGAAATTGCCAAACCCTGTACCAGGTCGGGTACAGGGTTTTGTCTTTCTCTGTGACGCCCGCAGGCAGGATGCAAACGGTCGCCATTTTTTAGACCATCATTTGTCCGGTTTAGATTCCCCTCCGTACCCTTTTTTATTGCGGAGTGGTAAAGCACAGCCATATATGATAAAATCCTTTCGTAACGAAATAACAGAGGTGATCAAATCGTGTCAACAAACCTGACAAGTGGTATTATTGGGCTGCCCATGGTGGGAAAAACCACAATTTTTAATTTATTGACAAATTCCAATCAAGAAACCTCCAATTTCTTGAGCGGCAAAACTGAAACCATTACCGCTTCCGCCAAAGTACCGGATAAAAGGATAGACTTTTTGGCCGACATGTATAAACCCCGTAAAACCACCTACGCGCAAATCCAGTTCAGTGAAGTCCCCGGCCTGGTCCGGGGGGCCAGCGAAGGGAAAGGCGTCGGCAACCAATTTTTAAGCGCCATCCGCAATGCTGACTTGCTGGTGCATGTGGTAAGGGCCTTCAAAAACCCCGATGTCCCCCATGTGGAGGACGACATTAACCCCCTGCGGGATATCGAAACCATTGCCGTGGAAGTTTTGCTGGCAGATATGGATCTGGTAGAAAAAAGGATAGAAAGAATTCAGTCCGGCAAAAAAGTGACCAAAGAAAATGCCTTTGAGCTGGAAGTATTAAAAAAATGCCTGGCAGCCCTGGAAGAGGAATCTCTTATCAGCCAGCTGGGCCTCTCGGATGAGGAAAAACTGACCCTGAGAAACTATGCCTTTTTAACCGAAAAACCCATGATGCTGGTGATTAATATCGACGAAGACCAGTTCCGGGAGGGAAGCTATCCCGGCAAAGAAGAGGTTGAAAAGTACGCCGCCGCCAAAGGAATTGCGGTTATCGAAATTTGCGGCCGTATGGAAATGGAAATCAGCCAGCTGCCGGAAGAGGACCGGCAACTGTTTATGGAGGACCTGGGGATTACCGAGCCGGGGATCGACCGCCTGGCCAGGGCCGTTTACAATTACCTGGGCCTGATTTCCTTCCTGACCGCCGGTGAAGACGAGGTCCGGGCCTGGACCATCAAGCGCAACACCGACGCCAAAAAGGCAGCGGGCAAGATTCACTCCGACATCGAACGCGGTTTTATCCGGGCCGAGGTGGTAGCCTTTGACGACCTGGTGGCAGCCGGTTCCATGGCCAAGGCCAAAGAAAAGGGTTTATTCCGCCTGGAAGGCAAGGAATACATCGTGAAGGACGGCGACATTATTAACTTCAGATTTAACGTGTAAGGTTGTTTCCAGGTGCCGGTTGTTGAATTCAACATCTGTGTTGAATTCAACAACCGGCACCCTGGCGGTGTGAAAATATAGCAGGGATTGTTTGTAGTTGGCAGATGATAGTAGGGATGCATAAAAATGAATAATCGCTATGATGTTATAGTAATAGGGGGCGGCCCTGCGGGCATGATGGCAGCCGCCAGGGCAGCGGCCCGGGGGGTGCAGGTTCTGCTGCTGGATAAAAACGAAGCACTGGGAAGAAAAATGTTAATCACTGGCGGGGGGCGCTGCAACCTGACCAACGATGCCGGTATCCATGAAATGATCGCCAACATACCCGGCAACGGGAAGTTTGTTTACGGTGCCTTGCACCGGTTTTCCGGGCAGGATTTACGGTCTTTTCTGCACCAACTGGGCATTCCGACCAAGGTGGAGGAAAGGGGCCGCGTCTTTCCGGCCAGTGACCGGGCGAGCGATGTGGTACAGGCGCTGGGAAAACACCTGCAGCAAATGGCAGTGACAGTCCGGTACCAGACCCGGGTGGACGCGCTGCTGGTGCAGGACAACCGCTGCCTCGGCGTAAGGGCCGGTGATAAAAAATGCCTGGCCGGGGCGGTGGTGGTGGCCACCGGGGGAATGTCTTACCCCAGGACCGGTAGTACCGGTGAGGGGTATAAAATGGCCAAAGAAGTGGGGCACAGCATCACCAGGCTTTTTCCCTCGGCGGTGGCCGTCACCTGTAACGACCCCTGGATTATCAACCGGGAGGTGCAGGGAGTCTCTCTGCCCGGCGTTACGGTCAGCGTTTATAACCAGAGGGGTAAAGTGATCGCCGCAGAAGCGGGGGATGTCATCTTCACCCATTGGGGCCTGTCGGGTCCCGGGGTCCTGCGGGTGGGGCGCACGGTTGCCCTGGAGCGGCAAAAGGTGCCTGCGGCTGCCCTGAAAGGGGCAATTGACTTGCTCCCCGGGCAACCCCGGGAGGACCTGGAACACGACCTTGCTAAAAAGGTACAGGCCGGGGACCGGCGGTCCGTGAAAAACCTTTTGGCCGACCTGCTGCCGGAACGTATGACCAGGGTGCTGGTGACACTGGCCGGCATCCGTCCGGAGGCGCCTGCGGTTCAACTCAATAAAAAAGCCCTTCAGGATTTGGCTGCTTTGATGAAGGGTCTGCCCGTTCAAATAACGGGTACCAGGCCCATTGAAGAAGCCACGGTCACAGGCGGTGGCATCAACAGCAAGGAGGTCGACCCGCGGACAATGGGCTCCAAGATTGTTAAAGGACTCTTTTTCGCGGGCGAAGTGTTGGATGTGGATGCGCACACCGGCGGGTTTAACATGCAGGTGGCTTTCAGCACTGGATTTCTGGCGGGCGAGTCTGCTGCCGCCTTCGTCAAGGGAGACTCTTGACGAAAGAGCTTCTTTGTTGTACATTACCATTAATATAAAATTGCTGCGATAACTTATCAAGAGTGGTGGAGGGACTGGCCCAATGAAGCCCGGCAACCGGCCAAGTGATGGCGGCGGTGCCAACTCCTGCAGGAAAGAGTTCCTGAGAGATAAGGGTGCGCCGGAGTTTTTTAACCACCTACGCCCTTATTGGGCGTTTTTATTTTAAGCACCGGGAGGTATTCATGCTGCTGCCTCGGGTTCCTGTAGAAATTTCATACCGGCAGGTCCTTAGAAGCCTGGGAACAACAGAGAAGCAAAGGGTGCACCCGGACCTGCAGGATCAAATTAATCAAATGATCCTCCTGGGGAAATCCTTGTGTCATCCTGCCGCGACCCTGGCCCAGGTGCCGGTTGTCCTGGAAGGTGAACGCCTGTCTCTGGGGGGAGTTGCTTTTGACCTGCCGGAGTTGAACAAAACATTAAAAGGTTGTACCGCTGTCAGTGTGGCAGCGGTCACGGTTGGAGAAACTATTGACAGAGAGGTTGAGCAATTGTTTCAAACGGGCCAGGCCACCCGTGCCGTGATCCTTGATGCCGTGGGAACGGTGGCCGCGGAGGAGGCAGCCAACCAGGTTATTAAGCTTTTGTCCGGGCAGCAAAAAGTCAAGGGGCTCTACCCTACGCCCAGGCTTGGACCGGGCTACCGGGGTGTAAAAATGGACTGTTTACCGCTGTTCCTGCGGCTGGCAGATAGCGAACAAATTTCTGTTACCTGCAACGAGTATTTTCAAATGAACCCGGTGAAATCCCTTTGTTTTGCAGTGGGATGGAGCCCGGTACAGCAGAAGGATACGGAAAAGTGTAACTTTTGCCAGCAAGGGAATTGTCCATATCGGGCAGTCAGGACGGAAGGAGAGAATGGAGTTGTCTTTTAGGGAAAGGGTAAAGAACGAAATACTGGTCATCGACGGGGCCATGGGAACTTTGCTGCAGCAGAGGGGCTTGCCTGCGGGCTGGTGCCCGGAGGAATGGAATCTGAGCCATCCGGAATCCGTGAAAGAAGTTCATAAACTGTACTTGGAGGCCGGTGCGGACATTATTACCACCAATACATTCGGCGCCATTCAATTAAAATTGGCGGATTACGGCCTGGGTGACCGGGTCAGGGAGATCAACCTGGCGGCGGTTCGTTTGGCCAAAGAAGCGGCCCGTCCCTACAGAGGACTGGTGGCGGGGTCGGTGGGGCCGCTGGGTAAGTTTCTGCAGCCCCTTGGTTCCATGACCTTTGACGAGGCCTACGGGCAATTTTTCGAACAATGCTGCGCCCTGGTGGAAGCGGGGGTTGATCTCATCCTCTTTGAGACCTTTGGTGATATCGGTGAAATGCGGGCGGCCCTTATTGCGGCGGCGGATGCCGGCGATGTGCCGGTGGTGGCCAGCTTTACCTTTGATGAAACCGGCCGTACCTTCACGGGGACCGATCCTGAAACCGCGGCAGTGGTGGCGGAGCGGTTGGGCGTGACAGCCATCGGCGTCAACTGCTCGGTGGGTCCCGGTGAGCTGGTGCAAGTGGTACAAGGCCTCACCCAAAGCACCAACCTGCCCGTTTTGGTCTCCCCCAATGCCGGCATGCCGGAAATGGTGGACGGCCGCACGGTCTTCCGGGAAACGCCGTCGGCTATGGCAGACTACGCCGCACGTTTTGTGGAATATGGCGCTTCCATCCTGGGCGGCTGCTGCGGCACAACCCCGGAGCATATTGGGGCCATTTATCAAAGTGTCAAGGGATTGCCGCCCAGGGTTCGGTCCAAGCAATTCGGCCTCCGGGTGGCCAGCCGGGTGAAAACCGTTGCCATTGAACCCCGGGGAATGCCGGTGGCCATTGGGGAACGGCTGAACCCCACCGGTAAAAAGGCCCTGCAGGCAGAAATCAAAGAAGGCAAGACGGAAATTACCCGCCGGGATGCCCTGGCCCAGGTGGAAGCCGGAGCAGCCATTTTGGACGTCAATGTAGGGGTCGGGGGCGTCGACCAGGTGGCAGCCATGGAGCGGGCCGTCCATGCGGTCCAGGTCCTGGTGGATGCGCCCCTGTGCATCGACAGCACCGATCCCAAGGTTATCGAGCATGCGCTGAAACTCTATCATGGAAAAGCCATTATCAACTCGGTGAACGGTGAGGAAAAAAGCCTGAAAACCATCTTACCCCTGGCCAAACGCTACGGGGCGGCCCTAATTGGCCTTACCCTGGATGATGAGGGTATCCCGCCCACGGCGGAGGAGCGCCTGGCGGTGGCCCGCAAGCTGGTGGAGAGGGCCGAGGCCCTGGGCATCCCCAGGCAGGACCTGATGATTGACTGCCTGGTGCTGACCGTCAGCGCCCAGCCCGAAGGGGTGCCGGAAACCCTTAGGGCCATTGGCCTGGTGAAAAAGGAACTTGGTCTGACCACTAGCCTGGGGGTCAGCAACGTATCCTTCGGCCTGCCCAACCGGGGGCTGATCAATGCCGCCTTTTTTGCCATGGCCCTGGCCGCAGGCCTGGATGCCGCTATTTTAAATCCCCAGGAGCAGCGCATGATGGAAACCCTGCGGGCCTCGGCGGTGCTGACAGGCCGGGATATCCGGGCGGCAAAGTACATTGCCCAGGAGCAGCAAGCCGGGGGAGTTCAGGTAGCCCCCAGGCCAGTGGAGCGGGTGGCTGCCACCCCCTTGGAGATTCTCTACCAGGCGGTGCTTTCCGGAGATAAAGATAATATTGTCTCCTATATTGAAACGGCCCTGGCGGAGGGGCTTAGTCCTATGGAATTGCTGGATAAGGCTCTGATTCCGGGGATTGAAGAGGTAGGCCGCCGGTATGGAGCGGGGATTTATTTCCTACCCCAGTTAATGATGGCCGGTGAGACCATGGGCAGGAGTTTTGAACGGCTGCGCCCGGAACTGGCCAAGGGACCCTCGAAAAAGGTCGGCACCGTCGTGCTGGCCACCGTCAAGGGCGACATTCATGATATAGGCAAAAACATTGTATCCGTCATGCTGGCCAACCATGGTTTTGAAGTCATTGACCTGGGCAAAAACGTGGATAATGAAGCAATCCTTCAGGCAGCCAGGGAACACCGGGCGGAGATTATCGGCCTAAGCGCCTTAATGACCACCACCATGGTTCACATGCCGGAATTGATCAACATGGTGAAAGAACATGGGCTCAACTGCAAAGTCATGGTGGGAGGAGCGGCGGTCACCGCCCAGTATGCCAGGGAAATCGGTGCCGACGGCTATGCCGTTGATGCGGTTGAAGCGGTAAGTGTAGCCAAGAAACTGGTGAGTTAATCTAGCGGTACGGGGATGATCCATTGGCTTACGACAAAGTTACCATAACCTTCGCCCCGGGTCCTCGCAGTGTCGAAGTGCCCCCGGGCATAACCATTCTCGAGGCAGCCAGGCTGGCGGGCTTGAATCTGGCCGCCCCCTGCGGCGGGACGGGCCGCTGCGGCAAATGCCTGGTTAAAGTGATGTCCACACAGGGGGACCATTCACAGCAGTGGGTTTTGGCCTGTCAAACAACCGTAACGAACTCCCTGACCGTTGAACTGCCGGGAAGCCCTTTGCTGATCCTGGAAAAAGGGCAGGTCCAACCGGTTGACCTGGACCCGGCGGTTTTCCTGGATGATCGCGGAGCGGTCAAACACCGGGCCGGCATTCCTGTGGAAAACCTTGCTGATACGGAAGGGCCTCTGCCGGGGCTGGCGGTGGACCTGGGCACCACAACCCTGGTGGGTTATCTTTATGACCTTACCAACGGGCAACCCCTGGCGGTTGCTTCCAGGGAAAACGGGCAGCTCTCCTACGGGGCGGATGTGATCTCCCGCCTGGCCTACGCCCTGAAGGGGGATGCGCATTACAGGGAACTGTGGCAGGCCCTGGCGGAAAGCCTGGACAAACTTTTTCTTGACTGCTGCCGGCAGGCCGGGGTGAATCTCTGCTCGGTTAGAGAAATTGTTATTGTGGGCAACACGCCCATGGTCCACCTGTTATTAAACCTGCCGGTCCTGGGACTGGCCGCCGCCCCTTTCCAGCCTGCGGCCAGGGGACCCTTTTACAGCAGTGCTTCTGAACTGGGACTCACTTCCCTTAAGGGGGCTGTGTGCTATTTGCCGCCCCTGATCGGCGGCTTCGTGGGATCGGATGCCCTGGCTGCCGCTTTAGCCCAGGGGTTTGGCCTGTCCGCCACTACGCAACTGCTGGTGGATATAGGCACCAACGGAGAAATTCTCTTACAGGCCGGTGAGCAGCTGCTGGCCGCCTCGGCCCCGGCAGGGCCCGCCCTGGAGGGCGGCAACATTCATTGCGGCATGCTTGCGGGGACGGGGGCCATCAGTAAAGTCACCATGGATTATGACGTTCACCCGGTGGTCATTGGGGACAGTAAACCGGTGGGCATTTGCGGCTCCGGCTTGGTGGATGCCATTGCGGAAATGCTCCGGCTGCACATGATCGACAGCAGCGGGCGCCTGGTAAAGTCCTCGGAACTGCCGCCGGTGATTTCTTTTAAAATTAAACAGAGGCTTCAACAAAAGCATGGCCATAACCGGTTTATTTTGTCCGGTGGTGTTTACCTTGACCAAAAGGATATTCGGGAAGTTCAGCTGGCCAAGGCGGCGGTTGCCGCCGGTATTCAGGTGGTTTTAACAGAGGCCGGCCTTGGGGCCGCTGCCCTGGAAGCCTTATCGCTGGCCGGTGGCTTCGGCAATTATCTTAACCCGGCCAATGCTTTACGGATCGGCCTGTTAGGGGAGGTTGACTGTTCGAAGATCCACCAGGTGGGAAATGCTGCAGGATCGGGAGCCATTATGATGCTGCTTTCCTTTACCGCCAGAGAAAGGGCGGAAGCCCTAAGCAGGCGTTTCAGACACCTGGAGTTGGCCAATGATGAACGGTACCGGGAAGTCTTTATCAATCAATTGAATTTTCCGGACAAAGAGTGCGGGGTGTAGGCCATGAATAAAAAGAAATTTTTCATCCACGCTCTTGGTATCTTTCTTACCATAACCGCCCTGCAGGCATTTACGGTAGAGATAGAATTAACCAAAGAGGTGGGCGGACTTTGGTATATTGAATATGCCAAGGCAGTTTTGACCAGGGACCTGCTCATAAAAACCTTCATCTCTCTGTTAACCGGCTTTATTATCGTAAGATACATGACGGGAAGCCGGGATAATAAAAAGCTAAAAAATAAAGGGAGCAAAAAGGACCGGAGATAATCATCCGGTCCTTTTTATCTTTTAGAGATCTTTTGAAATATTGGGTAATAATACCAGGATTTTTAAGACCCTGTTTCGGATAACCTATGTTACGGGAGGTGTTACATCAATGGCGAAAGAAAAACGGACTGCCAGGGCTGTGGAAAAATTGGAAGAAATAACTTCCGATTGCGCCGCTGAGTGTCCTGAAACCTGCAGCGCCGCTTCCGACGGCTGCGGCAGTATGTCCACTGACTGCCGATAGTAACACTCTTGAAGAAGAGCGGAGCTTCCGTTCTTCTTCTATTTTTGCTAGAAAAACAAATTTTGCTAGAAAAAATAAACTCATAATCATTAAGATTCCCATACAACAAGAAAAATATTTGAGTTGTGCGGCCATCAAGCAGCTTTTTCTGAACAACCAACCGCACCTGCACCCGCTGCCCGCCGGCATTAATTCACGGTTAACTTTCTCCTAAAACGGGCATAATTTCCGGTATTGACAGCCAAAATAAGGTTGTTTAAATTGAATGGAGGTGTCACCATGAAAGCAGTGGTAGACCAGGACCTTTGCATTAGCTGCGGTGCCTGTATTGATGTTTGTCCGGAGGTTTTTGATTGGAACGATGAGGAAAAGGCCCATGCTATTGTAGATGAAGTGCCGGACGGGCAGGAAGACCAGGCCAGAGAAGCTACCGAAGGCTGCCCCACCGAAGCAATCAAAATCAGCTGATTACCCGGCCGCCAAGTTTTTTAGGCGGCCCTTTGCATATAATGGCGGTGGTGTCACTGCTTTTTGTTTTTTATGGGCAGGTGAAACGGTAGAAAGTGGCGAATAAAGGTTGATGCATAGAGATGGGTAGTTTTGGAAAAGATATACAGTTGCAGGGGTGAAACCGTTTGTCCAGAATAAAACTATTGCACGTGGTAAGACCCGCCGCAGGGGGTATGAAAAACCACCTGATTAATTTGGTACGATATACGGATAAAAAAAGGTTTGACGTAACGGTGGCCTGTCCTCCCAATACGGCTTTGTGGGACGAGCTTACCGCCCTGAGAGTTCAGACGTTCCCCATTCCCCTGGTGGGAGAACTTTCACCAACCAGGGATTATGCAGCGGTACACAGTTTAGTTAAATACCTCAATCAATCGGGCACCACCATTTTACATGCCCATAGTTCCAAAGGAGCCCTGGTGGGTCGTTTGGCTGCCCTGATGGCCAGAACACCGGTGGTCATATTTACGGCTCATAACAGTATCTTCTATGAAGAATGGCCGGAGTGGAAGAAAAAACTGTTCGCAACGGTGGAACGGTTTTTGGCCCGGTTCACCGATAAAATTATTACCGTATCCGATGCCTTAAAACAGGAATTAATGGAACGGGAAGGCCTGCCTGCCAAACAGTTAACCACCATTTATAACGGCATTGAGGTAGAAAAGTTTGCCGCCAAAGTCGATGCCAAGTCTGTCAGACGCAGCCTCAACATTCCGGAATTGGGCCCGGTGGTTGGAACCATTGCCCGCCTGGCCCCCCAAAAGGGTGTCAGTTACTTTCTCAAGGCAGCCTCTCTCCTCAAGGAGTACCAGGTAAATTTCCTGGTGGTAGGGGACGGCCCCCTCAGGGAAACCCTGGAACAGGAAGCCACTGAGTTGGGCCTGCAAAACAGGGTGATCTTTGCCGGGCAGCGGGAAAATATTGCGGAGATCCTGTCCGTTCTGGATATTTATGTGCTGCCCTCGGTCACCGAAGGTCTGCCGTTGACCATCTTGGAAGCGATGGCTGCGGGGAAACCGGTGGTGGCCACCAGGGTTGGCGGCGTCCCGGAAGCCATTGCGGAAGGAAAAACAGGCCTGGTGGTGCCGTCCAGGGATCCCGAAGCCCTCGCGGTGGCTTTGGCCGGATTGATCGGGGAAAGGGACCGTTTGATCAGAATGGGAGCGAACGGTCAGAAACATGTTAAGGAAAAGTTTACTGTCAGCATGATGGTTGAAAAAACCAAGCAATTATACAATCAATTATTAACGGAAAAAAAGATTATTCAGAGCAATGAGGATCAAAACTAAGACAAGAGAGATCTACCGGCACAGACATGGAGGGATCAGATTGGGTTACTCTCTCTGGCGTAAAGTGATTGCCAGTTTACTATGCATTTTTCTGCTAACCATTGGACCCCCGGCCCAGGCAGCCGGGACGGAGGATGCCGTCCGGGCGGAAAGGGTTGTATTGGTCCTGATTGACAAAATAAACGTTCAGGATTACGAAGGCACCCAATTAGCCAACATAAAAGCTTTAGCCAACCGGGGTTCCACGGGGCTGCTGAACAATAATACCGGCGCCGGCATTTATTCGGAACATACCTATCCCACCATTGGCGGCGGAGCCCACCTGATTGGTGCCGGGGAAGCCTTCAATGGTTTTAATGCTTATGAACAAGTTACGGGCACTTCGGCCGCTAAGGAATACCATCGCCGGACCGGCTGGCAGGCCCCGGAGGGGTCCGTCCTTCAGTTGGCCATTGGCAAGTTGACCCGTACCAATGAAGCCCTGCCTTACCCTGCGATACCCGGCGCCCTGGGCCAGGCCCTGCAGGAAGCGGGAAGGAAAACCGCAGTCATCGGCAACGCCGACACCGCCGGGATTCACAGAAGGTTGGCCACCACCATCACCATGGATAAACAGGGTTTGACGGCTATGGGATGTGTAGATGAAACAGTCCTGCTGCAGGACCAGGCCGTTCTTGGTTCCTATCGCACCAATTTTGCCAGGGTATTAAAAAAGTTTAACGAATACCGGCATAACGGCGCATCTTTTATTGTTATTGAAACAGGAGATGCCACCAGAATCTATGAAGAAAAGGACAAAGGCACCGATTTCACCTATGCCAGGCAAAGGGCCGATGTCCTTAGTGGGATCGACAGGTTTGTGGGTGATTTAGCAGATGAAATGGATTTTTCCAGGGAAGTTTTGCTGGTGGTTACCCCCACCCCTACAACTGAGGCGGTCAAGGAAAATAACAGTTTAACTCCCATCATTGCCGTGGGGCCGGGTTTTCAACCGGGCTCCCTGTTAACCTCCGGCACCACAAAGAGGGACGGCATTGTCATGAACACCGATATCGCTCCCACCGTTCTCAGATACCTGGGGTTGGAGCCGGTGGTTAGCATGTCGGGACGCCCACTCCTGGTGTCCGGTTTAAAGTTACAGGAAACCGGCTTAAATTATCTGAGCACTTTAAACAAGCAGCTGGTTACAACCTACCAGGCCAGACCTCCGCTGCAGTCAGCCTATGTTTTGCTGCAGCTGATTGTGTTGTTTACGGCCATGTACGGCATCTTCTTCAGGCGGCATATGGCGGAGCTTATCAAACCTTTCCTGCTGGTGGTTATGGCGGTTCCCCTGGCCGAACTCTTAATGCCGCTGTTACCCCGGCATTCGGTGGCAGTGATGGCCGTCATGCTCGTTATCACCACTCTGGTGGTTGCGGGTGCGGCGATCCTAGTTAACAGAAAGCTGGGATTAGATCCCTTTATCTTTATCTGCATCGCCAGTGCGGGAACCATTTTAACCGACCTCCTAAATGCGTCTTATTTACAGAAACAGTCCCTGTTGGGGTATGACCCCATTGTGGGGGCCAGGTTCTATGGCATCGGCAATGAGTACATGGGGGTCTTAATTGGTTCCATCATCATTGGCACCACCGCCTCCATTCAATACTGGGCCAAATGGCGCCGGCCACTTATTGCAGCCAGCGGTTTGCTGTTCCTTTTTACCGTGTATGCCATGGCAGCGCCCAACATCGGGACCAATGTGGGGGGCACCATCGCGGCCGCCTCTGCCCTGCTGGTGACATTTCTTTTGCTGATGGGCGTTCGTTTCCGGTTCCGCACCGTCATGCTGGTAGCCTTGCTGGTGGTGGTGGCGGTCCTTGGTTTTATCGCCTTTGATCTTTCCAGGCCGCCGGATTTGCGTTCACACATGGGAACCACTGCGTCCCTCGTCTTAAATGCAGGACCCGGCCAGGCATTGGAGATCATCCAGCGGAAATGGGCCATGAATATGAAACTGCTGCGCTATACCGTCTGGAGCAGGATACTGCTGGCCAGCCTGGCGGTCCTGGCCCTATTGTTTTACCGGCCCAGGGGTGTAATGGAAAATATCCGGTTAAAATACCCTTACCTGTTTAAAGGTTTTATCGGGGTGGTTACCGGCGCCCTGGTTGCTTTCGCCTTTAACGATTCCGGTGTTGTGGCTGCGGCCACCACCATGATTTTTGGCGCCCCGCCGCTGGTTTACCTGGTGTTATCGGAACAAAGGCCGGACAACAAGCATACCATTTAGTAAAACCTGCTTTCGGTTAAAGAACTTCCTTAAGTAATTTTTGATGAACAGGCATGACCCTGGGATACTATAATAATTGAATATAGGGGTGCAGGAGTGAGAAAAACCCTTAAATTGTGGCAGAATATTTAGTTAAATTCATAAATCACGTGAATAAAGTTGCAAATAAATATATTCGCCAATTAGAGGCAAAATTTGCGTAAAATTTTATTGACAAGGAAAAAGTTTATGCTAAAATTGATTTTGGTTGGAATTAGCCAGCCCGGAAAAAATGGTAAATGGGCTTGTTAGTTCCAACATTTTATTAATTAAAGGAGGAGGATAACTATAATGAAACCTTTGGGCCGCCATGTCTTGGCTGAAATCTATGGCTGTGATTTTGAAGTCCTCAATGATGTGAAGAAGGTTGAGGAAATTATGGTTAACGCAGCACTGGAAACGGGGGCTGAGGTCCGCGAAGTCGTATTCCACAAGTTTAGCCCACAGGGTGTTAGTGGCGTTGTAGTCATCAGTGAAAGCCACCTTGCCATTCATACATGGCCTGAATTAGGCTATGCTGCGGTCGATGTATTCACCTGCGGGGATACAGTGAATCCCTGGGATGCATGCAACTTCTTAACCAGAGAATTTGGTGCTAAGGATATGGCTGCTCAGGAGACTAAGAGAGGAATCCTGCCTGGAATGGCGCCGCGTATGGTGGCCGTAAACTCATAGGAGGGATATTTATTAGTACCAAGAGTAGTAGGAACTGACGAGCCTGGCTCATCGGAAAGATGGAGCGAGGCTCGTTAGTTTTTTTGTGCCTTTTTTTCAGGCCCTGAAGGGAGGAAATTTGTTAAGCTTAACGAAATAATAATAAGTTAACCGCCAAAAAGGGGGCTTTTTGATGTCAGGCGACGTTTTTGCAAGCATCAGAGAAGATATTCAGATTATTCATAATACGATTAAAAGTCAGTTATCTATTAAAGCCGGGCATGTAGATGAGTATGCGCATGTGGAATTTTCCCCGATGGAAAATTTTATTCGCCCAGCGGTGGTTTTGATTGCGGCCGGATTATACAACTGCAGGTCTCCTAAGGTGATTTCCCTTGGTGCCATTGTGCAGTTTATTTTTATGGCTTCCCATATTCATAAGCAGATACCGGAAACCTCCGTCCAGTCTCGCCTGGGGGACCCCCGGGACGGCACCCAATTTCCTGTCCTGGTGGGGGATTACCTTTACGGCAAATTTTTTACCACCCTCTGTGATGCTGAACTTTTGCGCTTCCTGCGCCCCCTGGCCGAAATCATTGGCTTTATGCATGAGGGCGGCATCCTGCACAAAAAAAGCCTGCACAAGTTAGAAGACAATAACCAACTGGTTAATGACATAGTACGATTGGAAACAGCGGAATTAATGGCCGGCGCCGCCCGTTTGGCGGGGGACCTGGCCGGGGCTCCGGAAGAAGACCGGGAATCCCTTTACGAGTTTGGGGTAAATCTGGGTATGGTGTACGGTCTCCTGCAAAGGAACCGTTTAAACGTTCAGAGTATGAAATACTTCGATCAAGCCTTAATGGCTCTGGACAAGTTGCCCAACCGTCCGGAAAAAGCCATGTTGAATTATCTTGTGCATGCTTTGCGTTTAACGGAAGAGGACGTTCGTAAGGTCGTGTAAAGAAGGGAGAACTACCGTCTTGCAGCAGTACAACGGGAAAAGCAAAGAAGAGTTTGTGCACGGGGTGTTTTCCACCATCGCACACCGCTACGATCTGATGAATACCACCCTGAGCTTTAACAGGGACAAATACTGGAGACGTTTTGCCGTATCGCAAACCGGTTTGCAGCCAGGAGGGACCGCCCTGGATGTAGCCTGCGGCACGGGCATGTTGTCCATTGAGCTGGCCAAGGCCGCAGGGACCTCCGGCCGGGTGACCGGGCTGGATTTTTGCGAGAACATGTTGGCCCAGGCTGTTCGCAACATTGAAAAAACACCTTATAAAAATAACATTGAGCTAATCCAGGGCAACGCCATGGCCTTGCCCTTTGCGGATAATACCTTTGATTGTGCCACCATCGGTTTTGCTTTGAGAAACGTTCCTGATGTAGAAGGCTGTATCGCAGAAATGAGGCGGGTGGTAAAGCCGGGGGGAAGGGTGGTTTCCCTGGAACTGGCCAAACCCAGAGCTCCGGTCTTTAAGCAGCTTTACTACCTGTACTTTGAACAACTGGTACCCCTGCTGGGGAAATTGGGCGTGGGGAAGGACGGCCCGTACCAGTGGCTGCCCAATTCGCTGAAAATTTTCCCTCACCAGTCCGCAATCAAAGACATCTTCACCAAAGTGGGGCTCAAAGACGCCGTCTATCACGAGCTCACCGGCGGCATTGTGGCCGTTCACGTTGGCATCAAGTGAGAAGAGAGATGTGGGAAGTGAGAAATTTTTCATTTAAGGTCCAAAAAAGTCCCTCTATAAATATTCAGTCTAGGGATGGTGCATAGAACGTGGCGTATCAGGACTTAAGAGATTACTTGAAAACCCTTGAAAACAAAGGCTTATTGAAGAGAATTAAAACTGAGGTCAGTGTGGACCTGGAAATTACTGAAATTACGGACCGGATTTGCAAAATGGGCGGCCCTGCACTGCTGTTTGAAAATGTGAAGGGCTACCCGATGCCGGTGGTCACCAACCTGATGGGGTCCCTGGAACATATGAAAACGGCCCTGCAGGTGAAAGAACTGGACGACATCGGCAGGGAAATGATGGAATTTCTGCAGCCGCCCGAACTTCCCACCAGCTTCATGGACAAGCTGAAAGCTTTGCCCAAGCTGGCACAGCTTTCTTCCTTTATACCGAAAACCGTCCGTACTGGCCCTTGCAAGGAAGTGGTTGTCAGGGACAAGCCTTCTCTGGCTTCGCTGCCGGTTCTCAAGTGCTGGCCCCTGGACGGTGGCCCCTTTATTACATTGCCCCTGGTGTTTACCAAAGACCCGGACACCGGCCGGAGAAATGTCGGCATGTACCGCATGCAGGTTTATGATGAAGTAACCACCGGCATGCACTGGCACAAGCATAAAGATGGCGCCGAAAACCACCGCAAACAAAAGCAAAAAAAGCAGCGCCTGGAAGTGGCTGTGGCCCTGGGGACCGACCCGGCCTGTATTTTCTCTGCCATTGCGCCGATGCCGCCGGGCATTGATGAAATGCTGCTGGCCGGCTTTATCCGCAAGGAACCGGTGGAAATGGTCAAATGTGAAACCGTTGACATCGAAGTGCCGGCCCGGGCTGAAATTATTCTGGAGGGCTATGTGGACCATGAGGAAACCCGCTGGGAGGGTCCCTTTGGCGACCACACCGGCTATTATTCCCTGGCGGACTACTACCCGGTCTTTCACTTAACCTGCATTACTCATCGCAGGGACCCCATTTACCCGGCCACCATCGTAGGCAAACCACCCATTGAAGATAACTTTATCGGCAAGGCCATCGAGAGAACCTTTTTGCCCCTGCTGCGGCTGCAGCTGCCCGAAGTGGTGGACATGAACATGCCGCCGGAGGGCGTTTTCCACAACTGTGTCATTGTTTCGATAAAAAAGCGTTATCCCGGTCATGCCAAAAAAGTTATGAATGCCCTGTGGGGGATGGGTCAGATGATGTTTGCCAAGCTGATCATCGTAGTGGATGACCATGTGGATGTCCAGAATCCCTCTGAAGTGGCCTGGCGGGTTTTCAACAACATTGACGCCCGGCGGGATGTCATGATTGTGGACGGACCCCTGGATGCCCTGGACCATTCCTCTCCCATGCCCTACTACGGCGCCAAGATGGGCATTGATGCAACCAGGAAATGGCCCGCCGAAGGACATACCCGGGAGTGGCCCGGTGACATCGTGATGAGTGAAGACATCAAGTCCCTGGTGGACAGGAAGTGGAAAAGCTATGGCTTCTAAATTTAGGGTCTTTCTCGAAATGATTAAGTTTGAACATACCATTTTTGCTTTACCCTTTGCCTACATCGGGGCGCTGCTGACCGAACAGCAGATTCCCTCGCTGCATGATTTCCTCTGGATCACCCTGGCCATGGTGGGCGCGCGGACGGCGGCCATGTCCTTTAACCGGCTGGTGGACCGGCATATTGATGCCAAAAACCCTCGCACGGCGGCCAGAGCGCTGCCTAGGGGCCTGCTGGGAGTGACCGAGGTATGGGTTTACGTGTTTGTATCCTTCGGCCTGCTGGCCGTGTCTGCCTATAATCTGAGCCCCCTGGCTTTTAAACTGTTCCCGGTGGCGGTCTTTGCCCTTAGTTTTTATTCATTTACCAAGCGATTTACCTGGACCTGTCATTTTTGGTGCGGCATCGCCCTGGGGTTGGCTCCCCTGGGAGCCTGGGTGGCCATCACCGGCAGCTTTCACCCGGCCCCGGTCCTGCTGGGGGTGGGTGTCTTGCTCTGGGTAGCGGGTTTTGACATCATTTACGCCTGTGATGACTTCAACTTTGACCGGCGGGAGGGCATTTTTTCCATTCCGGCCCGGTTTGGCATTAAGAATGCCCTGAAAATTTCAACCCTTGTGCATGTTTTAGCCCCCCTCTGTTTCCTGGGGGTAGGCGTTATGCTACATTTAGGTTTGTTTTATTTTATTGGTGTTGCCATTGCCACCGGCCTGCTGGTCTACCAGCATATTCTGGTTACACCCGAAGACCTTTCAAAAACCGGACTTGCCTTCTTTAATTTAAACGGAACCCTGAGTGTCGTGATGTTTGCCTGCACAATGGCAGACATTTTGCTTCCTTTGAAGGTGTTTTAGGAGGCCTCCCTAGCAACCAGCCGCAGCAACCTGGCTGGCAAAGAAAGGAGAAAACCATGGATTATCTTTTTGCAAACAGTCAATTGCGAGATATCAAGGCAAAGGTAGAAGCCGGAGAAAGGCTGTGCAGAGAGGACGGCTTGCGTCTTTATCAATCCAATGAATTATTGGCCATCGGTTACCTGGCGGACATCGTGAGAAAACGCAAGAACGATGATAAAACCTTTTTTATCGTAAACCGGCATATCAATCATACCAATGTTTGTGAGAATCTTTGCAAACTATGTGCCTTTGGCAGGAAAGCAGAAGATGCAGCAGCCTATACCTTGTCCCTTGACGAAGTGGAAGCAAAGGCAAAAGAGAGTCATGGATTAAAGGTTTCTGAAATACATATAGTAGGAGGCCTAAATCCAGAGCTTAAAATCGATTATTATGTGGAAATGCTGCAGCGTGTCCGTGCTGCAGCGCCCGGGGCAATCATTAAGGCCTTTACCGCTGTAGAGATTGACTATTTAGCCAGAACCCATAACCTGTCCCTGGAACAGGTATTCAAAACGTTAATGGATGCGGGGTTGGATTCTTTGCCCGGAGGTGGGGCAGAGATTTTTGCTCAACGGGTACGGGACATCATTTGTGAGAAAAAGATCAGCGGGGAACGCTGGCTGGAGGTTCATGAAGCAGCCCATCGTGTTGGAATGAGAACCAACGCCACCATGCTTTACGGGCATGTGGAGACAATCGAGGAGAGAATTGATCATCTGCTTCAATTACGGGAATTACAGGATAAGACCGGTGGCTTTTTAGCATTTATCCCGCTGGCCTTCCATCCTAAAAATACCGCTTTGGCATCTCACAAGTTGTCGTTGACCACCGGCTACGATGACTTAAAAACCCTGGCCATCGCAAGACTGATGCTGGACAACTTTGATCATATCAAGGCCTTCTGGGTCATGATTGGTCCAAAGATTGCCCAGGTATCTTTGTCCTTTGGGGTAGACGATTTGGATGGCACCGTTATTGAGGAAAAAATTGTCCATGATGCCGGGGCGGAAACCGCTCAATTTATGGCTAAAAATAAATTAATCAACTTGATTAAGGCTGCAGGTAAGCGACCCGTTGAACGAGACACCCTGTACAATGTAATTGGGGAGGGTTTTTAGTGGCCAGAATACGGTTTGGGCAGGTGGATTACCTGAACACGCTACCGGTCTTCCATGCTTTGGAGGATGGCATTCTGCCCTTTGATGGTGAGCTGGTCAAAGGACCACCCACCATGTTGAATAAAATGTTTTTGGACGGTCAACTAAACGTAGCCTCGATATCCTCGATTGAATATGCCAGAAATATTGATAAATGCATGATTCTGCCTAACTTATCGGTCAGTGCCGACGGGCCGGTCAAGAGTATTCTTTTATTCAGTCATGTACCTGTCACCGAACTGGACCGAAAAAAAGTCTGTCTGACCTCTTCTTCCGCCACCTCCGTGGCTTTATTAAAGGTGCTCTTTGACCACTATTATCACGTGGATGCCAATCTTGTTACCGTACCGCCGGATCTGGAGAAAATGATGGCAGAAGGAGATGCCGCTTTGTTGATTGGCGATGATGCCATGCGGGCCCACCGGAGGGTCCTGCAGGATCAGCTGCCTTATCACGTGACGGATCTGGGTGACGTTTGGAAGCAGTTTACCGGCGAAAAAATGGTTTATGCCCTGTGGGTGATCCGCAAGGATTTTGCCAAAGAGCATCCCAAAGATGTTCAGGCCCTTTGCAACCTGCTGGTTGAAGCAAAGCAGATTTCTCAGGACACCATGGCCGTACTGTTGAAAAAAAGCAGGCGCCGCACCGGTTTACCCATGGATTATCTCGAGGACTATTTTAAAACCATTAACAATGAATTTGAAGAGGACCACCGCAGCGCCCTTTTAACTTTCTATGATTACTGTTACAAAAGCGGCCTGATTGAGGAACGGGTGCGTTTGTCTTTTTGGGGTGAAGAAGATGTCTAAGGTGAAAGAAATACTGGCAAAGGCTGTGGCAGGTCAAAGGCTGAGTGTGGAAGAGGGCGTTGCCCTCTTAAATTCTTCTGATCTGATTGCTTTGGGGGCGGCAGCAGACGCTGTCCGGCAAAGATTGCACCCGGAAAACCGGGTAACCTTTATCATTGACCGTAATATTAACTATACCAACATTTGCGGCTGCAAATGCCGTTTCTGCGCCTTCTGGCGGGAACCGGGCGCCGGGGATGCCTATGTGATCACCCGGGAAGAGTTATATCAAAAAATTGACGAGACTGTTGCCGCCGGGGGAACGGAGCTGCTGATTCAGGGTGGGCTGCACCCTGATTTGGGATTGGACTATTATGTCGGGCTGCTGAAAGACATCAAGGAACGATACGACATTCACATCCATTCCTTCTCGCCCCCGGAAATCTGGCATATCGCCAGAAAAGAAGGTCTTTCACTGCGGGAGGTTTTGCAGAAGCTTAAGGATGCCGGTTTAGACTCACTGCCGGGCGGCGGCGCTGAAATCCTGGACAACCGGGTGCGTAAGGCCATCAGCCCGGAAAAGATCACCTGGGAAGAATGGATGGAGGTCATGACCACCGCCCATGGTCTGGGGATGAAAACCACCGCCACCATGATGTTCGGGCATATTGAAACGGCAGAAGAACGCATTCTCCACCTGGTCCGGGTCAGAGAGGCCCAGGAGAAAACCGGCGGGTTTACGGCCTTTATTCCCTGGAGTTTCCAACCCAGGAATACAGACCTGGGAGGGGAAACCGCCTCCGGGGTGGAGTACCTGAAGACCCTGGCGGTGGCCCGGCTGATGCTGGATAACGTGAAGAACCTGCAGGCTTCCTGGGTGACCCAGGGGGCCAAGCTCGCCCAGGTGGCGCTGCGTTTTGGCGCCAACGATTTCGGCAGCACCATGCTGGAGGAAAATGTGGTGCGGGCCGCCGGGGTTACCTACCGGGTGGCTCTGAAGGAGATCCTCCACTGCATCCGTGATGCCGGATTTAGACCGGCCCAGAGGACAACGGATTATAGGATTATCAGGGAAATGTAAAACAAAAGAAGTGAGATGTTTGCCCCATCTCACTTCTTAAATCCACCTCCCAGGGGGTGGCTTTTGTTATCCCAGGTTTTTAAAAGCGCTGCCGTTGGTGCCGCAGATGGGGCACTTCTCTGGGGCTGTGCGCTCGTGAATGTAGCCGCACACGGGACAGAGATAGTAGTCGATGTCTTCCTTCTTCTCCAGGGCCTCTAAGGCTTTCTTATACAGGTCGGCGTGCACCTTTTCGGCTTCATTGGCATAATGGAAGGCGCGCTTGGCTTGTTCATTGCCTTCTGTTTCTGCTGTCTCGATAAAGCCGGGGTACATCTGGGTAAATTCATAGGTTTCCCCGTCAATGGCTGCCTGCAGGTTTTCAGCGGTGGATTTAATGCCACCCAGGGCTTTCAATTCACTCAGGGCATGCAGGGCTTCCGCTTCGGCGGCGGCTCTGAATAACTTGGCGACGGCAGGATAGCCTTCCTGGTCAGCCTTGGCGGCAAAGGCAAGATATTTGCGGTTGGCCTGGGATTCCCCGGCAAAAGCGGCTTTCAGATTGTTTTCGCTGGTCATTGAAAAATCCTCCTTACTTATCTTATTTGTTTTTTTATGCCTGTTAAGACAGTTAATAGTATAGTATTACCAAATTATATGCGCAAGAACCTGGCACAAGAGTTAAGATTGTTGTAAGGAATCGGAAAACAATTTGTTATTTCCCATTTATGCAACACCAGTTATAATAAAACAATAGACAAAATACATTTTGACAGGGTGATGATAAAAGATGAAGATTTCAACACTGTACCAGCAGAAAAAAACAGTTATTTCCTTTGAGATATTTCCTCCCAAAAGCACCGCCCCCGTGGAGACAATTTACGCAACCCTGGAGGGCTTAATTAAATTAAACCCGGATTTTATCAGTGTTACCTACGGTGCCGGCGGGAGCAGCCGGGACAGGACCAAAGAAATTGCATCCAGGATTAAAAACAGGTACCAGGTAGAGGCCCTGGCCCATTTGACCTGTGTGGGACACTCCTGCGGAGAAATTGATCAAATTTTAAAGGGCCTGCAGGAAGAAAACATCGAGAACGTGCTGGCGCTGCGGGGCGACCCGCCGGCAGACAACCCGGATTATGATTTTTCCGGTTGTGACTTTCAATATGCCTCCGATCTTGTCAAATATATCAAAAACAACGGCGATACCTGTGTAGCCGCGGCTGCTTACCCCGAAGGCCATGCCTGCTGCAATCGTTTGAGCGAGGACTTGGAACGGTTAAAATTTAAGGTGGATCAAGGGGTAGATTTTTTAATTACCCAGTTATTCTTTGACAACAGAGTTTTTTATAACTTTATGGAAAATGCCCGTAGAATCGGCATCCAATGTCCGGTAGCTGCCGGTGTCCTGCCTGTGTTGAACGCCAAGCAGATTAAGCGGATTATTTCCTTGTGCGGGGCTTCCATGCCGGCCAAACTTCTGATGATGGTGGATAAATACGTAGACAACAGTGAGGATATGGAAAAAGCCGGCATTGAATTCGCCAGCCGGCAAGTCCAGGATTTACTTGATAACGGTGTGGAAGGCATTCACCTGTACACCATGAATAAACCCCAGCAGATTACCGAAATACTAAGAAATGTGGGCAAAGCCTAAAATAACCCCAATACCGCACCCCAAAGTGCGGTATTTGCTTAATACTATTTCAAGTCAAGAACCGTCCCCAACTTGAAAAGGGATAGCGTTGAGGTTTAATTATGCAGAATATGAGAATTGCCCTGGTCCAAATGAAATCAAAATTGGGGCAGGTGGAAAAAAACCTGGCCACCATGCAGCGATTTGTACGGGAGGCCGCGGAAAAAGCGGTGGATATCATCTGTTTTCCCGAAATGTGTGTACAAGGTTATGACCGGGAAGCGGCCTGGGAGCTTGCGGAAGACATTGCCACGAGTCAGTTCATTGCTTCCCTGGTGCAAATGGCCAGGGAAGGTAATATAACGCTGATTACAGGTATGGCAGAAAGGAATCATGAAGAAAAGAAGCCCTTCATAACCCAAGTGGTAGTGCATCCTGACAGCACGGTGGAAAAATATCGCAAAACTCACCTAGGAAAAAGCGAACAGCCATATTTTTGTGCAGGGGATGAATTTAAGGTTTTTTCAACCCCCAAGGCGAAATTCGGCATTCAAATCTGCTGGGATATGCATTTTCCGGAAATGACGACCATTCTGTCCCTGAAGGGATGCGAAATTATCTTTGCTCCCCATGCCTCTCCCTCCATTGTGGGTGACCGCAGAGACATCTGGTTGAAGTACCTGCCGGCCAGGGCTTATGATAACACCGTCTTTATCGGGGCCTGCAATCTGGTGGGGGACGATGGCCGGGGACATCATTTTTGCGGGGGAGCTCTGATCATTGACCCTAAAGGCAATGTCATAGCGGAGGATTTCCGGGGAGCAGAGTCGATGGTGATGGCGGATTTAGACTGCACCAAAATTAACATGATCAGGGAACAGAATTCCAAATCCATGGCAAACAGTTTTTATTTGCAGGCCAGAAGACCGGAACTGTATAAAGAATTGGTAGGAAAACCAAAAAAATCAAGCACGGATTCATTAAACCATGATTAAATTTTGTGATTTAATACGAAATAAACATTGATTTTTTATCGATTTTTTTAATATACTGAAAACTAACAATACTCGGACAAACTTATGCAATCTATGTGGTCAGACCATCATAATACTTGACTACTTTACCGGATGCTTTTATAATATTGCATTAATTGGTTAACAATTTAAAATATTTAGTTCCGTTTTCCCTAAGACTTCTTATCTCCGGCTTGACATTAGGGGGTATAGCTGTCCAGTGCGGCTTGTTCTCCTGCATAATTATACATTTGCTTGCAATAAACTGAAGATACCGAATGTTAAAGAAAAGATATCAATAATATCAGAAGAAATCGTTCAACTTTATGACAACCAATAAAATTTTTTGGCTCCAACATGGTTACACCAGTAAGCCAGGAGGCTGTTAAACCTGTTGGCCAAAAGAACAAATCAGGGAGGTGGAGATGAACGAAACATTAAGGGATTTAGGCGTTTTTTATTATCGTGATTTCACCACTGTTTTGTATCTTTTTGTATTGTTTGTTTTTATTATTTTGCTTTTTACTTGATTCCTTACTTGCAGTCTACAACATTGAGCAAAGGAGACGAAATTATGGAATGGACACAAGTCATTAACCCGTTAGATAACTTGTTCCTGTCTGCCCTGGTGGCAGCTATTCCGATCTTATTTATGTTTTATGCCCTGGCCATTGCCAGGATGAAGGGTCATATAGCAGGTAGTATTACCTTACTTCTGGCCATTGGTGTTGCTGTCTTTGTGCACGGGATGCCCGCCAATTTGGCAGTTTGGTCCTCCATTTACGGTGCCTTGTACGGATTGTTTCCCATTGGTTGGATTGTTCTTACCGCAGTATTCCTTTACCAGTTAACTGTTAAAAGCGGTCAGTTTGAAATCATTAAGGACTCCATTGCAGCCATTACCGATGACCGCCGCCTGCAGGCCCTGTTAATCGCCTTCTGCTTTGGTGCGTTCCTGGAAGGCGCCGCCGGATTTGGTACCCCTGTGGCCATCACCGCCGGTATGCTGGTGGGCTTGGGCTTCAACCCCCTGTATGCTGCCGGTCTCTGCTTAATCGCGAACACCGCGCCGGTTGCCTTTGGCGGTATCGGTATCCCTATCATCACCGCCGGTGCGGTTTCCGGCATTGATGCCATGGCCATCTCCCAAATGGTTGGTCGCCAGTTACCCTTCCTGTCCGTATTTGTACCCTTCTGGTTGGTATTTATCATGGCAGGCTGGAAAGGCGCCAAGGAAGTTATGCCCGCTATCATGGTATGCGGTGTGTCCTTCGCAGTTGCCCAGTGGTTCTCGGCCAATTACCTGAGCCCCATGCTACCCGATATTATCTCCGCCCTGGTATCCATCGTAGCTATGGTACTCTTTTTAAGAACCTGGAAACCTAAAAATGTGTGGCGTTTTAAAGATGAGCCGCCAGCTACTCTGCAAGTCAAGAAGCATTCCTTTGGTGTAATCGCCAAGGCCTGGTCTCCCTTTATCGTTCTGACCATTCTGATCGGTGACTGGGGCCTTAAGTCCGTAAAGACTCTGTTGGATGTTGTCACCATCAAGATTCCTTTTGATGCCATTAACAAAGTGATTATTGCCGGCGGAAAACCCATTGAAGTGGTTTACAAGTTCAACTACCTGTCTGCTGCCGGTACTGCCATCCTAATTTCTGCCATCATTACCGCCTTAATCCTGAAGATCAGCTTCGGTGATTTTATGAAGACCTTCAGGGAAACCGTGAAAAGCCTGACTTTCCCGCTCATTACCATTGCCTGCGTATTAGGCTTTGCATATGTAGCAAACTGGTCTGGTATGACACCTACACTGGGTAAAGCATTTACCGTAACCGGAGCCCTGTTCCCGTTAGTTTCTCCAATCCTTGGCTGGCTGGGCGTGTTTATAACCGGTTCTGACACCTCTGCCAACGCGCTGTTCGGTAAAATGCAGGCCGTTACCGCTACCGATATCGGGGTGGATCCTGTGCTGACAGTGGCTGCCAACGCTTCCGGCGGGGTTGCGGCCAAGATGATTTCTCCCCAGTCCATCGCTGTTGCCACCGCTGCATGCAACCTGGTAGGCAAAGAAGGCGACCTGTTCCGCTTCACCGTACTGCACAGCTTGTTCTTTACATCCATCGTTTGCGTCATCACCTACCTGCAGGCCTATGTATTCACCTGGATGATTCCCGTTTATGAAACCACCAAGCAAGCTGCAGCCAAGTTGTCTCCGGAAGCCGTTGCCGCCGCTGAGGCCGCCCTGCGCAGCCAGGGAGCCCTGATTATGGCTGCTACCGCCGTGGTTGTGCTGGCGATCGCCGTTTATGCTTACAAACAAGTAGGCGACGGCAAGTTTGGCAAAGACAGCGCCAAAATCAGCGTTCACTAAAAGTTAAGTAAGAAAGTTATGGGATCCATGATTCCATAACTTTCTTCCGAAAAACTGGTTTTTCATGTGTTTTTATTCCATACTATAAGGATATAGAAAAGTCATTAAGCAAAATGCACACCTGGAGTGTTGCCTGTGGACTTTAAACCAATTAAAGCAAAAAAAATCTATGAAGAGATCGTCGACCAGATCAAAGGTATGATTGCCCGGGGCGAGCTTAATCCAGGCGACAAACTCATTCCGGAACGTGAACTGGCCGAACGTATGGGAGTAGGACGTTCGGCGGTACGCGAGGCCTACCGTGCCTTGGAAGCCATAGGTATCATTGAAATCAAACCGGGTGAGGGAACCTTCGTCCGAAAAATAGGTAACAAGCCTATGACAGATATTATGTCGCTGGCGGTTTTGACCGGTAAGGACACTCTTTTTGAGCTTCTGGAATTAAGAAAAATTGTTGAAACAGAAGCAGCTGCCCTGGCCGCCGTCAGGCGAACGGACGAGGATTTAAAGGAAATAAAAAACTGGCTTGAGCAGATGAACCAGGACATCGAGAACGCTAATCTGGGCGATCTGTCTGATTTAAAATTTCATTATGCGATCACAGATGCTGCACATAATTCATTGCTGACAAGGCTGATGAATTCGATCTCGGAAACCATGAAACAGGAAATGAAAACCGCCCGGGAAAACCTGTACCTGACTCCCGGGACTCCCAGCAGGTTGTATGAACAGCATAAAGTGATTTATGAGGCCATTGCCAGAGGTGATGAGATCGCCGCCCGGTCTGCAATGTTAAAGCATCTGTCAAGAACGGAAAAAGAACTAAAAGAAAAATTGATTCTATCCAACCTTTCATAATAAAATCCGGCTTCGGCCGGATTTTGTTTTTTCCGAAATATCTTTGGTTTGAGTCTCTGTTTTGTGCTACAATATTTACAGTTATTAATTATTTGGATTTTTATTAAAGTAAGATAAAATTTATTCTATAAACAGTCAGCTTGGAGTGTTTATTGTGGACTTTAAACCAATCAAACCCAAAAAAATATACGAAGAGATTGTTGAACAAATTAAAGAAATGATCGTGCGGGGTGAACTGAACCCGGGCGACAAGCTGATTCCTGAAAGAGAGCTGGCAGACCGGCTGCAAGTTGGTCGCTCCGCTGTTCGGGAGGCTTACCGCACCCTGGAAGCCATTGGCATTATCGACATAAGACCCGGCGAGGGGACCTTTGTGCGGGAGATCGGCACAAAATCCATGACAGATATCATGTCCCTGGCGGTGCTAACGGGGAAAGATACGCTGTTTGAACTTTTGGAGCTGAGAAAAATTATTGAAACAGAGGCGTCCTCGTTGGCGGCCTTGCGTCGGACAAAGGAAGATCTGAACAATATGAAATACTGGTTGGACAAAATGAACGAGGACATCAATAGAGGCAGCCTGGGGGATTTGTCCGACTTGAAGTTTCATTATGCCATAACCGACGCGGCCCATAATTCCCTGCTGATGAGATTGATGAACTCCATCTCTGAAACCATGATAAAGGAAATGAAGAATGTTCGGGAGAAATTATACCTTACCCCGGGAACGCCAAAACGTCTTTATGAACAGCATGTAATTATTTACCAAGCAATTTTAAACGGGGATGAAAAAGAGGCCAGAGACGCCATGATGAATCATTTGATTAACGTGGAAAAAGGCCTGATTCAAAATATGAGTAGACCGGTATCGTAATAAAACTCACCCGCCCAGCCCGAGCTGGGTTTCTTGCTTTTTAGGCATTTTATGCCATATAATGAGTGGAGAACGTGAGTACGGAGGAACAAAATGAGGTCTGTAATTGACAAATCGTTGCTTAGGGAACTGCCAAAAGTTGATGAAATCATGAAACACCACAGGATTGCCCGGTTACTGGAAATACACCCGAGGCCGGTGGTGGTTGACGGGGTCAGGGGGGCCCTCGATTTTTATCGAAAAGCTATTTTAAACGGGCATTATACCGGGAACCCTGAAGAACTTAATGAACTGGTGCTTGAAAAGTCATTGGCCCTGGTAGCAGCGGAAACCAGGTTTAATTTGCGCAGGGTGATCAATGCCACCGGCGTGGTGCTGCATACCAACCTGGGACGGGCGCTGCTTTCCAAATCAGCCCGCCATGCTGTTGACGCCGTAACCTCTGCCTACTGCAATTTGGAGATCAATCTTGACACAGGAAAACGGGGGTCCCGGTATGAGCCAGTGGAAGAACTGCTCACACGGCTGACCGGCGCCGAAGCGGCCCTGGTGGTAAATAACAATGCGTCGGCGGTGCTGCTGGCCCTGGGAACCCTGGCCAGGGGCAAAGAAGTCATTGTGTCCCGGGGGCAACTGGTGGAAATCGGAGGCTCCTTCAGAATTCCGGAAGTGATGGAGCAAAGCGGCGCCACATTGGTGGAGGTAGGGGCCACCAATAAAACCCACCCGGCGGACTACCGCAAAGGCATTACGGAGAATACAGCGTTATTGCTTCATGTCCATACCAGCAACTATCGCATTGTGGGTTTCACCCGGGAGACCTCTGTTGAAGAACTTGTGGAAATCGGCAGGGAGTCCGGTATCCCGGTCATGTCCGATTTGGGCAGTGGTTTTTTGGTGGACCTGGCCCGGTATGGTTTGCCCAAGGAACCCAGTGTGCAGGAAACCGTAGCCGCCGGAGCGGATGTTGTGACCTTTTCCGGTGACAAACTGTTGGGCGGTCCCCAGGCGGGAATTATCGTCGGAAAACGCCAATATATAGAAAAAATGAAGAAGAATCCCCTCACCCGTGCTGTCCGTATCAACAAATTTACCGTGGCGGCCCTGGAAGCCACCCTCAGGGAATATTTCGATCATGATAACGTTCTGAACAAGATTCCCACCCTGAGAATGCTGACAGAATCCACAGACGTCATCTTGCAAAGGGCGGGGGAGTTGGCTGCCAAGCTTAAATCAAAACTTACCGCCGGCGTGGAGGTCAAGATTGTCCAGGGGTCATCCCAGGTGGGCGGGGGGTCCATGCCGACGGCAGAATTGCCCACCTATTTAGTTTCCTGTGTAACGGAAAGCCTGTCGGTGGACGAGCTTGCCATTCAACTGCGCGGGGCGGAACCTGCGGTGGTGGCCCGGGTGCAGGACGGCCAATATCAGCTGGATTTACGGACAGTTCAAGCGGAAGAAGTGGACCTGCTGGCGGAAGTGATGGCCGGCGTACTAAATTCTGCGGAGGTGTCCCGGTTATGAAACATATTGTTATCGGTACAGCAGGGCACGTGGACCACGGCAAAACCCTGCTGATCAAGACCTTAACCGGCACCGACACAGACCGGTTAAAGGAGGAGAAAAAGAGAGGCATTTCCATTGAACTGGGGTTTGCACAGTTAAAACTGCCCAGCGGCAAGCAGGCAGGTATTGTGGATGTGCCTGGGCATGAACGGTTTATCAAAAATATGCTGGCCGGGGTAGGGGGCATTGACCTGGTTTTGCTGGTCATTGCCGCCGATGAGGGCGTGATGCCCCAGACCCGTGAACATGTGGACATTATTCAATTGCTCCAGGTAAAGAGGGGGATTGTGGTCTTAACCAAGGTGGACCTGGTGGATGAAGAATGGCTGGGGTTGGTCACCGAGGAGCTAAAGGAATTCCTGAAGGGTACAGTCCTCGGCCAGGCCCCGGTGATTCCGGTATCCTCCGTCACCGGGCAGGGAATCCCCCAGTTGCTGCAGTTGATTGACAAATTCGTCGATGACACTGAAGAGAAAGTCAGTACCGGGAAATTAAGGTTACCAGTAGACAGGGTGTTTTCCGTTACCGGCTTTGGGACAGTGGTTACAGGTACCCTTTTGGCAGGCCGGATTACGGTGGGAGACACTGTACAAGTTATGCCCAACAATTTGGTGTCCCGGGTGCGCTCTGTCCAGGTGCACGGCAGAAAAGTGGAGCAGGCCCGGGCAGGACAGCGTACCGCGGTGAATTTGACGGGGTTGGAAGTGGAGGAAGTAAAAAGGGGCAGTGTCCTGGTCACCCCCAACAGCGTAGAGCCGTCGCACCGGATGGATGTACGGTTCCTGCTGCTGGAGAGCGCCCCCAAAGTCCTGAAAAATAGGGCCAGGGTAAGGCTGTATCTGGGCACCGATGAGGTCCTGGGCAGGATCAGGCTGCTGGACAGGGAGGAATTGGAGCCGGGACAGGAAGTCTATGCCCAGTTGGAGTTGGAGGGAGAAGCCGTTGCCGGTAAGGGCGACAGGTTTGTCATCCGCTCCTATTCTCCCATGCGGACTATCGGGGGAGGCACTGTCATTGATGCCAATGCGCCCAAACACAAACGTTTCCGACCCGAGGTGCTGGAGGCGCTGGCCACCAAAGAAATGGGGACCCCCGAAGAATTAATCGACCAGTTCCTGACCGGCAAGCAGGGGTTGTTTACCGCTGAGGAATTGATGTCTGCCACCGGGTTGCCGGCTCCGGATGTCAGCGCCGGTTTGCAAAAGCTGACCGCAGAGGAACAAATTAAAGTCATTCCGGCGGATAAGAAGGACCTGTTTGTATCGATGTCGGTCTATCGCACCTGGGGCCAGGAAATGAGAAGCATGTTGGAAAGCTACCAGCGGGAATATCCCCTGAGGGAGGGGTATCCCAAGGAGGAGTTGCGTTCCAGAAGGTTTTCCTTCGTTACCCATAAGAATTTCCAGCATCTCTTACAGGCTTTCGAGACCGACGGCGTGGTTAAACTCCATGACAAAACCCTGGCCGGCCCCGACTTTACCGGAGAACTGTCCGCCGGGCATAAGAGACTGGTTGACTCCATGATTAATACCATTCAGGAGGGTCATTTTCAACCCCCTTCCTGGAGTGAAGTGGTGAAAAATCATAAATTGAAGGACAGCGAAGCACAGGAGTACCTGCAGTTTCTGTTGCGGACAGGCAAATTGGTAAAGCTGGGCGATGATGAACTTTATTTTTCCGCCGAACGGTACCGGCAGGCCAGGCAAATGATTATTGATTTTCTGAAAGAAAACAAGGAAATCTCGGTGGCCCAAACCAGAGATTTACTCAACACTTCCCGCAAATTCACCCTACCCTTGCTGGAATCATTTGACCGTGAAAGGATCACCCGCCGGGTAGGGGATAACCGTGTTCTAATATAGGAGACAGTCCGTGACTGTCTCTTTTAAATAGGCCCCGGTCTATTTTATTTTGGCCGAATTCCCGAGGGATCGCCATGGTAGATTCTGTCATGATGCACTCCAGGTTTGTTTTAGCCCGCTGGAGCGGTTTAGCCCGGCTGGAAAACCTGCTGGGCGGCAAAGTTATGGCGCCCCGGTGTTCTCACTGCCAGAAAGGATGAATCCAATGATAAAAACCTTAATCGTATCCGCCGGGGAAGGCAGATACCGGGTGGAACTTGTCACCAGTTTTACTGCGGAGGGGTTGGTATGCCAGTTGTATGGAGGCGAAAGACCCCATGTGGGAGCGGTGGTTCTTTCCATACCCAGGCCCAGTTTGCAGGATCCTTGTCAATGGAGCAGCAATTCCAGTGTTTTGCCCATGCTGGGACACAAGGAGGATGAACTGGCCAAACCGGTTGCAGAAAAATTAGCCAAATATTTTAAGCAGCCGGTGGTGCTGGTAGCAGGCATCCATATTGATCATGCCACCGGGGAAGAAATAAAACTCCTGGTGGATCACTGCTGGCAAACCGTGGACAAGCTTTTAAATTACCCGGAAAGGGACACAATATCCCTAGAAAAGTGACGGGGTGAAAAACCTTGGAAAAATTATGTGTGTTATGTAATAGGCTTTACACGCTAACCATTGGCTGTCCCAACTGCGGCCATGACCTTGATGATCTGGGAGTGGTCCAGGACTTTTATGACCCTTACAGCGCCTATGAAGATCAAAAAAATTTTGAAGATGGCTACAAGGGTTATACCGAAGAATGCTGTGTCCATTTGCTTGCTTGCGATTCCTGTGGCTGGAGTGAATTCCGCCCCATGAAGCGCTTCCAGGAAGAGGTCTTAACCAATGAAATACCAGTTTTGACAGACATTACGTTGAGAGACAATCCTGTTCACTGTCCATAATAACAGTGGAGGTGAATAAAATGCGGCAGAATATGAATTTCACCGAGCGTTTGCTAAGCGTGGTGGGAGGTCTCGCATTTACCGGATTGGGTCGCTCTGAAAACTTTCGTAAATCGATGCTGGGAAAAGGGATGGCGCTGCTTGGATTGAAGACTACGGCAGTGGGGATCATCGGATATGATCCCGTCATCGACTGGCTGGGTCAGGAAGATGAAGATGAGGATTTCTTTTAATAGGTAAACGTCCGGTTCCTGCCGGACGTTCTTTTCTAGGAAATTTTCTGAGGAGGGATACCGGTGTCATTTGATCGGAGAAAGGAGAAGGGACCCTTTGATATCATCGGAGATGTGCACGGCTGCTTTGACGAGTTGACGGAGTTACTGGTCAAACTGGGCTATCATAAACAGAATGCAAGTTATCGGCATCCTCAAGGCCGTAGAGTGATTTTCCTGGGTGACATGGGAGACAGGGGACCACACTGCCTGAAAAGCATAGACCTGGCCATGCAGATGGTACACCGGGGCGATGCCCTGTACGTGCCGGGGAATCATTGTAAGAAATTAAGCAAGGTTTTAAAAGGAGGGAATGTTCAGGTCAAATACGGCTTGGAAAAAACGGTGGAGGAACTGGCAGCATTGTCTCCTCCGGAAAGAGAAATCTTTACCAATGAATTTTTATCCTTTTATAATGCCGCCCACCCTTATTTGATTCTGGATGACGGGAATTTGGTGGTGGCCCATGCAGGAATCAAGGAGGACATGATTGGCCGGTTAAACAAACGGGTCGAAAGTTTTTGCCTGTACGGCGACCCCACCGGTGAAGTAACGCCGGAAGGACTGCCGGTTCGAAGGGACTGGGCCAAGCATTACAGTGGTAAAGCCCTGGTGGTTTACGGGCATATGCCTGTGGAGGCGCCGGAATTTCGCAATAATACCATCGATATCGATACCGGTTGTGCGATGGGCGGCAAGCTCACGGCGCTGCGCTATCCGGAGCGGCAAATTGTACAAGTTTCGGCCAAAGAGGTGTATTATTTACGGCCGGAAATGAGAGCGTTGTCTGCGACAAGGTAGTTTAATTCATTTGATCCGATAAATCAGCATCACACAGGGGGCAGAATTTTAATATCCCGGTGGCTGCAATCTCCTGGCTGCAGCGCTTGCATTTGTAGAAGTAAATCATGGTGACTCCACAATGGGGGCAGGTATCCAGGCCCAATTCAATTTCCCTCTGGCAGTAAGGGCAAACAACCATACCAATGACCTCCGTTTTGAGAAGTGGGAAGTGAGATGAGAGGTGAGATGCTATACACTCCTTTGTTGTCTCAGAGCCTGCAATATAGTATGCAAAGAAAAATAAAAAGTCCGGTTTTTTCCGGATTTTTTATTGCTCTTGTGAGGTATAAAAGTGTTTTGCAAAGATGCTCTTACTTTGTCGAATGTAGATGTTTGCTCGTTGACAAATATTCACGGTCTTGGTAGTATGAGTTTGGACATGTTAATTAATCCGTATATGCTTGGGAATTGGCTCAAGTGTTTCTACCGGGCAACCGTAAATTGCCCGACTACGGAGGGAAAGTGTACCTAGGGTTCCACAATCTTTAGAGTTGGTTTGGTCCAAGCGGTACAGGCGTTTTTACGCTACACCTATAGGGATAAAAGCCCAGGAGGTAGGTTTCGCTCTGATGAGTATGAAAACCTATCGTCCTGGGCTTTTTACTTACATAAGGATCAGAAAAGCGAAGGCTCCAACAAGCCGCCGGGCTTTTCTCAGCATTATATCTTTGTTACGTTAGCTGCCTGCGGTCCGCGATTGCCGTCTACGATTTCAAACTCAACCGGTTGACCTTCCTCAAGGGTACGATAACCATCGGTCTGAATAGCAGAGTAGTGAACAAAGACATCGGTGCCGGATTCGGCTTCAATAAAACCGTAGCCCTTATTGGCATTAAACCATTTAACCTTACCTTGCAATGTATTTCCTCCTCAAAATTAAATAAAGCATTAACGCTTCCATCCTAAAGTATGGGCAATAAGTTACCAAACTATTCCTGACAAAAGAAATTATTTGACTTATGCTTAAAACTTTTCCTTCATAATTTTACACAAAGTGATTTTTAAATAAATTAAAAACAAAATATCGCCCGTCATGCAGGTCGGTATTTCCAGGGGGTGGGATAAGAAACGTCCGGTTTGTGATTTTTCTTAAAATTATTAAGGAGGGGTAAAAGGGTGAAAAAAATCTGGTCTTTTGTATTGATGCTGGTATTATCCGTTGTTCTGGTCGGCTGTGGCGGCGGCGAGAAGCCGAAGGCGCAGGAAGGTCAAAAGGAACCCGCAGCCAATGAAAAGTTAAAAGTTGCCTTTATTTACGTTGGTCCCGTCGGCGACGGCGGCTGGAGTTATGCCCATGACCAGGGCCGTCAGTTCTTACAACAACAAATGCCGGATGTAGAAACCAGCTATATTGAGTCTGTTCCTGAGGGCGCCGATGCCAAGCGTGTTTTAACCGAACTGGCCGAAAAGGGCAACAAGATCATTTTTGCCACCAGCTTTGGTTACATGGATCCCATCATCGAAGTAGCAAAAAATTACCCTGATGTGAAGTTCTTACACTGCTCCGGTTACAAGACCGCAGACAACGTCGGCACTTACTTCGGCCGCATGTACCAGGCCCGTTATCTCACCGGTATTATTGCCGGTAAAACCACCAAGAGCAACACCATAGGCTATGTTGCCGCATTCCCCATTCCCGAAGTTATTCGCGGCATCAACGCCTTTACCCTGGGTGTTCGCTCCGTTAATCCCAACGCCAAAGTAAAAGTGGTTTGGACCAACACATGGTATGATCCCGCCGCTGAAAAAGAAGCCGGCAAGAGCTTGCTGGAAGCAGGCGCCGATGTGGTTACCCAGCACCAGGATACTCCCGGCCCCCAGCAGGCTGCTGAAGAAAAAGGTAAATTCGGTATCGGCTATAATAGCGACATGAGCAAAATGGCTCCCAAGGCCGTTATGACCTCTGCCGTTTGGAACTGGGGTCCCTACTATGTTGAAACTGTCAAAGCCATTAAAGAAGGAACCTGGAAGAGCAGCCAGTACTGGGGCCCCATGTCTGATAAAATCGTTGACCTGGCTCCCTACGGCCCGATGGTTCCTGAAGATGTGAAGAAAATGGTAGAAGCCAAAAAGCAGGAAATTCTGGACGGTAAATTCGATGTCTTCACCGGTCCTATCAAAGATCAAACCGGTAAAGAACGTGTGGCTTCAGGACAAAAGATGACCGACGCAGAAATGCTTTCCTTCGACTGGTTTGTTGAAGGCGTAGAGGGTACCATTCCTAAGTAAAAATAAATCGCTGCTGGCAGGGAATCCTGCCAGCAGCTGAATTTAAGGGGCGAAGGGACTTGACTGCCGATTTTCTGGTGGAAATGAAACAAATCACCAAAAGGTTCCCGGGGGTGCTGGCCAACGACCGCATTGATCTGCAGGTAAAGAAAGGAGAAATCCTTGCTTTGCTTGGGGAAAACGGTTCCGGCAAAAGCACCCTTATGTCCGTTCTGTCAGGACTTTATCGACCGGACGCCGGTGAGATTTATGTTGAGGGCAAAAAGGTGACCTTTAAGTCACCCCGGGAAGCCATTGACGCCGGGATTGGTATGGTACACCAGCACTTCAAGCAGGTGGATACCTTTTCAGTGGCGGAAAATATCATTTTGGGCAGTAAAGAAGCGAAATTCCTGCTGAAGGCAGGCAAAGTGGAAAAAGAGATCGAAGAACTCTCCCGGGGCTATGGTCTGCAGGTGGACCCAACCGCCAAGATCTGGCAGTTATCCGTTGCTGAAAGGCAAAGGGTGGAGATTGTCAAGATGCTGTACCGGGGGTCCAAACTGTTGGTCCTTGATGAACCCACGGCGGTTCTTACCCCCCAGGAGGCCCGGGAATTGTTCCAGGTGGTCCGGCAGATGACGGCCCGGGGACAGTCCATTATTCTGATTACCCATAAATTAAATGAAGTCATGGAAGTGGCGGACAGGGTCACCGTTTTGAGAGGCGGCATGGCTGTTGCCACCAGGGAAAGAGAGCAGGTAAATCAACGGGAACTGGCCAGACTGATGATGGGCCAGGATATGGTCGTTCCCAGCCAGAAGAACCCCGGTCAGTTTGGCCAAACGGTACTGCAGCTTGACCGGGCCTCTGCGGACAGTGACAGCCGTCGGCCCGGGTTAAGGGAGATTACCTTAACCGTCAGGCAAGGGGAGATCCTGGGAATTGCCGGTATCGCCGGCAACGGGCGGCGGGAACTGGCGGAGGCCATAGTGGGTTTACGCCCAATTTCCAGCGGTAAAATTCTCATCGGCGGTAAAGATGTTACCAATCTTTCACCCCTGGAAATCATTGAAGAAGGCGTCAGTTATATTCCGGAAGACCGCCTTGGTTCCGGACTGGTGCCCAACCTTGGTGCCGTGGATAATCTGATTTTAAAAGAATACCGCAGACCTGGGCTGGGCAGGGGTCCGTTCATCAACCGTCGCAAGGCCAGGGAGTTTGCCACCCGGTTGATCCGGGAAGTGGACGTTAAAGTTACAGGCCTGGAAGCGCCGGTTAAAATGCTCTCCGGCGGCAACCTGCAAAGACTTCTTCTGGCCAGGGAACTGGCGTCCTCCCCCAAGGTGATTGTGGCCGTTTACCCGGTGCGGGGACTGGACATTGCCGCAGCGGAAGCGGTCCATAAAATGCTCCTGGAGCAAAGGAACAAGGGCGCAGCCATTGTTTTGATATCCGAGGATCTGGAGGAACTTCTCAAACTCTCCGATCATATCGGCGTACTGTATAAAGGGACGCTGATGGGGATTCTGCCGGTGGAAGAAGCGGAACCGGAGAAAATTGGACTGATGATGTTGGGGTCACAACCAGGGGAGGTTATGGCATCATGATAAGGTTGGAAAGACGCTCCGCACCCTCTCCTGCAGGGTTGATTTTAATTCCTCTGACAGCCATTCTTCTGGCCCTGCTGACAGGGGCTGTTTTTCTCTATATTAACGGCCTGGGGTCGCCCAAAGGCATTAGCTGGGGGCAGGTGCTGGCGGTCTATACCGGCATGCTGGACGGGGCCTTCGGTTCTGCCTACGGCCTTTCGGAGACCATTGTAAAGGCCATCCCCTTAATGATTTGCGGTCTGGGCGTGTCCATTGCCTTCCGGATGCAGTTGTGGAACATTGGCGCCGAAGGCCAATTTTATATGGGAGCCTTTGGGGCAGCCTGGGTGGCTTTAAGCTTTTCGGACCTGCCCGTCTATGTGATGCTGCCTGCCATGGTGCTGATGGGAATGCTATGCGGCGGGCTGTGGGGACTAATCCCGGCCATCCCCAGGGCCTATCTGGGCGTTAACGAAACCATTACCACCCTGATGCTGAACTATGTGGCCATTTTATGGGTGAACTATCTTGTTTTCGGTCCCTGGAAAGACCCCCAGGGCATGAACTTCCCGCTAAGCAAGCCCTTTACGCCGGCGGCCGTTTTACCCACATGGGGAAACAGCCGTGTCCATCTTGGTTTGGCCTTTGCGCTGGTGCTGGCGGTGGTGCTCTGGATTGCCTTACGACAGTCCCGCTGGGGCTATGAGGTGACCGCAATCGGGGAAAGTCCCAGGGCGGCCCGCTATGCCGGGATGAATATTACGAAGAATATTTTGCTGGTGATGTTTTTCAGCGGAGCTATGGCCGGACTGGCGGGGATGGCGGAAGTTTCTGCCATTGCCCAAAGGATGCAGCAGGGGCTGAGCCCCGGCTATGGCTATACCGCCATCATTGTGGCCTGGCTGGCCAAATTAAATCCCTTTGCCGTCCTTTTGGTCTCGGTGCTACTGGGCGCCTTGCAGGTCGGGGGGTATAGTGTGCAGTCCAGCGGTGTGCCCGCCGCCATTGTCTTTATGATTCAAGGGGCGTTGTTATTCTTTGTTCTGGGCGGCGAATTTTTCAACCGTTATAAAATTGTCTGCAAGGGCAAAACAAAGATGGAGGTGTAGCCGGTGACCCAGGAATTTCTGATAACCATTTTGGCTACCGCCATTACTGCAGGCACTCCCATCCTCTATGCCGCACTGGGGGAACTACTGGCAGAGAGATCCGGCATCCTTAACCTGGGTGTTGAGGGGATGATGCTGGTGGGCGCTGTAACCGGTTTTGTATTTGCGGTCCGGACCAATGACCCCTGGGTGGGTATTCTGGCAGCCATGCTGGGTGGCGGGGCACTGGCCCTGGTTCATGCTTTTTTGACAGTAACCTTGCAGGCCAACCAGGTGGTCAGCGGTCTCGCTCTGACTTTATTTGGTACGGGGCTTTCCGGGTTTATCGGCAAACCCTATATCGGCATTCCCGTCGAAAATGCCTTCAAGCCGGTAACGCTGGGATTCCTCAGTGATATTCCCGTCCTTGGACCTGTTTTCTTTCACCATGATCCACTGGTTTATATTACCTATATTTTGGTACCGGTCCTCTGGTTTTTTATTTATTACACTCGTCCCGGTTTGCACCTGCGGGCTGTGGGAGAAAACCCCGCTGCCGCTGATTCACTGGGAGTCAGTGTCTATCGAGTGAGGTATCTCTATGTTACCCTGGGCGGCATGTTGGCGGGGATAGGCGGCGCCTATCTTTCCCTGGCCTATGCTCCTACCTGGCTGGAAAACATGACCGCCGGCCGGGGCTGGATTGCGGTGGCCCTGGTAATCTTCTCTATCTGGAATCCTCTGAGGGCCATGCTGGGCAGCTATATCTTCGGGGGCATCGATGCGCTGGGTTTTCGCGCCCAGGCCATGGGTGTGATGATACCGTCCTTCTTTTTAAAGATGTTGCCCTATATCTTCACCATTCTCGTATTAATCATGGTAACTCGCAAAGCTATGGCCAACCGAGTGGGTACCCCGGGAGCGTTAGGCTTGCCCTACGACCGTGAAGAACGCTAAACAGAAGGGGGATCCTAATGCAGCTTTTAATAGATAAAATCTTAAACAACAGTCAAGTTGTATCCGATGAAATTTTGCGTGTGGATTCTTTCATCAATCATATGATCGACCCCAACGTGATGCTGGAGATTGGCCGTGAATTTGCCAGACGGTTTTCGGATGCCAAGATTACCAAAGTACTAACGGTTGAAGCTTCCGGCATCGCCGTCGGTTTGACCACGGCCATGGCGCTTAACGTACCTTTGCTGTTTGCCAAGAAGAAAATGCCTTCTACCCTGCAGCATTATTATTTGTCCAATATTTATTCCTTTACCAAAAACGAGTCCGTGGACATCTATGTGGCCAAACAATATTTGAACCGTCATGACAGGGTTTTGATCGTAGATGATTTCCTGGCCCGGGGAGAAGCCCTGAAGGGCCTGACTCAACTGGTCAAGCAGGCCGAAGCGGAGTTGGTGGGAATTGGCATTGTAATTGAAAAGGCATTCCAGGGCGGGGGCAAGGCCCTGCGTGACTCCGGAGTAAGAATTGAATCGCTAATTAAAATTAACAGCTTGGAAGGCGGAAAACTTCATCTAGAAGAATAAAGACCGGGACCCCCGGTCTTTATTCTTCTATCCCGATCCCCCAAAAAGCTATTCAAATTTTGTCGTTTCCCTAACCACATTATGGAACTTTCTGTTCAGACATTACGTCAATAAGGTAACAGGAGGGAAATCTATGCAAAAGACCTTGGGCTATGTCCTTATCGGCGCTTTGTTCATGAGTGCCGCAGCATTTTGGCCTATTGGGTTGGGGCAAGCTGACGAGACCAATAAAGTAACAGTACCGCAAACCCCAAAACAAAGTGCCACTGCAGACAATTCGATAAAAAATACCGCTCCGGCCGGAGCTGGCACAAATAAATCCAGCCCCTATGTCACCCGGGGAGAATTTGCCGTAAAGCTGGTCAACACGCTGGAGTTAAACCTTGACGGCTATCGTTTCTTTAAAGCCCCGGAGGTGACGGACTTTTTTGATGACGTTCCAACCGGTGATCCACAAGCCAGTGCCATTATGATCCTGGGTTATAACGGTGCCATCCAAACCTCGGACAGGTTCTTCCGCCCGTCAGAAATGATCCTTCGCGAGGAACTGGCTCAGGTTTTGGGCAGTTTGCTGAAGCAAAAAGCCCCCAACCAGCTGGGTCCTGTGGCCAACGAACCCCAGATTAAAGATTTGGCCCGGGCAGGCAGCGAGGCAGCGGATGATATAAAGCTTATGGTAGGCTTAAATATCATGTACTTGAACCAGGACGGCAACTTCCGGCCCAAACAAGGGGTAACGCCACAGGAACTGGCAGCCGTTTTAAAGGAAATGAAGCGGACTGTCGGTATACATGACAGCGGCGTTGCTGCTAAAATCATAACGGCAAAAGAAGGCGGCCGGGAATTGGAGATTTCCTGGGGTGAAAAGCCTTCCAGCGGTTATGAGATTTACATCGAGGACATGAAATTAGACGGCAATACATTAATGGTAAACTACCGCACAAAGGAACCGACTCCCGGCTCCTATAACTCAACGGTGATTACCGAACCCAAGGATACCAAGCCCATCCCCTTCAATTACCCGGCCCAATTAAACATTCAACTGAACAAATTATAGGAAAAAAGCCGAAAAAAAACCGACCGCCAACAGGTCGGTTTTTTCCTTCAGTATTAGGAAAAGCTTGGTTTCGCCAAGCTTTCCATGAATGGTATTTACTTGTCAGCGAATGATTAAAACCGGGCAGGAGGCGTGTCGGGAGACACGGTTGCTTACACTTCCCATGATATAGCCCTTAATTTCTCCTAAACCACGGCTTCCGACAACAATCAAATCATAGTTTTCGGCCCTGGCTTTTTCTAAAATTTCGTCTGCCGGTTGGCCCATGACAATAAACGTATCAACCTGTATGGTTTTATCCGAAATGGAAGAAACATATTGTTCAAGCATTTCTTTGCCATTCCTCATTAACTCATCAATAATAGCTTGCTGTGCATGACCTAATCGATCCACTGCCGTATTAACATAGGGAGGTAGACTGGGTACCACATGCATGAGCGTCATCTTAGCTCCCAGCTTTTTTGCTAACTCAACTGTATGGGACAGGGCCTTTGTAGCACGATCCGAACCGTCCAGGGGTACCAAAATTTTGTTATACATGGCATTCCCTCCTTGTTTTTTACGATCATATTTCTCTTTTTAGTTGGGAATTCCTGCAACTTCCGGAGGGGATGAAAAATTTGATCTACCCCTTGGACGTGTAAAAGCGTGGTATTAAAAATTTAAACCGGTGCTCCATCGATCACCCCCTTCGTACTTCGGTTGTTAAACTTTATGAAGGTATTCACATGATTAGAATGAACTTTTTGCAGGGAAAATTTACGAGCAAGGTTAAAAGAAGGTAAAAAAAAGCACAAGAAAGTTCGAATTCAATAGGATTATGTTTTGACAAGGTTAAATATCTATGTTATATTATTTTTGTCAATGCGGAAGTGGCTCAGTGGTAGAGCATCGCCTTGCCAAGGCGAGGGTCGCGGGTTCGAATCCCGTCTTCCGCTCCAGTATGTAAGCAGGGAAGCGTCCCTGCTTTTTTAGTTCTGTCACTACCTTTTACGGTATCCTTATTCCGGCGTTATAAGTGCTTGTTTCTTGCTAATGATATCCGGTGAATCATGGTTGCCTGCCACAAATACATAGGGGACCGGTAAATCTTTAAGCTGACCATTCTGTTATATACTATATAGCGTAAATTTTCTGTCATGAGTCTTTCAAGAAAGTAAGGGAATAAAGTGAAGGTACGAGTTTTTAAACGCGCAACCGGAGACGGCTATGATCTGAAAGTTTTACATCCCGGGGCCACGGTGCAGGATTATTTGGATGCCATGAATGATTTTATAGATAAAAACTCTCAACCTCCTTGCCGTGGGTGTGATGAATGCTGCTGGGAACGTATTCCCCTTACCAGCATCGATGTGATAGGCTATGTTGAAAAGTTGGGAGATCAACTAAAGCTGGATTCCCAGTGGCCTCTGCTGGATTTCCTGAAAAAGTATGCCTACATTTATGTTGAAGGTGGCGCGGTGGATATTAGTTTAGGTTTTACCATAGAAGGGGCCTGTGGTTTTCTCAATCAAGAGGACCGTATTTGTTCCAGCTATGCCGCTCGTTCTCTGGTTTGTCAAAGCTTCATCTGCATGGAAAGCACCCAGCGGGCCCGGGAACTGCGTTCCGAGTTGGTGAATACCGGCATGGATGAATTGGTCCGTCTGTGGCTGGTGCAAAGTCGACAGGCAGGCCGTAAGCCCTATGCTCATGAAAAACATCATGCAGATCCTATTCTGGAAGACTATCCTGCCAACGGCTTCACCAAGAAAACCAGCTATAGCCAGGTACTTCTGGCAGAGGTTTGCAGCCAAAGGTTATGGAACAAATTAATCAGGCATGGTTTCCAGCAACTTTCTCCGGTTAATCCGGGGTCCAAGGCAGGGATTGCCAAAAGGAATGTCGAAAAAAATATCTGGTGATCGCAATGGTTACGGAAATCATGGAAATCCGCAAACGCAACCAGTTGAAAAAATTAAATGCCCTGGTGAAGGAGATCATCGAAGTAAGGCAATACCTGAAGTATTTTGAAGGTCTCAACTTGCCCGACTACCAGGCTATGATTTCTCAGGTTCCCCTGGGCGTCGAGCCCAGGTTGTTAATTCATTTGCAGCAGCGGCAGTCTGTTGAATATTATGGTTTTTTTGAACTTAAGTCAAAAGAAACGGCATTAAAGGAAGCCATCCAAAAAACTTCGGAGGATTTGGATAATCTATTAAAAACAGGGAAATAATAGAGACATGATTACTGATCTCAATTCTTACCGGCATAAACAGAAACTGGCTCATATCAACGAACTGGTCAAGCATTTGACAGCTGTACGGGCGGACATTCGCAGGTTAAAGATGGAAGAATGTCAATTGCGAAATACCATCAGAGAATTGGCGCAGGAGTTAGACTGGCCGGAGTAAAAATATGTCCTTATTAATTTGTAAATAGAAAGATACCGGGTGTTTGGTCAATTGACTAACACCCGGTTATTTATCCGGGGCACTGCAGCAGATGGCTGTTAAAGTAGAAGAGCTGAATCAGGTTGCTGAGGAATTGACTAATTCATCCAGCAGGAAATAATAAAAGATTGGCCTTCTGAATGCAAATAATTTATCAACAAAGGGGGCAATATACTAGCAGCCCAAGCGGCAAAAATACAACTCTCCGTTTAGACCCCATCGGTATCGGTGCGGGTCTAATCCTTTAGGGGCTGCCTGCATAAGTCCCTGTTGACGGCTTCCCATAAATATAAAGAAGCCACAGTACGGTAGGGCTGCCATTTTTCCCCCAACTTCAACATGTCGTCTGGACCGGGAGAAGACCCTAACCCGTAAAGCCATTTAATTGCCCTTCTTAAACCGGCATCACCCAGGGATAATACGTCAGTTATTATCGTTCCATCAATTTCGTTGTTATGCATTAACAAAAACCGATCACGGCTGTTAATGGCAGTATTTCCGACGTATTGGAACAAGTCATCAAAAACATAGAGCTTTATAGAAAATAATAGTGCAATTTTCAATTTAAAAATGGTATAATTTTCATATGAAACTAAGTGATTACGCAAAACAAAGAGGAATAACATACCGAGCTGCCTGGAATCATTTTAAGCTAGATAAAATACCCGGTGCATACAAAGATGGCCATACAGGGCAAATAATTATCCCTACCTATCAGGAAACACTCTTGAATAAGGTGGCTATTTACGCCAGAGTATCAAGCAATGAAAACAAAGATAATCTGGAATCCCAGGCAGAAAGGCTAAAACAATATGCAACAGCCAGAGGTTATCAAATTGTCCATATCGTTAAAGAAGTTGGCAGTGGGGTCAACGATAACAGAAAAAAACTACTCAAATTAATGCAGCAAAATGATTGGGGAACGCTCATCGTTGAACACAAAGACAGACTGACCCGATTTGGCTTTAATTACATTCAAGCACTACTCGAAAACGAAGGTAGAAAGATAGAAGTTGTTAATCTGGCAGAAGATGATAAAACAGACTTGATGCAAGATTTAGTCGCTATCATTTATTTGTTCAGTGCAAGAATGTATGGCCTTAGACGGAGTAAACGGAAGACCGAGCAAATAATAGAATGTTTAACAAAGGATGCCGATAAAGATGATCCGCACCTACCAATTAAAACACCAGGCCAACAAGAGTAAACAAACTGAAATTAAAGCTATCCTGGATGAATACCGTGTCTTGGCGAGTAAAATCGCTGTAAGACAATGGTATTTGTTTTTTACTAAGGGTGGCTTTAATAAGAATGCGGACATCAAAACTATTTCCACCGGGCTGTCAGAGCGATATAAGCAAACCTGCCAATACCAAGTAGTCGGGTCGCTGGAGTCTTTCATCTCTAACCGGAAGAATGACTTCGTTGACCGGGTTTGCCACAGTTCCTTAGACGAAAGGACTAAGATAGATTTACTTTACATCAATAAACACGG
>JBFMCH010000032.1:0-6546 GCA_040754595.1 Bacillota bacterium
TAAATTAGCACTCCCTATCTGATGATAGGTATTTATTTCTACAAATATCTCTATTTTCCTTCCTGTTATGCTAAAAATATCTATTTTTGGTTATTATTGTTTGGAGTTTTTCAACAGTCTCCTAGATGCATTGGAAGTACAAATTAGCCAGATTTCCGAGGTAACCGCTCGCCGAGAAGCATCCCTGCGCAAGCAACAGGTGGAGAATCAGCTTGACTTTCAGAGGGATGGACTGAAAGAAATGATCAAAAACCAGTTAAAACAGTTTTATAGTGTTTTACAGCAGGCCGAAACAAACTATTTGGAACAGGTTGCCCTGTATGTAAGTGAAGTGGTGGCAGAAAGGGCTTCCAGTCAGTCAGAGTTTCTTCAACAACAGTTGGCCGAGGTTCAACTAAAGAGTAGTGAAGCCCAGCACGAGCTCAAGGAACAACTGGAGGATCTCCAGGCCCTATCTGGACAATTGCAAAACATTAAGGGGCAACTCCTGGCGTAATCCAGGGAGAGGGTACTGTAATTATGAAAAAACTTACCGCAGAAGCCATCGTAAGACTGCTTGATAAAACCAGGCAATACTGCCCCACAATTTACTCATTATTGTCTGCTGTCCCCCAGACTACCATAAACGAGGTAGCCGGGGGACAACAGCAGGCGGCGGCAGTGGAACCCGAACTGGAGTGGGATGACGATTTGGAACTGGACCTGGAACTGGAAGACTACGAGGAAAACACCTTTGAAACAGTGGCACACCAGGAAACTGCTTCGGCCCTTGACCCTGTAACGGTACTGGAAACACCCTACCCCAGAGTATACATAGCGGGTATAGATTGGTTTGGTCGCATCCTGCTGCTGGAGAACCTTTTACATCTAAGGCTGCCGAAGGGTCAACCGCCAGCCAATGGAAGCTTTCGGGTTTACTGCATCTATGGAGCGGAAAACCTAGTCCTGGCTGAGCTAGACGAAGGCTGGCAGCAAATCCAGCACACAGAAGTGCCTCATTACCTGCTGGATGAGAAGTGCACCGCACTGTTTTTTAGCACAACCAGTGAGGATTTGGACCCTGGCACACTGCTGGTTTTTTCAGAAAGTCTGGGTAATCTGGATTTGAACACTGCATGAATACAGGATATAAAACAGGAAATAGCTGCAAAGGCTGTCAAAGTGCTGTGGAATGACGAGTTTCCCTTCTGTAAAGCCATCGAGATGAAGTTTGTCAAAGATATGAACGAACTGGCGAGGGAGCGGGGTCGAGTCATTGTTTTTGAAATACTACTGGGGGTGCACCAGGACTTTAAAATCAGCAGTGGTATTGATGTCCAGCCCCTGGAGGAGTGCATCCAGGATGCCATTCACAAATACCAGCGCCTGTTCTTTACCTTTAACGATGAGGATCTAAAAATCCGGGATTATGGTGCTTTGTCCCCGGAGGAGCGGAAGGAAATCTATCACTGGGGATTTTCTGAAACTGCTTCCTGCTGCCAGCGGGTGGTGAGCCAAATTGAGGCGAACCCCGGGGACGACCCTTTGTACACCGCGGAGATATCACTCTTACAAGAAACCCAGGATCACCTGAAGCTAATTTCTGACATTGAGTCGTTGAAAAAGGATTGGCTAAACAGGGTATACCATTCCTGGAACAACCCCACGGAATACAAAAGAAATGCATACTGGTTCAAGGACCAGGTAAGTCAATTAGTGACCCGACAGTTCTGGCAGCACTGGGAAACCTGCGTCAAGGACATGGTGAAAACCAGACAGGGATATCCAGAGGGCAGTCAATTGGCGATTATTTTTTACGCCCTACTGCTGGCCCTGGATTCAGAAAGGGAGTTTTTGCTAGCCACCCAAAAAGAGTTAGACCAAACAGTGGAAGGGGTTAAAAAGGGACTTTTAAAGCACCCCCTAAAAATGGACCGCCTGGATTTTGCCACTTTCCAGCGGGAGGTTATTATCTCACTGCCAAAGTATTGGCACCAGGCCATTCATAAAACCAAGACCAATATCAGGCATTTACTATCATCAGAATATATCATGTAGAAGGGCTGAGAGAATGCTTTTTAGTGTTGCAGGTATTATGGCAATTTTTTTCTCCACATTGGTGCTGGGGACCATCAACACGTTATACTTTAATGGCCAGATGACCCAGCAAATGGGCGTGGCCGCCACCGTAGGACTACAACTGGGGCTCACTGCTGGACTATTCTTCTTCTTCCTCCCTGTGCTGAAAAAACAGGTTCAGGAAAGAAACAATCTTTATCAACATGTACTGGATCAACTGAAACAGCAAGTGAATTCCACACAAAATTCCGGCTTGTTACTGGAGAAGTCTCAAAAACAACACAGTCTTACTTTTGAGGTTTTGGACAGAGTGAACAAAGAATTAGAGCAGGGCAACGCTAGGGTAGCTACTAAAATAGATGGCTTAACAGAACTTTTCACACAGTCCTTAGCAAACCAAGAAAGTTTAAAAATTTGCCTAAAGGAAATGTGCAATGTAGTACAAACCTTTCAAGACTCGCTATATACAAAGATAGGATCCTTAATGGACGAAGAACAAAAGAGCCTCACCGTGTTTGAGCAACAGGTACAAGGCTTACTCCAGAACATTGACTTATTACAAAGAGATAATCGTGCGTTACTGAATCAATTGGTACAACTGGAAAAAGGGCAAGCAGCAACGTACCAAGAACTAAAGGAGCTCTTTACCACGACTGGCAGCTTACTCCAAGAAATGAGTCAAGCTAGTCAACAAGACTTAGAGGTTCTCATGAAAATAGAAAAGATGGCCCATAACGAAAGAAAAATTTTTGGAAGCCTTTAGGGTGATTTTATGAAAGAAGAATCGCTAATACGAACAGCCCAGATTTCCTCAGTTTTGGAGCGGTTGGTGACAAGCGGCGTCAATTATTTTCACAGTAGATATCTTACAGAGGGCGATGCATCTGAAAGAGATCAACTGGCAAAACAATTGTTCCAGGATCTACTTTCAGATATAGCCTATCTGGCCGAAAATAATTTGACCCGTAGTTGCGTCAAAAAAATTGCTATCCTGCAATTGTTACTAGAGATGCTGTTAGGTCAGGACGAAGCAGAAAGAAAAGCACAACAACAAGCAATAAAACGCATAGCTCATACGCTTAGGAATACTAACAAAGAACAAATAGATTTTGTGCAAAACTTACTTCAAGTTGCAGTTCAGGATAAGATTTTGCTTAAAAAGTATCTTAATGTGGGCCAATAAATTAGGCCCTTTTTTATAGGCAAATCCTTGAGCTTACACGAGCACCGCTCCACTCCCTGCGTCAGCTCTGGCCTGCCGGTTCATCCTCCTGGGTCAAAGGCTGCACCTTGCCAGCGGCCCGCTTTAGAGTAATGTCCGGGGTCATGTCTTGCTGGCAAAGTGCTCGCTGAGATTACGGGTCCCGGCTACCTGCAGCAGCGTGCCGTCTTTGGGGTCAGTCTATGGGGTCCGGCACCCTGCCGGAAATTCCTTTCGAGTATGTCTTTCGGGTCATGAATTTCCGGCAGAGTGCTCGCCCGCCTCTGGATGTCTTGACTCCCGGGTCTGCAGACACGGGCAGCGGGGAAGGGAGTGTATAATAGTATGAAAGTTTTATTCTCCCCGCTCCCGCTGACTGCCAGCTTACGGGTCCTTTGCATGTCTTACTTTGGGGTCCTGGCCTCCGCAATCGCGCAACGCTCCCGCTGTGTTCCGGTCGCTCCGCTTGGCCAGTGGCCCGCCAATGCGGGCCGGTCTTTGGGGTAGCGGGCCACAAGCCCCGCTCCACTCCCTGCACTCCGCTTCCGCTCATGCGCGACTGCTCCGGCCTATCGGGGCCGGGCTTTGTGGTCTCGGCCGCGAACTTCTCACCGATCCCCGCCGGTTATCCTCTGGGGTCTGGCCGGTGAGAAGATCGCTCGCGGGGCTTTGCGGGTCCCGCTGCTGCGTGGGATCCCGGCCGCTGCCGGTGGGGAAGAGGATCACCTTGGCGGCTGCAGCCGGTGGCCCGCGGCCCTGGTGACGGGTACCGGCTTGCGGATTACGGAAGCGGGACCGGTGCGGATCCAGGCCGCTGCCTTGGCGGGGCAGTTGCCCGCAGTTGCCGGTGACTGGGATCATCCAGGTAAGGAAGATAACCCCCCGCTCCACTTGCCGGCTAAGCCGACAGCGTTCCGCTTTCCCCCAGCACCGCCCCCTCAAAAGGTCCACTTTCGCAAACCGCTGACGGGTCCCGGTTGCGCCCGCTTGGGCCGTGGCAAATGACGAGGGCCTGCTGGCTCCGGCCCCTTATGGCGGCTTTATGGCCGCCGGGGCCCTCGTTTTTGCTTCCCCAAGCTATGCTCAGCACCCATCAGCTAGTGCAAAGCCCGAGAGAAAAGGAAGCAACCAGTACCGGCAGCCATTATAAGCTGTCTTTGGGGTCGGCTGCCGCTACCGGTTACCGTGATTGAACTAAAAACGGCTGGTGTCGGCCAGATACCCTGGCGGCCCTGGGGTATTCCTCTGGGGTTCATGGCCACCAGGGTAACTGGCCAGCCTCCGCGGGTCATTGACCGGGGTTGGCAGATACCGGCAGCCATGATGTCCGGCCTTTGGGGTCGCCGGTAACTGCCCTGCTTACGGGTCCTCTGCATGTCTTCCTTTGGGGTCTGGCCGGTGCTGTCATGCCGGACAGCACCGGCCTACCGGGGTCATCCTTTGGGGTCCTTCAACCCCAGCCCCCCAACCCCCCGCCCCAATCTTGGGGCCGGGGGACTCTGCACGATGTTACGGTTCTAAGCTGGCCGCTGCCGGTTTGTGGCAGGCTTTGGGGTCATTCTCCCGCTCTTCCCATTATACGGAGCCTTTGCAGCTGCGTGTTATAACCTACTAGCTGCTTTTAGCATGGCCTTGTTGATAGCAGTATCCTGGTGGCAGATAAGTTGGGCGCAGCTGCAATGCCGTAGCGTCAAGGGTTCGTGGAGAAAAAATTTTTTCACTCTCTGGGGTTCTACCGTGGGTCGTGAAAAAATTTTTTCTCCACCCGCTTTGCGGCCCTTGACGCTCGGCACCGTCTACGTAGCTGTATCGAAAACGGGAGGTTGAAGGTTATGTTAAGAAAGCTTTTAGGCAAGGTAGAAGCAGGTAGGTTTGGCCGGGCATTGGCCGGGTTGCAAGCTGGCTGGCAATGGGAAGTCAGGCATCGGGTTTTTGTTGCCCGTGGAGTTGAGTTGCGCGGTAAGGTTAAGTACAGTAGCAAGGTATACAGTGTTAGCATTAGCCCGAAGGGTGCAAGTTGCAGTTGTGATGATTTCATCAATCGCGGCGTGCTTTGCATGCATATAGCTTTTGTAGCTATGGCCGAGTTGTCTCACGAGGCGGCTGAGCGTAGCGCACACCGTCAGGTCCAGGAGGTCAGGGCTGGCCAGTAGGCCAGCCTTCCGGCTCTCGGGCCGGTTTTTTTTGGTCGGACCTCGGTAGCTTGACTTGATGGCTGCACGGATAACGGTCTGTTGCTATGGACCGTCTGGATCTGAGCCGTGTAGCAGCCTGGTGCAGTTGCACCGGTTTTCCACTCACGGGTACTGCCTTGGGGCGGTGGAAGCCACCGGTACCAGGCCTCGCTCAGGTCCTCCTTACAGGTCGGGCTTGCTACCGGTGCTTGGCTCTGCGGGTCAGGGCCGCAAACTTCCCACCGGCCACCGTAGGACGTGCTTTGGGGTTTGGCCGGAGGGAAGATCGCTTGCCGGGCTTCGCGGGTCAATATGCCCGCTGGCGTTGGTGGCAGCTGCGAGAGCGGGCAGCTGCCCCGGGTTCTGATTGCAGCTGTACCTGTGGGCAGTTACCCTGGCTGCTGCTGGCAGTAACCGCTGCAAGGAGCAGGGTGCTGCGTTACCAGTGCCGTTGCTAATTGACGGCGTCTGCCTTTTGGCGCGGCTGTGCCTAGGAATGGACGGTCAGCTGTTGCTCCCAGGCCTCATAGGTCACAGTTGTGTCCCTGGCACATATAGGCGACGTTGCCGCACTGAAGACTGCCCTGGCCTACTACCCGGCAAAGTGCAGCGAGCACCGCCAGCCGGAGGAGGTACAGACCACCCTGTAGAGTAGGTTTTATTTCTAGTTGATGATGGTAATTAGAAATAATTATTTTGTCAAAAAAAGGTATTACAAAAAGAAAAAGAGAAGTATTTTGAAGGATTATCTAGTTGAAAAATAATATTTTTATTAACCCTAAGGGTTAATAATTTAATTGACGGGTGATACTAATGGATATATACTTTAAGTATAAAAAGCTACAGAAAATTTGTAATTCAGCACAGGAATCTAATAAAGAATGGGGTCCCGAATTGGCCAAAAAAATACGTCAAAGATTATTAGAACTTCAGGCTGCCGAATGTTTGGCTGATATTAGTCATTTACCACCACCCCGGTTACATGAGCTAGGAGGGTGTTGAAAAAACCCCTTTAAAACCCTAATTTTACTTCTTTCAAAAAATAAAATTTACATTAATTAACAGTAGTGACCCACTTTTTTTAGATTTTAAGACGAAAACTAATATTTTTTG
>JBFMCH010000033.1:0-2728 GCA_040754595.1 Bacillota bacterium
CCATGGTTTAACCCCCACAATGTCTTTCTTACTATTTTACATCATGTGATAATAGAATAAATTTAAAATTTGTCGGCGGTGGTGTCGAGTTGTGCTATTCATTGAAACTGTCGAACTCCAAAAAATAACCCAAAAAAGAAAAGAACTTGCACTTTAATTTAGTAAAATGCAAGTGTTTTTTGTGCAATTTCCCCGATTTGCCGGGGGCGGTGCCTGGTTCCGTCCGTCGGTAACTTTTTGTGCTCGTATACAACTTTCATGCGAGACGGTACCTGGCACCGCCTGGGTGGCCTTTCATTGAAACCACCAGACCCGAAAGGATGACCCGGAAAAGAAAAAGTACCGTCACTTTAGTTTAGTGAAGTGCCAGGCACTTTTTGGAAATCCCTGGCAGCGGTTTTCTGCCAGGGATTTCCTCGAGCATTAATTTAGTAAAATGCAAGTGTTTTTGGTGCAATTTCCCCGATTTGCCGGGGGCGGTGCCTGGTTCCGTCCGGCGGTAATTTTTTGTGCTCGTATACAACTTTCATGCGAGACGGTACCTGGCACCGCCTGGGTAGCCTTTCATTGAAACCACCAGACCCGAAAGGATGACCCGGAAAAGAAAAAGTACCGTCACTTTAGTTTAGTGAAGTGCCAGGCACTTTTTGGAAATCCCTGGCAGCGGTTTTCTGCCAGGGATTTCCTCGAGCATATTTGCCACTTCCGGCAACCTTCTTTATAACCGAAAAATAGCAAGGGATTTTCTTCGGAAAACAAGCATCCCTTGCTATTTTTAACAAAGGGTTTATATTCCTGTGTAAATATCTTAAGCCTTTGGGAAGTACCTTTTTAAGAGACCGTAGAAAGCCATGCAATGTCTGGCTTCGTCTTTGCAAGCTTCATGAATGGCATCATGGATCGCGTCCTGTCCTTCCTTTTTGGCGCGGACGGCGATTTCCTTTTTCCCGCGGTTGGCACCGGCTTCGCCGTCTACCAGTTTTTTCAGGTTTTCCTCAGTGCTTTCGCTTAATCCTTCCCCCAGAAGTTCAGCAAAGCGAGCTGCGTGGTGAGCTTCCTCCCAGGCTATACGCTTCATTGTTTCTGCTATCTCCGGATAGCCCTCCCGCTCGGCCTGACGGGCCATGGCAATATATAAGCCCACCTCCATGCACTCTCCCTTAAACTGCATGTTCAGATCCTCTTCAAAACCGGAGCCTTTAACCACACCTATTTTATTCCAGTCCACCAGATCCGGACCGGAGGCGGTCAACAGTTCAAATTTTTCCTGGGGTGCTCCGCAGTTGGGACATTTTTCCACCGGAGACTCCCCTTCGCAGACGTATCCACAAACAATACAGCGCCATCTTTTCATAGATTTAACCTCCTAAACTTAATTTTTTATATAATTCCCTGTTACGGGTTATTTGCCGCTGCTCTTTTCCCAACACCTTGGGCATATCCCATAAAAATAAAGTGTATATTCTTCCACCAAATACCCCTTAATATTAAATGGCGTTTGTATTTCCAGAGGGCCTGCATCCAAATCATAAATAGATTGGCAACTCCGGCATAAAAAATGGCCATGGGGGGCAGGATTGGGATCAAAATGTCTTTTATCCGCCTTTATCCTTATCTCTTGCAATTCCCCTGCTTTAGCCAGTATTTCAAGGGTATTGTATACCGTCGCAAGAGATAATGAAGGGTACTGGGGTTTTAATTGATTGTATATTTCCTCCGCTGACGGGTGTTTTGCATTACCTTCAAGCAAATTTAAAATTGCCAGTCTTTGAGGCGTTAATTTCAGCCCTAAATTTTTAAGCTTATTTATCATCATTTTAAATTTAAATCTCCTATTAATTTATAACCATTATGATTTAATATTTTTTCTTTGTCAACATCTTAATGCCAAAATTTTTACTCGGTTGCATAAAACTTCTCCTGGCGAACAAGTCAATAAACCAAGCCAGAGCCCCAATCCCCAAAAACTCAGTAACCAATAAGTTGGCTGAACAGCCATTGAACGGCGACCTTTGTCAAACGCACCGCAGGCTACGGCCCAAGGCAGCATACAAAATCAAAAGGGATTCCCACCCGTTTATGGCGAGTATCCCTCCATTTATAAGTAATTGGCGGAGAGTCAGGGATTCGAACCCTGGAGACCGCTCATCACAGTCTACTCGGTAAACCAGAGGGACCGTCCCCTTGGTTTTGGTTCGCCTGCATTGGCCAAGCCAAAGTTAAATTTCAAGCATATCTGATAGCAACATTAGTCAACTTCAAGCGATTGTGCAAACTAACAATGGAACAAATTACCAAAGAGCCATTGTCTACGATTATAGGGTAAGCGCGCCCAATTACATGACAAATACTGGAAAACAGGAGTAATATACTCAAAAAATATAGTTTTACGTCTTAAAGTCTAAAAATCGTGGCTCACTACTGTTAATTAATTAATTTGATTTTTCAAGGAGTAAAATTAGGATTTTAGAGGGGTTTTTTCAACACCCTCCTAGCGACCTGGCTCGACCGCACTGCCTGGCACCCTGTCACTGTTGTAATCCCTCCTTTAGACACAAGAAGCCCCGGAAAGAGGGTCTATCTCCTTCCGGGGCTAATTTATGTGATGTCTGACATTATCTTGCTTATTTGGCTGCCTCCCTGACAATAGCTGCCGCTTCCTCCAGGCTATTAACAGTGTAGATTTTGTTGATGATTTTATCAAGAATGACTATGTCATTAATTTTCT
>JBFMCH010000034.1:0-43980 GCA_040754595.1 Bacillota bacterium
TTAAATTATACTTGATTTATAAACAAATGCCTACTACCCACCTGCCATTGGAACGCAAGTTTTGTCGTAAAAAAGAAAAAACCCCGCATGTAGCGGGGAAGGGAAAAGCGGTAAGCTTATGTTATACCTTTAAAGGGATTTTTAACAGATGTCAAAGGTCCCAATATAAGTAGGACTAAAGTATCAAAAAAATTCGTGTAAGATTAGAAGGATTTTAGAAACTTTGTGTCAAAAATAACAGAGTATCTATTTAAGTCTGGAGGGTAGTCATGAGCAACGGAACCATATTAATTGCGGATGATGACCGCAGAATTGTAAAGATTGTTTCTCGCTCATTGGAACAGGAAGGTTATAAGGTAATGGCTGCCCAGGATGGCGAAGAGGCTGTTCGATTGGCCACCACCATGAGTCCGGACCTGGTGATTATGGATATTATGATGCCTAAACTTGACGGTTTGGAAGCCTCCCAGAAAATAAAAACAAAAGTAGACGTACCCATTATCATCTTGTCCGCCAAGGATGACGTGGTGGATAAGATTGTCGGCTTCAAAATGGGTGTGGATGATTACCAGACCAAACCCTTCAGCCCGGCGGAGTTGGCGTTAAGGGTTAAGGCGGTTTTGAGACGTAGCAAAAGCACCCCTGAAAAGAAAAATAAAGAAATTCTCGATTACTCTGATGTTTACATCGAGTATGCAAAACGGCTGGTCCGTATTTGGGGCAAGGAAGTTACGCTGACAGCCAAGGAGTTTGATATGCTCTGGCTGATGGCCTCTCATCCCAACCAAATTTTCTCCCGGCTGCAGCTGCTGGAACAAATCTGGGAAAGTTATTTTGAGGGGGACGAGGACACCGTAACCGTTCACATCAGAAGGCTGAGGAGAAAAATCGAGAAAGATGCTGCGAACCCGGATTTAATTAAAACCGTATGGGGTGTAGGATACAAATTTGAGCCACCCAACAAAGAACGACAATAATAGAAATCACAAGAGACTTCATACAAAGGTACGAAGTCTCTTGTTTTTAAAGTTATTATTCTTCTGCTTCTTCATCATCACAGGGAACCTGCTGTGTGCCAAGGATCCCTTCGCGAATTTTTGTGCTTACCAGGGTCATAATAGCCTGAAATTTTTCATGGGCTTCAAAAGAAGCTTTCACCACCGGGTTTTCAATGGCCCTGGCCTCAGCTTCCAGCATGTTATTCTTATCTACTTCGGATAACGGTATGCCCGCTAACTTTTTCTGTTGAACTTCCATCTGTAGCTTTTGCAGGCCCTCCACCAGTTGGCGCGCTTTTTCATCGTGGAGAAGATTGGCCTCGGCTTGTTTCATATTCTGATATTCTTCGGTTTCAGAAAGAATTTTGCCAAGCTGAACGCACATGTCCAGAGCTGTATCAATTTTAGCCATAACTTTCACCTCCCATCCATATCTTCTCCATACTATAACAAAATCCTTCCCTTTTTAGGGAAATCTGTTGCCAAAGAAAAGTATCCCCTTCAGTTAGGTTTAACCGAAGGGGACGAAATTAAAATCGGTAGGAAGATGCTTTTTCCACAAAACCATTTAACAGTTCTTTGCTGCCGCCGTCAACAAATTGTTTCATCACTTTAATTTTCCGAGCCCGGGTGCCGGTTCCCAAAACCGTGTTCATCAAATGAACCGGATAAGGGAGAAGAGTTCCTTCCTGGTCCACCAGTTCCTGCGGGAAGAAGGGGTAATCCAGGGTGCCGATTTGGGCGGCCAATCCTGCCAGTGTGGATTTTTTGATATAGGATCTCTGACCGGAAACAACCTTGTCACACCAGGGGAGTTCGTAGTTTATAATTTCATCGGGAAGGGTTAAATCATATTCCTCCTTAAATTTTTGCGCCAGCTTCTTAAGACCCCGGTCGCCGGTTTCAAAGTCCTCTTTCGATAAGAGTCCGTAGGAACGGCAAGTAAAGGGTCTTACTTCATAAACAGAACAGCGATTATCTTCACTCAGGAACGAGCATTTCTGATTGGTGTCCACCAGTTCCAGGTAAAAATATTCCGTTGATTTTTTCAGGATGTCCGGCCAGTTTTCCTTCAGGTTGTCCCGAACATATCGATACAGATTTAAATACTCAATAAAGAATGCCGGGGGACTACCCCAATTGCAACATGTTGCACAGCCGGTACAGGAGGTTTGGGGTAAATTGGCATATATTTTTCCCAGTTTCGTAAATAAATCGTTTTGTTCAGCCTTCCCAAGAGCAGAATAGAGTTCCACCTGCTGCAGCATCGAGTACTCATCTCCTTATTACATATTTACTGGGTATCAAGTACTAATTATAACAAATATCCAATCAACTGGCGATGGATCAGGTCAAGAAAATATAGGGAATATTAAAGATGGTTGATGTATAAATTAGAACTGTAAAGTTGACTTAATTAAAAATTAAGAACGTGATGCAGGATTCTGTGGCAATGCCTCGAATAAAGTTACAATAAGCACAAGCCGGTGTCGTCTTGACGACGCTTGTGCTGCATGATATCTTTTTAGATATCTGAATTGTCGGTAAATTCCCTAAAAAAATTATGCAGACTTCCAAAATAAGTGCAAATGATAAATATACTTGTCAACTAAAAATAGTAGTGTTATAGTTAATTTACAAGCATATCTCAATCAACTGGTTAATTTAACCGGTTTTTCTATTCCAATTAGACAAGTTTCCCAAGCATTTATTATAGATTATGATATCCTGCGTAAGGAGGTGTCGGAGGAGCACTGCGTTAGTTCGTGTGCGGATATTCACAAGGGCGAACCGGCCCGTGCGAATACCGATTTTTAGTTTGATCTGAAAAGAGCAAACTGCCGGAAGAATGCCCGAAGGGAAGTGAGGGAAGTAAATGTCTGAAGCTACGGCAAAGGAGAAGGCTACAGTAAAGTACGATTCGGAATTTACTAAAAAGGTTTATGAGTTGGAAAACGGCAAATGGGTGAAAATGTGCATGCAGTGCGGCATTTGCCCCACCACCTGCGCGTTGAAAGAAAAAATGGACCTTTCACCCAGACGCATCATCCAGCTCATCCGGGCCGGTCGTAAGGATGAAGTATTAAAAGCCAATACCATGTGGTTATGTACTTCGTGCTACACCTGCGCCTGTCGTTGTCCCCGCGGGGTTCCAATGATGGATGTAATGCACGACCTCCGTCACTTGGCCGTGGAGAATGGAATCAAACATAATTCCCAGGATATGGCCGAAGTTTATGCAAAGGACGTTTCCAAACGTGGACGCATTTGGGAAGGCGGATTGACCTTAAATTACGGTCTGAAAATCGGTCTGGGCAACTTTATAAAAATGGCTCTGGATATGCAGGATGTCGGCAAAGGACTGATGCTGCACCGCCGTCTGCCGCTGTTACCGCCCAAGGGAGTCAAAAACCCTGGCAAATTACGCGAGGTGTTAAACCGGGCCCAAGAAATCGCCAAGAAGGAGGGTGGTCACTAGTATGAAATACACAATATATCCTGGATGCGCCAGTGAAGGAACAGCCATTAGTTACCATCACTCTGCTCTTGAAGTGGCCAAGGTTTTAGGCCTTGAACTGAAAGAGATTGAAGACTGGAATTGCTGTGGTTCCACTGTAACGTCTTGTGTAATTGGTCAGTTTGCTGCAGATGTGCTGGCTGCCAGAAACCTGGCCCTGGCCGAAAAAATGGGTCCGGAAGATGTAGTTGCCACCTGCAGTTCCTGCTATGCCATTTTAGGCAATGTTAATAAAAAGTTTTCCGATGAAAAATTCAAAAACAATGCCAACGACGCTTTAAGCAAAGACAGCCTCAGCTATGACGGTCAATTAAAGGTCCGTATGCTGCTGGATGTTATGGTTTCCGACATTGGCCTGGACACCATCGCTTCTAAAGTAGTCAAGCCCTTAAAGGGTCTCAAAGTGGCCGGTTATGTTGGCTGCCAGACCGTAAGAGCCCTGAGAGATTTTGACAACTGGGAAAATCCCACCTTTTTAGACAAGATTATCAGCGCTCTGGGCGCAGAACCTGTTCCGTTCCCTTATAAATTAAAATGCTGTACCGGTGCAATGAATTTAACTGCTCCTGATAATACGATTTCTGCCCTGTATCCCATCGTAAAAAGTGCTTATGAAGCAGGGGCCGACTTGATCGTAACCCCCTGTCCCCTGTGCCAGATGAACCTGGACGCTTACCAAATTAAAGTCAATAAAAAATATGGAACCAATTATAATTTGTCGGTATTATTTTTTACTCAATTAATGGCCATTGCCTATGGATTGGACCGCAAGAAAGCCGGTCTCGACTACTGTATCGTTTCACCCAACAACGCCCTTAAACAATTTGGCGTTTAATGGAAAAAATGGTTTTCCTGCCAAATACTTTTTTGCACAAATTCATAATAAAATTATTAAAAAGCAGCAGGAAAAAAGAAAAACAGAGAGAATACAATTAAGCATACAAAATCACAAGTACAAATACCAACTGGCACCCGCGTTTAGATAGAGAAGGCGGGGATGCCAAGCAAGCACCGGATATTCCAAGTGAATAACATCACGTTGTCGCAGGAATAAGCATTCACGGACTGCCTCAAGGCAGTGGAATTTTCCCGAACGTTAACCAGAACCTGGCAGAGGGTCAATGAATTTGGCTGGTTAACTGGTTCGGACGATCGGTGCAAGCAAGGTGTCTGCTATGTGGTATATTCCCATAAAGTGTTTGGATTCACAAAATTAGGACACAGTCCAAATTTTAAAACACAAGGAGGCATGGTTGTAAATGGCATTAGTTCAACCGCATGGTGGCAAACTGACTCCCGTACTGGCTCCCAAAGAGCAGTGGGCAGAACTGAAAGCCAAAGCTGAATCCCTACCGGTCATCCGCATGAGCTCTCGTGAAACTTCCGACTGCTTAATGCTCGGTATGGGCGCATTCTCTCCCCTGACTGGCTTTATGAACAAAGCTGACTACGAAGGCGTTATTGACAACATGCACTTGGCTAACGGTTTGGTTTGGCCTCTTCCTGTAACCCTGGCTGTTACCAAGGAACAAGCTGAAGCTATCCAGCCTGGTCAAGAAATGGCGCTGGTTGATGATGAGTCCGGCGAATATGTTGGTATCATCACCGTTTCCGACAAGTACGAATACGACAAAGTAAAAGAGTGCAAAGCTGCTTTCTTCACCGATGACGCAGAACACCCCGGCGTTCAAAAGGTTATGGCTCAGGGTGAAGTCTACATCGGTGGCGACATCGTAACCTTCTCCGAACTGGGTTATGACGAAAAGTATGCCGGCTACTATGCTCACCCGGCCGAAACTCGCGCTCTGTTTGAGTCTAAGGGCTGGAACACTGTTTGCGCATTCCAAACCCGTAACCCCCTGCACCGCTCTCACGAGTTCCTGTGCAAGATCGGTAACGAAGTTTGTGACGGTCTGTTCCTGCATCCCATTGTTGGCAAACTGAAGAAGGGTGATATCCCGGCTGAAGTACGCTTCGAAGCTTATAAAGCCCACATGCAGTATTACTTCAACCCTAAGACCATCGAAATGCGCGTATATCCCATGGAAATGCGCTATGCCGGTCCTAAAGAAGCGATCCTGCACGCTGTTTTCCGTCAGAACTTTGGCTGCAGCCACATCCTGGTGGGTCGTGACCACGCCGGTGTTGGCAGCTACTATACTCCTTACCAGGCTCAGGAAATCTTCGACCAACTCAAGCCCGGCGAACTCCTGTGCCAGCCCATTAAAGTTACTTCCGCTTACTACTGCCGCAAGTGCGACGGCATGGCTACTGAGAAAACCTGCCCGCACGGTCCGGAAGATCGCGTAGCTATCAGCGGTACCAAGGTTCGCGAAATGTTTGGCAGAGGCGAACTGCCCCCGCTCGAATTTGGTCGCAAAGAAGTTCTGGAAATCCTCACCAAGTACTACCAGAGTCTCGACAGCGGCAAGTAATTGGCGCTTGATAACCCAGCCGGCCTGTGGAATGTGTTAAAACTGAATATCGCTTTAAATAATTCATTAATATTCTACAGTGTTCGACAAAATGATTCTGTCAACCAATTGACAAAATATGACTTGGCATTACCGGTGGAGTAAAAAAAATATCGTTGGTATGGTGCAGCCCCATGGCTTGCACTGTACCAACGGCATAGACCCCTTGCTGCTGGTGATATTTGACCAGAGAAGAGGAGGTGGTTGGCCCCGGAGGCGTTTTGCCTGAAGTGTGCGAGTTTTATGTCAATAGCACCCATTCGGAGTTTCCGAAACGAAATCATATGAGAATCTGTTCACCGGCGGTAGGGAGACAAGTTCTGTTACAAAAGACGCCTAATGAATAAGAAATTAAAGACGAAAAGTCTTTAAAAATTAGCAATAGGGAGGTAAAAAAATGCCTAGCTTTGTAATTGCTGAAAAGTGCGATGGTTGCAAAGGTCAGGACAAAACCGCTTGCATGTACATCTGCCCCAATGACCTGATGGTTCTGGACAGAGAAAAAATGAAAGCCACCAACCGTGATGTATCCCAGTGCTGGGAGTGCTACTGCTGTGTTAAGATTTGCCCCCAGCAGGCCATCGACGTTCGTGGTTATGCCGACTTCGTTCCCATGGGTGCCAGCTGCGTACCCCTCAGAAGCTCCGACAGCATTATGTGGACCGTTAAGTTCCGTAATGGCATGCTGAAGCGCTTCAAATTCCCCATCCGTACCACTGCTGAAGGTTCCGCTGAACCAGCTGGCGGCTACACTGTAGACCAAGAGAACCTGAACGACCAGCTTCTGTTCACCGAGCCCTACTCTGTAGGTACTCCTGAGCTTCCCGGCATGAAGAAGTAATTTAGATAACTAACTATCGGAGGAGGTTAATATAAATGCCGAACTTTGAAACTGTAGTAGTGAATACCGACATTCTGATCCTTGGTGGCGGTATGGCAGCTTGCGGCGCAGCCGTTGAAGCTTCCTACTGGGCTAAGAAACACGGTTTAAAAGTTACCCTGGTTGATAAAGCTGCTATGGACCGTTCCGGTGCTGTTGCAATGGGTCTGTCTGCTATCAACCAGTACCTCGGTATCGCTAAAGGTGAAAACACCGTTGAAGACTATGTAAGATACGTTAAGAACGACTTAATGGGCATCGCTCGTGATGACCAAGTCGCTGACATCGCCCGTCACGTTGACTCTTCCGTTCACCTGTTCGAAAAGTGGGGCCTCCCCATCTGGACCAACGAAGAAGGCAACTACGTTCGCGGTGGCCGCTGGCAGATCATGCTGAACGGTGAATCCTACAAGGTTATCGTTGCTGAAGCTGCTAAGAACGCTCTGGGCACCGACAACATCTACGAGCGTATCTTCATCACCGAACCCATCATGGATGGCGACAGAATCGCCGGCGCTGTTGGTTTCAGCACCCGTGAAGAAAAAGTATACGTATTCAAGGCCAAAGCCGTTCTGGCTGCTATGGGCGGCGCCGTAGGCGTATTCAAGCCCCGCTCCACCGGTGAAGGTCTGGGCCGTTCCTGGTATCCTCCGTTCAGCTCCGGTTCCTCCGCTTACTTCACCATGGCTGCCGGCGCTGAAATGACCTGCCAGGAAGTTCGCTTCATCCCCGTACGCTTTAAAGATGCTTACGGTCCTGTAGGCGCTTGGTTCCTGCTCTTCAAATCCCGTGCTACCAACGCTCTGGGCGAAGAATACATGGTAACCCGTAAAGCAGAACTGGCTAACTGGGGTCCCTATGGCTCCGTTAAGCCCATCCCTGCTAACCTGCGTAATTACCTCGGTATGCTGGATGTAAGCGAAGGCAAAGGCCCCATCTACATGCAGACTGCCGAAGCTATTGCTAACTTAGCTAAGAAATACGAAGACGATCCCAAGGCCTTCAAGAAGAAAATGAAGGAACTGGAAAGCGAAGCTTGGGAAGACTTCCTCGATATGACCGTATCTCAGGCTATCCTGTGGGCAGCTTGTGATATCGCTCCCGAAGAAAAAGCTTCCGAAATCGCTGCTGCTGAACCTTACTTCATCGGTTCTCACTCCGGCGCTTCCGGCGCTTGGGTATCCGGTCCTGCTGACTTAGCTCCTGCTGAATACCAGTGGGGTTACACCAACATGACCACCGTTAAGGGTCTGTTCGCCGCTGGCGACGCATCCGGCGCTTCCAGCCACAAGTTCTCCTCCGGCTCCCACGCTGAAGGTCGTGTCGCTGGTAAGTCCATGGTTCGTTTCGTTGTAGAAAACAACCAGGAGCCCAACCTTGACGAAGCTAAGGTTCAAGAACTGGTTGCCAAGACTCTGAAGCCGATGGCTGTATTCGAAGAGTTCTCCGGTTTCACCACCGACGTTGACGTTAACCCGAACTACATCCTGCCCAAGCAGTATATGTTCCGTCTGCAGAAGATGATGGACGAGTACGCCGGCGGTGTTGTAGCGAACTTCACCACCAGCAAGGCTCTGCTGGAAAAAGGTCTCGAGTACCTGCTCATGCTGAAAGAAGACAGCCAGAAGCTGGCTGCCCGCGACCTGCACGAGTTAATGAGAGCTTGGGAAAACATCCACAGAACTCTGCAAGCCGAATCCCACATCCGCACCGTACTGTTCCGTGAAGAAACCCGTTGGCCCGGCTACTACTTCCGCGCTGACATTCCCACTATCAATCCTGAGTGGGAAGTATTCTGCAACTGCAAGTACGATGCTGCTACCGGTGAGTGGGAAATGATCAAGCGTCCCATCATCCGTCTGGTTGACTAATCAGTCTGCCGTCTGAAATCAAAATAACTGAATAGCTCCAGGGCCCGTGGCCAACTACGGCCACGGGCTCCTCATTAAAGAAATGTAACGGCCTGGGTGCAACGCGCTTTTAGGGCCCGGTTGTCCAGGTGGCCTGTGGGCTCCCTGGATTTTTATATGTTTTCCCTGGCAGGGTATGTAAGTTTTTAAATTTTTTGTTAATCACCTATCCAATGGCTTTTTTACAACCCACAACTGGACTAGGGAGTGAGAAAATGGCAAATAAAAGCATATTAGTGGTTGGTGGCGGCATTAGTGGTCTTACCGCTGCTGTGGAAGCCGCCGAAGTGGGTTATGAAGTGTTCTTGGTAGAAAAGAACACTTACCTGGGCGGTAAAGTTTCTCAAATCAACGAGTATTTCCCCAAACTCTGCCCGCCGAACTGCGGTCTGGAAATCAACTTCCAGAGAGTTAGAAAGAACCCTAATATCAGAGTGCTCACCATGGCTGAAGTGGAAAGCATCTCCGGCCAGGAAGGCAACTTTGATGTAACCTTTAAAATCAATCCCCGCTATATCACCGACGGCTGCACCGGCTGCGGCAAGTGCGCCGAAGTATGCCCGGTGGAAAGAAGCAACGATTTCAACTTTGGCCTGGACAAGACCAAGGCTGCTTACCTGCCCCAGCCCTTTGCTTTCCCCATGAAGTACGTTATTGACAGCGCTGTTTGTCTCGGCGCTTCCTGCGGCAAGTGTGCCGAAGTCTGTGAATTTAAAGCCGTTGACCTGAACATGGGCGCCAAGACCATGAACGTAAATGTTGGCGCTGTTATCTGGGCCACCGGCTGGGATTCCTATCCCGTAGAAAAACTGGCCAACTACGGCAGCGGCACCGTTGCCAACGCCATTTCCAATATCATGATGGAAAGACTGGCTGCTCTGACCGGTCCCACCAACGGTAAAATTGTTCGCCCTTCCGACGGTAAAGAACCCAAGAACATTGCCTTTGTTCAGTGCGCCGGTTCCCGTGATGAAAATCACCAGAAGGCTTGCTCCTCCGTATGCTGTATGGCAACCTTGAAGCAAATCGACTATGTGAAGAGACAATATCCCGATGCCAATGTAACGGTTTACTACATGGATATCCGTGCCATGGGCAAGCATGAAGACTTCTATAACAAGATCAAAGAACACGGCATTACCATGATCAAGGGCAAGCCTTCCGAAATTAAGGAAGATGCCGACACCAAAGACGTTATCGTACTGGCAGAAAACCAAATCACCCAGGAAATTACCGAACTGAAGTATGACCTGGTTGTTCTGGCCACCGGGATGGCTCCTGCAACTGCTGCCGCCCAGGTTCCTGCAGCAGTAGCCTATGATGTAGACGGTTTTGTTCTGAGTGGTTCTGTGCCCGGCATTTACGGTGCCGGCTGTGTGGCTAAACCGGGTGATGTTGCCTCTTCCGTTCAAGGTGCAACCGCTGCTGTTCTCAAAGCCATCCAATCTACGGTGAGGGGGTAAGACAATGGCTAAAAAATTTGGATTTTTCATTTGCACCGGTTGCGGCATTGGCGAAGCCCTTGACGTAGCGGCTTTAACCAAAGTAGCGGCCAAGGAATATAAAGCTCCTGTTTGTAAAGAACATGCCTACCTCTGCTCTGCAGAAGGTGTTGACTTAATTAAGGGCGAAATCGAAGCCCAGGGTCTGGACGGCGTGGTTATAGCTGCCTGCTCCAACCGTGTGAACGGTGACGTATTTAGATTTCCCGGCGTATTCACGGACCGTGTGAACCTGCGTGAACAGTGTATCTGGAGCCACGAGGCCAATGATGAAGATACCCAGATGCTGGCCGAAGACCAGATTCGCATGGGCTTAGAAAAGGCAAAAGCCGGCGAAGCACCTGCTCCTTATCTGGGCGAAGACCTGTCCAAGACCGTTCTGGTTGTGGGCGGCGGTTTGGCCGGTATGACGGCAGCTCTGGAAGCCGGCAAAGCCGGTTATCCTGTGGTACTGGTGGAAAAGGAAGCCACCCTGGGCGGTTGGTTAAACAAGGTTTACAAGACCACCCCGATGGCTGCTCCCTTTGCTGCTCCTGCAGATCCCGATGTTGCCGGTCGCGTTGCCGAAATTGAAGCCAATCCCAACATTAAGGTTTACACCGGCGCCGTGATTGAAAAGATCGCCGGCGGCCCGGGCATGTTTGATGCTGAAATCAACCAGGGTGGCAATATTGCGACCGAAAGAGTGGGTGCCATCGTGCTGGCCACCGGTTCCACCCCTTATGTTGCCCAACTGGATCACCTGGGCTATGGCAAGTATGCCAATGTCATTACCCATGCTGAATTCGAAGCTATGGCCAAGTCCGGCAAGATTGCCGCTCAAAAGGTTGCCTTTATCCAGTGCGCAGGTTCCAGGGACGCTGAGAGACTGCCCTACTGTTCCGCTGCCTGCTGCGTGGAAACCTTAAAGCAAACCATTTATTTAAAAGAACTGGCGCCGGAAGTCATGTCCTATGTATTCTATAAGGATATCCGCAGCTCCGGCCAGTATGAACATTTTTACAAAGCTGCCCAGGAAACCGGCGCCGTATTTATTAAAGGCGACATTACCGGTATTTCCGAAGCTGGCGGCAAGCTGGCAATCGAATCCGAGGATGTTCTGCTCGGCGGCAATGCCAGAGTGGAAGACATCGATTTAGTGGTACTGGCCAACGGGATGGTCCCCACCACCAAGGCCACCGAGCCCATCGTAGCCGCTGCCGGTGAGGGGGATGCCGCTGCCCAGGAAGCTGCTGTAAAGATCCTGGGTCTGGAATACAGACAGGGTCCTGAACTGCCGAACTTAAAATATGGTTTCCCGGATTCTCACTTTATCTGCTTCCCCTATGAAACACGCCGTACCGGTATCTATGCCTGCGGTAGTGTAAGGGCTCCCATGGATATGGCCAAGGCTGTGGGCGATGCCACCGGCGCCGCTCTAAAGGCCATCCAGTGCGTGGAAGCCACTGCCGGCGGTGCTGCCGTGCATCCCAGAAGCGGCGACCTGTCCTATCCTGAATTTGCCTTACAGCGCTGCACCCAGTGCAAGAGATGTACGGAAGAGTGCCCCTTCGGTGCCATTAACGAAGATGCCAAGGGCAACCCGCTGCCCAACCCCACCCGCTGCAGAAGATGCGGTACCTGCATGGGCGCCTGCCCCGAGCGGATCATCTCCTTCAAAAACTATTCTGTGGGTATGATCGGTAACATGGTGAAGGCCGTCGAAGTTCCTGAAGAGGACGAAGAAAAGCCGAGAATTCTCATCCTGGCCTGCGAAAACGACGCCATGCCCGCCCTGGATATGGCCGGTATCAACCGCCTGAAGTACAACTCCTGGGTACGTATCCTTCCCGTAAGATGCCTTGGCTCCTTGAACCTGGTCTGGATTGCCGACTCCATGTCCAAGGGCTTTGACGGCGTATTGCTGCTGGGCTGCAAACACGGTGAAGACTACCAGTGCCACTTTATGAAGGGTTCCGAGCTGGCTGAAATCCGTCTCTCCAAGGTTTCCGAAACCCTGGACCGCCTTGGCTTAGAATCTGACCGGGTGCGCATGATTCAAATCAACATTATGGACTATGCAGAACTGCCTAAGATCATTGACAAGTTTGCTGAAGACCTTGAAGAATTCGGCCCCAACCCGATGAAAGGCTTCTAAATCTACAAGTAAACGAAAATAAAACCCCGCTAGGCGGGGTTTTATTTTCGTTGGAGATATAAAAATCTTAACATGAAAGTATATTTTTTCACAAGAAACCTTGAAAAAACTGCAGGGGCAATTAACAGCATGAATAAGGTATAGAGTTTTAGGTGCTGACTTTAGTTAGGCTCAGATCCTTCATTTTCTTCCCGGCCAATGGCAAAGAATTTTTTCATTATTTCTACCATTAATTTACTGGTTTCTATTTCATCATGAACATTGCATTTGTCCATTTTGGCCTGGGCCCATTCAGCAAAATCGGTCATTGTCATGACAAATCCCTCCACGATTATTATAGTCACGGAAAACTAAAATCGGGACGCGCAGTGCAACTTACTCCGTAAATACCGAAATCAACTATAGGCTGCCCTTAATACGGAACAACTTAAACCTTTGGTGACAACAATTTTTCAATTTGATCACCCTGGTAGGGGCAACACCTCCTAAAATTTTTCTAAATAATTTCCCCAAACCCCTTGCCAATGCGCCCCTTAAGTGCTACAATAACCGTGAAGATAGTGACAACTAATTTTCGTTGTCGGTGTGGTTATTGTGAAAACTTATGTTTTCAAAGCACCAAGGCATATATGGCCTTGGCTATCTCTGTTTGGTCGGGAATTTTGCCTTGATACTAGCATAAACTATTAATGATTACAATCCCTTTTTGTGTTTTTGTATACAGATTTTATAGTGACAACGCTGCCCCGGTTTATCCATGATAAACCGGTTTTTTTATTGGAAAGTATTTTTTTGTAAACTGTGGATAACTTTTAGGGCCGGAGTTTGGTTTTTTACCCCAAAAATAACCTAATAACTTAAGTACCAGGCACCTAAGTTATTAGGTTAACGGGTCGTAGGAAGCCAGTTCTTCGGGGGTTTCCTGTTGAAGCAGTTCAGATAAAGGGACCACCTTATACCCTTGCTCCCGAAGACCTTTCAGCAGCAAAGGAAGGGCCTGAACTGTTTTGGTTCTGTCAAGGCGCCCGTCATGCAGTAAAATGATATAGCCGGGTTTAATCTTATTTAATACCCGATTGGACATTTCCTCGGGCGTTGTGGCAGCACGGTTTTCAATGGTCACCGTCCAGAGAATTTCCTTCATGCCCAGGGAAGATACCGCTTCTTCAACATAATCTGTGGTTAAACCTTTCGGAGAGCGAAAATATTCGGGGACGGCGCCTGTTACATCAATAATGGTTTGATAGCCCCGTTCAATTTCGACATATGCTTCCTCCGGAGTCAAATCGGTAAGCCTGGGGTGCGTCATGGTATGGTCGCCTACTTCATGACCTTCAGCAACGATTCTTTTGGCTATTTCGGGGTAGCTTATGACGTTATTTCCTACCATAAAAAAGGTAGCCGGTGCTTGAAATTCCTTTAAAGTATCAAGAATGGGAACGGTATAGCGGGGGTCCGGACCGTCGTCAAAGGTGAGAGCAACAATTTTATCCTCTGTCACTTTACGGTACACTGCTTTGCTGCCCAGGGCGACTTTAAGACCGGCGGGACTAATGATTGACAAGCAAAATAAGACTATGATGAAGGAACCGAGCACGATCTTTTTCAGACCGGAGAATAACACAGCGCCACCCCCTTTAAAATAACTATACGATAACTAATTAATTCGGCAACACCTTTAAATTGCCTTTAGGTAAAAAATAATTTACAAATCTCGATCAGTTTTGCTAAAGAAAATGATGTACCCACACGAAAAAATATAAAAAACAGAGGAATTTTTAGGTAAAAGTAGAATATTTTATCCAGCAACGTGGCACGGAGGTGATTTATGCGGCGGGTGTCAATAGTAAATGTAAAACCCGGAATGAAAGCTGGGCGCCCGGTTCGAAACGGCAACGGGCAGGTGCTTTTGAACACCGGAGTCATACTGAACGATAGATACATAGCACGCTTAAGGTCATTGGGGATCCCCTCGTTATACATTGATGACGGCTTTTTACCGGACATTCAAGTGGACGATGTCATACCCGAGGAGATCAGAATAAAGGCCGTCAAGCAGGTGAAAAACCTGCTGAAGGCTCACGCCAAGTCACTGGGGGATAACGTAAAAGAGTCTGAAAAGGTCTATTCCACCATTAGTGAAATTATTGACCAACTGCTGAACAACCACAATTTGATGGTGGAGCTGGTGGACATAAGGTCCATGGATGATTATGTTTTTGCTCATTCAGTAAATGTTTGTGTTTTGGCGCTTATGACAGGAATTTCTCTGGGCTATGAGCGCCCCAAACTGTTTCATTTAGGAATGGGTTCCCTGCTGCACGATATTGGAAAGGTTCTTGTGCCGAAGGAAATTTTGAACAAACCGGGGCCATTAACGGAGGAAGAATACAATATCGTAAAGAAACACCCGGAGTATGGCCTTCAAATACTCAGCAAGAATCCCCAGGTGAGCAGTCTATCCCGCATGGTGGTTTACCAGCACCACGAACGTTACTGCGGTACAGGCTATCCCCAGGGATTAAAGGATTCGGAAATTCACGAGTTCGCCCAGATTACCGGTATGGTGGACATGTATGATGCGTTGACAGTGGATCGTGTTTATCGTAAAGCATTTCCACCCCATGAAGCCTACGAAATGATTGCCGGGGCAGGGGATTACCTGTTTCCTTACCATATCATCGAACCCTTTCTTTCCAATATCGCCGCTTATCCCGCAGGAACCGTGGTGGAGCTGAGTTCAAGGGAAATTGCGGTGGTGATGCGCACAACGAAAGGGTTACCTTTAAGCCCCCGGGTAAGATTATTGTATGATAAAGCCGCAAGGCCGGTAACAACATTGATTGAATTAGAACTTTCGGATTATCGCAACGTGGTGATCAGCCGCGTTTTGGATGAACTGGAAAGTTTGGCAGGAGACCAGGCAATGACAAATAGAACGCAATTTGTAAATCCCGACTGAGCCAGGATTTTTATATTAACGTAACATTTACATTTATGGTATAAAATTAATTAAAGCAAATAAATTAAATGTTTCGTCCATACTATAATTGTGGGGAGGTCGATAGAATGAAACAATGGAGAAGCATTGCTGTTTTAACGTTAGCCCTGGCTTTTTTGTCCGGCATTATGTTTGCAGCCGGGTGTACTTTGATTAAAGATATTTCGCCAAAGCAAGACACGGGACGGCAGCAGCAGGGTGTGGCGGATGCCGGCATCCCCGGCGTAGGCCCGGACACCATCGCCAATATCGTGGAACAGGCAGGGCCCGCCGTGGTAAAGATCAACACGGTGGTTGAAGTGCAAGGGTACAATAATAACAATCCTTTCTTTAACGACCCGTTTTTCCGCCAGTTTTTCGGCGTCAGCCCGGAACCTCGCTACCAGAGTGGTCTAGGGTCAGGATTTATTATTTCTAAAGACGGCTATATCCTGACCAATGAGCATGTCATCGACGGTGCCCAAAGGATCAACGTTCTGGTAAAAGGGCATAAAAAGACCTACCAGGCCAAACTCGTAGGCGCAGATCCTTCTCTTGATTTGGCAGTCCTTAAGATTGAGGGCAAAGACTTCCCCACCCTCCCCCTGGGGGATTCCAACCGCATCCGGGTGGGCAACTGGGTCATTGCCATCGGCAGTCCCTTCGGACTGGAGGATACTGTAACCATCGGCGTTATCAGTGCTAAAGAACGCCCCCTGGAAATTGACAACCGGATCTTTGAACATTTGCTGCAAACCGACGCCTCCATCAACCCGGGCAACAGTGGCGGGCCGTTGTTGAATTTGAACGGAGAAGTCATCGGCATTAATACCGCCATCAACGCCCAGGCCCAGGGAATTGGCTTTGCCATCCCCACCGGTACCGTCAAGGAAGTGCTGGATGAATTAATCCAGCAGGGGAAAGTAAAACGACCCTGGTTGGGTGTGCAAATCCAACCGGTGACCCCGGACATTGCCAATTATCTTGGGTATGAAGGGTCGGCAGGGGCGGTTGTTTACGGAGTTGTGTCCGGAGGGCCGGCTCAAAAGGCGGGCATTAAGGAAGGAGACGTCATCCTGAGCATCGACGGCAGCAAAATTGAAAGTCCGGATGATTTAATTAAAATCATGCAGAAAAAGAAAGTGGGAGCACAGGTGGAAGTGGAATTATTCCGCCAGGGGAAAACAATCAAGGTCCCGGTGCAAACCGCTGAAAGGCCGGTAGGATAATGATCAGCAGGGCACAAAAGTGTCCTGCTGATTATTTTTACGGTCTTTTAAATATAATATTTTAAAAGGTAATAGCATAAGAGAACTGCAGTTAACATGTGCCTGTGAATACGCTAAAAAATATACGTCCCAACAGGCATACCCAATGGGCATACCCTACGGGCACAAGCAAGCAAGCAAGCAGACAGGTAAGCCGGTCAAGTTTTTCCGGTGAGCAGACTAAAGACGGAGGTATACCCATGGAAGTGCTGTTTCATTACGGCCGCCAGGCCGTACCCATTCAAATAAAGGACCACAACGTTGCCGGTATTGTCGGGCCTGACCTGCCAGCTGCCGGCAACCGGCGGGAAGAAATTGAAAAGTCACTTGCCAATCCCATCGCAAGCCCCGGTCTGCAAGAGATTGTCCGAAAAAAAAGACCGGACTCCATTGCCATACTGGTGACAGATATCTCCAGGCCCATTCCTTATCAGGAACTCTTAGAAGCTGTCCTGAGAGAAATTTTGGCAGGCGGCGCTCGAAAAGAAGATATTTTTTTTATGATCGCCACCGGAGCCCACAGGCCAAATACGAAAACAGAAATCCACGAGGTGTTTGACAGCCTGGCAGACCGGTACTCATTCATGAACCATGACTGCGACAGGGACCTGGTTTACCTGGGGACGTTAACAGGTGGAGCAGAATTGTACGTAAACAAGCGGGTAGCCGGAGCCGGCATGGTGATAACAACCGGGTGCATCCTGCCCCATAATCTCGCCGGTTTTTCCGGAGGACCAAAACTTGTTATGCCCGGGGTGGCGGGTAGAAAGACCATCGAACAAAACCACAGCATGATGACCGGCCAGGGGGTTGGGCCCGGTAAGACGATGAACAACCCCATTCAAGACATGATCATGGAGGCAGCCCAAAGGGTTGGGGTGGATTTCAGTGTGAACGTGATACTGAACGAGCAAAACGAGATCGTTAAATGTTTTGCCGGGGAGCTTAAGAACTCCTGGCTGGCAGGAAGCAGGTTCTGTCAGGATATTTACCGGCAAACACTGCCCGGTCCCGAGGAAGTGGTGATTGCCGGCGCAGGGGGATACCCCAGGGACTTAAACCTGTACCAGGCCGCCAAGGCCCTGGTAAACGGCGCCAGGCTGGTGAAACCCGGGGGAACCGTTGTGCTGCTGGCTCAATGCCAGGAGGGCCTGGGAGAACCGTTGTTCCAACAATGGATGGAACAGGGAAAAACACCGGAAGATGTTGTGCGGCGGTTTGAGGAACAGGGATTTGTACTGGGTGGGCATAAGGCCTACGTAATTTGCAATGTAATAAAAAATAAAGAAATGATCCTGATTTCTGATTTAGCCAAAACCAAAAATCCGGTACCACTTCTAAAAAATGCCGGGGACTGGGAGACTGCGGAGAAAATGATTATCCAAAGGCACGGGCCAAATTGCCGGGCATTGATCGTACCATTTGCCGGCCTGGTGTTCCCGCTTTCGGGCCAAGAGATACCGTCCAACAAGTAACGTTTTAAAAGCTCCTGCCTGGAGATAATCACCCTTTTGGGAACCAGTTTGTTCCACTGGCGCCGCAGGTGGGCAAAACCGCCGGGATGAAGCAGGAACAGCAGCCATCGCTGGTACCAGGCCACGACGGAACGAATGCCGGGAGGCAGGTCGTAAACAGAGAATCCCAGTTGGGAAGTCCCCCTGTGAATCATGGTAATGCCAATCAGGGCTTTAATCCCCTGGTAAGAGGGGTCCTGGGATACGGTCTTGGCCAATAGGGGGAGCGAACGCCTGGTTTCCCGAAGCAGCATAATTCCTACAAGCTCCAGGGAACGTGCTGTGGCAGTGATTCTTTGCAGAAAATCATTATTCAAATGAAGCTCCCCAATCTTATCCCCGGGAACCAGTAAGGTACCGTCCGGCAATTCCGTCACCTGGCCCCGGTAATCCCGTACCGCCAGGCGAAACAGGTTGTTGTCCTCGCCACCAACGGGTTTTAGTCCTGCCAGGCGGTCAAAACAAAATTCCCATGCCTGCCACAGGCTGCGCAGGCCTTTCTTCAACATACCTGCATCCTGATAGGCAAAGAGTTCATCCAGGCTGACAGGCCGGAGCCCTTTTGCTTTCAGGGATTCCAGAATTGCCGGCAGGGCTTGCACCATCCTGGCAGGGCCGTCATCCACTGCGCCTGGCTTGGTGCAGCGGTCATGAAAAACAATTACGGACCCGGCTTTTGTTTTACGGGCAACGATACCTTGAATTCGGTTCGGAGATAAGCAGGGGCGCCAATCCCAGCTCATGAAAGACCAGAGGACGGTCTTTTGCCGTGTAAACCATAGATACAAATAAGTAGGCAGATTAAAGACCCCCCAGGAAGGGCGGAAAAACAGCGGGGCTTTGCCGGTAATGTCTTGGATTGCTTGGACCCCTTTTTTTATTTCCTGAATGGAAGACAGGGGATCCTGCAGCCAAACAAAACGATGGTTGTAACCGTGCGTCCCCAGGCTGTGACCTTCCGCTATTATTCGCTTTACCAGGTCGGGATATTGTTCCGCATGTTTGCCCACCAGAAAAAAACTGGCCCTGGCCTGATATTTTTTTAGGATATTCAGCACCTGGGGGGTATAGCAGGGATCAGGACCGTCATCAAAGGTCAGGGCTACCGCGCCGGATTTTTTATTCCCCCGGTTGAGCGTACCAAGGTGCAGCAGACGACCCAAAATCGTTGGCAACAGCATGTAGAAAAATATGAAGAGGCCAGCCACTTCAAAAACATTGAACGACATTTTTATCTCCCCTGGTTTAGTAAAGTCTGGTCGAAAGGATAGAAGAAATAAAAGAAACCCATTCCCGCCAGGATAAAAGCACTCAGGTAGATGGCTCCCACCGGGTGGAGCCAGCCGGAAATGACACCGCCCAGCATGGGACCTGTGGCAATGCCAAGACCCTCCAGGGTGGTAAAGATCCCCCAGCCTGTGGCCTGGTGTTCCGCCGGTATGACCCTGGCCAACAGGGAATTCCAGGCGGGCAATACGATGGCGTAAGAAAGCCCCACCAGAATGACTAAAGTAATAATTACGGGCAATTCCCTGGTTAAAGGAAAAAGGGACAAAAATAAAGCGCTCAGCAGAAAACCGGCAGTCAAGACTTTCTTTAACGGCAACCTGTCTACCAGTTTACCCATGGGCACCAGAAAAAGGACGGTGGCAGCGCCCCCTGCCGTCAATAACAAACCGTACTGCCGGGAGGTTAATCCCAGGATGCCGGTGGCATATAAAGGGAGGATGGGCAGCAACAGGCTCGCAGCTAAGGTTTGTAAAAACATCCCGGGCAGTAGAATTTTGATTACCATAGGGTCGGTGGCCAGTCGCTTGAACTGATCCGGCAGCGAAATCCTTATACAGCCGGTTTTGGCACGCAATGGAATCAGCAGACCTATGACCAGGCAGAGAGCCCAGAAAACAATCAGCAGTTGAAAGGCAGGGCGAAAGCCGGCGGATATAACAAAATTAATGCCCACGGGACCGGCTCCGGCGCCCAGCAGCCAGGCGGAGAAAACAACCCCCATTCTGGCTGCCCGGTTCGGGTGATCCGTGGGGGCAACCGTGCTGATGACGGCCAGCCACACCGGTGCGAAACCCAGACCGAACAGGCCGGCCAGAACCAGAATGACCCAATTGGCCTGCTGGTGATAGATTCCCAGCAAGGAAAGCAGACTCAGGCTCAAACCCATTAACAGCACCGGTTTTCCCCGACGGTCCAATTGGCAGCCGGCAGCCGCTTTAAAAAGTGTTTCCGTAAAGTAATGGGCGGATAAAACCACCCCGGCATTCATCACAGAAAAATTTAAAAAATTCACAGCGTAGAGGGGCCAAAAGGTAAGAAAAAAGGCGCTTCTGGTTAATTCAGTTAGAAATAGTAACAGAATTAAGGCATAATCCTGACGGGATAAACGGTTTGAATTTAACAATGCATCCTCTCCCTTAGAAGACTACCGAAGCCATAATAACACCAATCACAGCACCTGCCACTACCTCGGACGGTGTGTGGCCAATCAATTCTTTCAAGGCTTTGACGTTTTGCTGCCCATCCTGGCGGCCCATCTCTTCCAGAATCTGGTTCAATATTTTGGCATGAATACCGGCGGCCCGGCGAACCCCCATGGCATCGTACATAACGATGACGGAGAAGATCGCTGTGATGGTAAAAAGAGAAGAGGACCAACCGTAGCTTAACCCGGCGGCCGTGGCCAGGGCTGTCACCATGGCGGAGTGTGAACTGGGCATGCCCCCGGCTTCAATAAATCTTTCCCAGTGCCATTTTTTGCTTTTCAAACTGGCCAGCAGCCCTTTGAGAAGTTGGGCCGTCAGGAAAGCCGAAAGGGGTGCAAAAAGGATTTTATTTAAATATAACCAGTAATATAGTTCTGACAAACATATTCACCTCAAGACAAGACTTTACAATCTATATTTATTATGATATTCTCTGCGCTTGATGTAAATCCTTGCTAGAAGAGAATAATCAGAACTTTGTTGTTAATAAATGCCAACCAGGGTTCAAATTTTTGACAATGCTGGAAAAATCATTGGTCTTTATCAAAAAATACCTTCCTGTTATGATACTAAGAGGGGTCACACCCAATAATCAACAAAACAGGAGGTATTATGACAAAAAGAAGATGGACAACCCTGGGATTCCTGTTTCTTTATCTTTTTACCTTTTCTTTTATGTTTTTTCCGACGCCTGCTGGCGCTAGGCAGCCAAAACCTGTAGTAATGGGCTATTATGCAAAGGACTGGTATACCGATTATGAATCCTATAACTCCCTGGAAAAATATCACAACCATCTGGACTTTGCGGCCACCTTCACCGCCCGCATCACCAGCGACGGTGAGTTAACGGTGGATTTTCTACCCACAGAGGGAATCAACCTGGCCAAGAAAAAGGGCGTGAAACCCCTGCTGGTCGTACATAACATGCACAATGGAATGGATACCGCCTCAGCCTCCGCAGTCCTGGGAGATCCCAAGAAAAGATGGCGATTGGCCGTAAATATTGCCTCGTTAGTTAAAAAACATGGCTATGCAGGGGTCAATATTGATTTGGAGGCGGTACCCACCTGGAACAGAAACGATTATAATAAACTTTTATGGGAATTAAAGGGGCTGCTCAAACCAGGCGGTTATCTTTTAACAGCGGCGGTCCCGGCGAAGAACAGTCCCCAGTGGAACAACAGCTGGTCCGGTGCCTATGACTACAAAGAGATTGGACAGGTATGTGATTACGTCATGCTGATGACCTATGACGAGCACTGGTTTGGCGGGCCCCCCGGTTCCATAGCGTCCCTGCCCTGGGTGCAGGGCGTACTGGACTACGCCGTAAGCCAAATGCCCTCCAATAAAATACTTTTGGGCCTGGCCGCCTATGGCTACGATTGGTCCTCCGGCAAGACCCGGGGTGTTAAATGGAAAGATGTCAACGGCCTGGTGCAGCGGACCGGAGCGGAGATCCGGTGGGACAATGCCAGCAGTTCCCCCTATTTTTACTACTGGACGGGTTCCCAGAAACACCAGGTTTGGTTTGAAAACAAATACAGCATTGGCATTAAACTAGGTCTGGTAAAATCCTATAAACTGGGCGGTATAGGGATATGGCGAATGGGCTTTGAAGACCATACCCTCTGGAATACTGTACATAGTAAACTAAAGTAAACCGTTGGGGGGCCAAGAGGCCTCCCTGACTCTTCTTATTTTGCTCCTTCATTTCTGGTAACCGCCAGCAGGTAAATCTCCTGATCGATTTTGGCCATTTCGTTTAATTGGGCCTGGACATTGTTTAGGGCATTGATTTGTTCCTCTGATAAAGGCGCTATTTCCAAACCTTCGGTGTTGATGTCAACCATGTACTCACCCTCCTTTGGTGACTATTGTTCCCGGGCTGTCATAAAATATTAAAAAAACCTTGCCTTGGGGAATGGCCGGAATTATAATAAAAATGACACTGATAACCATTATCTCTTATCACTTTGGACCGGTTTGGAGGGAATAGCGGTATGACACTGGATAAATGCAAAAGAGGACAGAAAATTAAGATTATGCACATTTCCAATGAAGTAATCAGGTCACAGGCCATCCGGTTTGGCATCGCAGAAGGAACCGTCGTTACCTGTGAAGAGGTGGTTCCGGCAGGCCCGGTGGTGGTCGGCATGTGCAAACAGCAAATTGCCATCGGTCGGAAACTGGCGAAAAGTATCGGAGTTCAACCGGTTGGTTAGTAAATAATATTCCCGAGGTTATTTTTATATGGTTAACAAGCATTTCCAGCGGGAGGGTGTAACCGGCAAGAACATTGTTCTGGTGGGCAACCCTAATGTAGGAAAATCAGTTTTTTTTAATTACTTAACCGGGCGCTATAACGATGTGGCAAATTTCCCGGGCACCACGACAAACGTAATATGCGGACGCAGCGGCCAGGATGCCGTCACTGACACCCCGGGAGTTTATGGATTGTCCTCATTTAATGAGGAAGAAAAAATTACCCGGGATATTGTTTTACATGGGGACATTTTGGTAAATATCGTTGATGCGGTTCATTTGGAGCGGGATTTATTCCTCACCAAGCAGCTTATCGATACAGGCCTGCCGGTGCTGGTGGTTTTAAATATGATGGATGAAGCGGAACACCAGGGGATTAAAATCGATCTCCGGGTGCTGAGGGAACTCCTGGGTGTGCCGGTCCTTGCCACGGCAGCCGTTGAGGGGAGAGGGATGGCTCAGCTCAAAGAGGCCATCCGCAGTGCCAGGGCTGGACGCGTGCTGCCGGTGGTGCAGGAAAAACTGGCAGAACTTCCCGCTGACATACCCCACCCAGAAAAACTTCTGATTCTGGAAGGAGATCCCGTTGTTGCTGCCAGGTTTGGCGTTGACCCGGGAAAATACCGGGAACTGATCTACGGTGCCAGGCGCCAGTGGGTCAATGAGTTGGTGGCGATGTCTATCAAGGAAACCAGACCCGAGGAGGCCTGGGGCGCTGTTCTCAGCCGCTGGATGATCCAGCCCCCCACCGGCATTCCCTTATTGCTCTTGACCCTGTGGGTTCTCTACCAACTGGTGGGAGTGTTTGTGGCTCAAACCGTGGTAGGTTTTACCGAGGGGATTTTAATGGGCGAGTATTTCCAGCCCGCAGTCAGGGCGCTGGTGGACCGCCTGGTGGCTCCGGAATCTGCCGTCAATCAGATTCTTGTTGGAGATTTTGGCGTCATTACCATGACGGTAACCTACCTGCTGGGACTTTTATTTCCCCTGGTGCTGGGCTTTAACCTGGTCCTTGCTTTGTTGGAAGACACCGGCTATTTGCCCAGGATCGCCACTCTGCTGGACCGTATTTTGACCTCCTTTGGATTAAACGGACAGGCGGTGATTCCCCTGGTCCTGGGCTTTGGCTGTGTGACCATGGCCCTCATGTCAACCCGCCTGCTGGGTTCCGACCGGGAGCGCCGTATCGCCACCATTATCCTGGCGTTGACCGTTCCCTGCTCCGCCCAACTGGCCATTATCGCCACCATGCTGGCAGGGTTGGGACCCGGCTATGCCGTGGTTTACGGGCTGATCATTTTCAGTGTGTTTATCACCGGTGGCGTTTTGCTAAACCGGTTTGTGCCGGGACAGTCCACCTCGCTCTGGATTGATCTGCCGCCGCTCAGGCTGCCCAAGCCCGGCAACGTTCTGAAAAAAAGCTGGCTTAAGAGCTATGAATTTATTATCGAAGCGGCACCTCTCTTTGCGCTGGGTGCCCTCTGCCTGGGTCTTCTTAACGTTTCAGGCAGCCTGAGCGCCATTGAAAACGCCCTGGTTCCCCTTACCGTAAATTGGCTCGGCTTACCCAAGGAAGCGGCCAGCGGTTTTATTATGGGCGTCATACGCCGGGAATTCGGCACCGCAGGCTTATTTACATTTCCCATGTCAGATATGCAAAAACTGGTGGCCCTGACCACCATTACCCTGTTTGTTCCCTGCATTGCTTCGGCGATGGTTATCTATAAGGAAAGGGGCTGGCGGGAAGGCACCGCCATTTGGGCAGGTGTCATTGCTGTGGCCTTTTTCATCGGGGGGCTGGTAAACCAGCTGTTGAATTTATTTACCACCACCCTGCCGGCGGCGTCCCCGCTAGCCATGTTAGCCGGTGCCATTCTGCTGGGGTTGGCCTTTTTACTGGGGGTTAATTGGCTTAAGCCTGCGAAATAAAGTTGGGAACCCTGCCATTTCTACTTTAAGCATAATCTACACAGGTGATAGCGTGTTAAAAAAATTATTCAGTATTGTTGTGCTATTTTTATCCATTTTTAGTTTTGCCTCCGGCGCCCGGGCCGGGGAACCGGAGATCGTCGGGGAAGCCGCAGCGGTCATCGATGCCCGGACCGGCAAGTTATTATACGGGAAAGAAGAACATAAAAGAATGTACCCGGCCAGCACCACCAAGGTCCTGACGGCACTTGTGGCCATGGAGCGGGCCAGGCTTGATGACGTGGTAACCATCGGCCCCAATCCCATCACCGCCGGGGGCACTTCCATGTGGTTCGTGGAAGGGGAACGGCTGACCATGGAAGAGCTCCTTTACGCCCTGATGTTGAATTCCGCCAACGATGCCGGGGTGGCCATTGCGGAGCATATTGCGGGTTCGGTTGAGAATTTTGCGGAACTCTCCAACAAAAGAGCGAAAGAAATAGGGACCGGCGACACCCATTTTACCAATCCCCACGGGATGCCGGACGAAAATCATTATTCCACTGCCTACGACCTGGCCTTGATCGGCCGGGAAGCCATGAAAAATAAAGATTTGAGGAAAATTGTTGCTACCATTCACCATGAAGTTCCCAGGACCGACCCGGAAGCTCAAAAATACTTGTTTAATCACAATAAACTGCTCTGGAGCAGGATCTACGGCTACAAAGGCGCCACCGGCGTCAAAACCGGCTACACCGTGGAAGCCGGCCAGTGTATTATCGCCTCGGCGGAAAGGGACGGGCGGGAACTGATTGCTGTGGTTTTGCGCAGTGAAGGGAGTAATTTGTGGACCGATGCGGCAAAATTACTGGACTACGGTTTTGCCAACTACACCAACCGCCAGCTGATTTACGGCGGCAACGTGATGGCCAACCTGCCTGTAAAATACGGTAAAACCAAGGTGGACCTGGTGGCCGACGAAGATTTTTTTTACACCTTTCCCAAGCAAGGGGCCGGCGGTGTACAAGTTGTCACAGAACCCGTGAAAGAGATTTCCGCCCCGGTGAACAAAGGACAGGTGCTGGGAGCAGTGGTGATTCGGAGTGGCCAGGAGGAACTGGGCAGAGTGGATTTGGTGGCAGCCGCGGATGTTCAGCGGGACTGGCTAGCCCTTTGCCAAACCTTCCTGAAATGGGTTGGGCCACCGCTGCTGTTCCTTGTCTGGATCAGGCGGCGGGTGGTTCTTAACAGAAAAAAGAGGAAAAGAGAAGCCCGGCGCCGGCAATACTACAATTATGGCAGTGAATAAGCACATTGACACTCCCAGTAAAAAACAATATACTGGAAAAAAGTAGCCGGGTGGTGTTATCCTTTGAAGAAGATTATAAATCAAGTTGGAGAAAAACTGAGGGCCAAAGAATATAAGTTAACCCCCCAGCGGCAGCAGATTTTAGAAGTGATGCTGGAGAATAAGGAAAAGCATCTCAGTGCCGAGGATGTTTACAATCTTGTCAAAAGAAAGGCGCCGGATGTAGGGCTGGCCACTGTTTACCGGACCCTGGAATTGTTCCTGGAACATGATATCATCCACAGCGTAAATTTCGGCGACGGGCGTAAACGCTATGAATACGGCGACAATACGGATGGCCATCATCACCATCATGCCATCTGCCTGAAATGCGGTAAGATTTTGGAAATTAACGAAGATTTATTGGAAGAGCTGGAAAAACAGGTGGCCAAGGATTATAACTTTTTCGTTACGGACCATGAACTGAAGATATATGGGCACTGTGGCGAATGTAAAGCGTAGAAATTAAAGGCTGCTGATAAGCAGTCCTTTTTTATGTACGCCCGGCATGTCTGCCGAGAATTTATACCGGGAAAAGAAGATTTGTTAAGCGTTAAAAACCCCGTAAGCCATGGCCTGCGGGGTTTTTATATGTTTATTTACTTGTTTTTTTACTGTTGCCTTTCATGCATTTTGAACAAGAGCCGGAACAACCGCCGGGAATGGGTTCCCGGCACCTGGGGCAAATCAGGGTCAACATTTCTACAGGGCAATTGCAGCGGGGGCAGGTTTTGGTTGTACAACAAGAATTTTTATCTGCGGGCTTCATCAGGCTGCACCCTTTGAACTGGCATCGCGGCGCACGCCTTGCTTTTTCGAGAGTCTTACAGCGATCACCACCAGGGCCGCCAGTGCTAAAACAGAGGCGATAACCGCAAACACCTGCGCCGGGGTGGAAACTCCCAGCAGGTTTGACAATTGAGCGACGATACCTCCGATCAGGAAGGCAATTACCCAGGTGCTGAGCCACATCAGAGCCGCTTCCTTCTTGCTGCGTTCTTTAAACATCACCAGGATGGAGGCGATGCAGGGAACAAACAGGGTAATGGTAATTAAGGCAACCACTGTCTGAATGGGGGCAAGGGTCATATCCGCCAAACCTGCGGCGCCGAAATCTCTCCGCACAACCCCCATAATGAAGGCGGTGGCAGCTTCCTTGGGCAAACCAAGCCAGCCGACGGTAAGGGGTGCCAGGGCGTTTTGCAGCAGGGTAAGAATACCGGTAACCTGAAAAGTACTGATTAGCAGGGCGCCCAGGGCAAACAGCGGAAAGGCTTCTTTTAAGAATTGGTACGATTTGATGAACGTCTTGGTTAAGACATTGTCGATCCTGGGCAGCCGCAGGGGCGGTAAATCAATCAACAGGTCGGAGGACTGGCCGGATATCAACGTATTCATTAAAGTGCCGACCACCACCAGCACCGCCAGGATCACCAGGGCATAAAGGGCAACGAATTCAGGACCCACCGCGGCCAGCATACCGGCAATGACGCCCAACTGGGCAGAGCAGGGAATGGCTAAGCCTAAGAGAAAAATGGCAATGCGTCTTTCCCGTTCGGAACCCAGCAGGCGGGTGGTAATGGTGGCCATGGTCACACAACCCAGGCCAAGAATCAACGGAATCACCGCCCGGCCGTTTAATCCGATGCTGGTTAACACTCTGTCTACCAGGGTGGCCAGACGGGGCAGGTAACCGGAATCCTCGAACAAGGAAAGGAAGAAGTAAAAGCCTACCACCAGGGGCATCAATAACCCCAGCACATAGGTGAAGGTCATGGTCAGCAGGCCGAATTCCCCGACTAAAATAGTTCCCAAAGTGGAATCTTCACTGATAAAGTTGCTGACCAGGGAGCGCACAGCCGGTTCATATTGACCGATCATGATGGTCTCTTCGGTCAACCCGACCACCGTACCGGCAACAAAGACGCCGATAATTTGATACATGGCATAAAGGGCCAGCAGCAGAATCGGCACCCCGGTAAGGGGTTTAATCATGGCGCTGCTGAGGGCATTGCCGAAGGCGGTTGATTTGCTGATCTCCTTCACCACATGATTAACCAGTTGGTTAACCCGCTGGCGGCGGTGCAGGTAAATTTCTTCCCGCCGGTTGACAGGTTCCAGCCCGTGCCTGGCAGCCACAGTGGCATCCCCCTCCAGGATCAGCAGGGCTTCGCCGCGGCTGCCGACCCTGTTCACCAGCTGATCCAATTCCTTTTGCAAGGAAGGATCAGAGTGACCCTGCCGGGCCTGCCAGATGGTTTGCTTTACTTCTTCTAACCCTTGTTTTTTAATGGCCACCGTTTGAATGACCGGAACTCCCAGCAGTTGGCTCAGCAGGGCATAATCAATTTTAATCCCCTGTCTTTCAGCCTCATCCACCATGTTCAATGCCACGATCACCGGGACTCCCGTATCGATCACCTGTTGGGTCAGGAACAAATCCCTCTCCAAATAGACGGCGTTTACCACGTTGATAACAACGTCTGCTGATAAGATTACATCCCGGGCGACTCTTTCTTCGTCATTAAAGGACGAAATGCCATAAACCCCGGGGGTGTCTATGACAACGTCGCCTTGATAGCGCCCGTGGGAAATTTCCAGCGTGGTGCCGGGGTAGTTGGAAACATCAACATACATGCCGGTCAGGTAGTTAAAGAAGACGGATTTTCCCGCATTTGGGTTGCCTACCAGAACAATGCGCCGGGCCCCTTCCGGGATATCTATTTTTATACTGCATCCGTGGCAGTGGGACATATGATTCACTCCTTTTATGGTTGATCCATAGTAAGTTCACTGGTATTTTGTGATTGGTTGACCGGGTGGTGTCCTAATTCAGACTGACAGCGATTGCCTTTGCCAGCTGCCTGCCAAGGGCAATCTGCTGGCGGTTCTTACGGATAACGATGGGACCCGCCGGAACAACTTCCTCGCAGGTGAGCCATTCACCCTCAGCAATGCCGAAGCGAATTGCCTGGGCCCTTACAGTTTCATCGGGGATACAGTTGATTTTAAAACATTGTCCCCTTTTTACGCGGTCCAAAGTCATATCCAACACTCCTTTACATGAAGATGAAAATCATTATCGATGACTGTGCGCAGTAACGGGTAGGATTTAAAATTAAATATGTAGTTTATTGCTTTATCCTGCTATTACTATATGCCTGCATATCGATGAAAATGATTATCAATATCTGATTTTAGTATATTCCTCGTTAGATGGGATGTCAATCCCTCAATGGAAAAATTAATAATTTGGGCCAAGTTCCATCAGCAGGTGCGTGGGAAAAATGACCTGCTGTTCGATGAAGGATGAAGGGAGGGAGCTGTAGAACTGTTACTGCATAAACTGCATCCGGGGGTGCTGCTGATGGAGACCTTGCGCCTGCGCATTGAATTTAAAGACCGGGTGGGCATTGTCTACGATGTTTCCCAGGTGGTGTCACCTAAGAATATCAATATCATATCCCTGCAGGTACTACCCAACAACATGTACCTGGAGATCGAGGCATTGGGAGAGCGGGAATCAACAACCCTGCAGCAGGAACTGAAAGCTATTCCGGGTGTCAGACAGGTGGAACCCATCGAGGTGATGCCCCATGAGGAAAGGGAAAGACAGCTCAGGGCTGTACTGGATTCCGTCAGTGACGGCATCATCGCGGTGGACCGCAAGGGACACATTACTGTTTTTAATCCCGCCTGTGAAAAAATTCTTCTCATTTCCGCCGAGAAAGCCCTGGGCCGGGATGTGGCGGAAGTGGTCTCCATGGATATTCCGATGATTAACAGCCTGAAAAACGGTGAAGGGTACGACCATAAAGAAGTGATGATCACCACCCCCCGGGGCAGGCACCATTACCTCAGCACCGGCAGGCCCATCAAGGATCAATCCGGCAGGGTTATTGGCATGGTGGCGGCTCTTAAGGATATGTCCCAGGTGCGTGACCTGGTTTATTCAGTAACCAAGCCTTCCATGATCACCTTTGAAGACATTATTTACGGCAGCGAAGCCATGGAACGGGTGGTGGCCGTGGCCAAAAGGGTGGCCCGCAGCGATTCTACCGTCGTCATCCGGGGGGAAAGCGGGACAGGCAAAGAATTGTTTGCCAGGGCCATCCATATGGAAAGCTTGCGCAGAAACAAACCCTTTGTACCCCTGAACTGTGCAGCCCTGCCGGATACTTTGCTGGAAAGTGAACTTTTTGGTTATGCCGACGGGGCCTTTACCGGGGCAAAAAAGGGAGGCAAACAGGGACTCTTTGAATTTGCCCATGAAGGGACATTGTTTTTGGATGAAATCGGAGAACTGTCTCCTCACCTGCAGGCGAAACTGCTGCGGGTTTTACAGGACGGCAAGGTAAGGCGACTGGGAGATGGCCATGAAACTCCCATCAACGTCAGGGTAATTGCCGCCACCAACCGGAACTTGGAAGAAATGATGGCCCGGGGTGATTTCAGGGAGGACCTTTATTACCGTTTGAATGTGTTTCCCATCCGCCTGCCGCCCCTGCGCGAGCGGCCGGAGGACATTCCCTTTCTGGTGCACCACTTTTTAAAGAAATATGCTTCCCATCCGGACAAACAAATTTCCGGCATCTCCGCCGGGGCCCTGAGAATCCTCACTAAAAACCGCTGGACAGGCAATGTCCGGGAACTGGTGAACGTCATTGAACGGGCCAGCAACCTGGTGGAAAGCGGGGAAATCAGACCGGAACACATTGTATTGGATGAAGACCGTTTCAACCTTGCCGGTCCTTCTCCGGCATGTGGTGAAGAAGTCAGCAGCCCCAGCCTGAAAGAGGCAGCGGCCCAAGCCGAACTGGACACCCTGCAATTGGCCCTCAAGACCTACGGCAGTGCCCGCAAAGCCGCCAAAGCCCTGGGGGTTTCCCACACCACTGTCCTGAATAAGATCAGGCGCTTTGGTTTACAGGCTGCCAGTAAAAAAATGGAATAGAAAAAAGCAACGCCCATCAAAAGCGTTGCTTTTTTAATAATGAAAAAAACATAGAACAGGTTCGGACATTAGGGTTTTATCACTAACAATATTTGTCTTTAAATTCTTGCTCATTTAAAACAAGCAAGCCTTTTGCCGGCAGTTTAATCCTGTCACCAATTTGATAACGACAGTAATCCCGCGGGTCTTTTTCGGTCAGTTCAACCAGGATGTAACTGGCATTAATTTCCCTGACGATGCCGTATTTCGGATAGGTATCCCTGGGCCAGAGATGAACTCTGCTGCCTACTTTCAATTGGGGCACCTTTCATCACCTGATGCCTTTATAATATATTCAAATCTTATCGTAAAAAACAAAGTGGATCAACTTTTCAATGGTCAACATTCACCACTGTTTTTGAAGGTTCATAAAATGAACATAGCGGGTGGTGATGAAAATGCTAAAAAGAATTGGTTTAGCCTTAGGTGGAGGCTTTATTTTGGGAGCTGCCCATATAGGAGTGCTGAAAGTGTTGGAGGAAAATGGCATAAGGCCCCACATGATTGCAGGGACCAGCGCGGGCAGCATCGTTGCTTCCTTATATTCCTACGGGTGGACAGTGTCCGAGTTGGATAAGCTGGTGCGTATACTAAAGCCTAGTATGTTTATCGATGAATTTGCCGCCATAGAAAACTTTTTTATTATGACAATCAAACTGATCTTTGATGCTTTGCACCTTCCGTACCCCTTTCGTTCTCCCCTGGGGTTAATGAGGGGCGTTAAGCTGGAACGTTTTATCAGGTCCAAGCTGGGTCAAAAACAGTTCGAAAATGCCCCCATTCAACTGGCCATAACCACCGTGGATATTACCAACGGCAAAAAGGTTATTTTCCTCAGCCGGCAGGACAGGATACGATTAAAAGCCAAGACAGACCAGGTGTTTGTCAGCGGCGTGCCGGTTTGGCAGGCAGTCCGGGCCAGTACCGCCGTGCCGGGAATTTATGAACCAAAAGAAATTAACGGCTACCTGCTGGTGGACGGTGGCCTGCGGGAGAATGTACCGGCTCAGGTCCTTAAGGCATTGGGAGCAACCACAGTTATCGCTGTGGATCTTGGCAACGACGGCGATGAGCCGAAGGTGCCCCGCAATATCGCGCAAATGATGGGCCAAACCCTGGACATTATCCGTTCCGACGCCCTTGAGTATGTGCTGGACGGTAATGCCGATGTCCGCATCCGGCCGCTGTTAAAGGGAGTTGGTTCCTGGGAATTTCACAAAATCCCTTTTATCATTGAGCAGGGAGAAAAGGCGGCCCGGGAACTGCTGCCGGATATTTTAAGGGTTTGCGGAAGAAGATAAGACTTTGTCAATGTGCCCGGTACGTCTATAATGGAAAATGAAGACCTTTCCCTAATTCAAGTGGGGACGGTTCGTGACTTGAATCAAAGCAAACCAATTTTTATTTTTAGCTGATGTCCGGTTATGCTTGCATGAAAAGTGCTTGCTATAAATAGGTCAGTAAAATAAAAGGGAGTGTATTCAATGCTGGTGGATTACCATATCCATACCTTTCGGTGTGGACATGCCGTGGGGACGGTAGAAGAAGTTGTGGTGGCGGCAAGGAGAAAAGGCCTCAAAGAGATCGGTTTTTCCGAGCACCTGCCCATGTACTGGCTGCCGGAGGAAAAAAGAAACCCGGAATTTTCCATGCCCTGGCCGGACCTGGAAATTCATATCTCCGAAGTCAGACAAGCCCGGGCAGCCAACCCGGACTTATCTATAAAACTTGGTATCGAGGCGGACTATATCCCCGGTCATGAAGAAGATCTCAGGAAGATCCTATCCTCCTTACCCCTGGATTATGTGCTCGGTTCCGTCCATTTCCTGGGCGAATGGGCCTTCGACGATCCCGATCGCATCGAAGAATATAAAAACCATAATATCCAGGACTTGTACCGCCGGTATTTCCACCACGTCCAACAGGCGGCGATGACCGGGTTATTTGACATTCTCTCCCACCCGGACTTGATCAAAAAGTTTGGCTTTAGGCCGGACGGTCCCATAACGGATTTATACCGGGAAACCGTACTGGTAATGAAAGAACATGATGTTTGCGCCGATGTCAACGTCGCCGGCTGGCGCTACCCCTGCGCCGAACTGTACCCGTCCCCGGAATTTCTTAAGCTCTGCCTGGAACACGGAGTCCCCGTAACCCTCGGATCAGACGCCCATAAACCGGAGCAAGTGGGGGAAGGACTCGACCGGGCGGCAGCCCTTCTCAAAGAGATCGGGTTCCGGCAGGTGGCAACATTCAGTCAGAGGAAACGGACAATGATTGATCTATAGTGAATTCAAGTAAAGAACCGTCCCCGAGTTGAATTTGAATTACGAGCTCCGGATAAAGGAGAAAACCAAATAGGTAACCTTCGTCACGGCAGGCCCTGGAGGCCATGTCGTGTAGATAAGACTTTCAATTGTGTAAACAAGTTAGTATAGAAACGAACATAACCAAGTCCTAAATAATGGATTTGGTTAATTTTTTTGCCAAAAATATCAAAAACATCCGCAGGGGAGAAGGAATTTTTAGCACCATAGCGAATAAAAGTGGTATAAAGTGGTACTAAGTGGTGGGAAATACCCAGAAAGTGGAGCATGATATCATGTTTATGGGGGAATTCCAACACAACATCGACCCGAAAGGTCGTCTCATAGTCCCTGCCCGCTTCCGTGAAGGCCTGGGTGACCGGTTCATCGTCACCAAGGGTTTAGATAACTGTCTTTTTGTTTACCCTCCCCAGGAATGGGCTGAGGTTGAACAAAAACTGAAGTCACTGCCCTTTGCCAGGGCAGATGCCCGGGCCTTTGTACGTTTTTTCTTTTCCGGAGCCACTGAATGTGAAGTAGACAAACAGGGGCGTATTTTGCTGCCCAACAACTTGAGAGAATATGCCAGGCTGGACAAAGAAACCGTCATTGTAGGGGTATCCACCCGGGTGGAAATTTGGTCCAAGGAAGAATGGGACCGTTATAATACCCAGGCCGAAGCCTCCTTTGAAGAACTGGCGGAGAAAATCGTTGACTTGCTGTAAACGCGAAGGACTGTTCGTTTCGAAGTTCGATGGCGTCCTGCGTATGAAGGGCAGACACCCTGTTAAGAATAAAAGCTAGACGTGGTTCAAAGACCTTCCTCAGAACCTCAAACTTCGAACTTCTGATCTCGAAAGGCATAAAAATGGAATTTAAACATGTCTCAGTCTTGTTAAAGGAATCCATAGAAGGATTAAACGTTCACCCCGGGGGGACTTACGTGGATTGTACCCTGGGGGGCGCAGGACATAGCATCGAAATACTGCGTCGACTTGGACCGGAGGGACAACTGATAGGCATCGACCAGGATCCGGCAGCCATTGCCAATGCTGTGGAAAAGCTTCAGGGTTTCGCCGGTCAGTTTCATGCGGTGCAAAGAAATTTTTCCCAGATAAAGCATGTCCTGGATGAACTGGCAATCCATGCGATCGACGGTACGCTGTTTGACCTGGGCGTTTCCTCATATCAATTGGATACCCCGGAGCGAGGGTTCAGCTACATGCACGATGCTGATCTTGACATGCGCATGGGGCCGGACCAGCCCGTCAGCGCCAAGGATTTGGTCAATAAACTCTCCGAAGAGGAGTTAACCGATATCATTCACCGGTATGGCGAAGAACGCTGGGCCAAACGAATTGCCTCCTTTATCGTGGCGGAAAGGAAAAGGCAGCCCATTGCCACCACCGGCAAACTGGTGGAAGTCATCAAAGCCGCGGTGCCGGCCAATGCCCGGCGGGAGGGTCCCCATCCCGCCAAAAGAACCTTCCAGGCCCTGAGGATTGCAGTGAATCATGAACTGGACATTCTCAGCCAGACCATGAAAGATGCCGTGGAAGTGCTAAAACCGGGCGGCAGGATCTGCGTCATCACCTTCCATTCTTTGGAAGACCGTATCATCAAAGAAACCTTTAAAGAACTGGCGAACCCGTGCACGTGCCCGCCGTCGTTCCCGGTTTGTGCCTGCGGCAAGCAGCCGCAAATCAAAATTATCACCGGTAAACCCATTGAACCAAGTAAAGAAGAAGTGGAAAGCAATCCCCGGGCTCGCAGCGCCAAACTGAGGATTGCAGAAAAACTCAAATAAACAAACCTTTAAACAAACTTTTCACCAGGTAGACCGGTTTTTCCGCAACGTAGCGGAGCATTCGGCTGCGTTGTGTGGGGTCATAGGATCGGCTACTTTCAGTTCATAGAAAGTTCTAAACCGGATGGAAGGTGCATAAGCTTGAGTGTAGCACAGGAAAAATTTAGCTATCGGCTGCCCGAAGAACGGCAACAGCAAATTGCCAGGCCAAAAAGGCAGCTGTCCAAAAGGACCCTACGCAAGGGCAAAATCCTGTTGACCGGCTGTATTCTTGCTATTTTTCTCACCGGGGTCGCCATCGCCTATTACTATGCCCAGGTGGCTGCAGTGGGTTACCAAATCAGCCAGATGCAAAAGGAACTGGCGAATTTAAAGGCCGAGCAAGAATATCTGGAATCCCAAGCTAACCAGTTAATGTCATTACAACGAATTGAGGCCATTGCCACCACCAAATTGGGTATGGTAAAACCGGACCCCAAGGAAGTGGTACTGGTTGCCGCCTTACCTAATAGTCCTCCATCAGGACAAAACAACCCAACCAATCAACTGAAGCATCAGGAGGCCCCTGAGCATACCGCCCGGGAGAAGGACAATCATGGTCAGACGGAGAACCCGAAAAGTCCTGTCCTTGAGGCATTTATGGATATGGTAAATCGTTGGGAGAAGAAACTTTAGGAAGCGGTGACTGCCAGGCCTGCAAGGAGGAATCGTGGTTGAAAACCACCAATATACTTGTTCGCAGGAGAATAACCGTTCTTTTCTTACTGGCTACCGCTTTTTTATCATTAATTATTGTACGACTGGTGTGGGTCCAAATTGTCAGGGGAGATGAATACCGCCAGAAGGGGATTATCAACCGGATGAGAGATGTGCCGGTGGAGGCCAAACGAGGCAGCATTTTGGACCGCAACGGCAATGAACTGGTCACCAGCGTCAGTGCCGACTCCGTCTATGTAGTGCCCAACCACATCAAGAATCCCGATGAAGCAGCAGCGCAGGTTGCTCCCCTGCTGGGGATGGATGTGGCCAAAGTTAAAACCATTATGACCAAGAAATCCCGTTTTGAATGGCTTAAAAGGAAAGTAGACTTTGAGGCATCGCAAAAAATCAAGGATTTAAAAATTGAAGGAATCGGCTTTACGGAAGAAAGCAGGCGGTATTATAAGCAGGAAACCCTGGCCCCTCATATTCTGGGCTTTACCGGAACCGACAACCAGGGGCTGATGGGAATGGAAGCCGCCTTTGACGAGGAATTGAAGGGGATACCCGGCAGAATTGTCATTGAACATGATGCGGCGGGAAGGGAAATTCCCCAGGCTCTGCACCAGTACATTCCACCCACCCAGGGGAATAACCTGATACTGACCCTCGACCAGACCATTCAGCATTTTGTGGAGCGGGAACTGGATAAAATCGTGGCAGCCCATAATCCCAAAATGGCGGTTATTATCGTTATGGATCCCCAGACCGGCGAGGTTCTGGCCCTGGGCAACCGCCCCAGCTTCAATCCCAACAAATGGCGGGAAGTCCCCCAGAGCGTCTGGGACCGCAACCCCGCTGTTTGGTATAACTACGAACCCGGTTCTACCTTTAAAATTATTACCGCTGCCTCGGCCCTGGAGGAAAATGCCGTTAAGCCCAGCGACCGTTTTTTTGACCCTGGCTACTACCAGGTGGCGGACCGCAAAATACGCTGCTGGAAGGCCGGCGGGCACGGCAGCCAGAGCTTTGAAGAAGTGGTGCAGAACTCCTGCAACCCGGGCTTTATTCAAACCGGTCTTAATTTAGGCAAAGAAAAGTTCTATAAATATATTCGGGCCTTTGGCTTTGGCCATCCCACCGGCATTGGTCTGCCCGGGGAAGCAAAGGGGATTATCATACCGGAAAAAGATGCCACCAATCTTAACATCGCCACCATGTCCATCGGCCAGTCCATTGCCGTAACCCCGATTCAGCTTCTCAATGCTGTTTGTGCGGTGGCCAACGGCGGCAAGCTGATGAAGCCACACCTTGTAAAGAGAATTGAGGACCAAAAGGGAAATCTGATCAAAGATTTTGCCCCGGAAACAGTGCGGCAGGTGCTTTCCGAGGATACCGCCAAACTGACCAGCCAACTGCTGGAGAATGTTGTGTTTAAAGGAACAGGAAAAAATGCTTTTGTGGAAGGTTACCGGGCAGCAGGCAAGACCGGTACGGCCCAGGTGGTGGCAGAACGGGGCGGTTATGCCAGCGGCAGGTATGTAGCGTCCTTTACCGGTTTTGCACCGGTTAATGATCCCAAAATCGCCGTGCTGATTATGATTGCAGAACCCCAGGGGGGCGCCTATTACGGCGGCGTGGTGGCCGCTCCGGTCTTCTCTCCCCTGGCCCTGGATATCCTGCGCTATATGGGGGTGCCGGAACAAAAGAACTTACCCAGACCCAAGACCAACCCCTGGCAGGTGGAAGAGGAGCGCATCGAGGTAGAGGTTCCCAACGTGGTCAACTTGCCGCTGGAGGAAGCGCAGAAAATTCTGCGCGGGGCCGGCCTGGCCTTTGAAACCAGAGGTCAGGGTAGGATGGTATACGGTCAGATACCGGAAAGCGGCGCCCTGGTACTGACGGGGACCACCGTTATTCTGGACCTCTCCGGTGCCGGAGGGTCGAAGACCAAACAGGGGGAACAGGTTTCGGTGCCCAACTTGAAGAGGATGACCATCCGGGAGGCAGGGAACCTGCTGGAAAGCCTGGGTCTTAAGCTAGAACCGGTGGGTTCCGGACTGGCAGATACCCAGAGCCCCGCCGCCGGCCAAAAAATGCCCCGGGGCAGTACCGTAAAGGTGGAATTCAAACCTCCGTCACCGGCAAATAAACCATAAGAAAAAACGGCCAAGGAAACCCTGGCCTCCCACTCAGGGGGGGTCAGGGTTTTTAAAGCGGGCCGTCAGGCATAAATGGCACACAAATGGAAAGAATAGGAAGTATAATGGATATTGTCGAGGAGGGCCCAACATGTTACTAAAACAGCTGCTGGAAGCACTGGACGTTATTTCTGTAACCGGTACGCCGGAAATCAATATAGAAGATATTTGCTACGATTCCCGCCAGGCGTTGCCGGGAACGCTTTTTGTCGCCATTAAAGGATACCAAACCGACGGGCACCGTTATGTCGACAAGGCCGCAGCAGCAGGTGCCGTGGCTGTTGTGGTGGAATATGACGTGGCGGTGCCGGAGGGGCTGACGGTCATTAAGGTGGCCGACAGCAGGAAAGCACTGGCCCTGCTGGCGAACCACTTTTACCGTCATCCCTCTAAACAATTAACCATGGTGGGGGTCACCGGCACCAACGGAAAAACCACCACCACGTATTTAATGGCTGCCATTTGGCGGCAGGCAGGCATAAAACCCGGCGTCATCGGCACCATTCATAATCTAATTGGAGAAAAAGAGCTGCCCGTCACCAATACCACCCCCGAGTCTTTAGATTTGCAAAAACTGTTGGCCCGGATGGTTGAGGAAGGGGTTAAGGGTGTGGCCATGGAGGTTTCCTCCCACGCGCTGGCCTTAAACCGGGTTGCCGGTGTGGATTATGACTTGGCGGTGTTCACCAATATGACGCAGGACCATTTGGATTTCCACGGCACCATGGAAGAATACCTGGCTGCCAAGTCGAAACTCTTTGCCATGGATATCAAATATGCCGTCATTAACGCCGATGACCCCGCTGCGGAACACCTGGTCAAGGTAAGCCGGGGGAAGGTCTATACCTATGCCATTGACCGGGATGCCGATGTCAAGGCGAAGGATATCGCAGTAACGGCCAAAGGAGTCAGTTTTACCGCCAGCGGGCCCTGGGGAGAACATAAACTGGAATTAAAATTAACCGGGCGTTTCAACGTGTACAATTCCCTGGCGGCGTATACCGCGGCAATGGCCCTGGGCATTCACGCAGGAGAGGTTAAAGCGGCTCTGGAAAGTGTGCCCGGGGTTGCCGGGCGCTTTGAACTGGTGGATCAAGGGCAGGACTTTGCTGTGGTTGTGGATTATGCCCATACGCCGGACGGGTTGGAAAACATTTTAACCACCGCCAGGCAAATTACCGGCGGCAGGTTAATCACCGTCTTTGGCTGCGGCGGCGACCGTGACCGCACTAAGCGACCCATCATGGGAGAAATTGCCGCCAGGTACAGCGATTTGGCGGTGGTGACATCCGACAACCCCCGCACCGAAGACCCTGCAAGAATTATTCAAGATGTGGTAGAGGGTATCAACAAGGCTGCCTTCCCGGAAGATTACCTGGTGATTCAGGACCGCCGGGAGGCCATCAACCGGGCCATTGAACTGGCCCGTGAGGGCGATGTGGTGGTGATTGCCGGCAAGGGTCACGAGGATTACCAGATTATCGGCACCACCAAGTACCCGTTTGATGATCGTAGCGTAGCACGGGAGGCTTTAGAACGCCGACTATCAGATAGCTTAGATTCATAGTGAAGTGAGATGTAAGAAGTTAGAGGTGAGAAATTTGAACCTTACCTCCAACCTCTCACCTCCCACCTCTCAAAACGGAGGTAAAGTATGCAACCCTATACAATTCATAAAATTGCCGAAGTTACCGGCGGCACCCTTCTGCAAGGGAACCCGGCAACCCTCGTGAAAGGGGTCTGTACCGACAGCCGCAAAGCAAAGGCCGGTGACGTCTTTGTGGCCCTGCAGGGGCAGCAGGCAGACGGCCACGACTTTGCGGTCAAGGCCCTGGAGCAGGGGGCGACTGCCCTGCTGGTTTCCCAAAGGGTCCGGGAAGTGGCGACCGAGGTACCGGTGGTTTTGGTGGAAGATACCCTGCAGGCGCTGCAGCGGCTGGCCAGCCATAACCGGATCAGCCTGAATATTCCGGTGGTGGCGGTGACCGGCAGCAACGGTAAGACCTCCACCAAAGATATGATTGCTTCGGTGCTGAATACCCGTTACAATACCTTAAAGACCGAGGGTAATTACAACAACGAACTGGGCCTTCCCTTGACCCTGCTCAACCTAACGGCAGAACACCAGGCTGCGGTGGTTGAAATGGGTATGCGGGGCCCCGGGGAAATTGATTTTCTGGCCAGGCTGGCCAAACCAACCGGGGCGGTGATTACCAATATCGGGGAAGCGCACCTGGAACGCCTGGGTTCGGTGGAAAACATTGCCCTGGCCAAGACAGAAGTGCTGGAACATATCGGGGCAGAGGGCTTTGCCGTCCTCAATGCTGACAGCCCGTTTCTCAGGGAACTGTCAGGCCGCTGTAAAGGTAAGGTTTGGCTGTACTCCCTGGCAGGCCCGGCGGACATCCGGGGTTATAACCTGCGTCCCGACGGCAACGGGGTCCGGTACGAAATTCTTTACCCCGGGGGCCAGGGGGAAATTCGCCTGCCGGTTCCTGGCAGTCATAATGTCATGAACAGTATGGCTGCGGTGGGTGTTGGCCTGCAGCTGGGTTTACAGTTTGATGAAATCGCCCGCGGGTTGGAGCAGGTGGCCCTGACCCACATGAGGCTGGAAATTTTAAATGTCAAGGGTATGACCGTTATCAACGATACTTATAATGCCAATCCCTCATCGGCCAAAGCGGCTCTGCAAGTGCTGCAAGAGACCGCCGCGGGTAGAAAGATTGCCGTTTTGGGAAACATGTTTGAACTGGGCGAACTGGAACAGTCGGGGCACCAGGAGGTCGGAGAGGCAGCAGCCGTTTTGGCGGTGGATTACCTGGTCACCGTAGGCAACCTGGCCCAATGGATCGCCCGGGGAGGAGTGAAGGGCGGGCTGCACCCCGGTAGAGTCCGCCAATTTGAAAACAATGATCAGGCGGTGGAATTTTTAAAAGATATTTTACAACACGGTGATACAATTTTAGTAAAAGGCTCCCGCGGCATGCGCATGGAGAAAATTGTAAAAGAACTGGTTAAAGACAACCGAGAGTGACGTGAAAGTTAGAAGGAGAAATATTTTTCTCACTTCCAACTTCTAACTTCCCACCTCTCACAAGGGAGGGAGCAGAAATGGACTATACAGTGGTTTGGCTGGCAGCGGGGATTAGTTTATTCGTTACCCTGGCGCTGGGTCCAATAGCCATACCTCTTCTCAGAAGACTAAAATTTGGCCAGACCATCCGGGCCGAAGGACCCTCCGGACATATGGTCAAATCAGGCACACCTACCATGGGCGGTATCATGTTTCTCATCGGCATAGCCGTTGCCGGTGCAGTATTATTAAGGAGCGGCGTTCCAGGCCGGGCCGAGGGGTTGGTTGTTTTAGCCGTTACCCTGGGTTACGGTCTTATCGGCTTTTTAGATGATTTTATCAAAGTGGTGCTGAAGAGAAATTTAGGCTTAAAGGCCAGGGAAAAAATTCTCGGCCAGCTGATTTTTGCCACTTTTCTGGCCGTGGTTGCGGTGTTCCAAATGGGGAGGGGAACCGATTACCTGATTCCCTTTTCCGGCTTCTTGACCCCGGGAGGAATTGGCTTTGACCTGGGATGGTGGCCCTTTTTCGCTCTCACGGTGTTTGTGCTGCTGGGGACCAGCAACGGTGTGAATTTAACCGATGGCCTGGATGGCCTGGCTGCCGGCGCCACGGTATTTACCTCGGCGGCTTTTGTGCTGCTGGCCCTGCTCAGCGGCAAAGTGGGCACAGCCATTGTATTGGCGGCGGTTACCGGCGGCTGCCTGGGCTTTCTGTTTTACAACCGTCACCCGGCCAAAGTCTTCATGGGAGATACCGGTTCCCTCGCCCTGGGAGGCGCCCTGGGAGCCGCCGCGGTGGTCACCCGCAGTGAATTGCTGCTGGTGGTTATCGGTGGACTGTATGTGCTGGAAACTCTTTCTGTCATCATTCAGGTTATATCCTTTAAAACCACCGGTAAACGTGTCTTCCGCATGAGCCCGCTGCATCACCATTTCGAGCTTTCCGGCTGGTCGGAAAGAAAGGTTGTTGGTTTCTTCTGGCTGTTGAGCTTCCTGTTTTCAGTCATCGGGTTGCTGGGAATAAGAGGGTTGGGCTGATGCTTTAGGGTATTTCTTTGGGGTCTGGCCATCGCCCTCAGCCATCAGCCGTCAGCTTTAAGTATTTTTAGGATTGGCAATATACGATTTATTTCAGTTGAACAAAGGAGATACCGAAAGTGGATTTAGCAGGAAAACGGGTTTTAGTGGTGGGGGCCGGTGTCAGCGGCCAGGCTGTTTGTGAATTTTTGCAGGCCAAACAGGCCAGGGTAACCCTCACGGATTCCAGAACAAGGGAACAAATCGGACAGGCGGCGGACCTGCTGGTCCGGATGGGCATTCATCTTGTACTGGGGGATTATCCTCCTGTCAGTCAGGAAACCTTTGACCTCCTGGTTGTAAGCCCGGGGGTTCCCTTGACGGTGCCTCCTGTGGCCCAGGCAGCAGTTTCAGGGGTTCCGCTCCTGGGGGAACTGGAATTGGCCTATCACTTTGCCAGGGCACCCATCGTAGCCATTACCGGGACCAACGGTAAAACAACCACCACCTCATTAACCGGGCAGATGTTTCGGGACGCCGGTTATAAAACCCTGGTGGCAGGGAATATCGGTTTGCCCCTGGTCAGTGAAATCGAAAATTATACCGCCGGGGATAGGGTGGTGGCCGAGGTGTCCAGTTTTCAGTTGGAAACCACCCGGCATTTTTCTCCCAGGGTGGCAGTCATTTTAAATATCACACCGGATCACCTCGACCGTCACGGGTCCATGGAGGAATACATCCGGGCAAAGGCACAGATCTTCGCCCATCAAAAACCCACTGATTGGTGCGTATTAAATTACGATGATCCGGTTACCCGGGAATTGGCCAGGGATTGCCCTTCCCAGGTCATATTTTTTAGCCGTCGGCATATCTTAGAAAAAGGAAGTTTTATCCAGAACGGTAAAATTGTAATTGTAGATGAGGCTGGGCTGAGGGAAATTACCGGCGTTGCCTCCCTGCGCATCCCGGGCAGCCATAACTTGGAAAATGCCATGGCTGCCGCTGCGGCGGGCCACGCCATGGGTCTCGCACCTGGCGATATTGCCCGCAGTCTGGAGAGTTTTTCCGGTGTTGCCCATCGCCTGGAATATGTTGCCACCTTGAACGGTGTGGATTACATAAATGATTCCAAAGGCACCAACCCGGACGCAGCCATCAAAGCCCTGGAGGCCTATGATGTTCCCATCGTGTTGATTGCCGGGGGGAAAAACAAAGGGGTTTCCTTTACCGAGTTTGCCGAGAAGATTAAAGAGAAAGTAAGGGTCCTCATCACGGTGGGGATACACGGCTACCAAATCGAAGAAGCTGCCCGGGAGCAGGGCTTTACCAACATTTTTTTGGCCCGGGACTACCCCCACGCCGTACAGTTGGCCTACGAACATGCCCACCCGGGGGAAGTTGTCCTTCTTTCCCCGGCCTGTACCAGCTGGGATATGTTCAAGAATTTTGAGGAACGGGGAGAGCTTTTTAAGAAGCTGGTATTAGAACTGAAGGACGATGCTTAAGGCAAAGCATTAGGGGTATTCTCCCGGGGGGCCGTTGGCCATTGTTTTTTAGAAAGTGGCTATAAAATTTCATATTGACAACAAATTCGATAGGTTCCTACAATGCCCCAAAAGCCAAAAGCCAAAAGCCAAAAGCCAAAAGCCAAAAGCCAAAAGCCAAAAGCCAAAAGCCAAAAGCCA
>JBFMCH010000034.1:44080-107913 GCA_040754595.1 Bacillota bacterium
CCAAAAGCCAAAAGCCAAAAGCCAAAAGCCAAAAGCCAAAAGCCAAAAGCCAAAAGCCAAAAGCCAAAAGCCATTCCGACGTCTGACGACCGACGACTGAAAAAGGAGGTAGAAACGATGCGTTTAAAGAAGAGACCACCGGATTTTGTATTGTTTCTGACGGTTCTTATTTTATTAAGTATCGGTCTGATTATGGTCTTTTCTTCCAGCGAATATGCAACCATGGTACGGTACGGCGACAGCTTCTACTTCTTTAAAAGGCAGCTTCTATGGGCGCTTCTCGGACTGGCAGCCATGTTTTTCATGATGAATTTTGATTATTACCGGTTGAAACGTTGGATAGGACCTATTATTTTGACCGGGTTCATCCTGCTGGTGGCAGTACTGCTGCCGGGTGTCGGCCAGGTGGTAAACGGGGCACGCCGGTGGATCGATCTAGGCTTTATGGCTTTTTCACCGGCCGAGTTGGTAAAACTCTGTATGATTATGTTTGTGGCCTTTGGATTGTCAAAAAAAGGAGAGAAGTTAAACTCCTTCAGGGAGGTGTTGCTGCCTTACCTGGCTGTCATGGTGCTGGCGGCAGGATTGATTTTATTGCAGCCCGACCTGGGGACAGCCATTGTTTTGTGCGGCACGATCTTTATCATGTTTTTTGCCGCCGGGGCCAAAATCTCCCACCTGGGAGGACTGATGGGCCTGGGTTTGGTGGCAGTGTCATTGGCCATTTACTTTGAGCCCTACCGGATGAGACGTTTTCTGGCCTTTCTGGACCCGGAAGCAGACCCCCAGGGAACAGGGTATCACATTATCCAATCCCTTTATGCCCTGGGTTCCGGCGGGTTATTCGGGGTAGGATTGGGACAAAGCAAACAAAAATTTCTTTACCTGCCGGAAAACCACACGGACTTTATTTTCGCCATTACTGGAGAAGAGCTTGGCTTTATCGGGGCCACTCTGATTGTCTTGCTTTTTATTATGTTTGTCTGGCGTGGTCTGAAAATCGCAGTTACGTCGCCGGACCCCTTTGCCAGCCTGCTGGCGGCGGGCATTACCAGCGGTATCGCCCTGCAGGCACTGATCAACATGGGAGTGGTAACCGGGTCCATGCCGGTCACCGGCGTTCCGCTGCCCTTCATCAGCTATGGGGGTACCTCGCTGCTTTTTACCCTGTCCGGCATTGGCATCGTCCTGAATATATCAAAGTACACAACCCCACGATGAATATAAACTATTGAAACATCGTATAATTTAAAGTTCAAACAGAACTTCGAAATGAGGTTGGAAGTCGAACTTCGAAGTTCCAACCTCGAACTTCGAGAAGAGGTGAAGGCTGTGCGTGCCATCTTAACGGGCGGCGGTACCGGTGGCCACATATACCCGGCCCTGGCCATTGCCAGAGGCCTGCAAAACCGTTTCCCCGATACAGAAATCCTATATGTAGGAACCAACCGTGGTCTTGAGGCGGACATCGTACCCAAGGCCAATTTCCCTTTTCAGGCCATTACCGTATCCGGCCTGGAAAGAAAGCTTTCTTTGGCCAATCTCAAGGTGCTGTGGCAGGCCTGGCAGGGCTGCCGGGAGGCGGCCCGTATCATGAAAACCTTTAAACCGGATGTTGTGATCGGTACCGGGGGTTATGTCTGCGGGCCGGTGGTGATGGCAGCGGCCAGGCGAGGCATACCCACTTTGATTCACGAGCAAAATGCGCTGCCCGGTATCACCAACAGGCTTCTGTCAAGGTTTGTCGATCAGGTGGCCGTTACCTTTGAGGACTCCGTCAAATACTTTTCCGGTAAAGCCAAGGTAGTGGTTACCGGCCTGCCGGTTCGACCGGAAATCATGCAGACCGACAGAACGAAGGCTCTGACATCCCTGAATTTACATGGCGAAAAACTGACCCTGCTGGTCTTTGGCGGCAGCCTGGGGGCACGGCGCATAAACCAGGCCATGGTGGAGGTTGTAAAAAGATACGGCAACGACCCGAAGGTACAGGTACTGCATGCCACCGGACAACTGGGCTACCAGGAATTTCTTAATGAATTAGCAAACAACGGTATTGTTTTGGATAAATATGTCAATATTATCGTTAAACCCTATTTGTATAATATGCACGAAGCGCTGGCCGCTGCGGATCTGGTGATCAGCCGTGCCGGGGCGGCGACCCTGGCGGAACTTACCGTTTCAGGCCTGCCGTCCGTTCTGATCCCTTATCCCTATGCCTCGGAAAATCACCAGGAACATAACGCCCGGGCACTGGCGGACCGGGGAGCGGCGGTGCTGATCAAGGATGCGGATCTGACGGGCGGCAAACTGGTTGAAACCGTTGAAAACATCATCAACGATACCAACAGGTTGGAAAATATGTCGCGGGCCAGCCAAAAAATGGGGCGGCCTGGGGCCCTTCATGATATTATAAAATGCGTGGAGAAGATTTTGCCACGGCAATAACGAAAAATCATTGCCGGGGCAGTCTTTTGTTGGCGGAACAGGACAAGCCCTTGGCGAATGGTTTGGGCAGTAACACCTCCCGGAGGAGATGCATAGTATGCTTACAGAAACGCTCTTTTACGGGGAATAAAGGTTGCCCGACTTTCTACCAAGCGGTGCAGCAGCTACAGATTAGGATAGGTTTTCACCCTGGGAGCAGTCTTGTTTCGGGAAGGAGTGATGTGAGTGCAGGGAAAGCTAAAAAGAATTCATTTTGTTGGCATCGGCGGCGCCGGTATGAGTGGGATTGCCACAGTCCTGCTGGGTACGGGCGGCTACCGGGTGTCAGGTTCCGATATTAAAAGGTCTGCCGTTATTGAACGGCTGGAGGCAATGGGCGCTGTATGCAGCATCGGGCACGAGGCCCGTACTATTGACGGGGACATCGACATGGTCGTCGTTTCTACGGCCATTTCTCCCGACAACCCGGAAGTACTGGAGGCAAAGCGCCTGGGCATCCCGCTGGTGAAAAGAGGGGAAATGCTGGCTCGGTTGATGAGAGAAAAACGAGGCATTGCAGTGGCCGGAGCACACGGAAAAACCACCACCACGTCCATGACAGCCCTGGTCCTGGAAGAGAACGGGCTGGATCCCACCATACTCATCGGAGGTGACTTGAGCAATATCGGTGGGAACGCTAAACTGGGCCGGGGGGAATTCCTGGTGGCCGAGGCGGATGAAAGCGATGGTTCATTTTTATTGTTGGACCCTCAGGTGGCTGTGGTCACCAACATCGAGGACGACCACTTGGACTATTACGGACACCAGGAGAAGCTTGTTATGGCTTTTCAGGAATTTCTCCACAAGGTGCCGGCGGACGGGTTGGCGGTGATTTGCCTGGATGATCCAATCCTGAAAGAAATGAGAGAGGGGCTGCCCTGTCCGGTGATCACCTATGGATCAAAGGATTCCGGTGCGGATTACGTTTTGCAATCCTTTGCAACAAAGGAAGGAATAAACTGCGGGGAAGTGTACTTTCGAGGAGAGAGGCTTGGCACGCTGGAACTGCATGTTCCCGGCTATCATAATCTTTTAAACGCCCTGGCCGCCTTGGCGGTGGGCCGTCACCTGGGTCTTGATTTTGCTGAAATCAACAGGGCTTTGCACCTGTTTAAAGGAGCCAAAAGACGTTATCAATTGATTGGGGAAGCCCAGGGGATTAAGGTTGTGGACGACTATGCACATCACCCCACAGAAGTGAAGGCTACCCTGCAGGCAGCAAGATCGGCACACCCGGGAAGAATTATTGCGGTTTTTCAACCCCACAGGTATACCCGGACCCGCCAGCTGTACCGGGAATTTGGGCAATCCTTTAGCAAGGCGGACATGGTCATTTTAACCGACATTTATGCCGCCAGCGAGCAACCCATTGAGGGCGTTCATACAAAACTGATTGTTAAAGCCGTTCCCAGGCAGGAAGGTCAGCAGATTATTTACCTGCCTACCCTGAAAGACGCGGCAGATTTCCTGGCAAAGGAAGCCAGAGGCGGAGATTTGGTTTTAACCATGGGCGCCGGAGATGTTTGGACCCTGGGCGGGGAACTGCTGAGGAGACTGGAGGAAAAGTAGCATGAGTTATACTTCACTGGCGGGTGAACTTCAGTCACTGGTCAAGGGATCCGTACGGATCAATGAGCCAATGAAGAAGCACACCACCTGGCGAATTGGTGGCGCTGCCGACCTTTTTGTCGATCCCAGTGACAAGGAAGATATTCGTCGGACGGTGGAGTTTGCCGCAAACCATCATATTCCTCTGACAGTGATCGGAAATGGGTCAAACCTGCTGGTAAAGGACGGCGGCATCAGGGGGATGGTCCTTAAGGTAGGGCGGGGACTGGCGGGGATCTCAGTGGAGGGTACTACCATCAAAGCCGGTGCCGGAGCCATGCTGCCGGAGCTGGCGGTAGCGGCCCGTAAGGCCGGGGTAGGTGGTTTTGAATTTGCCGCAGGGATTCCCGGCTCCCTGGGAGGGGCCATTGTCATGAATGCCGGGGCCATGAACGGCTGTGTGGAGGATGTTCTGTTATCCATCGAGGTGTTAAATGAAAATAACCAGTTTGTAACCCTAAGCAAAGAAGAACTGGGCTTTTCTTACCGCTCCAGCAATTTACAGGACAAACCAGTCATTTGCGTGTCCACCCTCTGGCAGGGCTATGTAAAAGATAAGGATTTAATTGAGCAGGAAACCCGGGATTATTTATTGAAAAGGAAAGCCGTCCAGCCACAGGGGTATCCCAATGCGGGCAGTGTCTTTAAGAATCCCGAGGGAGATTTTGCGGGAAAATTAATTGAAGCATGCGGGGGCAAGGGACTCAGGGTCGGGGATGCCGAGGTTTCAACCAAACATGCCAACTGGATTTTAAACCTTGGCAATGCCACTGCACGTGATGTTCTGACTCTGATAGACAAAATAAAGAAAATGGTGCAGGACCGTTTCGGGGTATCCCTGCACCTGGAAGTGAGAGTGTTGGGAGAAGACTAGGCGGAGGTGGCAACGTGGAGAAGTTCGTGATTGTAGGAGGCAACCGCCTAAAGGGTTCCATCAAGGCAAACGGATCAAAGAATGCAACATTACCGATTCTGGCAGCAACTTTGCTAAGCGGCGGTGTATGTACAATTCATCAAGTACCCAGTTTAAGAGACGTTTTTGTCATGCAGGAACTTCTTGCCTATCTGGGGGCCAAGGTAACCTTTGAGGGCAATACTATGATGGTGGACAGTACCCATGTACAGTCCCAGGAGATTTCAGAGGACCTGATGAGAAAAATGAGGGCGTCCAATCTCGTTTTAGGTCCATTGCTCGGTCGTTTCGGCAACGTGAGGATCTCCCATCCGGGGGGCTGCAACATCGGGTCCCGTCCTATGAATCTTCATTTCAGAGGTTTATCCGCCCTGGGGGCGAAGATCTCGGAAAAATTTGGCTATATTACAGCAGAAACCAGCCAGTTAACTGGTACGGTAATACATTTTGACGTTCCCAGTGTAGGGGCTACGGAAAATTTAATGATGGCCGGGGTACTGGCAGAAGGCACCACCGTCATACGGAATGCGGCCAAGGAACCGGAGATTGTGGATTTGCAGAATTTTCTCAACGCCATGGGCGCCAAGATTGTCGGCGCCGGTACGGATGTCATTCGTATTGAAGGGGTGAAAGAATTAGGTTCGGTCACCCACACCGTTATTCCGGATCGTATCGAGGCAGGGACCCATATGATCGCCGGGGCCGTTACCCAGGGGGATGTCACGGTAACCAATGTCATCCCGGAGCATCTGGACCCCGTCATCTATAAACTAAGGGAAGCCGGCGTAGAGGTGGATGTGGGTGACGATTGGGTGCGTGTTCAGGGTACCGGGCAGCTCAAGGCCGTAGATATTAAAACCATGCCTTACCCTGGCTTTCCAACGGATATGCAGTCCCAAATGATGGCCCTGCTGACCATCGCCGAAGGGACCAGTGTCATTACCGAGACCATCTTTGAAAATCGCTTTAAACATGTACCGGAATTCCGCAGAATGGGAGCAGACATTTACCTGGAAGGGCACACGGCGGTGGTCAAGGGAGTTAAGCGCTTGACCGGGGCCTGTGTGGAGGCCACCGACCTTCGGGCGGGGGCGGCCCTTATCCTGGCAGCCCTGGCCGGGGAAGACGGTACGGTGTTAAGCAATATTGAACACATTGACAGGGGTTATGAAAGAATCGAAAAGAAATACAATGCTCTGGGTGCACGTATTATTAGAGTCAACAGTTAGTGACTCTTTTTTTAGTTTTGCCTTGGACAAGTACTATTCGTTTCAGTTATAATGTTGTCAAAGCAATAGAAGGAAAAATTTAGGCAAGGAGTGGGACTGTGTATCGACCTCGTGCAGCAACCCCACGAAAGAAGAACCACTTGGTACAAAGTGTTTTTTTTATTTTACTGGTGGCAGCGGCGATGTATGTTTTACTCCAGTCGCCTTTTTTTCAGATCAAAACCATTACCGTGAACGGTAATCGCCAGTTGAGCGAGGAAGAAATTATTCAGTTTTCCGGTATCCACCGTAATGCAAACATCTTTAAGATCAACCTGTCTGAGGCCGAAAAGAGGTTGAGTCTGGTCCCTTTAATCAAGAGTTCAGAAATGAAGCGTTCCCTGCCCAATAAGATCAAAATTACTGTTGTGGAAAGGAAAGCTGTGGCGCTTCTCCCGGTACAAAACGGCTTTATTAAAGTGGATGCCGATGGGGTATACTTGCAAAAGGGACAGATTGCTTCGGCTTTGCCCATTATTACCGGCTTGCAGGTAAAGGCAAACGAGCCGGGTAAGCCCATTGAATCGGAAACCCTGCCGGTGGCCTTAAATGCTCTGTCCCAATTGCCTCGCTCATTAGTCATGAAATTATCGGAATTAAATATAAATAAAGCAGGACAGATCAATCTGTATACCATCGACGGTGTGCAGGGGAGGCTGGGATTGCCCAGGGATCTTGAATACAAAGGCACGGTTTTTCAGCAGGTCGTAAACAGCCTGAAGCAGCCTGGGAATCAAATACAATACATAGACCTGTCCAACCCCAGGGTGCCTGTGGTCAAATATTCAAAGCATCAACCGGAGGGCCAACAGTGAAAGTGAAAAAATACCAGTGGGGCGTTATACTGGTTGGCATCGTATTGGGCTTAATGTTGACGGTCCAGTACAGATCTTACAAAGAAATTAACGAAACGCCGCCCATCGCCAGAGTGCAAACCCTCTCCAATGAAATCAATCAAAAAAGAGAAGAACGCAACAAACTGCAGCAGCGGGTGAACGAGCTGCGGGAGAAGCTGGATAAAAAGGCTACGGTATCCGATGTCAGCCGCACAGAATTGGAAACCTACCGGATTATTGCCGGCACCAAAGCGGTAACCGGACCGGGTGTGGAAGTGATGCTCAGTGACAGCAACGTGGCCCTGCCGCCCGGACAGGACCCCAATTTATACGTACTGCATGATGAAGATGTTCTGCGGGTTCTCAATGAATTAAAAGCAGCGGGGGCGGAGGCCATCGCTTTAAACGGTGTCCGGTTAATCGCCACCAGTGAGATACGCTGTATTGGACCCACCATCCTCACCAACAAGAATAAAAGGCTGCCTGCTCCTTTTACCATTACCGCCATCGGGAATCCGGACACCCTGGAGAACTCGTTGTTTATGAAGGGCGGCGTGGTGGAGCAGTTGAAAATCTGGGGCATCCAGGTGCAGGTGCGGAAGAAAACCAGCCTGGAAATCGCCGAGTACACCGGGCCCACCACCTTTGAGTACGCCCGGCCGGTAGAGGAAAAATAAGGCGGGATGGTATGAATAAAACACTTTATATTTCCATCGCATTGGTCTCAGTGGTTTTGGGATTGATGGTGGCTTTTCAATTCCGGACCGCCGGCAGGGTGGATTCCGGTGTACCCATAGATCGCGTGCAGCTGCTGACAACCGAGTTAAAACAAATCGAAAAGGAATATACCACGCTGTTAATTGAAGCCAACGACCTGGAAAGTAAACTGGCCCAGGCGGAAAAAGGCCGTCCCGAGGCATCCCAGGCGGTTCAGAAGGAACTGCAAAAGGTTCGCCAAATTGCCGGGATGACTGAATTGGAAGGCCCTGGCGTGGAGGTCACCCTGGCGCCCATTAAAAAGGAGGACCTGCAGGCAGGGGAAAACCTTTTTACCGTGCGGGACGAGGACCTGCTTAGAGTTGTCAACGAACTGAGGGGCGCCGGGGCGGAGGCCCTGGCCATTAACGGTCAGAGAATTATTTCCAACAGTGAAATCCGCCTGGCGGGTACCTTTATTGATGTCAACCTGACAAGAATTTCCCCCCCTTACTCCGTGCTGGCCATCGGAGCGCCGGACCAGCTGGAGAGCGCCCTGCTCATTAAAGGCGGTCTGGTGGACACCATGCGGAACTGGGGAGTTGCTGTTAACGTTGCCAAAAAAGAAACGCTGACGGTGCCGGCTTATAAGCATCGTATTCACATCGAATATGCCAAACCGCTGAAGGAGGAAAAATAACCATGTGGGCAGGTGTTTTGTTGGCCCTGGTGGGACTGACCCTGGGGGTTATCGTAGGTTTAAATGTTCCCATGGTGTTACCCCAGGTCTATGCCCAGTACCTGGGGCTGGGGGTACTGGCGGCATTGGATTCGGTTTTTGGCGGCATCCGGGCGGCCCTGGAAGATCACTATGACAACCATATTTTTGTGACGGGCTTTTTCAGCAATATCTTACTGGCTGCCGGTCTGGCCTATATCGGAACCAAATTGGGTGTTCCGCTGAGCACAGCGGCAGTGGTGGCCTTTGGCGTGCGTTTATTTCAAAATCTCGCTATTATACGGCGGCATTTATTAAAAAAATAAAGTATTTTTTTGGTAGAATAGCAAAAGGGAATTTCTATTCTATGTAGAATTTTACATTTTAAGTAAACAGTTGCACTGGGAGGTGCCTGGCTTGGCCAGGAGACATATTGTCGGTGGACTTGACATCGGCACCACCAAAGTGGTGTCAGTGTTAGCGGAAGTCAGCCCCAACGGTTATCCCATCATCAAGGGGCTGGGCGAATGTCCCACCCTGGGGGTTCGCAAAGGGGTTGTTATTGACAAAGCATCGTTAAGCAAGTCCATCGCCCAGGCCGTCAGGCTGTCGCAGGCTATGGCCGGCGAAACCACGAATGCTTTCTATGTAGCCTTTCCTGTTGTTAATCAGTTAGCTGGAGACCTGGAGATTGTAGACGGGCAGTTGGCTGAAAGCATTGCCATTGCCGGGGTGGAAATTTTGGAAATTATCCCGTCGGTGGTGGCTTCAGGAGAAGCAATTTTAACCGATACCCATAAAAAAATAGGTACGGTGTTAATGGACCTGGGAGGGGCTATTACCGGGTTAGCAGTGTTTGATCAGGGACTGCCGGTTTATACACAGGCCCTGGCCGTTGGCAGTGAACATATCACCAGCGATTTGGCGGTGTGCCTACGGACTTCCATCGGTGAAGGGGAACGAATCAAACGTAACCTGGGTCTGGCAGAGCCGGAGCCCGGCTGTATTTTGGAAATCAACAGTGTGGGGGGGCATGAAACAAGGAAAGTGCCCGCCAGCACTGCCCGAGATATCATACAATCACGCATGCAAGAAATTTTTGAGCTGGCCCAGCAGGAAGTAAGCCGCCACTACAGACTTGCATCCTTAACCGGCGGATTCATGCTGACAGGCGGTGGGGCCTTACTAAAGGGAGTCTTGGACTTGGCGGCTGCCCAAATGAACTGTTCGAAAGTGGCAGTCGGTTCTCCCGGAAAAGTTGGCGTGCCCAGGGAGGAATGGACAAGCCCCGTGTATGCTTCATCCATTGGACTGGTACTCTATGGCGCCAAACGAAATTTCCGCCGTTTAGGACGCCTGTCTGTCTGGCGTGAAGTTCTGGACAGGTTTATCTAAGAAATGAAGCGGCTTGATGGTTTAAATACGGAGGAGGATTAACTTTATGCTTGACTTTGAACTGGACCTGGACCATTTTGCAAACATTAAAGTAATCGGTGTCGGGGGCGGCGGTAACAACGCAGTCAACCGGATGATCAGTGCCGGGCTGAAAGGCGTCGAATTTGTTGCGGTGAATACAGATGCACAGTCCCTGTTCTTATCCCACAGCAACCACAAAATTCAGATCGGCACCAAGTTAACCAAAGGTCTGGGCGCCGGAGCCAACCCGGAGATTGGCTGTAAAGCCGCCGAAGAAAGCCGGGATGAAATCATGCAGGCCCTCAAGGGTGCCGATATGGTCTTTGTCACTGCCGGTATGGGCGGCGGTACCGGAACCGGAGCAGCGCCGGTGGTGGCTGAGATTGCAAAAGAAATTGGCGCCCTGACGGTAGGCGTTGTCACTAAACCCTTTACTTTTGAGGGAAGAAAGAGACTTACCCAGGCGGAACAAGGCATTGAGAATCTGAAGAGCAAGGTGGACACACTGATTACCATCCCCAATGACCGTCTTTTGCAGGTCATTGACAAACATACTTCCATTGTGGAGGCATTCCGCATCGCGGATGATGTCCTGCGCCAGGGTGTTCAGGGTATCTCCGACCTGATCGCTGTCCCCGGCTTGATTAACCTGGACTTTGCCGATGTGAAGACCATTATGAGGGATACCGGTTCCGCCCTGATGGGGATTGGCAGTTCCACCGGGGAAAACCGGGCCACCGAGGCGGCCCGGGCAGCCATCTCCAGCCCGCTGTTGGAAACCTCCATTGAGGGAGCCCGGGGTGTGCTATTAAATATTACCGGCGGTTCCTCCTTGGGCCTGTTTGAAGTAAATGAAGCGGCCGAAATCATCGCCCAGGCAGCCGACCCGGAAGCCAACATCATCTTTGGCGCCGTCATTGATGAGAGAATGAATGAAGAGGTTCGGGTAACCGTGATTGCCACCGGTTTTGACCAGTATGTTCCTGCGAGAAAAGAGAGGAAGAAACCGGAAATGGAAATCAAACCCTTTGCCAGTCACGATGACCTGGACATTCCGGCCTTCCTGCGCCGTCGCTAAGATTTTCAACCTCCTGTTTCAGGCAGGAGGTTTTTTTATTGGGATAACCCCAACACTCCGGGGTACACTAAGTGCAGAAAAAATACCCGGAAGAAGGTGATCTTGATGGAGAACGTCAAAACCAACAGGGAAAATTTAACCCGCAAGGAAGGGTTGGATAAGATCAGGGGGCAACAGCAGTTTAAGGACCCCAATAAAGGCCCTGCCTACAAAGACTCAAACCGGCACGACATCAACGATCCGCTGGATTGAGAAGTGGGACGTGAGATTAGAAGTGAGAGGTTTATGAATGCACGGAGATTGTATTAAGTAGGTGTTGGTGATGGCTCCTAAATGGCGACTTTTAATGTCTGCTGCCAACATGGTGGAGGCAGAAATTTTAAAAAGCGCTTTGGAAAGTGCGGATATTCCGGTTAATTTGAAATGGGAAAGTTTTAATACTGTATTTTTTGGTACATCAGCCACTGGGCCCGGTTCCCAGGTACAGGTCTTCGTGCCCGAGGAACTGTGGGAGGAAGCCCGGGCTTACCTGTCTTACTCCGATTGACCATAGGTTTAACTTTTTTTAAAATAACAACGAAAATGTAGAAATAACACTAAAAAAATTTGGAAGTAATTACCAGATATTGACAAGTTTCCCTGACCCTGGCGTTGTATAATACTGCCAGGGTTTTTTGTTCCAATTGGTTTTGTTGGAATATTTGGCTTGACTGCGCCATATCATGGTACTGACCACCTTTTCTTTTACGACGGGGTAGGCACAAATGAGACAAGTGGTCTACTTGGATGAACTACTATTTGTAAACTTGGTGATGAACCTTACTGTGCTCTGGCTAACATCCAGGTTTACCGGGAACGGCAGTTCCTTTGCCCGGATGGTAACCGCTGCAGCAGTGGGGTGTATTTATGCCTTTATCATTTTCATTCCGGGGTTAGGACCAGCGGGCAGCCTGTACGCAAAATTATTGACCGCCGTGTTGATGGTTTTGATCGCCTTTGGCTTTGACCCCTGGAGAAAAGTTCTTCGCCGGTTCCTTTTTCTGCTGCTGGCCGGTTTTGCTGTGGGAGGCACTTCTTCCGGCCTGCATTACCTGTGGGCAAATACACTGGTTGTTCAATCAGACAACCGGTTGGCGGAGATTGGTTTTAACAAGTGGCTGGTTTTATCCTGCACGGTATTCTTATCTTACTGTGTGGGAAAATGGGGGTCCACCCTATGGTTAAAGCGTGCGGGACAAACAACAGATAAAATCCCCTTGACCATTACCCTGTGGGGGAAAAAGGTCTCTGTGGAGGCGCTGGTGGACACCGGCAACCAACTGGTAGACCCCTTAAGCCAGCACCCGGTTGTGATTGTGGAATATGAGGTTTTAAAGCCATTGCTGCCTGAAGAAATCTGCGGGCTATTTCAGCGGGGGGGGACCCGGGACGGGTCTCTCATGATTCTGTCGCTGTCTGAAACACCCTACGCCAAACGCCTGAGATTGATACCCTTTCAGTCCCTGGGCAAGGAAAACGGTATGTTATTGGGAATTCGGCCGGATGTCATAGAAATCTGCTATAGAGATAAAAAACAGCAGGTGAAAGATGTGGTGGTTGGGATTTATGACCGGAAGTTGAGTCCCGAGATCACCTACAGGGCTTTGCTGCACACACAATTTCTGGCTTCATAGGTGCCCAAGGAATGGGATTCAGGGAGGGAGATGCTTGAAAAACGCCTGGCATTTAAAAATACTGATTCGGCTCTATGTGGCCCGGGTTATTCACTGGCTGGGATATCACCAGGAAATCTATTATGTGGGCAGCAGTGAGGCTTTACCCCCACCGCTATCCAACGATGAAGAAAATGATTTAATTGAGCGGTTGGGCAGCGGTGACGGCAAGGTAAAGAATGTCCTAATTGAGAGAAACCTGCGACTGGTGGTGTATATTGCCAGGAAATTCGAAAATACCGGCGTGGGCATCGAGGATTTGGTATCCATTGGTACCATTGGTTTAATTAAAGCTGTCAATACCTTTGACCCGCACAAAAAAATCAAGCTGGCCACCTATGCTTCCCGTTGTATTGAAAATGAAATCTTAATGCACCTGCGCAGAAACAACAAAACCCGTTCGGAAGTTTCCTTTGACGAACCTTTAAATATAGACTGGGACGGCAACGAATTACTGCTGTCCGACGTGCTGGGAACCGAAAATGACATCATCTATAAAAATTTGGAAGAAGAAGTAGACAAAAAGCTGCTGCACCAGGCATTGTTGAAATTATCGGGTCGTGAGAGACGGATTATGGAACTTCGTTTTGGACTGAACAACGGGCTGGAAAAGACCCAAAAGGAAGTGGCTGACATGCTGGGGATCTCCCAGTCCTATATTTCCCGGTTGGAAAAAAGAATTATCAAACGCTTAAAAAAAGAAATTCACCGTATGGAGTAATTTTAAAAGACAGAGAAATACGAAGATTTCACCCTAAAAACAGCGCATAGAGGTTGTTTTTGGGGTTTTTTGCAGCCCTTGGTCCATGTATATAAGAAATTTGCCAAGGTAATAATGAACCTGTAAGGTCAAGTTTAAACGTTTTACCGCTTGTACCACCGGTATTAGAAACAACGTTGGGAGGCCGATCAATGCTGGTAAACAAAGTCGAGATCTGCGGTGTAAATACATCCAAACTTCCTGTACTAACAAACAGTCAGATGAGAACTTTGTTTGAAGCAATGCAGCGAGGAGATAAAGATGCCAGAAGCGAGCTGATTAACGGCAATCTCAGGCTGGTACTCAGCGTCATACAACGTTTTACCAACCGTGGCGAGTACGTGGACGACCTGTTTCAAGTGGGCTGTATCGGCCTCATGAAGGCCATCGATAATTTTGATTTGGGTCAGAACGTAAAATTTTCCACCTATGCGGTACCGATGATTATCGGGGAAATCAGGAGATACCTGCGTGACAACAACCCCATCCGGGTGAGCCGGTCCCTGCGGGATGTTGCTTATAAAGCTTTGCAGGTAAGGGACAGCCTGGTCAATAAATATTCCCGGGAACCGTCCATTAACGAAATTGCCGGCGAACTAAAAATGCCCAGGGAGGAAATTGTCTTTGCCCTGGACGCCATCCAGGAGCCCATCTCCCTGTTTGAACCCATCTATCACGACGGCGGAGATCCCATTTTCGTGATGGACCAGATCAGTGACGAAAAAAACCTGGACTTAAGCTGGCTGGAGGAGATCTCCATCCGGGACGCATTAAGAAGGCTCAGCGACAGGGAAAAGCATATACTGACGCTGCGGTTTTTTGAAGGAAAGACGCAAATGGAGGTGGCCGAGGAAATCGGCATTTCCCAGGCCCAGGTTTCCCGCCTGGAAAAGGCCGCCCTCAACCACATGAGAAAGTATGTATGATTTGAGAAGTGAGATGTGAGAGGTTGGAAGTAAGAAGAAGACATAGGAAATCTTCATTTATCTTCCGAGCTTTTCATAGTACAGTATGAACCAGACAATACGAGGTAGTCCATAAGCCGATGGCTGAAGGCCAGATTCAAAAGAAATATCCCATAGCAAGAATGTTTGTCCAAAAAATAAGGCCCCCGGCCTTATTTTTTTGTGTAGAAGTTAAATGTTCCTGCATATACATTAACAATGGGGAGGTGGCAAAATGATCAAGATTTCCGACCTGCGGATAAGAGAGGTTGTAAATGTAGTCGACGGCAGAAGACTTGGACTGATCAAAGATATTGACATTGATTTGGAAGCGGGTCGCATTGCCGCCATCGTTTTACCGGGACAAGGACGTTTTCTGGGGCTCTTCGGGCGGGACGACGAACTGATTGTCCCCTGGGAAAAAATTAAGAAAATCGGCATCGATATTATCCTGGTAGAAATAGCACCCTATCATAACCCCAGGGAAGACTCCTACCGTTACTAAAAAAATTTAGTATGTTAAGATTTGTTTAAATGTTAGGTAAAGAGAGGATGCTCGAAAAAAGATTGCATTTTGTCAAAAATTTTAATATACTATTCAGAAAATGGCTGACTAATTGAAAAGAATACAGTATATAAGGAAATGTTAATAAATAAACAATTAGCATTTCTTAATTTTTGCAAAAGTCAGTAAGCCATTTTTTTTGGCTGCAAATCGTGGTCTGACCATCATGCCCTTACAATGGTATGAAAGTAAAATCTATCGTAAAGTTTCCAAAAATATATTCAAGAGGTGGATTGCATGAGCACCGTACAAGCGAAGGTTCCTATGAAGGATTCTTACAGCGAGTGTAAAGGAGATGCTTTGTACGAAAAGTTTAAAACCGCTGCCGAAGCCCTGTCTGCAGAAGTACACAGGGTAGCCAACCTGGAGGAGGCCCGTCAACTGGTAGCCAAGATCATCGGTGAACTGAAGGTGGATAAGGTTGTCTACGCTTCTTCCCAGTTAGTTGACGAGGTGGATGTAAAAGCCATCGGCAGCAAACTGGGCATTGTGATGACCGATGAAAATTTACGGCAGAATGCTGCCGATGCCGGTTTGGGTATTTCCCAGTTGGACTATGCCATTGCGGAAATTGGCACTTTGGTCGGCAATGCCACCAGCATTGAGAGCCGCATGGTATCCATCCTTCCCCCGGTTCACATGGTGTTTGTTCGGACCAAAAACCTTTTACCCACCCTGCTGGATGCCATTGCTGTTTATAATAAAAACCTTGGCGAGCTTCCTAAATATCTCACCTTCGTCAGTGGTCCCAGCCGTACTGCGGACATTGAAAGGGTCCTCACCATTGGTGTTCATGGTCCTGGTAGACTAATCATCGTGTTTATAGACTAGGGAGGTACAACATGGCGACAGCAAACTTAAAACAGGAAATTAACTCTGCTCTGCACAACGATAACTTAAAGGGCGCCCTGGGCCGCTTCGGGGAAGCCTATCCCATCGCCCGCGAGAAGGCCTATGAAGGTAAAGACTTCGAAGCCATTCGTGAAAAAATTTGCACCGCCAAGAGCTATGCTGCAGATAACATGGAAGAACTGGCCAACCAGTTTGCCGCCAATGCAGAAAAAAACGGCGCCATTGTATTCCGGGCCAAAACCGCCCAGGAGGCCAAGGAATATATTCTGAAAGTGGCCAAGGAAAACAATGTAAACCATATTATTAAGTCCAAGTCCATGGCTTCTGAAGAAATTCACCTCAACAAGTTCCTGAATGAAAATGGCATTCAGGATGTTGCGGAATCCGACCTGGGTGAATGGATTATTCAGCTTTGCGGCCAGCGTCCTTCCCACATGGTGATGCCCGCTATTCACATGACCCGTGGTGAAGTGGCCGACATCTTCTCCAAGGAAGTTAATGAAAATCTGGAACCGGATATTCCCAAACTGGTTAAAGTGGCCAGAGAAAACCTGCGCAGCAAGTTCCTGCGGGCTGAAATGAGTATCTCCGGCGCCAACATTGCCGTGGCTGAAACCGGCACCCTTGTGATGTGCACCAACGAAGGGAACGGCCGTCTGACCACCACCGTGCCTCCGGTACACGTCGTCCTGGTGGGGATGGAAAAACTGGTGGCGAAGTTTGAGGACGTAGGCCCCATCCTGGAAGCCCTGCCCCGCAGCGCCACCGGTCAGAAACTGACCAGCTACGTGACCATGATGACCGGTCCCGCCGCTGCCATTGACATGGACGGCAGCATCATTGAACAAAAACAAATGCACATTGTGCTCATGGATAACGGACGTACTGAAATGCGCAACGATCCTGTCTTCAAACAGGCCCTCCAGTGCATTCGCTGCGCTTCCTGTCTCAACGTTTGCCCTGTATTCCAGCAGGTGGGCGGACACGTCTATGGGGACGTGTACACCGGCGGTATCGGCACCATTCTAACCGCTTTCTTGAACAGTTTTGAGAAAGCGGGCGAACTGCAGAACCTCTGCCTCCGCTGCGAGCGCTGCAAGTCCTTCTGCCCTGGCAAGATTGACCTGCCCGGCCTGATTGTTGAACTGCGCCGCCGTACCGTGAAAAAAGAAGGCCTGCCTATGGGTCAAAAGTTGATTTTGGAGAAGTTACTGACCAACCGCAAGCTGTTCCACACCTTGCTCAGAACCGCTTCCCTGGCCCAAAAGCCCTTTGTAAAAGGCAATATGATTCGTCACCTGCCCCTGTTCTTCTCCGGTCTCACCGAAGGCCGCAGCCTGCCTGCCGTAGCTGCCACACCGCTGCGGGACAAGGTTGGCCACTCTGTACCCAAGGGCAAAGTGAAGGCCAAGGTTGCCTACTATGCCGGCTGCCTCGGTGATTTTGTCTATCCCGAGCAGGGTGAAGCCGCCTACAAAGTGCTGAACAAAATGGGTATGGAAATTGTTTTCCCGCTGGAGCAAACCTGCTGCGGCATTCCCGCCAGCCAGATGGGCGCCCCGGAAGTGGCTGTAAAACTGGCCAAGCAAAACATCGAGGCCCTTGAAAAGGAAAACGTGGACTACATTGTTTCCCTGTGCCCCACCTGCGTGGAGGTGTTAAAACACCACTACCTGGATCACTTTAAGGATGATCCCGCCTGGAGAGCCCGTGCGGAAAAAGTGGCTGCCAAGGTTGTCGACTTTGCTTCCTTCGTTGCCCAGCACGGCAAAGACCTCAAGTTAAAGAACCTGGGCGCCAATGCGACCTACCACGATTCCTGCCACATGAAGCGGGCACTGGGCGTTTGGCAGGAGCCCCGGGAACTGCTGAGCAAAGCCGGTGTTGCCATCACCGAAATGAAGGGCTGCGACGAGTGCTGTGGTTTTGGTGGTTCTTACTCCATCAAGATGCCGGAAATCTCCCTGGCCATCTTAGATAAGAAACTTGCCAATGCCGAAGCTACCGGCGCCAGCGTACTGGCTCTCGACTGCCCCGGCTGCAAAATGCAGATCAGCGGCGGCCTGGACGCCAAGGGTAAAAACATTGCCGTTAAGCACACTGCTGAACTGCTGGCAGATGCTTTAAAAGAATAGGTAAATAAAAAAGAGGTTGGGATGAGCCCCAACCTCTTTTTTATACCAAATACTCTACCTTGGCTGCCGGGAAGTACCGGTTCGCCAGACTTTCCATGTGTTCCTTTACCTCGGACATGCTTTCCTTGGGGTAGACGTATTTACCGTAGCCAAACTGGCCGTACTTAAACTGGCGCTTTTCCTCATCCATGTCCAGCCAGGAATTGGGGAAGATTTCGCTGATATTATTTTTCGCCCGTTGGGTAAAGCGGTGGGTGATAAATTCAAAGGTCAGGTCCCTGCGTGTCCGGGGGTCCAGCACCCTGTCCAGTTCCTCAAAGAGTTCGTTGTAGCCCTGCTGCCAGCCGTCGTAAAGCATGATGGGAGCCACCAGGAAACCCAGGGGGTAGCCTGCCCTGGCCACTTTGCCGGCGGCGGCTGCCCGTTCCGGCATGGAAGGGGTGCCGTGCTCAAATTTTTTTATGACGGGTTCTGTATTGAGGCTGAAGCGGAACCGGGTACGACCGTTGTGTTTGGCGTCCAGCAGGGAATCCACATCGGTAAACTTGGTTACGAAGCGGAAGCGCGCATGGTCCTGGCGGCCGAAAAATTCAATGGCCTGCTTTAAGGCACCGGTGTACCGCTCGACGGGGATGGGATCTGAAGTGGCGGCGCCCTCAAAAATGGTTTCCCTGGGCAGGTGTTCATTGATGTAGGATTTGGCCCTGTCTAAAATTTCTTCAATGTTTACATAGACCCGGAGATAGGGCCTTTTGCCCAGGTTGGTCAACAAATAGCAGTATTCGCACTTGCCGGGGCAGCTGGTTACCAGAGGGAGCTGGTAGTGGGCCGAAGGCTTGCAGGTTTGGAATTCTTTTACCTTTCTTACCCCCACCACCAGGGTACGTTTGGCATCCACAAAGGCTTCCTGGGCTGTCTTGCCGGGTATTCCCGTAGCCCGGTTATGGGAACCGGTCACTGTTACCGGGACCCCCTCGGACCGGAAACGGTCCCGCAGCCTTTGCCCCAGTTCATATTCCAAAGCCGCCGGTTCGATAAAAACTCTCTTGGGAATAAAATGATGGGTTGCGGCGGGTTTTTCTAACATAGCGTTTGCCATAGCAGTTCTTCCTTTATTGTTATTTGTCCATGCCTGTATTAAAAGTATTTCGCAGGCCTTTTATATTATGTAACAGATGACCTATGTCCTATTTTTATTTTTTGCAGTGAATGTAGAAAACGCGAGAAAATGAAAGGTAGGGACAACCAGCCCCTGCAGGCTGGTAAAATTTACTGATAAGCGGCATTGACTCACAATATATGGTATTTTATAATTAGTCTACCTACAACATATTGTTTTAGTTGTGTTAAAATAGTATGGTAGACCCTATATCTTGGGGGTGGACGTAGTGCGTTGTCCCTTTTGCAGTTTCCCCGAAAGCCGGGTGTTAGACTCCAGGCCGGCCGATGAAGGCAACAGTATCCGGCGCCGCAGAGAATGCAGCGAGTGCGGCAGAAGGTTTACCACCTATGAAAGGGTGGATGAACGACCCCTGGTAGTGGTTAAAAAGGACGGGCGGCGGGAGGTCTTTGAGCGGGCCAAGTTACTGGCCGGGTTAATGAAGGCCTGTGAAAAAAGGCCCGTACCGGTTCAGAGAATCGAAGATACTGTTCATTATATCGAAAGGGAACTGCGCAGCCACACGGATCTGGAAGTACCCAGCCACGTGGTGGGGGAACTGGTGATGAACCAACTGCTGGAACTGGACGAGGTGGCCTACATTCGCTTTGCCTCGGTCTACCGGCGGTTCGGGGATATCCACAGTTTTCTTCAGGAAGTGGAGAAACTGTTGAAGAGTAAGGAGAGATAAAGGGGGCCCTGTAGAGATGTTCAATAAGATTAGGAAAAGGGACGGCCGGGAAGTGACCTTTGATGAAACCAAAATCACCGAGGCCATTTTTAAAGCGGCCAAGGCGGTTGGCGGTGAAGATCGTCAAACGGCGATGGAACTCACCCTTGAAGTCTTGAAAATGCTCAAGAAACAATATAACGGCCATATTTTTGGCGTGGAAGAAGTTCAAGATATGGTGGAAAAGGTGCTGATCGAAGCAGGCCATGCCCGTACCGCCAAAGCCTATATTTTGTACCGTCACCAGCGGACCCGCCTACGGGATGCCAAAAGTGACTTGATGGATGCGGTGGAGGAAATCCTGGAAGAGACCAACCGGGAAAATGCCAACGTATCGAACTCGCCTTCAGCCAAGATGCTGCAGATCGCCAGTGCGGCCAGCAAGAAATATTACTTAACCCGCCTGATTCCCGAAGAAATGTCCCAGGCCCATGCCAGAGGGGATGTACATATTCATGATCTTGAGTTTTATGGAAAAACTTTGACTTGCCTTCAAATCCCATTAGGAAAATTGCTAAAAGAAGGATTTAATACCGGGCATGGTTATATTCGGCCGCCCAAGCGTCCTACTTCGGCCACTGCATTAGCCGCAATTATTTTACAGAGTTCTCAAAACGACATGCACGGCGGACAGTCTTTTGCTTTCTTTGACCGTGACCTTGCACCCTATGTGGAAGATGCCAGTGATCATGAGACCTACCAGGCCATGGAGGCCCTGATCTATAACTTGAACAGCATGCATAGCCGGGCCGGCGCCCAGGTGCCTTTCTCCAGCCTGAACCTGGGAACCGAAACATCCGAAGCGGCACGGAAGGTAATCCGAAACCTGCTGTTGGCCTATGAGGCCGGTCTGGGACGGGGAGAAAACCCGATCTTCCCCAACATCATCTTCAAGTTGAAGGAAGGCATTAACCTGAACCCCGGCGATCCCAACTATGATTTATTTCAGTTGGCAATCCGGGTATCTTCCAAACGCATGAACCCGACCTTTAGCTTTATGGACTCTTCCTTTAACAGCGAGTACGGTGACCAGGTGGGTTACATGGGATGCCGGACCCGGGTGATTGCCAACCGCAAAGGTCCCGCGGTCACCGACGGGCGGGGGAACTTATCCTTTACCACCATCAATTTACCCAGGATTGCCATTAAGGCAGAACGCAACCTCGATAAGTTTTACCGGTTATTGGATGAAACCCTGGATTTAACCTGCCGCCAGTTGTATCATCGCTTCCGGGTTCAAGCCAAACTAAAAGTGAGAGATATGCCCTTTGTCATGGGGCAGGGCCTGTACATGGGTTCCCAGGGACTCAAACCGGAGGATGCCATTGAAGATGTTATTAAACACGGCACCCTGTCACCCGGCTTCATTGGCCTGGCCGAAGCCCTGGTGGCGCTGACCGGCCAACATCACGGTCAAAGTGAGGAAGCCCAGGCGCTGGGGCTGGAAATCGTTTCTTACCTGCGCCGCAAGGTCGATGAGGCCGGCGAGCAGTATGACCTGAACTATACCCTGCTGGCGACCCCGGCAGAAAGTGTATCCGGCAGGTTTGCTAAGGTGGATCGCAAAGAGTTTGGTATTATCCCCGGCGTTACCGATAAAGCTTACTATACCAACTCCTTCCACGTGCCCGTTGGCTATCCCGTCGGCATCTTTGAAAAGATTTCTCTGGAAGGTCCTTATCATAAGTACTGCAATGCCGGGCACATCAGTTACATTGAAATGGCTTCGCCGCCGCTGCACAATCCCCAGGCAGTACAGGCCATTCTCAAGCATATGCGGGCCAGCGACATGGGCTATGCGGCCATCAACTTTCCGGTGGATTACTGCACCTCCTGCAGTGTGACCGGTGTCATCAACCAGGACAGCTGCCCGCGCTGCGAATCCCCCGAGATTCGCCGGGTTCGCCGTATCACCGGCTACCTCAGCACCGTTGAGCGGTTTAACGATGCCAAGGTGGCTGAGCTGAAGGACCGGACCGTTCATTCGGGTTTTGATCCAAGGGGTTAGTAGAACACCGGAGATGGAGATGAGGATTCTTGAGTAACCAGCTTCGCCTGGGAGGCATTACGGCCAATAGCGTGGTGGACGGTCCGGGACTCCGAACGGTGGTGTTCCTGCAGGGATGCCCCCGCCGCTGTCCGGGCTGCCATAATCAAGAGCTGCTGGATGCCGGCGGCGGCAGGGAAGTGACCGTTGAGGAAGCCCTGAAGGAAATCACGGCTACGATTTCTCCCATTACCCAGGGCATTACCTTCTCCGGCGGGGATCCGTTGATGCAGCCGGAGGCTGTCTGGAGATTGGCTGACCGGTTAAAGAAAGAATTTCCCGGGCTGGAAATCTGGCTGTACACCGGCTATAAATACGAGGAAGTAAAAGACCTGCCGGTGTTGGACCTGGTGGATGTCCTGGTGGACGGTCCCTTTGAACAGGATAAAAAGGACCTGGCACTGGTTTTCAGGGGTTCTGCCAACCAGCGGCTCATTGATATACCGAAAAGCCGGCAAGCGGGCATGGTGGTGGAATGGCAGCCGCCCGTACCGGCTATCAGGCCTGACTAGGCCGGTAGTAAAAGCGAGCTTGTTTAAAAACCATATTTTAGCGAAAAAAGGCGTCCTGTCAACCTGGTAAATGAAAGGTTGAACGGACGTCTTTACTGTTAAACCTGATTATCAACCTATAACATACTGAATAGATTATGAAACAGATTCTCTTCATAATTTTTCCTTGTATAACATCATTCCTGCTTATAAAATTATGAACATTCTTACAATTACACGAACTTTCTGCCATGTCACTTCTTTTATGAACTAGTTTAATTTACCACTGACTTTATTCTACAGTGAATAAGCTAAAATGAAAGCGACCTATATCACAGTACAATGAAAAAGGTCACTTTTTTAGCATAAATTTTGTTTCCTTCTAACAGGACGCATGTGGGTATCCTGTCGTTGTCCATAAAATGTTTTTTGGCTCCGATATGCATAAATAGCGGTGTAAGAGTAAGAATAAATATTCAGCAAGGGCGATACGAAACTTTTAGACCAGATACATTATCGCCGCTGCTCTCTGTAAAGGCGGTTTTTCTAAAATTCGCTGGATATTCGCAGCCGGCATAATGGTGGCTGAAGAAAATCCAGGTCAGGCTCAGGGGAAGTGGAACCAATGCGGGAGGAAGGAAAAATTTCGGCTTACCAGGCTATGGTATATCAGGTGAGCATTGTTTTGGCAACAGCCGTCTTATTCGTCCCGGCTATTACAGCAAAGTACGCAAAGCAGGATGCCTGGATCTCCGGAATCATAGCCTGTTTTTTTGGCTGTCTTCAGGTTTATACAGCCGTCAGCCTGGCCCGGCGTTTCCCGAATACGTCGGTTGTGCAGTATGCACCACTCATTCTCGGTAAGGTGCCGGGCAAGGTGGTGGGATTTATTTATCTCTTCTATTTCTTCTACGTTGGTTATTTCGTACTGCAGCAATTTACCGCCCTGATGTCCTCCTCCTATATGCCGCTTACGCCTTCTATTGTTTTTATGCTTGTTCTTTCTCTGCTTACCGTCTATGCGGCTTATGGCGGGCTAGAAGTGATCTGCCGGATGAGCTCTGTTGTTCTGACGGTAGTGCTGGCAACGATGGCATTAATAGTTTTATTAATTGTCAAAGATATTAAAATATGGCGTTTTCTTCCTGTCCTAGAGAACGGGTTTAACCCAGTATTGCTGGGAGCAATTTCACCAGGTGCATGGTTTGGGGAAACCGCAGTGATCCTGATGCTCTACCCATTTATAAATAATAAAGAAAAGGTGCTTAAGACCAGCCTCCTGGCCATGCTAATCCTTTTTATAGCCATAGAGATGGTAATTATCGGAGCAATTGGATTATTAGGCCCGACGGAAGCAGCCTCCTTTCTTTTCCCCACCTTCAATGTGGCCCGGCGGATTAAATTAGAGGCGCTACCGATTCTGGAACGGCAGGATGCTCTTTTCATGATGATCTGGGTGGCGGGTATGTTGATTAAGTTAACCACTTTCTTTTTCGCCGGAGTGCTTGCCCTGGCGCAGTGGCTCAACGTCAAAGACTATCGCCCGTTAATCTTACCCTCCATGGCCATAATGATAGCGCTGGCGGTACAGGCCTGGAAGAATATTACCGAGTTGTTTGCTTTTTCCGGAGAAGTATTTCCCTTAACCATTATCTTTGTCAATTTTATAATCACCGTTTTTCTTTTAATCATCGCCGTCATTCGCAATATTTCCACCAGGAAAACATGACCATTACTTGCGGAGTTATAAAAAAGGAGGGTGTTCTTTCTGTGCGAAAGCGTATTGTAAAAAAGCTGCACCATTTGATCCGGAATTATGCATGTAAGACCGCAGGAAAAAACATCTGCCCGGATGACATGGACTGGGTTCATCAAACTACTGTGGAAAAGTACGATCTGGAGCGTATTCCCATCGAGGCGGACCTGGCAGCCAACATTAAGCGCCTGAAGGGAATATCCGGTGTTTGTCCGGATTTCATTATCCGGCAGTTTGAAATAGGAGGCGGCATCGCGGAAGCGGCGGTAATTTTCCTGGAGGGTATGGTAGAACGGGTACTTTTAAACGAAAACCTGCTCAAACCGTTAATGATCCATTACAGGCCATTTAAACCGGCGCAGGGTTCCTTCCTGGATCAAATTTTACGTGTTGCCCTTCCCGTGGACGTGGTCAGAAAGTGCGTTAACCTGCACGACGTAATCGATCAAGTTCTGGAAGGCTCTGTCGTTCTTTTAGTGGACGGTGAATCGAGGGGCCTGGCGCTGGAGGCCGCCGGGTTTAAAACCCGTGTTCCGGAAGAACCGATGACAGAAGCGGTGGTACGGGGGCCCCGGGAGGGATTTACCGAAGCTTTGCATACCAACATTACCCTTCTGCGACGGCGGCTCAAGACGCCGAACCTGGTACTGGAAAGCATGGTCCTCGGCCGGATCAGCCACACGCAGGTTGTGGTGGGATACGTCAGGGGCCTGGCTGCGCCGGAACTGGTTGCCGAAGTCAGGGAGAGGCTTCAGCGTATCGATATCGACGGTATTCTCGAATCAAATTACCTGGAGGAAATGCTGCGGGATCATCCACTTTCCTTTTTCCCGCAGGCCATTACTACCGAACGGCCGGACCGGGTGGCTGCCAACATGCTTGAAGGACGGGTAGCCGTACTCACTGAAAACACACCTTTTGTCCTGATTGTGCCGGGTGAATTCGTAGCCCTCATGCAGAGCTCGGAGGATTTTTACCACCACTTTGTCCTGGGCGTTTTCATTCGCCTTTTGCGCTGGAGCGCTTTCGCCGTTTCCCTTCTCCTCCCGTCCGTATATGTGGCTGTGACCACCTTCCATCAGGAAATGATTCCCACCGGGCTTCTTTTAAGCATCGTTGCCGCACGTGAGGGAGTGCCTTTTCCTGCCGTGGTGGAAGCACTGATCATGGAAATTGCCTTCGAAGTTTTAAGGGAAGCCGGTGTGCGTCTGCCCCGGGCGGTAGGTCCGGCAGTAAGCATTGTCGGGGCGCTGGTAATCGGTGAAGCAGCGGTAACGGCAGGTGTAGTATCGCCGCTGATGGTGATTGTGGTGGCCTTAACGGGGATTTCCTCCTTTCTCTCGCCCTCCTTTGATCTGGCCATTTCCATCCGCATTTTGCGCTTTCCAATGATGTTCCTGGCCGGCTTGCTGGGCCTTTTTGGCGTGGCCGCAGGAGTGCTTGCCATCTTGATCCATTTCGCCGGGATGCGTTCCTTTGGATTACCTTACCTGGCCGGATTAACCCCTTTTCACCCTGACGACTGGAAAGATGTTTTTATCAGAGCACCGATATGGATGATGCGCAGGCGTCCCACAGAACTTTCCAAAAGCAACCGGAAACGGCAGGTGCCCGGTCTTAAGCCTGAACCGCCAGACCGGCGCCCTCAGGGGGGAAGATCTTGAAACGCCGCATCAGGTTGATTATACTGGTTTTACTTATTTGCTTAACCGCCGGTTGCTGGGATATGCGGGAAGTAGAGGATCTCGGTTATGTTATGGCTATGGCCATCGATAGGGGCCCTCAGGAGCAGATCCGGATCATTGCCCAGGTACCAAATCCGCGTGTACTCGGAGGTGGAGCGCGGGGAGGAGTTACACCCGGGGCCAGTATTGCTGCCAAGCCTTACCGCAACTATGAGGGAACCGGCCCCACGATTTTTGATGCGCTGCGGGAGATTTCCCATGAATCATCCCGGCGGCTGTTTTTTGCCCAGAATCGTACCCTTATCTTCAGTGAAGCAATGGCTGAAAAAGGTGTATATGATGTACTCGACTTTTTAAAACGCAGTGTAGAGATCCGGCGTGGTTTAACAATGGTCTTCGTTGCCCGCGGAGAACCGGCCAAAATACTCGATACTCCTAACCCCCATGCTATTTTACCGGCGCTCCGTATAGATGACATCATACGCTGGCGGGGACAAACTTCCAGGTTTGCACCTGTTCCTCTATCCCGGTTTCTGGAATCTCTTAGCCTGGAAGGACAGGAACCTTATGCAGGTGTAATTGAAGTGGCTTCTAACCCTACGGCACAAGTCAAGGAGGGTGAAAAGGCAGCTCCCGAACCGTCCTCAACCATCCGGCTTACCGGGGCCGCCCTCTTCCGTAATGACCGTATGGCGGGGTTTCTTGATGAAACCGAAACTCGCGGACTTTTATGGGTACTCAACGAGGTGAGAGGAGGGCAAATTGTTTTCCCTTGCCCCGGCCAGGAGGGTAAAAAGGTTACCGTAGAAATTATACGTGCCAATGCTAAGATTGAACCGGAAATTACAGAAGAGGGAATTATTATGACGGTAAAAATCCAGGAAGAAGGTAACCTTGTTGAAGTGGAAGGACCCCTTGATGTCTCTAAACCGGAGGTAATTAAAGAACTGGACCGTTTGCACGCCGCGGCTATAGGTAATGAAGTAATGGCTGCCGTTTACAAAGCACAGGAATTGGGCTCCGACGCCTTCGGTTTCGGAGAAGCGTTCCGACGTAAATTCCCCCGGGAATGGAAGAAAATTAAGAAAGACTGGCCGGAAATTTTTACGGGCATTGAGGTACGTGTCCAGGTAGTTGCCCACATTCGACGCATGGGGATGATCGTCCAGCCACCGCTTTTGGTTCATTAAATAATTGCATTTAAAACTCAAACCCTTTGAGACAGGATGGTTGAGAATGCTGTTAGATGTTTTGCTGATTTTAACCGGCTTTGCGGTTATCGTCGCCATAGAGCTGCCCAGGTTAATTAAACAAAAAATTTACCGCGAAATAGTAATTTTCTTTGTTTTGATTGCCCTTGGAATCACTTTAAGTCTGGGTCAAGTTTTGCAACTGCCCATACCGAATGTTACAAAGGGCATTGAAACAGTTACTCGCCCGATATTTAAGGCCGTGGAAAGGATCCTTTTACCATGAATAAAAACCAGTTTTCTTCTACGACCCTCCACAAATTCAGTAAATGGGACATGGGTGCCAGGCAGTGCGACCGAGCAAGGGCGCGTCATATAGCGGGTGCGAATCCCGCCCGGTAAGGTCTAGCCAACCACCGGTAGCGAGTCTTGGAGCAGGCGATCGGTCGGGAGCGCCCTTTCGAAGGATTGATCCATCATTCTGACCGTGGGGTTCGTTCAATATGCCAGTCATGCCTATCAGGCTCTGCTTTGTGAAAACGGCTTTGCCCCCAGCATGAGCCGCAAGGGGAAAGGACGCCCCGGGGAGAGATTGGGCGCTTTATTGGACAGAATAGAAAGGAAGAAATAAAAATAAAAACAAAACCAAAATATATCTCGACATTTGTCGTACATTGTCATATAATTGACCATGTGCATAGCACACCCGCCTTTTTATTTTTTGTCTAGCTCGGCTTTTGCCGAGTCTTTTTGTTTTCAGGGTAATTTCAGATCCTTTTGGTGATACTTTCCCTTAAAAGGAGGGTGATGGGAAATACTATGGATAAAAACGTTATTACCTTGCTGGCAACCCTGGCGGTGGCTGCCCTATCCTTTACATATCTTTATTACACCCGTTTCATCAAAAAGAAAAATTAGGGTTTGTTTGAGACTAAGACAAGATGTCATAAAAATGTAACTTTTCCGAAAAAGGTTTTTGATCATTAACAGCCAATTAACCCCTTAAGAATTTAACAAGGGGGTTTTATGATGGAAAACAGTGTAGGCGGCGTGGTCATTGTTGTGGAGGATCGTGAGAAGCTGGCCCCAAAGGTCAATGGTATTCTTACGGAGTATGGGGATTTGATTGTGGGCCGGGTTGGTCTGCCTTACCGGGAAAAGAATAAATACGTGATTACCATTGTGGTGGACGGTGACGTTGCGCTGGTCAATGAAATGGTCGGCAAACTGGACAGCCTGGGAGAGGTTCAGGTCAAGCTGGCCCTGAGCGGCGCTTGCAATCCATAAAGTGAGCTTTTTAAGAGGTGTCTCCAAGGAAACACCTCTTTTTGTATCAGTATATCTTTACCAATGGGAGGGCTGAAGATGGATTTACTAAAGGTGCTGGAGAGATTACGGGAAGAAAAACCTGAAGTGGCCGCAGCCATTGGCAACTTACGACAGGCCGTTTTGGCAAACGCCACGCTGGACGTGAAAACCGCCAACCTGGTGGCCATAGGAATAGCCGCGGCCATCCGCAATCAGGATGCTTTAACGGGGCATATCAAGCTGGCCAAAGAAGCGGGGGCCGCCAAAGATGAGGTGATTGGCGCCGTCCTGCTGGCCATTCCCCCCGGCTTGAATTCAAGGAGGGGTCATTTAAAAGCACCGTGTTTTGACGCGATGCTTTTGTTATCTCAATAAATCTTCCAGTTTTCCTTTGTCCAGGACCATGATTTGCTGCCGGTCCACGTCAATAGCGCCAGCCCGTTTAAAACTGTTTAACATCCGGTTGATGGTTTCCCGGGAACTGCCGGTGAGGTTGGCCAGTTCCTGGTTGGTAAGGTTGAAGTTAATCAGGATGCCCCCGGGTTTTTTAATGCCATGTTCTTCGGCCATTTTAATCAGGGCAAAGGCCAGCCGGCGAGCGGTATCATGCAGGGCCAAATTCATCACCTTTTCCTGGGCGGTTCGCAGGCGCCGGGACATGATGTGCAGCATTCCCAAAGCCATACTGGGGTTTTGACTGATCAGCCTTTCAATGTCCTGGTTGCGCAGCACCCCCACCACGCTGTCTTCCTGTACTTCAGCGGTGGCGGGGTAATCTCCGCCGTCGAAAAGAACCACTTCCGCAAAGACTTCACCGGGGTTCACAAAATGCAGGATGTGTTCCCGGCCGTCTTCCAACCGCTTGGTCAGTTTAATTAAACCGGATTTTAAAATGTAGAGCGCTTCCCCGGGTTCGCCCTCCATAAAGATAAAACGTCCCTTTTGGTAACTGCGCTCCAGCAGCAGGTTGGAGATTTCCTGCAGTTGCTCTTCCGGCAAACCGTAAAAAAGCGGAATCCTCAGTAGATATTCCAAATTACTTCCCAATACCCACACCCCCTACTGATTTAACTTGCAGGACCTCCTGCGGACGGTCTGGATGACCGTGGACTGGCTGTCCCAGCCATGGGGCTTCCGGTTAAACCCACCGAAAATTTCTATGTCATCAAAACCGGCGGCATGTAAAAAATTCTCCAACTCCGCCTTGGTTATGGGGCGCAGGGGAACCTGACCGCTGCCCAGACTGCGCTGGCTGCCGTCACTGCCGTTTTTGATCAGGGTGGTTTTGAAGTCGATCAAGCCGTCGGGCCGGAAATCATACTGCCGGGTAAAAATGATTCCCGCCTGGTTATTCACAATATCGGGCAGTTGAGTGATACTGCCTTTTAAAATGCGGTCGTAATTGATCGTCTGAAGAATCAGTGTGCCCCCGTGGTAAAGGCGTTCTTTCATTTGGGTAAGGGCGGTGACAATGTCTTTGTCCGTCAGCAGGTGGACCAGTGAATTGCCGATACAGATCACCGCATCAAATTTACCATCGATATCTTCCAGGTTTCTCATGTCCCCGGTACGGAAGTCAACGGCCAGTCCTTCCCTGCGGGCCTTTTCCCGGGCCATTTTAATCATTTCCTGCTCGTAATCCACGCCCACCACACTAAGGCCCCACCTGGCAAACTCCAGAGCGTAATTACCCGAACCGCAGGCCAGGTCCAATACCCTGCTGGCCCCAAGGTCACCAAAGACCTGCCGGAAAAATTTCAGTTGTCCTTCTCCTGCCGGAAAAATGTCGTCATAATACTGGCTTAGTTCTTTATACATACTGCACCTCAAAGATTTTTTTATATTTTACCCGGTAAATTTTTGTCTATGGTTGTTTTCATTGTAATGGAAGGAGAAAAATATGGCAATCATGGGGATAGGGGTGGTGACACAGAAAAATTGCTACCGCTGCCATCAAACCGTGCTCAGCACAACCAACGAAACACCATCGGGTAAAAGCCGCTATTGTTGGAATTGTCACCGCAATACACCACATTCACTTTAAAACAACTTTTTGAAAGGGGCAAAGACTGGCGGCAGGCCTCCCGGCAGGAAATGCGTTACTGGTCTGTCCCGGGTACATTTAACACGGGGATTTTTGTTTCACCCTGGGCTTTAAGCGCCTTGCTGACTGTCAACATGCTGGCCTGCACCGCCAGGCGAATGGGGGCTTTCCTGAAAAAAGAGCCCGGCGTTCCTGCCGTAACCTCCTGGCTCTTTCCTTCATAAGATGTCATAAGACTATTTGACGAAAGGAAGGGACAGAGATGGCCGTATATATTGTTCAACCAGGGGATACCCTTTCCAGAATTGCCCGGTGCTTTAATACGACGGTTGCGGAACTCCAACGATTAAATCCTCAAATCGCAAATATTAATGAAATCTTTGTGGGACAGCAGATCACGGTACCGGATACAGTGACCCCTACTACCACTCCCACTCCCGCCGGCCAGGAAGAACTCATCCGGCGGTACAGATCCATCATTGATGCTGTACTGAGAAATCAAGGGCTGACCGGTGCACCATTTTCAGTGCGGTTGGTTGGCGGCTTGTTATATATTCTGGTGTTAAACAGTAGTACTTACCGTTTGGGTGAACCGGTGCAAATCAGGTTGTTCAAAGTCAATGTAACAAACCGGCCCATTGTGTTGAGGTACACCACAGGTCAGCGGTTTGAACTGGTTGTGCGCAGGGCTGCTGACAATGTGGAGATATGGCGCTATTCCCGGGGCAGGTTCTTTACCCAGGTAACCGCCACCATTACCATTCGTCCGAATCAATTTGCCATTTACGGTTTCACCTGGGATCAAATCAACAACCTGGGTAACCAGGTCAGTCCCGGAAACTTTATCCTGGAAGCTTTTAACGTAGCGCAGGGATTTAGAGACGTACCCATTCGTATTGGATTTAGAATTGAAAGGGGCGTTATTCCTACTCCTACTCCCACTGTACCGCCCGTTGAGTGCACCGGCGAAAACCTGCTACGGAACCCCAATTTTGAAAGCTGGACCAGCGCCACCCAGCCGCGGGATTGGGTCGCCACCAATGTACGCCGCTCCACCGTTGCTTTCACCGGTAGATTTGCGGTGGAAATGGGGAACATTCCGGATGAACCGGCCACCCTGTCCCAGACATTCCCCATCGCTCCGGGCAGCAATAACCGGGTCAGCTTCCGGGTTGCCGAGGACGTGGAGGGTTCCAGGATGGGCAACTTCACCTTCGGCGTCCAGGTCTTCTTCCGCAACCGGGCCGGCACAGTAGTAGGAGTGGCGCCCCAGGGACCCTTCTCGCCGGCCCTGATCGAAGATGAAGTTTACGAACTGTTTACCTTCACCACCGGTCGGGTGCCCGCAACAGCGGTGACCGCTGAGCTGCGCTTTACCTTTACCCCTCGTACCACAAACCGCAGCCGCATTCGCATAGACAGCGCCGAATTCCGCTGCCTGAGTCTGTAAGAAAAATCCCCAGGGGTGTTAAAAACCCCCTGGGGATTAATGTTTACAGGCACTGCAATTGCTGGAAGTGCAGCCTTTGCAGCTGTCTCCCCGGCTACCGGCCAGCGCACCGGGATTATTGAGGATAAAACCGGACATCACCCTGCCGGGGCCGGGGGCCTGGCAGGCGGGGCAGGTCAGGTTTTGGCCTTCTTCCCCCATGTCACAGAGTTTTTGAAATTTGTGATCGCACTTGCCGCAGCGGAATTCATAGATAGGCATGATCATGGCACCTCCATTCTCGAAAGTATGACCACAATTCTTAGTTAAAACCACCTTTTGAGAATTGTCAAGGCCCCCTGTTACTTCGAGGAAGACAATCCGGTTATATTAGTAATAAAGGGGAAGTGCAAGGCAAAGGACGAGCTGCTGCAAGGTCGAATCATACGAATTATAAAGAATTTTGTAAGAAAATAAAGGTTTTCATCATATTTGCAAGAAATAGTTAGTACAGTAATAGAGCGGGGAGGTTTTTTTATGTACATTCAGTTTTTAGGAGCTGCCCAAACCGTTACCGGTTCTTGCTTTTTAGTGGATACAGGATCTACCCGCCTGCTGGTGGACTGCGGGTTATTCCAGGGGTCTAAAGAAATTAAAGAGCGCAACTACCGCAACTTTCCCATTGCCCCGTCCAGTGTGGATTATGTCCTGTTAACCCATGCTCATATTGACCACAGCGGACTGCTGCCCAAGTTTATCAAGCACGGTTTTAAGGGCCGGGTCATTGCCACTTCCGCCACGGTGGATTTGTGTGAAATACTGCTGCCGGATTGCGGGCACATTCAAGAGATGGAAGTTGAAAGGAAGAACCGTAAATACCGCCGTCAGGGGCGTAAGCTGATTGAACCCATTTATACCGCGGATGACGGCGCCGATGCATTGAAGTATTTTGAACGGGCAAATTACAACGAGATGATCCCCGTCAGTCCCGATGTAAAAATCTGTTTTCGGGATGCCGGGCATATTTTAGGGTCCTCCATCATTGAAATGTGGGTCCGGGAAAACGGCAAAGAGACCAAGCTGGTCTTCTCCGGGGATATCGGCAACAGTGACCAGCCCTTCATCAAAGACCCGACCTTTATTGCCGAAGCGGATTATGTCATTATGGAATCCACCTACGGCAACCGCCTGCACCGGAATGTGCAAGACAAACTGGAACTGCTGCGGCAGGCCATCGTGGATACCTACCACAAAGGTGGTAAATTAATTATCCCGTCCTTTGCCGCAGGTCGTACCCAGGATATCCTTTACAGCATCAACTTGTTAAGAATGCAAAAGGCCATTCCGGAACTGCCGGTCTATATCGACAGCCCAATGGCCATCAAAGCCACCGAGATTTTCCATAAAAACTGTGATATCTGTAACATGGAGACCCAGGAACTGATCTCCAGAGGGTTAAGCCCCCTGGAGATGTCCAATATCAGGACCACGTTGACCATGGAGGAATCCCGGGAGTTAAACTTTATGAACGGCAGGGCCATCATTATTTCCGCCAGCGGCATGTGCGATGCCGGCCGGATTAAACACCACCTGCGCCACAACCTCTGGCGCCCGGAAAGCACCGTTTTGTTTGTGGGCTACCAGGCCGAAGGAACTCTGGGACGGCGGATTCTCTCGGGCGAAAAAACCGTACGCATTCACGGGGAGGAAGTGGTGGTAAAGGCGGAAATCCGCAATATCGACGGGTACTCCGCCCATGCTGACCAGGACGCCCTGTTGAATTGGATTAAGCAATTTTCCAGCAGCTTAAAGCAGGTGTTTATTGTACACGGGGAAACAAAGGCAGCCGCAAACTTTGAGAGCTTGCTGAAAGCGGAGGGTATTAACGCCTGTGTGCCCCACTGGCTGGAGAAGATCCAGTTGACTTCTCCTGTTCAACAGCGGGTACCGCAGATTTTTGTGGACACCTGGCAGAGTATTACGGAAAAAATGCAGCGAGTCATGCAGGGTGATCTGTCCCCCGCCAAATACTCCGTACTGCTTCGCCAACTGGCCGAACTGGAGGCTCAAATGAATGAAGCCATCCAGGAGGAGGTCCAATCCAAGTTAGCCTAAACGGAGGTGCCGGATGCAGGGGATTCGCATTGAACAAAAGGGAGACTTTCAGTATATTCAATTTGATTCCTTTGCCGAAAGCGGCAGCATAACCCACGGTTTTACCACCCGCAGGGGCGGCGTCAGCTCCTTCCCTTACCATACCCTGAACATGGCCCTGCACGTGGGGGATCACCCGGATCACGTCCGGGCCAACCGGGCGGTGGCCTGTGCGGCCCTTGACATCAACCCGGCGGACCTGGTGGCTGCTATGCAGGTGCATGGCAGCAGGGTGGAGGTGGTGGGTCCGGAACACCGGGGCCGGGGTGCCCTGGACTATGACACCGCGATCCCGGACACCGATGCCCTGATTACCGATAGGCCCGGCCTACCGCTTTCCAGTTATTATGCGGACTGTGTCCCCATCCTCCTTTACGACCCGGTCAAGACCTGCATCGGCTTGGCCCATGCGGGCTGGCGGGGCACTGTCCGGCGCATCGCCGGTGAAACCGTTGCCAGGATGATGGAAGCCTATGGCTGTCACCCCGGAAACATCCTGGCAGGCATTGGTCCGTCCATCGGCCCCTGCTGCTACCAGGTGGATATGCCGGTACAGCAGGCTTTGGCCAAAGGCTTTCCTGACTGGCAGGAACTGCTAAAGCCTGCGGGACCCGACCGCTGGCTGCTGGATTTATGGGAAACCAACCGGAAAGTTTTGCTGGATGCAGGGATTAAACCGGAACATATCACCGCAGCACGTTTGTGTACGGCCTGCCGAACCGACTTGTTTTTTTCCTACCGGGTGGAACAAGGAAAAACCGGACGCATGGCATCTTTAATTATGATAAAGGAATGAGCACAAAACAGGGGGTGCACGCCTTGCCCAAGATTTTGATCGTCGATGATGAACAACCCATTCGTGAGCTGGTCAAGTTCAACCTGGAAAGGGAGGGTTTCCAGGTCCTACAGGCCGGGGACGGAAATACCGCCATGGAAATCGCCAAAAGTGAAAACCCTGATTTGATTGTTTTGGATATTATGCTGCCGGAACAGGACGGGTTAACGGTTTGCCGCAACCTGCACCAGAGCCCGGGTACCCGTTCCATCCCCATCATTATGCTCAGTGCCCGTACAGAAGAATTGGACAAGGTGCTGGGACTGGAGATGGGGGCGGACGACTATATTACCAAGCCCTTCAGCCCCCGGGAATTGGTGGCCAGGATAAAGGCCCGCCTGCGCCGCCAGACGGCGGAGGCGCAGGTCAGCGAGCAGCCCGGCAGAATTACGGTGGGTAAACTGGTCATTGATCAGGACCGCTTTATTGTATCTTATAACGGGGTCAAGCAGGACCTTACCCCGAAGGAGTTTGAGTTATTGCGTTACCTGGCCCGCAATCCCGGCAAGGTTTTTACCCGGGACTTTTTACTGGAGCAAATTTGGGGCTATGATTTTGCCGGCGATTCCAGGACGGTGGATGTACACATTCGCCATATCCGCCAGAAGTTGGAGCAAATTCCCGATGCCCCGCAATTTATTGAGACGGTACGGGGGGTAGGCTACCGCTTTAAGGAGGTCTAGGCGTAAGGTGCTAAAAGGGATTCGGCGGCGGACCATTGGCAGCTATGCTTTTCTTTTTTTAGTTTTTATTGCGTTATCGTTCTTAAAATCCCTGGGAATTGTAGACATGCTGACGGTACTGCTGGGGTCCTTCTGGGCAACGGTGGTCATGGCCTGGCTCACCAACCGGCGGTTGATCACCCCGGTGGAACAAATTACCCTGGTGGCCCAGGAAATGGCCGGGGGCATCCTGGATACCGAAATCCGGGTCAAGGGGGAAGAAGAGCTGGATGACCTGGCCTGGAGCATCAACTATATGGCCCGGGAACTGCGAAAGAACTTATTCGTCATTACGGAAGAACGAAACCGCGCCCGCGCCATTTTAAACAGCATGGCGGACGGGGTGATTGCCCTGGACAAGTACGGCCGGGTGATTCTAATAAACCCGGTGGTGGAAGGCATTTTTAAAATTAAAGAGGAAGAATGGGCCGGTAATCAATTAATTAAGGTCATCCGCAACCACGAACTGGAGGAACATTTTATCCGGGCTCTGAACAGCATGCAGCCGGTGTTAAACAACGAACTGCAGGTGCTTACCCCCGAACCCCGGCTCTTCCGGGTTCATATTTCCCCGTTAAAAGGAAGCCATGAGGAAAGAATGGGCGTGGTTGGTTTGCTGACGGATGTTACCGAGCGGCGTAAACTGGAAAGAATGCGCTCGGAATTTGTGGCCAACGTTTCTCATGAACTGCGGACTCCCCTCACATCCATCAATGGATTTGTGGAGACTCTGCTGGACGGGGCCATCGAAGATCCCACCCTTGCCAAAAACTTTTTAGAAATTATTAATGCAGAGGGCAAGCGTCTGGCCAACTTAATTGACGACCTGCTGAAGCTGTCCCGCCTGGAGGACCGGCGCACCAAACTCAATAAGCAGCCGGTTGATTTGGCTGAGGTCATCAACAATACCGTCAAAATGTTTGAGGCCCGGGCGACGGACAAGAACATCGAACTGACCACAGCGCTTCCCCAGGAGATGCTCCCGGTACCGGGGGACCAGGGGTTTCTGTCCCAGGTGCTGGTAAACCTGGTGGACAATGCGATTAAATATACGCTGCCCGGGGGCAAAGTTGGGATTGAGGTAACCTACAGCCAGGAAGAAGTAACTGTGGCTGTCTCAGATACCGGCATTGGCATTCCGCCCGAGAGTTTGCCCCGGGTGTTTGAGCGATTTTACAGGGTGGACAAAGCCAGGAGCAGGGACATGGGCGGCACCGGGCTGGGGCTGTCCATCTCCAAACATATCATTGAGGCCCACGGCGGCAAGATCCGGGCAGAAAGTGACCAGGAAGGAAGCACATTCAGCTTTACCCTGCCGTTGCATGACTAATGGTTCAACAATATTTAATTTATTAACGTTATTTTAACATTACAGCAATAAACGTATAACATGAGATTGTTACACTTTGAGGAGTGCGAAGTGAGAGGTGAGAAGTGAGATTGAACATTTTTCTCACCTTTAACCTTTCCCTTCTCATTTCTCAGACAGGAGGTAACGCTGTGGCGTACAAGATAACAGTCAGAGATTTAAACTTGTTTTACCGTGACCTGCAGGCCCTGACAAATATCAACCTTGATATAGAGGAGAAAAAAGTAACAGCCCTGATCGGTCCCTCGGGGTGCGGCAAGTCCACCTTCTTACGGACGTTAAACCGTATGAACGATTTGATTGAAGGGGTTCGGGTGGAGGGCCAGGTCCTACTGGACGGGCAGGACCTCTATGGACCCGAGGTGGACGTGGTGGCGCTACGCAAGAGGGTCGGTATGGTATTCCAGAGGCCAAACCCTTTCCCTATGACGGTTTATGACAATGTCGCCTATGGACCCAGGATTCACGGACAAAAAGACCGGCGGGTTTTGGACGAAATTGTGGAAAACAGCCTCAAGTCGGCGGCCCTTTGGGACGAGGTAAAGGACAGGCTGCATAAAACCGCCCTGGGACTGTCCGGCGGTCAGCAGCAGCGTCTTTGTATTGCCAGGCTTTTGGCGGTGGAACCGGAAGTACTGCTGATGGACGAACCCACCTCTGCCCTTGACCCCATTTCCACCCTCAAGGTGGAGGAATTAATCCGGGAGTTAAAGAATAATTATACCATTGTCATCGTAACCCACAACATGCAACAAGCGGCCCGGGTCTCTGACAGCACCGCCTTCTTCCTGAACGGGGAGCTCATTGAATTTGGCAATACCGAACTGATCTTTACCAGTCCCAGAGACAAGCGGACGGAGGACTACATTACCGGTCGTTTCGGATAAAATTTTTAAAATATGATATAAGGGGGTACGTTGGTTTTGGCCACCCGTCAATCCTTTGATAAAGCCTTGGCAGAACTGCAGCAGGATGTCCTGCGTATGGCCAGTGTAGTGGAGAAATCCATCTACAACGCAGTTAAATCGTTAGCAACCCAGGATCCCATTCTGGCCGGAGAAGTCATCGAAGGCGATGACATTGTTGATGAACAACGCCATCAAATTGAAGACAAAATTATTAAGATTATCGCCACCCAGCAGCCCATGGCGAAGGACCTGCGCATTCTCATTACGGGCATTCGCATTGTCATGAGTTTGGAGCGGATGGCGGACCATTCGGTGGATATTGCCAGGGTCACCATGTGCCTGGCGGACCAAAAACTGATCAAACCGCTGGTTGGCATCACCGCCATGGCCAAACTGGCCCAGCAAATGGTCAAGGACGGCCTGGATGCCTACGTTCACAACGACCCGGAAAAGGCCAGGGAGATGTGTGAAGCCGACGACGAAGTGGATCACATCTACCACCAGACCTTTAAACACCTGGTGGCCCACATGAAGCGGGATCCGGAAACCATCGGGCAGGCAACCTACCTGCTGTTTGTGGCCAGGTTCCTGGAACGTATCGCCGACCATGCCACCAACATTGGTGAGGCTGTGGTCTACCAGGCCACCGGGGAACGGAAAGAATTAAATTAAAAAAAGAAAAAACGCCCAAAAGGGCGTTTTTTTTACGAAGGAATTTATTGATTAACTGTCGAAAATCTCTTACTGGAAGAACAAGGCAGGTGGTGGTCGTGACGGAAGAGACAGGCATCAAACAAAGGCCGGGACGCCACAGAAAGATACGGGTATTAAACAAAAGTCGCCTCTTCTTTTTTATGTTTTTTTGTCTTGTTTTTTTTACCTTTTCCTGGTTTTTGGCCGGCGGGGTAAAAACCTTTATATTAAAACAATTTGTCAAGATCGAAGCACTTCAGCCGGGGGTTGCCGCACAGGATTTTGCAGGCCAGGGCATCCTCATTAAACAGGAATACCTGGTCAACGCTCCGGTGAAGGGCGTCATGAAATTTTCGGTTCCCGAAGGCGAACGGGTAAAGACCGGCACCACCTTCGGCATTCTCTCCGCTTCCAGCATGGAATCTGTCTCCGGGGTCAAGCAATATGCGGTGAAAGCCCCTGTGAGCGGGGTGGTGTGCAATCATATGGATGGCTTGGAAACGATTCTGGTTCCCGGTAATCTGGATGTTGTGGAAATATCTGCTTTGGATAAAATAGAAAATAGCAGTCCTCCCGTGCAAACCGGTTTGGTTGAGAGCGGGCAGCCTGTGGCCAAGATTATTGATAACCTGGCCCCGGTATACATTTACAGCCTGTTCAAAGAGGAAGAAATCAAACAGATCCAACTGTATAAGAAGTCCGGCATTACGATAAAATGGAAGAATGAGGCTATTGAAGCCAGGATCGATAAGGTCTTTACGGGAAAACAGCCGGCCATCCTGTTCATGGTAAAAAACTATCCGGATGAACTTCTTCATCACCGAAAAATAAATTTTCATCTAACCACCGCCATGCTGGAAGGCATTCTGGTGGAAGAAAAATCCCTGGTGCAAAGGGATGACCAGGATGGTTTATACCTGGTGTGGAAAGGGTTGGTGCGCTGGGTTCCGGTGGAAATTGCCGGGCGTCTGGGAGAGCAGGTAGCCATCCAGGGAAAAGACATCCAACCGGGCATACTGTATGTGGTCAATCCCACCTTTGCCCGGGAAGGGGACAAGCTGTAAATAAGGCGGGGAAAACCTTGAGTGTTGTTGACAACCTTGCATTAATTCAAAAGCAAATTGCCCAATGTGCCTTAAAGGCTGGCAGAAACCCTGCCTCCGTTACACTCATAGCGGTGACCAAAAACGTGTCCGCCGCCAGGGCGGGGGAATGTGTGGCCGCCGGTGTGGCAGACCTGGGGGAAAACCGGGTACAGGAGCTTCGCGATAAATATCCGGCAGTGGCAGGGGCCCGCTGGCACCTGATCGGGCACCTGCAGAGCAATAAGGTTAAATATATCATCGGCAAGGTGGCCCTGCTGCACTCCTTGGACCGCTGGTCGCTGGCACTGGAAATCAGCCGCAGGTCCCAGGAGGCCGGATTGGTCACACCGGTGCTGGTTCAGGTCAATGTGGCCGGGGAGGAAAGCAAGTTTGGCCTGCCGGTGGACGAGGTGACCGACTTTGTTAGCGAAGCGGCCGGTCTGCCGGGCATTTCCACCCAAGGGCTGATGACCATTGCGCCCTTTGTGGAGGACCCCGAGGAGGTCAGGCCGGTATTCCGAAGACTCAAGCAAATGGCGGACCGGTTAAGAGAAATTCCAGGTGCCACGATGGAACAGCTGTCGATGGGCATGACCAACGATTTTCAAGTTGCCGTTGAGGAAGGTTCCACGATGGTACGAATTGGTACGGCAATCTTTGGCAGCCGGTATTAAAAGGAGGGATCCGTATGGCCATAGGGATGTTCGATAAAATACTTGGTTTTATCGGTTTTGAAGAGGTGGAAGAACAGGTGAAGGAAGAACCCGCTGAGAAAACCGAAGCCCTGCAGCAGGTAAAAAGAAAAAATGCGCCGGTGGTAAGTCTGCATACCGGACGCCAGCTGCGGGTGGTGGTTTGTGAACCGGCGTCCTTTGACGAAGCCCAGAACATCGCCGATAACCTGAAAAACCGGCGAGCCGTTGTGGTCAACCTGGAAAAAGCCGGAGCTGAACAGGCCCGGCGCATCGTGGATTTTATCAGCGGTACCACCTTTGCTTTAAGCGGCGACATGCAAAAGGTGGGGCAGAATATTTTTCTCTTTGTGCCAAACAACATCGACATAGCCAATGAGGCAACGAGAGAAACTAAGGATAAAAGTATTTTTTCCTGGGCCAGATCGCAGTAAGAAGTATATAAATGACGGGGTGAAGCATGAATAACGTAGTCGCTTTTCTTAATGTGGCCTTTTGGGTTTATGAAATGATGCTGCTGGCCAGGATTTTGATGTCCTGGTTTCCGCACAATCCTTACAATCCCATTGCTCGCTTTCTTTACGAGACAACCGATCCCTATTTGAACATTTTCAGGCGGTTTATTCCGCCCCTCGGCATGATTGATATCTCGCCCATCGTTGCATTTCTGGTACTGCGCATGATTCAGCAATTTGTATTTAGTTTGGTGAGATAAATGAGGCTGGACAGGCATGCTTTGATTGGTCACCTGAGGGATCAGGAGGAAAAAGCGGTCCTGGCGAAAATACTGGATAACGTTGAGAACGTCCTGAAAAATCACCGGCCGCTGCTCACAAATTTTTACGACCCGTACCATACGGGTCTCATCATTTCTATGTTGGAACGAATACCGGAGCTTGATTTTGCCACCAGCGGCGGCTATACCATGGCAGAAAGGGTTCGCACGGCCATTTTTCCCGATTACCTGGAGGAGGATGCCGTTGATTATGAAATGGTGCTGCTGGCGGTAGAAGGGAATTTTAAAATGGTTAAGGTGACTCACCGGGACTTTTTGGGCTCCCTGCTGGGGTTGGGAATCAAGCGGGAAATGGTGGGTGATTTGATAGTCACTGACACCGGCTGCCAGGTTGTGGCGGTCAAAGAGGTGGCGCCCTACCTGATGGCCAATTTAACCAAAGTGCACCGGGTCCGGGTGGATGTCCGGGAAATCAGGCCGGAAGAGCTGGTGTTGCCGGAAGTCAAGGTAAAAGAGATCAGCACCACTGTCGCTTCTCTGAGGCTGGATGCGGTGGCGGCCGCCGGCTTTGGCACCTCAAGGAGCCGCATTGCCAGGGAAATTTTAGCCGAGAAATTAAATTTAAACTGGCACACCTGTTCAAACCTCTCCGCCCCGGTGCAGCCGGGGGATATACTTTCCCTGCGGGGCCGGGGCCGGGTTGAGGTGGCGGAGGTTAAAGGAAGCACAAAAAGCGGCCGAATAGGTATCGTAGTAAGGCGTTTCTTGTAGCGGGTACCGTTATCATTTAAAGCAGCATACGGGGGTGTATCCTATGTCAGTACTGACGCCGATGGAGATTCAGAGCAAGGAGTTTGCCAAAACCCTGCGGGGATACGATGTGAAGCAGGTAGACACCTGGATTCAAAAAGTGAAGGAACATTATGAAAAACTCTATGTGGAAAACCATGAATTAAGGGAGAAGTTGGCTCGTACTGAAGAAAGTGTGGTCCATTACCGGGACCTGGAAGATGCCCTGCAGCGCACGCTGGTGATGGCCCAGAAGAGTGCCGAAGATATGCGCGGCAATGCCGAGCGGGAATCCAAGATTATGCTGGAGCAGGCGGAACTGGCTGCCAGAACCGTTAAACAGAAGGCTGAGGAGGAGTCCGAAAGGATGCTCAGCGAGGCCGCCCGGAAGGCGGAAGAAATGATTCAACTGGCCGACGAAAGGGTAGGCGCTATCCTGGAGGAGTACCGCCGGCTGGAGAAGCAGGCCAATGTGTTCAAGATAAAATTCAAGGCCCTGCTGGAAGCGCAACTGGCCATGGTCGAGGGTAAGCTGGAAGCCGCTGAAGAGGAAAGCGCGTAGGCTTTGTAGTTAGCCTTACGAGTATTTCTTAGGGGTCTTGTTGTTAATCACGATTCCGCTAGCAACAGGACCCGATAGAAATGCCCGTGAGTCTAACAACTGGACTAAAAAGGATGACCCATAAGACGAAAAGAGTGATACGATTTTGCTGGTAATAAAACAGGACGGAACAGGTGTTGTGATCAAGGTGCGGGTTCAGCCCAGGGCTTCCCATAACAGCCTGGCCGGAGAGATGGAAGGAGCCCTCAAGGTTCGTTTAACCGCCCCGCCGGTGGACGGCGCCGCCAACGAGGCCTGCTGCAAATTTTTTGCCCAACTGTTTGGAGTTGCCAAAACCGACGTGGAGATTATGTCGGGTCACAGCGGACGCAACAAGCTGATTCGCATCAAAGGGATCAACGAATCCCAGGCCCGTACAGTCCTTGGTATCTAAATTCAAGTCAAGAACCGTCCCCACTTGAATTCGGTTTGGCAGATATTGGAGGAAGGGGTCTGACCCCCTGTTGACCTGCGTGTCGTATTTGATTATAATATTGCTGTTATTTAAATATTTCGTACGCCTGTGAACGGGAAAGTAAAATGATGGAGTCTGTACAGAGAGTCCGGGGCTGGTGGAATCCGGATCAGGACCATCCTTTGAACATCACCCGGGAGGTGCCTGCTGAAACCTGTTTTACCTGGGAGTAGGTCTGGCCGGTGCGCCGCCGTTAACGGTGTTCGGAGTGTTCAGGAAAAAATCCTGTTCATGAGGGTGGTACCGCGGGTAATATGCTCGTCCCTTTGGGGGCGGGTTTTTATTTTTACATTAAATAGCGAAAAAGGCAGGAGTGAAATTTCAGTGGACTACAGTAAAACCCTTAACTTGCCCCAAACGGAGTTTCCCATGCGGGGGAACTTGCCCCAGCGGGAACCGGAAATTCTGAAGTACTGGCAAGAGATTGACCTGTACAACAAAGTTCAAGAGAAGAACCGGGGAAAGACCAAGTACATTCTGCACGACGGTCCTCCCTATGCCAACGGCCATATCCACCTGGGACACACCTTGAACAAGGTCTTGAAGGATATGGTGGTAAAATACCGCTCCATGGCCGGTTACGACGCTCCCTACGTCCCGGGCTGGGATACCCACGGTCTGCCCATTGAGCAGCAGGCCATCAAACAGCTGGGGCTTAACCGCCACCAGGTGAGTCCGGTGGAGTTCCGCGCCAAGTGCAAGGATTACGCCCTGGAATGGGCAAAAATTCAAAGCGAAGAGTTTCAACGCCTGGGCGTGCGGGGGGATTGGGAACGCCCCTATTATACCCTGCTGCCCCAGTACGAGGCTAAACAAATTCGTGTTTTCGGAGAAATGGCCAAAAAAGGGTATATCTACAAGGGCCTCAAGCCCGTTTACTGGTGTGCCAGTTGCGAAACGGCACTGGCTGAAGCCGAAGTGGAATATGCCGATAAAACTTCTCCTTCTATTTACGTGAGATTCCCGGTGAAGGACGGCAAGGGGGTACTGCCGGAGGACGCTGCGGTGGTGATCTGGACCACCACTCCCTGGACCCTGCCGGCTAACGTGGCCATTGCCGTTCACCCGGAATTTAACTATGTACTGGCGCAGGTAAAAGGCAGGAAGGTCGTGGTGGCCAAAGAACTGCTGGAAACCTTTAAGCAGGCGGTAGAAGCCGACACGGCAGAGATCCTGGCCGCTTACAAAGGTGAACAGCTGGAACGGGTGGTCTGCCGCCATCCCTTTGTAGACCGTGAGTCCCTTGTGATCCTGGGTGAGCACGTCACCCTGGAAGCCGGTACCGGGGCCGTGCACACCGCGCCGGGACATGGTGAGGAAGACTTCCTGGTGGGGAAACAATATGGCCTGCCGGTGCTGGCTCCCCTGGACAACCGGGGTAAATTCACCGCCGAAGGCGGTAAATTCCAGGGCCAGTTTATCCTGGATGCCAATAAAGCCATCGTTGAAGAGTTAAAAGAACAGGATGTATTAATGGGTCATGGTCAAATTAAACACCAGTATCCCCACTGCTGGCGCTGTAAACAGCCCGTTTTCTTCCGGGCAACCGAGCAGTGGTTTGCTTCGGTGGACGGTTTCCGCCAGGAGGCTTTAAAGGCCATCCGTGCGGTTAAGTGGGTGCCGGCCTGGGGCGAAGAGCGCATTTACAATATGGTGGAAGGCCGGGGTGACTGGTGCGTATCCCGCCAGCGGACCTGGGGCGTGCCCATCCCCATCCTCTATTGCAATGACTGCGGCAAAGAAATTATTACCGAAGAAACCATTGCCCATATTCAAAAACTGTTTAAGGAACATGGTTCAGACATCTGGTTTGCCAAAGAAGCCAGTGAACTGGCGCCTCCCGGTCTGACCTGCCACCACTGCGGCCAGGGGAAAGAATTCCGCAAAGAAACCGATACCATGGACGTATGGTTTGATTCCGGTTCCAGCCACCTGGCTGTGCTGGACCAGCCGGAGCTGTGGCCGGAACTGCAGTGGCCTGCTGACCTGTACTTGGAAGGCAGCGACCAGCACCGGGGCTGGTTTAACTCTTCCTTATCCACCTCGGTGGCCGTCACCGGCAAACCACCCTATAAAACGGTGTTAACTCACGGCTTTACGGTGGATGAGAAGGGGCGTAAAATGTCCAAATCCCTGGGTAATGTGGTGGATCCGTTAAAAATCTGCAGCCAAATGGGCGCCGATATTTTGCGTCTCTGGGTTTCCTCCGCCGACTACCGGGCAGATTTGGCGTTGTCCCAGAATATTTTAAAGCAGATGACCGAGTCCTACCGCAAGATTCGGAACACAGCCCGATTCCTGCTGAGCAACCTGTATGATTTTGACCCGGTAAAAGATAAGGTGGCCTATGAAAAGCTCCCCGAACTGGACCGGGTGGCCATGATGGAACTTCATAAATTAATCAAGCAGGTTTTAACGGCCTATGAAAATTACGAGTTCCACGTGGTTTACCATGCGGTGCACAATTACTGCGTGGTAGACCTGAGCGCCTTCTACCTGGATATCATCAAAGATCGCCTGTACACTGCGCCGCCGGCCTCCCTGGAGCGCCGGGCCGCTCAAACGGTTCTCTTTGAAGTGCTGGATGCGCTGGTCCGCCTGCTGACACCGGTTTTGGCCTTTACCACCGAAGAAATCTACAAGCACATGCCGGTGGCCGGCGAGCGCCTGGCCAGTGTGCAAATGTTGGATATGCCGGAAGTGAATATGGACTACCTGGATGTGGAACTGGAGAAAAAGTGGGATAAATTCCATGTCGTCCGCAAAGAGGTATTAAAGGCCCTGGAAGTGGCCCGCCAGAACAAGGTGATCGGCAATGCCCTGGAGGCCAAAGCGGACCTGTATGTGGCCGGAGAGGTTGAAGAGCTGTTAAAGCCCATGGCCGGCGACCTGTCCACCCTGTTCATTGTCTCCGGGGTAAACCTGCATCCCCTGTCTGAAGCGCCGGCGGAAGCGGCCAAAGCGGAGGACCTGGACCTGGCGGTGCTAGTAACTCCCGCTCAGGGAATCAAGTGCGAACGCTGCTGGATGTACCATGAAGAAGTGGGTCATGACGCTGAACATGCCACCCTTTGCCCACGCTGTGCCGGCGTGGTAAAGGAACATCATAGCACCTAAATAAGAAAAAGAGAGTTGCCTTTTGAACGAGGCAACTCTCTCTTTCAATAGAGGTTACATTTTATGCCTATATGTAAACCTTACCACCGGTTATTCCTGATCCCGGATTATTCTTCCGCCCTTAAAGCATCTAAATCGATCAGTCCTTTTTTAGCCCGCTGGGTGATAATTCCCCCGATGCGCCCCGACTCGGCAGAGGTCAGACCGCCCCAACCTTCTTTTTGAACCTTTTCGGCCAGTCCCAGTTCTTCGGCGATTTCTAGCTTTAATAGATCCATAGGCGTGGGCTGCTTTTCTTTTTTACTTTGTCCTCTGCCAGGTTCTTTAACCTTTGCCGGTATCTTTACCCTTGATTCCATGATAACCTCCGAACAAGAACCCCCCCCCGCAAGGGAGGGTTTCTCTTTTGCCAGGCTCATAATGGCTGTAACCCGGTTATGGCAGCAACCTGATCCATCCCAGACCCACATGGGGATGAGAGGGTACCGCAATAAACCAGGCTGCAACCCAAAGAACTAAATAACAACGATCCGGATCATTAGATAGCCCCCGGGGAAATGCAAGCTATTATGAACCCTGGTCATATCATACCCCGGATTACCAAAAATATTTATGAATGCTGAAAGGTTAGCAATCATAAAATGTTGAAGAAAGCCGGTAAAAAGAATTTTTAGGAAAAAAATTTTTTCAGTAAAAGGAATTTTACAGGGTTAGCAAGAAAAATAAGTCAATAGAATAAATATAGTGAACGGATGATGGCTGCGGGAGAGACCCCCCTCGGGGGCGCCGAAGGAGCAAACCGGTTTTTTCGTGCTGAAGGAAAACGGTTAAACTCTCAGGCAAAAGGACTGCGACCGGACGTGACTCTGGAGAGCTCCTACCGTTTGGGCGGTGCAGGACACCAAAGGGGAAGCTTCATAAGGGAAGTCATCTCTCAGGTTAAAAGGACAGAGTTATACCAGCAACGGTATAATTCTGTCCTTTTCTGTTTGACTGCGGCGTAAACAGTTTCTGCCCAGAACATACTACTAGTACCAGGGAGGTGGCAGGTGTGACGGAAGTAAAGCGTACACCTCTATACAATGTCCACGTGGCAGCAGGGGCCAAAATGGTTGAATTCGGGGGCTGGTTAATGCCGGTCCAGTACGAGGGGATTCTAAAGGAGCACCAGGCAGTGAGATCTGCTGCGGGGCTGTTCGATGTTTCCCACATGGGTGAAATACGAATCTCCGGCCAGGGGGCCAGGGATTTCCTTCAAAAACTTGTTACCAATGATGTATCCCGCCTGAAACCCGGTTGTGCACTTTATTCGCCCATGTGCAATCCGCAGGGCGGCACCATCGATGATTTACTGGTATATCAACTGGAAGACGACCAGTACCTGCTGGTGGTGAATGCCGCCAATATCCAGAAGGATTATGACTGGGTCAAGAGTCAGGCAGCTTCATCGGTGATCATTGAAAACGTATCTGAGAAAACCTGCCAGCTAGCTTTGCAGGGGCCGGCAGCCCAAAGGATTTTACAGAAAATTACCGCCATTGACCTCCGTGACATTAAGTACTTCTGCTTTGTTTACGGGCGGGTGGAAGGGGTCGAGTGCCTGGTATCCCGCACCGGCTATACCGGTGAGGACGGTTTTGAATTGTATTTTCCGGCGGAGCATGCCGAGGCCCTCTGGCAGGCCATCCTGGCGGCCGGCCAGTTGGGAGGAGTAAAACCGGTTGGCCTGGGTGCCCGGGATACCCTTCGTTTCGAAGCCTGCCTGGCCCTCTACGGGCACGAGCTGACCGATGAAATTTCCCCCCTGATGGCCGGCCTGGGCTGGACGGTGAAATTTAACAAACCGGAATTTATTGGCAGGGAAGCGCTGTTAAAGGAGAAAGAAGCCGGTCCCACCCACAGGCTGGTGGGGTTGGAAATGATCGACCGGGGGATTCCGCGCCAGGGCTATCCCCTTTATAAAGAAGACCGGGAAGTGGGTTGGGTTACTTCCGGGACCTTCGCACCCACCCTGGAAAAGAATTTAGGTTTGGCTTATGTGGCGGTGCAATGGGCGAAAACAGGCGGCGAGCTGGACGTCATGGTCCGCAATAAACCGTTAAAAGCTCGCATTGTGCAGAAACCATTTTATAAACGGGAGGTATAAGAGTATGAATGTACCGGCTGAATTAAAGTACAGCAAAGAACACGAGTGGGTCAGGGTGGAAGGAAATCGCGCCACCATCGGGATCACCGACTTTGCCCAGGAATCCCTGGGGGACATCGTATTTGTGGAACTTCCCTCCGTTGGGGACACCCTGGAGGCGGAGGAACCCTTCGGTGTTGTGGAGTCTGTGAAGACCGCCAGTGATTTGTATGCTCCGGTCAGCGGTAAAGTGGTAGAGGTAAACGACGGGCCGGTGGATGCCCCGGAAATCATTAACCAGGACCCCTATGAGAAGGGTTGGCTGGTTGTGGTGGAAATGTCCGACCCGTCCCAGTTAAATGAATTGATGAGCGCCGAACAATATAAAGCGATGGTGGAAGAACAAGCATAACCAGGGAAGAAGGTAGGTATTTTTGCGATTTATTCCTCATACAGAAGAAGAACGCCGGCAAATGCTTGACTTGTTGGGAATTGAGCATACCGACAGGCTGTTTGAAGAGATTCCCCGGGATGTCCGGCTCAACCGGGAACTTCAGGTGGAGGGCGGTTTATCGGAAATGGAACTGTCCCGCCACATGGCTTCTCTGGCCGGGATCAATACCGGCGTGGACGAAACCGTCTGCTTTTTAGGCGCCGGCGCCTATGATCATTATATACCCAGCGCAGTAAAACATATTTTATCCCGCTCGGAATTTTATACGGCTTACACGCCTTACCAGCCCGAGATCAGCCAGGGTGTGCTGCAGTCCATCTTTGAGTATCAAAGCATGATCTGTCTCCTCACCGGTATGGATGCGGCCAACGCCTCCATGTACGACGGCGCCAGCGCCCTGGCTGAGGCGGCCCTGATGGCCTGTGCCGCCACCCGGCGGGACCGCGTGGTGGTGGCAAAAACCGTACACCCGGAGTACCGGGAAGTGGTAAGGACTTATCTATATGGTTACGGCATCGAAATCTCGGAAGCACCCTTCCGGGAGGGGCAGACAAAGGTTGAGGATGCCGCCGGCCTGTTAGATAACAAAACAGCTGCATTGCTGGTGCAGTACCCCAACTTTTTCGGCAGCGTTGAGGATTTGGCAAAGCTGGCGGAGGCCGCCCACGCGGTGGGAGCCCTGCTGGCGGTCTGCGCCGATCCCATAGCCCTGGGGCTGTTAAAGTCACCGGGTCAATGCGGGGCGGATATTGTAGTGGGGGAGGGGCAGTCCCTGGGGAACCCCCTGTCCTACGGCGGACCCTATTTAGGCTTTCTGGCCTGCAGGGAAAAATTCCTCAGAAAAATGCCCGGGCGAATCGTGGGGCAAACGGTGGATGTGGACGGACGCAGGGCCTATGTGATGACCCTGCAGGCCCGGGAACAGCATATCCGCCGGGACAAGGCCACTTCCAACATTTGTTCCAACCAGGCCCTGTGCGCCCTGGCGGCCACGGTTTATTTAAGCCTGGTGGGCAGGCAGGGTTTGCGGCAGGTGGCTGAATTATGCCTGCAAAAAACAGCCTATGCAAGAAATCTGCTGTCGCAGCTGCCGGGTTACCAACTGCCCTGGCAGGCTCCGGTATTCAAAGAATTTGTCATTAAAACAAAGGTGGCCCCTGATATAATTAACCGGGAACTTTTAAAACATAATATCCTGGGCGGCCTGGATTTGGGCCGGTATTATCCTGAACTGGCCGGTCACATGCTGTTCTGCGTCACCGAAAAAAGAAGCCGGCAGGAAATCGACCTGCTGGCGGATCGATTGGGGGCCCTGTCATGACGGAAAAACTGATCTTTGAACTGGGTTTGCCCGGACGCCAGGGCGTGGCGTTTCCGGCCAATGATGTCCCGGCAACAGCCCTTCCTGAGCTGCTGCCCCAGGAATTTATAAGGGAACAGGCCCCACCGCTGCCGGAGGTTGGTGAATTGGATGCGGTACGCCACTTTGTGAGGCTTTCCCGGATGAATTTTGGTGTGGATGTGGGGTTTTACCCCCTGGGCTCCTGCACCATGAAATACAATCCAAAGGTGGCGGAGGATGCAGCAGCCTTAAGCGGCTTTGCCAATTTGCACCCCTACCAGCCGGTGGAACTGAGCCAGGGCGCCCTGCGACTGATGTATGAGACCCAGCAGGATTTGGCGGAAATTACCGGTATGGACGCCTTTACGCTGCAGCCTGCCGCCGGTGCCCACGGTGAGATGACCGGCATGCTGATTATCAAGGCCTACCTGGAAAGCAAAGGGGAGATCGGTCGCACCAAGGTGATTGTACCGGACTCCGCCCACGGCACCAACCCGGCCACCGCCACCCTCTGCGGCTTCCAGGTGGTGGAGGTCAAATCCGACGAGCGGGGCGGCGTGGACCTGGAAGCATTAAAGAAAGTATTGGGGCCGGACGTGGCGGCGCTGATGCTGACCAACCCCAGCACCCTGGGACTGTTTGAGGATCAAATCAAAGAGATAGCCGACCTGGTGCACCGGGCGGGCGGGCTTTTGTATTACGACGGCGCCAACCTCAATGCCATCATGGGATATGCCCGGCCCGGCGATATGGGCTTTGATGTGGTACACCTGAATCTGCATAAAACCTTCGGCACCCCCCACGGCGGAGGAGGTCCCGGTGCCGGGCCCGTGGGCGTCAAGGCGGAACTGGCGCCCTTTTTACCCAAACCGGTTGTCATTAAACAGGAAGGCAGCTACCTGCTGGATTACAACCTTCCCCGGTCCATTGGCAGGGTGAAGGCCTTTTACGGCAATTTCGGTGTGGTGGTGAAGGCTTATACCTACCTACGAGCCCTGGGCGGCCAGGGATTAAAGCAGGTATCGGAATTTGCGGTACTAAATGCCAACTATTTAATGGGGCGGCTGTCGAACCATTTGCGAATTCCTTACCCGAGGGTGTGCATGCACGAGTTTGTGGCCTCACCCCCCAAAGACCTGAAAGAACGCGGCATCAAAACCCTGGACATCGCCAAGCGGCTGTTGGACTACGGGTATCACCCGCCCACCGTCTACTTCCCGCTCATTGTCGAGGAAGCTATTATGATTGAACCAACGGAAACCGAAAGCAAAGAGATCCTGGACCAATTCGCAGACATCTTGGTCAAAGTTCTGGAAGAGGCCAGGGACAATCCGGAGACACTGAAGAATGCGCCCTATACCACCCCCGTGCGCAGGCTGGATGAGGTGACAGCCGCCCGCAAGCCGGTGCTGGGCTGGTTGCCGGAATAATTTAAAGATAGGCCAAAGGTTGCCTTTATAAATTAGACTGTGATATACTGTCACCGTCAGGCCAATGTAAAAAGGCCGGGCCTGTTCAGGCAGCGGAGCTACCCGTGGGACTTCATCTGACCCTCAAAAGATGAGGTCTCCCGGGTTTTATTTTTACCATCTGAGGTATATCTAACAGGGGGGCTACCGATGGAAAACGTGAACGTACTGGATAAAAAGTTAAAAGTCGCACGCCTTTCTATCCTATCCAATACCTGTTTAACCACAGGTAAACTGGTGGTGGGTTTGAGCATGGGGTCGGTGGGGGTTATTTCCGAAGCCGTCCATTCCGGCTTAGATTTGATTGCCTCTTTTATTGCCTTTATGGCGGTTCGGCAATCCGGCAAACCGGCGGACGAAAACCACCCTTACGGCCACGGCAAGTTTGAAAACCTGGCCAGCATCGTCGAGGCGATACTGATCCTGGCTGCTGCTGTAGGGATCTTTCTCCAGGCGGTACCCAGAATTTTACACGGGGGCAGCGAAATTGAATCCCTGGGTTGGGGCGCGGCGGTCATGGTTATCTCGGCGGCGGCGAACTTTATCATCTCCAGAAAGCTGATGCAAGTCGGCAAAGAAACCGACTCACCGGCCCTGGTGGCGGACGGTTGGCACCTGCGGACGGATGTTTACACATCCCTGGGTGTCCTGGTGGGGTTGGGGGCCATTTATCTAACTGGTTATACCATCCTCGACCCGATCATCGGCATTGCCGTGGGTATTCTTATTGTGAAAGCCAGTTTTGATTTGATCCGGGAGTCCATGGGCGTTATGCTGGATGTAAGTTTGCCTTCGGAGGAAGAGGAGGTTATTAAGCGGGTACTGCTGAAGCACTCGAATCAGTTCCTGGAGTACCACGGTTTACGGACCCGCAAGTCCGGGCCTTATCGTTATGTGGACCTGCACCTGGTGGTTCCCAGGCACCTGCCGGTGGGTGCCGCCCATATACTCTGCGATCTTATCGAACAAGAAATTGAAGAAGCACTGCCCGGGGTTCAGGTATTAATACACTGTGAACCCTGTGAAGCAATAGAGGACCCTCAGGAAATAACTTGTACATCCTCCTCCTGTAACACCGGCGCCGGCTGCCCAAAGGGACGCTGCCCCAAAGACCATAAAACGGAATAAGCGGTCAAAAGGCTTTGGAATAATACGTTTGTTCAAAAATAGATCGCTGTATTGATATGGAACAAAAAAAAAGAGGGGTTGCCCACGGAGAGGCAATCCCTCTTTCTGTCTATATTCCCTTAACTTCCCCGGGTTGAGATTCTGTTCTGATAACGTCTTTAAGTTCTGCCACCAGCATGCCGGTTAGGATCAGGAGGCAGCCCACCCACTGGCGGGCGGTGAGGATTTCTTCTGCCACCAGCCAACCTGTTGCCGCAGCGAAAACCGGTTCCATAATAAAGATGATGGCGGTATGGGTGGGAGATGTAAATCGCTGTACGGAATTTTGTATCAAGAAGGCCAGGGCGGTGGCAGGGATGGCCGTGATTAACAGACCCATCCAGACAGGCCTGGTAAAGTGGTCGGGCATGGTTTCCCAAAGGGCTCCGCAGCCCATGCTGATGACCGCCACCACACCGATTTGCAAGATGGCCAGCAGGACCGGATCATGACGGGGTGCGTAGCGTCCCACCAGGAGAATGTGCCCGGCGTAGGATAAGGCACAAAAGAAAACCAGTACATCACCGAAATTGACTGTCAGGTTATCTCCCAGGGAGAGCAGGGCCAGACCTACCGTGGCGCTGGTTACCCCCAGCAAAGCCGCAGGACCCGGCAGTTTTTTTGTGACAAGGGATGAAATAAGAGGCACCAGGACTACCGCCAGTCCCGTGATAAAACCTGCATTGGAAGCGGTGGTATACTGTAAGCCCACCGTTTGAAAAGCGTACCCGGCAAACAAAAAGGCACCGATGATTAAACCGGCCTTTGAGGTTTCCACATCCAAACGTGCAAATCTCTTCCAGTAAATAAGACCCAAAAAAGCAAAGGCAATGGCGAAACGGATGCCGATAAAATAATAGGGCCCAATGCCGGATAGGGCGTCTTGAACCACCACAAAGGTGACACCCCAGGCAAAGGTGACCGCCAGTAAAGCAAGATCCGCTTGAAGCTGCTGCATTTTTGACATTTCTCCTCGATCCACCTCCGCCGGCCGGCAAGCATTCCTGTATATTTTCTCACTCAAACCCCGGGCTGTCAATTTAGACACCCAAACCTTTTCAGATTTTCTAGAAATTTTAATTTTAGGTTAAGAAGGAATTTGACTGAATTAGGAGAATTAAATTTTTATGAATTGTAGTAAGTATTTATTCGCTGCTGCAGTTTTTTGCACCTGAGGTGCGGAATTATATTCTTTAATATTTTTTAAGGAGGAATTTTGTGAAGAAGGTTTTCAAATTTGCTATGCTGGCCGCAATGGTACTGGCCCTGGCAGTCAGCGCAGTGGGCTGCGGAGGCAGCCAGCCGAAGGAACAGGCCAAAGAACCCGCCAAGGATGCTGCTAAACCCAAATTAGTGGTAGGGTCCGACACCACCTTTGCTCCCTTTGAATTTACCGATCCGAAAACTGGCAAGTATATTGGCTTTGACGTGGAATTAATTCAGGCGATTGCTGACGAAGCCGGTTATGAACTGGATTTCCAAAGCATGGCCTTTGACGGCTTGATTGCCGCCCTGCAGGCCAATCAAATTAATGCTGCCATTTCTGCCATGACCATTACCCCGGAACGTGCAAAAGTAGTAGACTTCAGTGAGCCCTATTACAAATCGGGGCTGATTGTAGCCGTACAGACCAAAAACAATGATATTAAAGGTTTTGAGGATCTGAAAGGCAAGAAGATCGCCGTACAAAGCGGCACGACCGGCGCTATGCAGGCGGAAAAAGCCACTGACAAGGATAAGATCACTTACTTCACCAACACCGACCAGGCCCTGCTGGAACTGAAAAACGGCGGTGCAGATGCGGTGATCAACGACTATCCGGTTAGTGCTTACTTTATTCAACAGGGCAACAACGATGTGAAACTGGTGGGCGAGATTCTCTCCGCTGAAGAGTACGGTATCGCTGTTCCCAAGGGTCAAACCGAAACCCTGGAAAAGATTAACGCCGCTCTCAAAAAATTAAAAGAGAACGGAAAGTATGCTGAAATTTACAAGAAGTGGTTTGGCGAAGAACCGAAATAACTGTCGACTGACAAAACAATATGATGTACAATAATGTATGCGTAACATTTACTGTTACGCATATTTTGTGCGACTAGTTAATTAGGCAGGTGAAGGTATGGAACTCTTACAGATTTGGAAAGACGCTGTACCTTTTTTAATGGTAGGTTTAAAACTAACCATACAGCTTACCGTTTTAGCGGTATTATTTGGGTGTATTATCGGTTTATTTGTCGGCCTGGGTAAGATGAGCAAGATTCCACTTATTAAAATCCCTTCTGTTATTTATATTGAATTTTTTCGTGGCTCCCCGTTGCTGGTACAAATTTTCATGATATATTTTGGTCTTTCCCAGGTATTGGGTCATTCCGTTGATAAGTTTTGGTCCGCAGTGGCTGTACTGAGTTTAAACAGTGGAGCCTATTGTGCAGAAATTTTTCGTGCAGGTATCCAATCCATTGAGCGGGGCCAAATGGAGGCAGCCCGTTCCTTAGGTATGACCCATGTACAGGCCATGCGGTATGTCATTCTTCCCCAAGCCTTTAAACGGGTGATTCCGCCCCTGGGTAACGAGTTTATCGCCATGATGAAAGACACTTCCCTGGTATCGCTTATTGGCTTGGTCGAGTTGGCCCGGTCAGGACAACTTATTGTTTCTACCACGTATAATGCCTTTCAAGTTTGGTTCCTAGTTGCCATCTTTTATATTGTCATGACGGTAATTATTTCCGAATTCTTTGTCAACCGCATGGAGAGGAGGTTGCAGGCCGGTGATCGTAGCTAAAAACGTGCATAAAAGCTTTGGCCAGCTCCAGGTCCTCCGGGGTATTGATTTACAAGTAAAGGAACAGGAAGTGGTGGTTATTATCGGCCCCTCCGGTTCCGGGAAGAGTACTTTCCTGCGTTGCTTGAATTTACTGGAGGAACCAACCTCCGGGGAAATCACCATTGACGGCATGTGTTTGACGGACAAGACCTCCGATATCAATCAAATCCGCCAAAATGTGGGGATGGTGTTCCAGCGTTTTAACCTGTTCCCCCATAAGACCGCTTTGGAGAATATTACCCTGGCCCCCATCAAAGTAAAGGGTCTCACGGAAAATGAGGCCAACGCCATTGCCAGGGATTTGCTGGCCAAGGTAGGGCTGCAGGATAAGGAACCATCTTACCCGGACCAACTGTCCGGCGGACAGCAGCAGAGGGTGGCCATTGCCCGGGCCCTGGCCATGAAGCCCAAAGTGATGCTGTTTGACGAGCCCACTTCCGCCCTGGACCCTGAAATGGTTGGAGAGGTTCTGGCGGTCATGAAAGACCTGGCCCGGGACGGCATGACCATGGTGGTGGTAACCCACGAGATGGGCTTTGCCCGTGAAGTGGGCGACCGGGTGCTTTTTATCGACGAAGGAAGGGTGATCGAAGAAGGCACTCCGGAACAAATTTTTGGTAACCCCCAAAATGAGCGCACCAGATCTTTCTTAAACAAAATTCTATAATCACAACAGGAAACCCCACTTTTCCGGTGGGGTTTCCTGTTGTTGTATTTGATTTAATTGTTGTTCCAGGAGGCCAGGCGTGAATTAAAGTTCTCACCTCTAACCTGCCACCTCTCACTTCTCAAATCGCTTCCTTCATCAACTGCAGGTAGTCTTCACCTAATTTGGTTAAAGAGCAAATTTTGCTCTTGCCTTCGGAAGTAACTTCCACCAGGCCCAGGGCGAACAACTGCATCACCACGTGGTCCAAAACTGCCCGCTTCACCTTGGCGGTTAAGGACAGTTCTTCCTTATTCATCTTCCCTTCATCAATGAGGGCACGGAGAACTCTTTCCGCTTCCACAGGCAGCCTGTTGTTCACTTCCTTGAAATACTGTGACATGGTAAGTTCGGTCATACACTTGCAACCCCTTTACTTAAGAAGCTAGTTAATATTCTTCTAAAACAAATTATTGACAAAACTCCGTTGATTTATTCGTTAGTTTAGAAAAATTTTTATTGTACCTGACGAAATCCATTAGAAAAGGGGTTTTTCTTTACCTTGGGGGTTGACTGATTTATAATTTATACTATAATTTACCGAAATTGCCGGGGGACAGAAATGCGAAGTCAAAAGAAATGGCGTGTCAAAGCACCCAATCCTGCGTTGCAGCAGATCCTTTCAATAGAAGTGAGAATTTCAAAGATCCTCGCACAGTTGCTAATCAACCGGGGAATTTATACAGTGGACCAGGCCAGGGCTTTTTTAGGCAGCGAATTAGACGGCCTTTTCAGTCCCTGGTTGATGAAGGATATGGAGAAAGCCGTAGAGCGCATCCTGCTGGCCAGGCAAAGGGGTGAACAAATTCTGGTCTACGGCGATTATGATGTGGATGGTATTACCGGTACAACCTTACTGGTTTTAGCCCTGCGCAAACTGGGCTGCCGGTTGGATTATTTTATACCGCACCGGCTAGAAGAGGGATACGGTCTTAACAAGGAAGCGCTGGAAAGGGCGGCGAACCAGGGGGTTGCCCTGGTGGTCACGGTCGATTGCGGCATCAGTGGCGCCAGTGAGATTGAAGCAGCCAGAGAATGGGGACTGGATGTAATCATTACCGACCACCACGAACCGCCGGAGTACCTGCCTGCAGCGATGGCGGTTTTGGACCCCAAAAGGCCGGACTGTGCCTATCCCTTTAAGGAGTTGGCCGGGGTGGGTGTTGCCCTGAAATTGATTCAGGGTATCTATGAACAGGTCGGGTTGGAGCAGAGAGAGTGGGAAGAATATTTGGATTTGGTTTGCCTGGGGACGGTAGCGGATATTGTTCCCCTCCAGGGAGAAAATCGCATTTTGGTTAAACACGGCTTAAATAAAATCGCCCGCACCGAACGCCCCGGCCTGCAGGCATTGATCAAAGTCAGCGGCATTAAAAACGAAAGTTTGGGCACCCGCGAACTGGGTTATGGTCTGGCTCCCAAGTTGAATGCGGCAGGCAGAATGGGGGATGCCGCTTTAGGCGTGGAGCTCCTGCTGGCTATAGACCCCCTGCGGGCAGAGCAGATGGCAGAGGCATTAAATAAAGGAAACCAGGAAAGACAGCAGGTGGAGTCAAAGGTCCTGTCGGAGGCCCTGGCCCTGGTGGAAGCAGACCCGGCAATAGCGGGTGACAAGGTGCTGGTTCTGGCATCGGAGAACTGGCATCCCGGGGTCATTGGTATTGTGGCCTCCCGGCTGGTAGACCGCTTTTACCGCCCGGTTTTTATAATCAGCATTGAAGAGGGGAAAGGAAAAGGTTCCGCCAGAAGTATACCGGGCTTTAATTTGTATCAGGCTATGGTTAGCTGCCAGGAACATTTGGATCAGTTTGGCGGGCACGCTATGGCTGCAGGATTCAGCATTCATGGAGATAAAATCAATGATTTTCGCAGGGCCGTCAACGGGTTGGCCAACGAAGTTTTAACCGAAGAACACCTGACACCGAACCTGGACCTGGATGCACTGGTGAATCTCACAGAGCTTTCCCTCGACACCGTACAGGAGCTAGGCCAACTCTCGCCCTTTGGGCACTGCAATCCAGGACCCATCCTGGGATGCTGTCAGGCAACGGTGATTCATTGCCGGGAAGTGGGGAAAAACGGCAGTCACCTGAAAATGCGGGTACGTGAAGATCAGGTGATTTTGGACGGGATCGGCTTTAACCTGGCCTCGTACAGTGAAATGCTGGCTACCCGTGATTCGGTGGACATGGCCTTTGTTCCTTCTATCAACTTTTGGAACGGTCGTTCTTCCGTACAACTGGAGGTAAAGGAGTTTAAAGAGGCGGGAGAAGTTACCCCCCGGGAGGATGGTTCAGGGAACTCCAGGGAAATGCAGGAATTTCTACAGAAAGCCCTGTGCCTGCCGGAAGAAAAAGTCATGGAAAGCCTGATTCCTTCAGGGATTTTGCAATGGTGCCAGGGCAATATGGGTGATAAAACCGGCAAAAGCAGAAACCGCTCTTGCATTCAATTGGAAGACCACAGGGACTGCCCGGACCGGGTGGCCCAGCTTCTGCAGGTGATTGCCCGCGGCGGCTCCAGCCTGGTAATGGTAGAGAGCGCTGCCCAGGCCCTTCAAATAGCCACGCTCTTAAGCACAAGGGAGTCCCCCTGGTGCCGGGAGGTGGCAGTATATCACCCCCTGTTAGGGGAAGCCGCAGTTAAACAACTGGCGGAACACTTAAAAGCAAACCGGGTGAAAGTGCTGGTTTCAACCGCCTTTGCACCGTTTACCGGGGTCGAGTTTAATCAAACCATTTTCTTCCACATTCCCTACCATCCCGGAGAATGTGATATGACCAACTGGGAGACCCGCCTGCTGGTTTTGCTGGGGGGAAAAGCCCAGGTCCTTGAAGCCCGGGAGTATGTCCAGGCAATGGCGCCGGACCGGGAAGCTCTGGCGGAGTTATTTAAGCGTCTCAGGTTGAAGATGGATCACCAGGGCAAAGGGCAAGCCGGTATACGGGAATTATGCCAGTGTTTAAGGAGTTTCTGCCCCCGGGCCGCCGGCAATACTGTAGAAATCGGTTTCAACATCTTCCGGGAACTGGGACTTATAGAATACAGCAAACAGGGAAATAATTTTCTCTTTAAAATAAATCTAAACGTTAGGTCCGATCTGCAAAATTCCGCTACCTACCAGCGGGTCCTACATAGCAAAGAAGAATGCTTGGGCTTCCAGCAGGACTACCTGTCATCCACAACGGAACAATTATTACAGCTATTCAGCAGAAGCTATTGAGGAGGAACAGCCATGGATTTAGCCAGTAAAGTAAGAGTAATTAAGGATTTTCCCAAACCTGGCATTAATTTCAGGGACATTACCACCCTGCTGCAGGATGCCGAAGCTTTTAAAAAGACTGTGGACGCACTGGTGGAGTTATGCAAAGATATGCAGGTAGACGTTGTTGCATGTCCTGAAGCCAGGGGCTTTGTGCTGGGTGCACCGCTGGCCTATGCCCTGGGCAAAGGGGTGGTGCTCCTTAGAAAACCCGGTAAACTGCCGGGCAGAACGGTTTGCTACAACTATGAGCTGGAATACGGGTCGGATGCCCTGGAAGTCCACGAGGGGGCCATCCAGGCTGGTCAGAAGGTGCTTTTGGTGGATGATGTATTGGCCACTGGTGGAACGGTGGCAGCAGCGGTGGAGTTGGTGAAGAAATCCGGCGGCGAGGTTGCCGGCATTGCTTTCCTGATTGAATTGCTGGGACTGGGCGCCAGAGAAAAACTCGGCGACTACCCGGTTGTCACTTTACTGCAGTTGGAAGCGTAAAGAAAAATATTCAGGGGGTAGGAGGTGAAGCATGTCTTCACTGTTTGAACTGGAACAAAAGGTCTTGCTTTATAACCCTTCGGCGGACATTGCTTTCCTCCGTAAGGCCTATAATTTTGCGGAAAATGCCCACCAGGGCCAGAAGCGCATCTCCGGCGAGGACTATATCATTCACCCGCTGGCCATCGCCATTATTCTGGCGGAACTGCAGCTGGATATGCAGACTGTGGCAGCAGGGCTGCTGCACGATGTGGTGGAAGACACGGGCATTACCCTGACGGATATCGAGAACAACTTTGGCCCGGAAGTGGCAAGCATGGTGGATGGTGTCACCAAACTGGGCAAACTGCAGTTTCAGACCAAAGAGGAGCGGCAGGCCGAAAACCTTCGTAAAATGTTTCTGGCCATGGCCAAGGATATCCGGGTTATTTTAATCAAACTGGCGGACCGGCTGCATAATTTGCGGACCCTCCAATTTCAGTCCGAGCGGAAACAAAAGGAAGTGGCGGAAGAGACCCTGCACTTTTTTGCCCCCATGGCCCACCGTCTGGGGATTTATAAAATCAAATGGGAACTGGAAGACCTGTCCTTTCGCTATCTAGAGCCGGAACAATACCAGCGTATGAAGGTGCAAATAGCAAAATCCAGGGCCAAGCGGGAGGAATACGTTCAGGAGGTCATCAAGGAACTGGCGGCAAAACTGGCCGCTGTCAATATAAAAGCGGAAATCCAGGGCAGGCCGAAGAACCTGTATTCTATTTACCAGAAGATGGTGGAACAGCAAAAGGAATTAAAGGATATTTTTGATGTACAGGCAGTACGGGTATTGGTAAACTCTGTAAAAGACTGTTATGGCGCCCTGGGTATTGCCCATACTCTTTGGAAGCCCATTCCAGGGCGTTTCAAAGATTACATCGCCATGCCCAAGTCCAATATGTACCAATCCCTGCACACTACGGTCATCGGCCCAAACGGTGAACCGGTGGAAATTCAAATCCGGACCTGGGATATGCACAGGGTTGCGGAATACGGCATTGCGGCCCACTGGCGGTATAAAGAGGGAAGCCAGGATGAGAAGGATTTTGATAAAAAGCTGGCCTGGATTCGCCAGATGCTGGATGCCCAGCATGAGGCCCGGGATGCCAAAGAATTCATGGAAAATCTCAAAATAGATTTGTTCTCCCAGTCCGTCTTTGTTTTTACTCCCAAGGGCGATGTCATGGAACTGCCCGCCGGCGCCGTACCCCTGGATTTTGCCTACCGCATTCATACCGACGTAGGACACCGGACGGTAGGGGCAAAAGTAAACGGGCGCATCGTCCCCCTGGACTACAAACTGAAAAACGGCAACATTATAGAAATCATTACCTCCAAGGCCAGCAGCGGGCCCAGCAGGGACTGGATGAACATCGTGAAGACTCCCCAGGCCAAAAACCGCATTCGGCAGTGGTTTAAGAAAGAAAGGCGGGACGAGAACATCGCCCGGGGCCGGGATGCCATTGAACGCGAGGCCCGCAAACAAGGCCTGGACCTGGAGTTGGTCCGGGGTGAAAAGCTGCAGGAATACGCCAGGAGAGTGGTCCAATCAACCGTAGACGATTTGTATGCCGCCATCGGGGATGGGCAGATGATCCCCAGTCAGGTAGTCACTAAGATCCGGGAAGAGTACCGCACGGAAAAGGAACGCCGCCCGCTGGCCGAGGAAATGATGAAGAAGGCCGAAGGCAAGGCAGCGGAATGGGGAAAGCCCACCCAGGGCATTCGGGTAAAGGGGATTGACAATTTATTAATCCGCCTGGCCCATTGCTGTAACCCCGTGCCCGGCGACCCCATCGTGGGTTATATCACCCGGGGCAGAGGGGTTTCCATCCACCGGGCGGACTGTGCAAACATACAGCCGATCCAGAATGACGAACCGGAGAGGGTTGTGGAGGTGGCCTGGGATAAAGACTTCCAGTCCCCCTTCCAGGTAAAACTGGAGATTACCGGTCTCGACCGGGCCGGTTTCCTCAACGAGATACTCAACGTGCTGCTGGATCTGAAAATCAATGCCAGCCGGGTGAACGCCCGCTCCCGCAAGGACCAGGTGGCCACCATTGAACTGGCCCTCCAGGTCCGCAACACCGAGCAGCTGGAATACTTGATAAACAAAATCAAAAAGGTAAAAGATACCTACGGGGTGCGGAGGATGTCCACGGGGTAGTTGTTTAATCTGGCCATCAGCCATCGGCCCTCAGCCGTCAGCTTTTGGGGTTAGTTTTTTCGCTGAGGTTTCCTATTAAGTTCAGGCCGTTGTTATCCCAAGTTTTATTATATACAACAAATGTCGAATAGTTTTTCTGATATAAACCCATTGGTAGGGTCCTGGTAAAGCACCATAATTACCCGATGGCTGATGGCCGATGGCTGATGGCTGATGGCTGAAATGGAGGTTAACATAATGCGTGCTGTGGTCCAGCGAGTGCAGCGAGGTTCGGTAACGGTAAACAATGAAGTGGTCGGCAAGATCGGCCACGGCCTGGTAGTTTTGCTGGGGGTGGGGCAGGGAGATACGACGGATGATGCCCGTTACCTGGCGGACAAGATCTGCCAACTGCGGATTTTTGATGACCAGCAGGGGAAATTAAACCTCTCCGTACAGGATGTGGGAGGTAGTATACTGGCCATATCCCAGTTCACCCTTTACGGAGATTGTCGTAAGGGGCGGCGGCCCAGCTATTCGGATGCGGCCCCGCCGGAAGCGGCCAGGGAACTTTACCAGGTCTTTGTGCAGCGACTGGTATGCAACGGCCTGACCACCGCCACCGGTGTTTTTCAGGAGCATATGGTGGTGGAAATTATTAATGACGGTCCGGTTACACTATTACTGGACAGCCGTAAGGCATTTTAATAATCTAAGTGGAGGATGGTTCCTTTGATCATTGAAACATTGCCGGTGGGCAATTTAGAGGCAAACTGTTATATCATCGGTTGTGAGGAAACCCGCAAGGCCGCCGTGGTAGACCCCGGTGACGAAGCCGGGCACATTTTAGACAGGCTGGCCAAACTGAAATTAGAGGTTGCTGCCATTGTCCTGACCCATGGCCATGCCGATCACATCGGGGCGGTGGGGGACATGAAAAAAGCCACTGGCGCACCGGTGATGATTCATTCCCAGGACAGCGAAATGCTGACCAACCCGGCCCGCAACCTGTCCGCCTGGTTAGGAGAGCAGCTGGCCTTTAAACCCGCCGACAGTCTGCTGGAAGAAGGCGACACCATCCAGGCGGGAAATGTTGCCCTGGAGGTGATCCATACCCCCGGTCATACCCTGGGCAGCATCTGCCTCAAGGTGGGGAAAGACCTGTTCACCGGAGACACCCTTTTTGCCCAGTCCATCGGACGCAGCGATTTTCCGGGGGGCAGCCATACCACATTGATCAACTCGATCAAAAGCAAGTTGCTGGTACTGCCTGAAGACACAAAAGTTTACCCGGGGCACGGTTTAACTTCAACCATAGGCAACGAGAAACGACATAACCCCTTTTTATAATGACGAACGCCACAGATAAGCTGATAAACGGGCCTCACCTACCGGGATGGAAACATTCGGAAAGGGGGTGGGGCGGCATGATCACTATAAACGATACCGTGCAGATCGTAATAGCAATCTTGCTCCTTATATCCCTCGTTATCCAACTAACGCACCTAAAAACTTATGTAAAACTAATCAAATATACTGATTATTAATCATACTGTGCTATAATAGCAACAGAGGTGGTTAATAATGGGAAAGTATCTAACAGCAAAAGAGGTTAAAGAATTATACAATTTGCACATCAGCACCCTTCATAGGTGGTCAAAAGAGGGGATTATACACCCGATAAAAACTGCTGGCGGTCATCGTCGGTATGACGAAAGCGAACTGCTTGCTGTTATGGGTAAAACTGTAGAAATTAAAGGAAATCGTTGTGCTATATATGCCAGAGTTTCTACTAAAAAACAGG
>JBFMCH010000035.1:0-12263 GCA_040754595.1 Bacillota bacterium
TGTTGGTGTGGTAACTATCATTATAAGGGGAGCACTGTGGATACTCAACCATCTGGGGCAAGCCCGGGTGGTTGATTTATTTCCCAGCCTATTCCATTTTGTCAACCCATACCCAACTTAACACATCCATGGAAAAGTCAGTCTGGCTTAACAGGTCTATCTTGTTAATGATTACCACATTAGCCCGTTGGAAAATGGCCGGGTACTTGGCGGGTTTATCATCCCCTTCGGTTAAGCTAAGCGCTACCATTCTCATATCCTCCCCTAGATTATAACCGGCAGGACAAACCAGGTTGCCAACATTTTCAATAACCAGCAAGTCCAAACCATCCAGCGAAAGATTATGCAGTGCTTCCCTAATCATATGGCTATCCAGGTGGCAGCCACCGCAAGTATTGATTTGTACCACCGGAATGCCTTGCTTTTCAATGCGTTCCGCATCCTTCGTAGTATAAAGATCCCCTTCAATTACCGCCATTTTTAGTTTGCTCTTTAACTCCTTAAGCAAGCTTTCCAGGATAGATGTTTTGCCTGAGCCGGGTGAGCCCATAAATTTGATAACAAAAATTCCTTTATCATGAAAATTCTTTTTTAGCTCGCCGGCAATCAGTTCGTTGGCTTTAAGAATGTTGGAAACCACCTTAATTTCCTGCACTGTTAATCCTCCACTTCGCTTTTGCCTAAAATTGAGTCTACATAAAGCTCCATTCCGGTGAGCATTTGGTAATCTGGCGGTTCCTCGCAGCTAAATTTTAGCCCCGTAATACCCTCCAGGGTTAAACCGCAGCGTAGGCAACAACCGGTGACAGGTGACAGGCACCGGGGTAATGCAGAATTCTGCCCCCTCGGCCAGGGTGTTCCGGGCAAAACAAGTAAAAGCGAATTGCAAAGCAGCGGGTTCAACTCCGGAGAGTGCACCGATCATCACATTGACCCGGCTTACTTTTGTTAGCCCGTGCAACCTGGCATTTTCCGTAATAATGCTAAAGATTTCCTGCATAACAGAGAGTTCGTGCATTTTTAAGTCCTTTCTATATTTTTTATTTTGACCACAGGATTCAATAATAACCAATATTAGTAGTAATGGTAAATTTTTTGCGTAATTTTCTAATCACCGGGAAATCCTATACACAACCATACCGATAAGCACAAAGGTGGAAAATCTTAAAATGTTGGGTCAAGGCGGAAAACCATCTAAGAGTCAATTGATAGAGTTATTACGGCAGGGGAGAAAAAGCAACAACTTAATTGAGCAGGTAGCTACCTGGCTAAAAGAGCCACAGCCAGAAAAGGCAAAGAGACCCCCCATGATCTGGATCGGCACTAATACCTGTGCGGGAGATCTACTTTCTTTTATAAATAGTCTTGACCCAAGTTACCAGGGTCTACTCACGGATTTAGTCGACTTTCGCTACAATTATCTGATGATGACTGCCGAAGGTAAGATTGCCAATAGAATTCTGAAAGAAACCATGAGAGAGTATCCGGGCCGGTATATCCTGGTGGTGGAAGGAACAGTACCAACCCGGTCCAACGGGTTGTATGCCGTTATTGGCACCATCAAGGACAAACCTCTGACAGCCCTGGAGGCAGTTCGTAAACTGGGCGCCAGAGCCAGGTACGTGGTGGCGGCCGGTACATGCGCGTCCTTCGGTGGACCTTACGCCGCTGAACCTAACCCTTCTCATGGCAAACCCGTTCAAGCGGTTCTGGACAGAAAAGTGATTAACGTCCCCGGTTGTCCCATCAATCCCGGCTGGATGATGGGTACTCTGGCTCACCTGGTGTGGCACGGGGAACCGGAGTTGGACCATTTAAACCGTCCGAAAATGTTCTATGGCGAAACCATTCACAACCTCTGCCAGAGGCGTCACTATTTTAACAGCGGCATCTTTGCCAGGCAACCCGGAGAGCCCTGGTGTATGTACAAGCTGGGGTGTAAGGGGCCGGTTACCTATGCCGATTGCCCCTACCGCCAGTGGAACGGCGAGCATTTAAGCTGGCCGGTGAAGGCCAATACCCCCTGTATCGGTTGTACCAGTCCGGAATTTCCTGACGGGGATGCACCCTTTTTTAAGCATTTACCGGATGTTAAACTGCCCGGCATTAAAGTGTCGGCCGACCGGGTGGGCATGGTGACCGGGGCTGTCACCGCCCTGGGAATAGGTGCCCACCTGGCCGGCAGTGTTATCACCGGCAGGCTGGGCCGTAACTTAAAGCAAGGCTTTTCCAACGGTAAAGGCAAAAGGCTGGCAAAAATAGTGCAACAAAAATGGAAAAAGATAAAAAAGGTGATCGACTTTGAAGAAGATTAGAATTGATCCGTTAACCCGTGCCCACTCGCCTACCGCTGTGGAAGTTGTGGTAGAAAATAAAAAGGTTATAAATGCCCGGTGTATTGGCACTTTTTTCCGGGGCTTTGAGATCATCCTGCGGGGCAGGGACCCCCGGGATGCCCCCTATTTAACTGAACGGATTTGCGGCATATGTTCCTCCTCCCATGGTACGGCAGCGTGCTTTGCCCTGGAGGATGCCGCCGGTGCGCGTCCACCGCGTAACGGCAACCTGCTCCGCAATTTGATCCTGGGGTCTGACATCCTGCAAAACCAAATCCGCCATTTTTACCTCTTTGCCCTGCCGGATTTTGTCAGGGGACCCAACCTGGGCCCCTTTGCCCCAAGCTATACAAAGGATTACCGTTTGCCCAAGAAGAAAAACGATGCTATGATTGAACATTACTTCAGGGCCATTGAAATAAGCCGGCAAGCCAGCGAACTGATCGCCCTGTTGGGGGGAAAGTCTCCTTTTCCCCACGGTCTGCTGGCCGGCGGAAGCTCCGTCCCCCCAACAGCTGACATCATCATGACATTCCGCTTTAAATTAAAATCAATCAACGATTTTATCAAAAGTGTTTTTATTCCTGATGCCTTCACCCTGGCTGAGACCTACCGGGATTACTATCAAATCGGCGTCAGAAAACCAAATATGATGTCCTTTGGTCTCTTCCCGCGCAATGAGCATGATAATGAAAGACATTTTCCGGCCGGCGCGGTAATCAACGGCCAAGTACAACGGCTTAACACGGCTGTTATTAAAGAAGATGTCACAAATTCCTGGTACGTTGGCAATCAGCCCGTACACCCAACCGGCGGACGCACTGAACCCGACCGGGAAAAAAGGGGGGCCTATTCCTGGAGCAAAGCGCCCCGCTACGGAGGGAGACCTATGGAAGGAGGCCCCCTGGCCCGGCTGTGGCTCAGCGGGAATTACCGGAGAGGGGTTTCCACCATGGACCGGAACATTGCCCGTGTGGTGGAAACCGAAAAAATCGGGCAATTGATGGAGGGATGGCTGGCAGAGTTGCAGCCCGGGGAACCGGTATTTACTCCCTTTGACATGCCGAAGGAAGCAGATGGGGTAGGGCTTACCGATGCCCCGCGTGGCCAGCTGGGGCACTGGCTGAGAATCGAAAAAGGGAGAATCGCTAACTATGAGATTATCACTCCCACCGCCTGGAATTTTTCGCCCAGAGACGAATCGGGCCACTTGGGTCCGGTGGAGGAAGCCCTGATCGGGACCCCTGTAGAAGATGAAAATGAGCCCATTGAAGTAGGCAGGGTGGTGCGGGCCTTTGACCTGTGTTCTTCCTGCGTTGCCCATGTCATTATACCGGGTCGCCCGGTTAAACAACTGGTGATAGTACCCTGATTAAGGAGGCTAATTGAATGTTTCTCACGAGACTTCTTACCAAAAAAACTCCCCGCCATTCGTTGCCCGTAAGGCTCCTTCACTGGTGCTATGCACCGGCTGTTCTGGCAGGAATTTGGAGCGGGTTATACATCAATAACCCCTCCCGGTCACTGGGCTTTAAGAGCATGGATCAGGCCAAAAGAACCCATTTCATTGCTCAATATATTCTTCTCTCCTCCTTTCTGGCCAGGGTTTATTACGGTTCTGTGACAAAAAATTACCGGCAGATCATTCCGGACCGCAAGGCTTTAAAGGGCATGCCCAAGTTTATGAAATACGAGCTGTTTCTTACCAAAAGAAAGCCTGAATTCCCTAAATACAACCCGGCACAAAAGGTTCTCTTCACCGGCCTGACCCTGCTTATCCCTTTACAGATATTGACCGGTTTCGGCCTTTACGCCTCCAAGACCTTTCAAAAGACCGTCAACATGGCAGGGGGTTTGAACCCGTTACGCAAAATGCACTACCTGCTGTCCCTGTCCATATCCTCCCTGGCTGCCGGACACATCTATTTTGCCTTAACCGACAGCCTCAGGAAACTTAAATCCATCTTTACCGGCTATAAGTAGGGGGGTGACCCCAGTGTCCCAAATCACCATTCTCGGGCTGGGTAACTTACTCCTCAAGGACGACGGCATCGGCCCCCGGGTTGTCCAGGAACTGCAAAAACATGGCCTCCCTCCCGGCATCGATGCCATTGAAGGGGGAGGCTCCTTTTATCAATACTTTGATGTGTTTGCCCGGAGTAAACACATCCTGGCCGTTGATGCCCTGCTGGGAGGAGAACCTCCCGGCACCATTTACCTGTTGACCCCCGGTGAGATAACCCGCAAGAAAGAAACAGGGCTGTTGCGGCACGAAGATGATTTCCTGAGTGTACTTGATATCATGGACTACTATGGTTTGCACACGGAAGTAAATATTATAGGGATAGAGCCCAAGGAAATAACCTATTCCCTTAACCTCTCTCCTGAAATTGCCGTAAAATTACCGTTCATCGTTAAAACCATCCGGGGGTTGTCAAAACAGTTACTCCGGAATGGTACTTTTTCGTTGCATAAACTTTTGGCAGAAATGGAAGAATAATAAAAAAAGATTGGGGAACAGCAAGTGGCGGGAAATATATGGCGAACACTTTTATCCCTGCTGTCTAACAACCAAAACAAGTTCCCTCATCCTGGTGCTTCCCCGAAAGGAACTGTTAAACTTTCAACGGACCTGACAACCAACATCAGCAACTTCAAGGAAGCCCTTGGGAACAGCATGGATGTAGAAATAAGGGTTCTTTTCATGGGTAAAACCCAGGTAGCGATGGTTTACATAGACAGCATCGTTGACCGGACTGCCCTGCGGGAAAATGCAATCAAGGCATTAATGGTTGACTCCCATACAGCGGGCCTTTTACCCGGCTATGGGAGCAAAGGACTGGCCCATGCGGCTAAGGGAAAGGTGGTCAGTGTTTGCTGCGTAAAAGAATCAAAGGATTTGCATAAATTAATCGACGCAGTCCTGTCTGCCAATATCGTCGTGCTTTTTGACGGGGATGATACAGGACTCATTCTTAAATTACCGGGCTATGAAACCAGGTCTGTGACGGAACCCCAGACCGAGTCGGTAATCAGGGGTTCCCGGGAGGGATTTACCGAAAGCATAAGCACTAATATTTCTATGATTCGCAGGAGAATCAAGGATCATAACCTGCGCATGGAACGCCTTCGCTTGGGCAGGGTAACCAAAACAGAAATTTGTATTGCTTACATTAAGGGGATTGTTGACCCAAAAACAGTGGAAGAGGTAAAAAAAAGGCTGCACCGCATTGAATTGGACGGTGTCCTGGAGTCGGGTTATATAGAAGAATTTATTCAAGACGCCCCCTATTCTGTCTTTCCGACGGTTGGTAATGCAGAAAAACCAGATAAGGTGGCGGCACAACTTTTAGAAGGGCGGGTCGCCATTATTACCGACGGTACACCCTTTGTGCTGACCGTACCCTATTTATTTATTGAATCACTGCAATCCAGTGAGGATTATTATTCAAGGTTTTTATCCAGTTCTTTTTTCAGAATTCTTAGATTTACTTTTTTAGTTATTTCCACTAACCTGCCCGCTATGTATGTGTTCATCTCTTCCTTTAACCCGGAGATTATGCCGACAAGCCTTTTACTTATCCTGGAAGCATCCAGGAAGGGGGTTTTCCTCCCCCCCATCGGGGAGGTTTTGCTAATGGGATTAATTTTTGAGGGACTGCGGGAAGCCGGTGTGCGCCTACCCAGGAATGTAGGGCAGGCGATAAGTATTGTAGGAGCACTGGTAATCGGCCAGGCCGCCGTTTCAGCAGGACTAATCAGCGCCCCAACGGTGATCGTGACAGCCCTGACGGGGATTGCTTCCTTTATTTCTCCCTCCCAGAGTGAGGCACAACTTTTAATAAGAATATTTTATACTCTTGTGGCCGGTTTTTTAGGTTTCTTTGGCCTATTCATGGGCAATATCCTGGTAATTATGCACATGGCTTCCCTGAGATCCTTTCGTGTTCCTTATCTTTCACCGCTGGCCCCGTTATGGCACGGCGATTTAAAAGACAGTCTGGTCCGTGCCCCCTGGTGGTTCATGACTAACAGGCCCAGGTTAAATGGCTTGCAAAACATCCGCCGGGCAGGAATAACCAAGCCACCCGGTCCCGCCGGTGGCGAGGAGGAGATGGGCTAAATGCTCGGAGAAGAAAAGATATCCGGCAGGCAGGCTGTTAACCTGATCATAACTACCCTTCTGTCCGGTTCCATCATAGTAACTTCAGCAATACATAAACAAGCTAACCGGGATAGCTGGCTGGCCATCCTCCTGTCTACAGCCCTGGCATTGCTAGCAGGTACTGTTATTGCGGCTTTGGGCCGGCGATTTCCGGACCAGACCATTATTCAATACGGCCGGCAGTTGTTTGGCCGATTACCCGGTATGGCCCTCGGCCTGCTCTTCGTTGTGTTATTCCTTTATATGAGCATTCTGATTACCAGGTGGGTAACTGAACTTTTAATTACCATGTTTATGCCGGATACGCCTCTGGTGGTATTTGCCATCAGTTTTGTGGGGGTCTGCGCCTACGGTGTCCGCCATGGTTTGGATGTTCTGGCCAGGACCAATGATATTTTTCTTCCCGTTGCTCTGGCGCTGCTGTTTTTTATTCTAATAAGCAACTCCCCGGACATGAAAATACAAAATTTTTTCCCGGTGCTGGAAGAAGGTGTGATGCCGGTTCTGAAGGGTGCCTTGCCTCAGGCGGCCATACTTGCTCAAAGTATCATTATGGTTATGCTCACGCCTTTCCTGAACAAACCCCGAGAGGTCAAAGGGGTTATCTTCAGGGGTGTTATTACAACAGGTCTGCTAGCATTACTGATCATGGTTTCATCCATATCGGTATTAGGCAACAGAACGGATCGGACCATGTTTGTTCTCCTTTTATTATCAAGGCAAATTAACATCGGCGAGGTCATTGAACGGGTGGAGCCATTCGTTTTGCTCTTATGGCTGTCCATTGGAGTTACCAGTTTAGGCATATTCTTTTTCTGCACCGTGCTGGCCACGGCCCAAACCTTCAATCTAAAAGAATATAAAGCCCTGGTGCTGCCCGCCGGAGTGCTGATAATTACCCTTTCAATACTGCTCTGGGAACATAACATTGAATTCATGGTTCAAATCGTCCAAGTGTTACCCCCCTTCCTCCTGGCCCTGGAAGCCGGCTTGCCGCTGCTCCTGCTGGTGGTGGCTTACCTGCGTGGCATAGGAGGTGTAGGCAAGTGAGGCGGAAAAGCGGCCTGCTGGTTGTGTTATTGATATTGACCATGGTAACCGGCTGCTGGAGCAGTTTGGCTCTGGAAAAACGGGCCATTGTTTCTGGTTTTGGTCTGGATCAGGCCAAAGAAAAGGGAAAGGTCAGGGTAACCTTACAGATTGTCAAATCAGGGGCAGGAGGCAGGACGGATATGGGTGATACCGGGGGTGTAAAAGCGAAACAGAGTGTGCTGGTATACACCGGCACCGGCTACACCTTTTCACAGGCCCTGGATACTCTGGTCAAAAAAACGGGCAAAAGCCTGTTTTATTCAGAAGCTAAAATTGTGGTGGCCGGGGAGGCTATGGCCAGAGAAGGTTTGTTCACGGTGACCGATTTTTTTGACCGCTCCCGCGAGCCCTCGACCCGGAACTTGCTGATTATAGCTAAAGGCGAGGCCAAGGAAGTCCTGGAGACAAAATTGGGCGAGGAGGATATCTGGGCCTACGGCATTAGGGATGTTGTTAAGTCCGCAATGCTTCACGGCTACCTGCCGACTTCCGATATTAAAGATTTTATTACCGCGGTGGAAAGTAGAACCACCGCGCCGGTAGTCCCGCTGGTAAAGATAATTCCTAATGAATATAAAAATGAAGGAAACCAACCACCTGAACAAAAGCAGGCTGTACCGGCTAAAGAAATGAAGCTATTAGGAATGGCTGTCTTCCGCCACTATAAAATGGTCGGGCAACTGGACGAAAGGCAAACCCGCGGCTTCCTTTGGGTCAACGGCAAAGAACACAGATGTATAACTACGCTGCCAATTCCCGGCAGTGAGGATAAAAAGGCAGCATCCGTTACCATCCGGGCAGATTCCAAGGTTAAACCGGAGCTTAAAAACGGGAAATTAAGGATCCATATTCAGGTTCATGAAGAGGGTGAACTGTCCGAAATACAGCCTGATTCCATTGATATGACTAATCCTGCCAATGTTAAGGAGTTTGAAAAACTTAAACAGTATGCCATTGCAGGTGAAATCCAGGACGCTGTTAAAAAGGCCCAGGGATTAAACTCGGATATCTTTGGTTTTGGTGAAGAGGTGCACAGGAGGTACCCCAGGGAATGGAACCAGTTAAAAGACAAATGGGATGAAATATTTCCCCTTTTGGAAGTAACCATAAAAGTACAGTCAAAAATAAGACGTACTGAAAAAGTAACCAACCCCGCCATGTCTGAGTAATTTCTCGGCCGCAAGCGACACCGTCAAAGACAAAAACCTTTTTCGGCACGACGTTATTACTACCCACTCCAGGGTAGAAAGGAGATACAAATATGTTAACCCATATTGCGCTGCTTGGTTTCTCCTTCATCTTCATCGTGTTTCTAGAGGCCCCGCGTTTAGTTAAACAAGGGCTCTGGCGGGAACTGGCGGTATTTTCAGTAATCCTGTCAACGGGATATATTCTGGCCTTCCTACAGGTTTTCGGGGTGCTATCCCGTTAAATGCAGGAAATCAAAAGAATGCGCGTGTCCGTTAAGGGCCTGGTGCAGGGAGTGGGGTTCCGACCCTTTGTATATAACATGGCCCGGTCGCTGGGGCTCACGGGTTGGGTTAACAACACCGCTGAAGGAGTAATCGTGGAAGTAGAGGGTAAGAGAGGGTGGGGACCGGCGTTATCGCTACCACTTTATCAATTGTACCAATTGCGGTCCCCGTTTTACCATCATTAAGGACGTTCCTTACGACCGTCCCTTTACCACCATGTGAAGGTTCCCCATGTGCCCGGACTGCCTGCAGGAGTATCATGACCCTCAGAACAGTCGGTTTCATGCTCCGCCGCTCATTTATGTTCATGGGCAGGGCTGTCTCCAGGTAATAATGAAAGCGCCGGAAAGCGAAAGTCGGGGCGAACGCGCAAGGGTAACCAGAAATTGAGAAGTGTACTGGTAGGAGCAGCCAGGGCTGCCGCCCGAACCAAGAATACCTATTTGTCCAGTCAGTATCCCGGTAGTTTTTAAAAAAACCGGTTTCTGGAGGGAGAGGTATGGTTAAGAAATTTCCGGCCTGCCAATTTTGTCAGTGCAGCAATTGTAAGTCTACAGGTACTTGCACGGGGTGCGCCACCGGAGTTGTGCACTATAAGTCCAAGGAACAAGCCGAAGGTGTGGTATGGCACCGGGGTAACTATAAATGTTCCACTGTAAAGTAACTCCACCAGGCAGGCTGCATGGCCTGCCCTTCTTTAAACAGTAACCATAATTTAACATTTTGACCATTTGCGTAACTATTCAGCATCTGAAAACATGCCGCAAGAAAATGGGCATAGGTATCCCTTAGCTCGAAGTTGATTAAGCAACTTTAGGCGTAATGGTTACCGCATAAACACGGGAAGCCCGGTTTGGGCACCATATATGGCCGAAAACATGTCAACCCCTTGTTTCGCAGCAGATGAAATGTAACTGCGTATACGGCAAAATGCATCTGAGCCATCATCTGAGCGAAAACCGCCGGATACCTTCCGATGGAGCTTAACCATACGTATGTCCCGTTCCGCTTGGTCATTGTCAAAGGGTATGGCAGGGTCACGCATGAAAAGCAGAACTTCATGTTCATGCACCTTTAGCCGGTCAATCAGGTTGCGTGCCTTGCTTCTTTTTACCCGGCCCCGGGTGTTGTTAACGATGTCGGCCTTGTTAATGGGGTTTTCGGAATCTGCAAGGGCAAATATTTTTTCGTATTTTGCCTCAAATTCTGCGAGTGTTGTTTCATCCAATGCACCATCTACAGCATCAACGGTTGCCTTAATCTCCAGTTTGAGTCCTTAGGCTTTTGGGCTTAACAAATACATCGGTTGACGGTGGCTTGCTGCTGTTGTGACTGTTTTGGTTCAGGCGTGCGCGGAGTTCCTTGTTTTCTTGTTCAAGGCGGGCCCGTTCGTTTTGGAGTCCTTGGATGTATTCACGTAATCCTTCTGAACACTTTTCTATTTCACGTTGGACTTCGGGGGATGGTTTCACTGGGTCAACACCTCCCTGAAGTCCCTGGACAGCGGGTACAGATAGATATCTTTGATGGGAACACGAAGTCTCCCATACCTGTCATAGCGGCTCCTGCCGGTGGTTTCGCCGGTGTAAACCCAATTAGCGGCCTTGTAACAAGTACCCTTGAACCTGTCTTTCTCCACGAAAGTTTCCAGCAAATAGACCGGGTGGCCGTATTTCTCCTGCCAATCTGAAGAAATCCGTCGGCTGATTAGCCCCAGGATATGGCTGGCCAGGTGAGGAACCCGAACCCACGGAAGGATCAGAAATCGGGTGTTGTTGGTAGTTAAGTAAAGATTCGCTTTGCGGATATCTGCCTTCCAGCCAATGAAATGATCCCGCTGTGCACATGCCCAGGCAGAAGCGCCAGAGAGTAGATATGCCAACAATACGCCATCCAGGTTGTAGACCATATACTTTACGTTTTCACCGACGGTCAGGTCAAAGCCAGGGTAGTGGTACTGTATAAGCAGGGATTTGAATTCATTTAACAGAGGGCTGCAGTTTAGGATGACAACAACCTGCAACGGTCCCAGATCTTTTAGTCGGGACTGAACGGGGGTAGTATCATGGAACATCCGCTTTACTTGATGGGTGTTGCATGGTTTTGGACCGGTGTCGGTAATCTTTTCGGGGAGTGTTATCAGACCTTTGCCGTCAAGTTTCCGAAGCAAGTCCCGGCAGGATGTTTCTTTAGGGCGTCCGTCATGATAGCGCCAGTCCCAAATCCTGCATGACTCAATAGACAGCCTCGTACGCCACCAGGTCGGGTTTTCGGAAATGAGCCGGTTTATCAAATCTACTTCTTTTTCTGTGATCTCAGGTCTCCGGTACATCATTTTCGCCTCCCTGATAATACTTTATCAGAGAAACGCCTACGAGATCAGACCTTTTATTGGGTATTTTTTTATCCAAGCGAGCAGTTCATCGGCTTCCTCTACCACTTGGCCCAGACGCTCCGAATTGGCCTATTCATCCAAATGATGTTCAAAGAAAATTGTGATGCTGAATAGTTACATATCATAAGTAAATATAATACGACAAGCGGAACCGTCCCCGTTGTCCGCCAGCATGCGTTCTTCGGCTGACTGAAGCCTGTAAAGGGCCAATTCCTTGCCATTTAGACAGTCCAAAGTGTCTCACCTTCCCTAACCACATTTGCAGCAAAGGGCGCCTTCAATATCACCAGCTTGCAGAACTGCTCATTCTCGTAAATATTTACCGACATGTCAATCCCATGTTCCAACTCGCAATCAATGACAAAGTCATAAATCTTATCCCTGTCTATTTTTTTCTTATCTTTGACCAAAATAAGAATATCCATATCCGAGTCCTGGCGGTTATCTCCCCTGGCTCTAGAACCATAAAAAATAATCTGGGTAATCTCCCCCGGAAAGGCACCGTTTAAATAGTCAACAAAGGAAGCTAAAACTTGTCGTTCAACGGGTGTCAGAGTATTCATTTAAACAACCCCTCGTAAATAAGCTGTGACTTTAAAATCACTCTTACTCTGGCTGCTTTCTCAAGCTTGAAGTAAGATAACACGTTATTTTTGCAAAACCTTATACTATTTTTCACTAGCGTTGCATAAAACTTTCGCATAAATTAAAAGGTAATAATTGGAAGATATAATTGTATAATTTTGTAATTATTTGGGTGTATACACCAATTAACCCATTTTACTTTATGCTAAAGGAAC
>JBFMCH010000036.1:0-146028 GCA_040754595.1 Bacillota bacterium
AGGTTATCAACGATAACTTTGGCATTGTTAAAGGTTTAATGACTACAGTACATTCGTACACCAACGACCAGAATACCCTTGATCTGCCACACAAGGACTTGCGCCGGGCCCGGGCAGCGGCTTTATCAATTATTCCCACCACTACAGGTGCGGCCAAGGCGGTAGCTTTGGTACTGCCGGAATTAAATGGTAAATTAAACGGTTTCGCTATGCGTGTACCCACACCGAATGTTTCTGTTGTAGATCTGGTTTGTGAACTGAACAAGTCTACCACTGCTGAAGAGTTGAATGCGACCCTGAAAGCAGCTTCTGAGAATGAGTTGAAGGGTATTGTAGCTTATAGTGAACTGCCACTGGTTTCCAGCGACTATAACGGTAACCCGCACTCTTCCATTGTGGACGCGTTATCTACCATGGTAATAGAGGGCAACTTGGCCAAAGTTGTGGCCTGGTATGATAACGAGTGGGGTTACTCCAACCGGGTACTTGACCTTGTTCGTTGTATTGCCTCCAAAGGACTGTAGCTAAAGAATTAGACATTAAGACAAGCATGATGATGCCAAAACTGTATCATCAGGGAATAAAAAAAATAACAAGTTTTTTAAGGGTTTGATTTATCAAGCCCTTGTAAAAAACTTGTTTCGAACGGGATGCGGAAGGTGATTTTTGTTGAGGAAGAAAACTGTTAAGGATATTAATGTTAGAGGTAAACGCGTACTGGTTCGAGTGGATTTCAACGTTCCGTTAAAGGATGGCGCCATAACAGACGATACCCGGATAAAAGTCGCACTACCAACCGTTAAGTACCTTGTAGAACGAGGTGCTAAAGTGATTTTGGTCTCTCATCTGGGGCGCCCTAAAAGCCAGGTAAAGGATGAACTTCGCCTTGACCCGGTGGCCAGGCGGCTTGCTGAGCTACTGGGCAAAGATGTAACAAAGATTGACGATTGCATTGGTGATAAGCCGAAAAAAGCAATTGCCCAAATGCAGGACGGCGATGTTCTGTTGCTGGAAAATATTCGTTTTTACGACGGAGAAACAAAAAATGACCGGCAGTTTGCCAAACAACTGGCAGAGCTGGCGGACGTATATGTTAATGATGCCTTTGGTACAGCCCACAGGGCCCATGCTTCCACTGCTGGGGTGGCAGAGTACCTGCCGGCGGTGGCCGGCTTTCTAATGGAAAAGGAATTGGAAATGCTGCGGCAAGCTTTGGAAAATCCCCGGCGTCCCTTTGTGGGCATTATCGGAGGGGCTAAGATATCGGATAAAATCGGCGTCATTGAAAACCTGCTGGGCAAAGTTGATACACTAATGATCGGCGGCGGTATGGCCAACACCTTTCTAAAAGCCAGAGGCAACAAAGTTGGTAAATCACTGGTGGAAGATGATAAGATTAACCTGGCCAAAGACCTTTTTAAGAAGGCTGAGGAAAGAAAAGTGGAACTGCTGCTGCCGGTCGATGCGGTGGTGGCTGAATCGCTGGAGTCCCCCACGAATATTTATACGGTGCCGGTGGAAGAGGTGCCGGACGATTACATGATATTGGACATTGGCCCTGAAACTGTGGCTAAGTTCGCTGCAGTTGTAAAAGTTGCAGGGACTGTGGTTTGGAACGGGCCGATGGGTGTGTTTGAACATAACACCTTTGCCAGGGGCACCGAGGCGGTGGCCAGGGAACTGGCCGCTTCCAATGCCATCAGTGTAGTGGGTGGCGGTGATTCTGTAGCAGCGGTGAAGAAAACCAGTGCGTCTGACGGTATCAGCCATATATCCAGCGGTGGCGGTGCTATGCTGGAATTTCTGGAGGGTAAGGAACTGCCGGGACTAACTGCACTGCAGGATAGTTCTCCAGCTTAAGAATTCATAATTTTTGAAATATTTTTCAGGGGGTTAAAAAATGGCATTGGTAACCGTTACTGAACTATTACAAAAAGCAGAGGCCGGCAATTATGCAGTGGGAGCCTTCAACTGCAACAATATGGAGATAGTACAGGCCATCATTGCAGCCGCCGAGGCGGAGAAATCACCGGTGATTATCCAGGCCAGCCAGGGAGCCATTAAATATGCGGGCCTGGAATGGATTGTTGGCATGGTCAAACTGGCAGCCGATAAAGCCTGCATACCGGTTGCTTTGCACCTGGACCACGGCACCAGCTTTGAACAGTGCATGCAGTGCATTAGAGCCGGATTTACTTCCGTGATGCTGGACGGATCAAAACTATCGCTGGAAGAAAATATCGAACTGACTAACCGGGTTCTGGCAGCGGCCAGGGCTGCAGGCGTGTCAGTGGAAGCGGAACTGGGAAAAATAGGGGGTACGGAAGACGACATTACTGTGGACGAACGGGAAGCTATGTTAACTGATCCCCGGGAAGCAAAAGTATTTGTGGAACGCACCGGGGTGGACTCCCTGGCAGTGGCCATAGGTACCGCCCACGGCCAGTATAAAGGAGAACCTAAACTTGACTTTCAGAGATTAAAAGAAATTAGAGACTTGGTAAAAATACCCATTGTACTGCACGGTTCATCAGGAGTGCCTGATGAGTCCATCCAGAAGGCAATCTCCCTGGGGGTAAGAAAAGTAAACATAGATACCAACATCCGGGAAGCCTTTACCCATGCCATGCGCCGGGCGCTGGATGAAAAACCTAAAGAAATTGACCCCAGAAAGATACTGGGGCCGGCACGCGAGGCAACCATTGAGTTAATTAGGCAGAAAATCAAAGTTTTTGGTTCAAATGGAAAAGCATAAGCAAAACTATCGGGCATAAAACTATATAGCCCCACCGCCTACCTGAGTTTCTGCTCCAGCCAGCTGCCAGTCAAGAGTAAAGGCCTATAGCCGACGCTAACGCGGCCTCTTGACAGCAACCTGGCTGGAACAGGATAGGCCCTTATTTTACATATCCTGCCGGGCCGGTAAATCACTCACCGCCCAATTTCTTATCTTATCCTCACTGATAACACTGATATGAACATAGGAGATTTCTTTATTTTTTCATTAACCAGATCGGATACCCTGTGATTAATCGGATCACATTCCAGGAGGCAAATCTTTTCATTTGCTTCGATTACCATTTCTAATAAAGCTCCGCCGATAAAAAACATGCCCATGCTGGCTATAAAGCTCCAGAAAGACACCGTTCCTAAACACATATGTCTATGTGTTTAGGAACGGTGTCTTGTCATGTGCTACCGCTCCTTTGCATGGAAAACTAAAAACCGCATCACAACAATTGAAACAATTATCGACCAGTTCCCCCAGCATGAAAAGTGGCTAACATATTCCTATAGTGGGGAAGCTTATCTCCCTCACTCCTATATTGCCAGATGGATAGAAGAATCAGTGAACAAGCATATATATAAAAAAACCACCTTGGTGTTTTTCTGTATATATAATCTAATAAAAACAAAAAATAGCAAGAAAGATACTGATGAAAAGAGGGGCAGAGCATGTTTCGTTGGCTGAGCAGAAAAGTGAAATTTATAACCCATCAAAAGAAAGAGGAGAGTACAACTGATGGGCAGAGGCGGAAACAGCCTGAATCTCAAAAGGTTAGCACTCGTTTAAACAAAAATTTTACATACATGAAAGCTCAATTTGGTGAAAATTATGACATCATATATCGTTCCTTTCGGGTTGGGAAACAGATTCATTACCAGGCCTTTTTAATGGCTGTAGATGGTATGGTGGAGAAGACAACCATTAATTTAAATATCATCAAACCTTTGATGCAGGTGGATCTAGTTGACTCGGGTCATGATTTGATGGGCTATTTAAAGGACTCTGTCATCTCAGTCATTGATATTAAGGAAGAAGAAGACATGACCCGTGTTGTCAATCAGGTGGTTAACGGAAAAGTGGCTTTATTCATTGAGGGAGAACAGAAAGCACTCCTGATAGGGGTTCAAGCCTGGGAAATGAGGGGCATAGAAGAACCAGTGACGGAAACGGTAGTCAGGGGTCCCAGAGATGGATTTATCGAAAACTTGCAAACCAATCTGAGCTTGGTTAGAAGACGTATTCATCATCCCCATTTAAGGATGGAACCGATGACCATCGGTACATCCACGCAAACCAAAGTGGTGGTTTCCTATATTAAAGACATCGCAAATGAAGAGATTGTGAAGGAAGTAAAAAGAAGGTTGGAAGAAATTCAAGTGGATGCCATCTTGGAGACGGGATTCATTGAAGAGTACATTGAAGATGCACCCTTCTCTTTTTTCCCTACGGTATCTAATACGGAAAAACCGGACATTGTGGCAGCGCGACTCCTGGAGGGAAGAGTGGCCATCTTTGTGGATGGGACTCCCGAGGTATTAACCGTACCCAATCTTCTTATCAGTGCTTTTCAAATAGCTGAGGATTATTATTCTCGTCCCTTTTATGTCTCCTTTATCCGTATAATCAGAATATTGGCTTTTCTCAGTTCGATCATACTTCCAGGGCTATATATTGCCAGTCAGAATTTTCATACAGAATTAATTCCTACGCCACTGCTTATCACTATGGCCGAGGCGAGGGAGGGGGTTCCCTTTCCTTTACCATTTGAGGTGTTGTTTCTAAACTTGATGTTTGAATGGTTGAAGGAGTCAGGTGTTCGGATGCCCAGGCCCATTGGACAGGCGGTTAGTATCGTAGGAGCCCTTATCTTGGGTGAAAGTGCGGTCGCAGCCGGTCTGGTAGGGGCACCCACCGTCATTGTTATTGCGATAGTAGGGATCACTTCTTTCCTGGTGCCTGCACTATCTGACACTATTTCCTTATTGAGATTACTGTTTATACTGATTGCTTCTGTTTTTGGCTTATATGGCATTATTCTTCTTGGCATAGTTATTATTGCCCATCTTGCATCGCTCCGTTCCTTTGGTATTCCTTATTCAGCTCCTATATTTCCCATTACTTTTAAGGACTGGAAGGATGCGATGGTACGACTGCCATTATGGATGCTTGTATCTAGACCTAAGGTTTTGAGGCCAGCCAATTTAATTCGTCAAAAATGGGGAGGGTGGGTTGGTGGAAAAGACCATAGAGAGAAAAAATAACAGAATGGTAAAAGGGCTTTTGATTATTCTTCTTTTTATCGGATTGATTACCTTAGCAGGTTGTTGGAGCAGTAGAGAATTAAATGAACAGGCTTTCGTTATTGGAGCGGGGATAGATTTAGACGAAGACGGGAAAATAAAAGTTACCGTTCAACTGATTCAGCTGAAAAAGGTAAAGAAGAAAGAAGAATTAGCCACTTTGGTACTTGCTTCTAAGGGGGAAACACTTTTTGAGGCAATTCGCAAATTTATCCCCTTGACGGGTAGGGAAATGTTATGGTATCACCTACAAATGATCGTGATAGGACCTACTATAGCCCAAAAAGATATTACACCCTTTTTAGACTTTTTTATCAGGAACCATGAAATTAGACCAACTCCTAGTGTGATTTTTTCTCAAGTACCTACTGAAAAAATACTGACCGCCCGTTCTCCATTGGAAAGTATTACTGCCTTAGGTATTACAAAAGGATTAGAAGCCCAGAACAGATCCTTATCTTTTGCTCCCCAGATACAGGTATATCAATTCAACCAGATGATGCTTTCTCCGGGAAAGGTAGGATATGCTCCAATGATCTATCGAATCAAAAAGGGAGTTCATCCCTTGGCCTTGGTAGAAGGCATGGCTGTTATTAAAGGGGGGAAATGGGTCGGGGAATTAAATTCTAAGGAAACAAGGGGAGTTCTGTGGGTAAGGGGAGAGGTAGAAGGAGGGATATTGGTTATTCCAATTCCAGGGACAAAGGAGGAAAATAAGGTTACCGGGAAAATATCTTTGGAGATTATGAGAAACAATACATCTATAAAGCCAGTATTGAAGGAAGGAGATTTATCGGTAACGTTGGACATAAAAAGTACGATGAATATTGGAGAAATCTTAGGTCCTTTACAGGTTGACCGGAGGACCCTTGAAGATATCAAACATAACGCTGCCATGGAAATAAAGAGAGAAGTCAACTCCTCCCTGGGAAAAACACAGAAGAAATGGAAAGCGGATACCTACGGGATAAAGGATGCAGTTCACCGAAAATACCCGGATTACTGGAAGAAGAACAAGGAGAAGTGGGAGGATATTTTTTCCGATTTGCCCATTGAGGTGAATGTATCCGTGGATATTCCTGGACAAGGTCTTGCCAAACATTCAGAAGAAAAATAGGTGATATTTTGATGCAAAAAACAGCGATTTCTACAAAACAGGTGTTTTTCCTATTAACGACGATGCTATCCATCATTGGGCATGTCTTGCTTGTTCCAGTTTATTTCGAATGGGCGGGGAAAGATGCCTGGATTGGCATTTTTGTCTCATTTCTCCTTGGTGTTTTGGTATTTGTTGCCATGGGGAAACTAAATGAGATATTATACGGGGAGACCCTTATTCATAGGGTTAATCGGTGGTTGGGTCCCTGGTTTGGACGTATCCTTACTCTTCCGTTGGTTCTTTATTTTTTTCTTCTATCCGTGATTACACTATATGGATTTGTCGATTTCACAGTATCTTTTTTTTTAACTGAAACGCCTCGCTGGGCTGTTGCCCTTTCCTTTGGGTTGGCCGTATTTTATTTGGTTCATCTGGGGATCGAGGTGATTGTTAGGGTATCTGAATGGATTGTTGTTATAGTCCTTTTTACTGGAATTGTTGTATCCGCCGCATTGTTAGAGAAAAAGGATTACACTCAACTGCTTCCTCCCCTTGATATGGGCATTGAGCCCATTTTACCCGTTATTTTCCTCACTTTTGCCGTTTTTGGTGAAATGTTAGTTTTGCTCATGGTTAACGTGAAGAAGGACCATGAAAAATCCATTTCCCATGTCAAAGTATATTTAATTGCATTAGGCGTCAATCTTATAATATTTTTGGGGGCTGTCACTGGTCCGATTGCCATCTTTGGAGAAGAACAGGTGAAAAATTTTATCTATCCCATGGGAAACACCGTTAGATTGATCTCACTGGGATTTACCGATCGACTTGATAGCTACGGAGTTACCCTTTTGACCGCTGGAAGTTTTGTTCGTTTGGGCATTTTCCATTATGCCACCAGCCTTGCCATATCCCAGTGGTTTTCTATTGCTAATTACCGGTGGATTAATTGGATTTTGGGAATGGTATTGATCATCACATCTTTAACGATGTTTAATAACTACAGTGAATATTATTACTTCTTAAAAAACTACTATCCTTACGGAGTGGTTTTTACAGGGGTGATTATTATTCTGTGGATGTTAATTGCTATCATGTCAAAAAGAAAAAAAAGAAGAGGAAATTACTGATTTAAGTCTAATGATAATGAGAGGTCTTTTTAACAGCATAAGAAGTTTTCAATATAATAAGCATCCAAAGTTTGAATCCTTCTAACACTCCCAAAGAATTGGCACTGGCCAAACAATTAATGGAAAATAAGTAGGGGGCATCACGTTGTTTGCTGCTTTGTTTTTTGCTAGATTGGCAGTATTATTGCCGGAGGGAGTTACCAACTAACTATTTCCAAAGATGCCGGACTTGATCCTTTGTTGAAAACAAGATGAGGGTGTAGATTTGCAATTATCGGGCCATATCCATTTATACGAGAGGGGGAAGAATTATGCCAACCAGAATGAGGTTAACAGACATCGACTTGTTGGAAACTCTGAGTTCCCCGGAGTATGCCGAGTTCTTGGAAAAGTTTCAGGAACGTCGGTTTCTTAAAAAGGAAATTCTCTATTTACCGAACGATGAGAAAAATTTGGTATTTTTAGTAAAGCATGGGAGGGCTAGGATTTATCTGGCTTATGAAGATAAGGAATTTACCCTGTCTATTTTGAGTCCAGGTGATGTCTACAGTACACATACTAGAGCATTTATTCAGGCTATGGAAGATACAACTATATTGGTTACCGATGTCCGCAACTTCCAAAAGATTGTTGTTAATTCCCCTGTTTTTGGTTTGAATATGGTTAAAGTATTGGGGGATTTATTGAAAAGCTCATTTACCATAATTAATAGTTTGGTTTTTAAAGAGACTTACTTAAGGCTGGCTGAATTTTTAGTTCAGGCTGCGGAAGACATAGGAATACCGGTACAGCAGGGAATTAAGTTAGAGCTGGGCTTAACTACTGAAGAAATTGCTCTGATAGTGGGAGCTACCCGTCAAACAGTTTCAGTTTTTTTAAATGATCTGCAAAAGTCGGGCATTTTAGAAAAAGTAAACCGACGAACTATTTTGATTAAAGATTTAAAAAAATTGCAGGGGATAGAATCAGGTTTCTAGTTAAGAAGCGAAAATACTTTTTCGCTTCTTTTTTTTATGTGCTCCTTTTGTAAAATACTTTCTTGATCGCTATCATTTTTATGAACTGGTCTAAATGAACTTTGCAACTAAACCATGTTATCTTATTTCTAACTTTTAGTATCGCTGATGCAGCTTCTTCCGTAAAGTGAACGTGTTCGAGTCGTCGTGTCCATGCCCACAAAACAGCACCTCTATGGTGAATATTAGAAACACCAATTATCTATATATTTCTGCATATTACTTTGTTTTCCTACAAATTAAGGGGTGCTACAGGAGGTTTATTTTACGGATTCAGGTTCTTGAAAAAACATCGTTTATCCGACAGAAGTTATGTTAACTTTTCGTTAAAGTGAACAAAAGAACAAATTGTTTTTGGTGAAGGAGGTAGGAAATGTGGATTTTGGTTTTCTAATTAATGGGTCATCTATGATAGCTTTGTTTGGTGTAATAGTTCTATTGGTTGGTGAACTAGTTGCACTGAAGCAGATGAAAAACCTAATCCGATTACTGATTATTTCCAGTATTGCTGAAATCGGGTATGTTCTGCTGGGACTTGGTATGGGTACTTATGAAGGTATCTCAGGAGCTCTGCTGCATTTGGAATACCAAATTGTAATGCGGGGGTTGGTCTTTTTTGCTGCAGCGGCATTTATTGCACGAGGGCGCTCTCATAGTATTGAAAAGCTCAAAGGGATAGGTAAGACCATGCCTGTTATAGCAACCTTGTTTGGTTTCGGGTTGTTCTCAGTAATGGGCTTATCGCCATTTAAGGGTTCTATTAGTAAATTTTTGATTATTTATGCAGCTATTGAAAGCGGTCATTGGTTTTATGCTGCTATGGCCACGTTAGGCAGTATCATTGAAGCAGTGTATTTCCTTCTGGTAATTCAAAGACTATGTTTCGAGAAACCCGTCCAAGAGGTGGAGGGAGTAGAAAAAGTCAAAGAAACTTCTTCTGTTTTGATGATAGTTTTACTGGTTCTGAGTGGTCTAACTGCTTTTATGGGCTTATTTCCGGAGCCTTTCATTCACAGTGCTGAGCATGCTGCTGCCATATTATTAGGGAGTGCGGGTCTGGAACAATTGCCTGCCTTTGAATCACCTTGGTCCACCTTGGTTCTCGTTCCTTATGTGGGTGGGTTCGTAGTTTATCTTATTGGACGTTTTTCGCCGGACTTACGTAATTTGTTGGCGGTTATCATTACCGGTATAACAGTATACTTGGCTTGGCAAGGTGGCGATTTTGACAGTTTATCAAAACTTTTTGCTCTAATTATGGCCGGTATCGGTTTCTTGATCACTCTTTATTCTGTCGGCTATTTAAAGGGTAAACCGCATACAAACCGTTACTTTTTCTTCTTACTCTTAATGTTAGGTACTTTATTGGGCTTAACGACCAGTAAAGAGTTGGGCAATTTTTACGTCTTCTGGGAATTAATGACCTGGACTTCTTATCTTTTGGTTATTCATGAGCAAACTACAAAAGCCTTACGGGCCGGTTTCAAATATTTTATTATGTGTACTTCCGGAGCTTACATTATGCATTTTGCAATTTTGACTTTGCATGTAAAACTTGGAAGCTTCGATATGGCGGTAATTTCCGCAAATTTACAAGCATTATCTCCAAGTCTTATGTTGGCAGTGTTGGGAATGTTTATAATTGGTCTTGGTGTCAAAACAGGCTTGGCGCCGTTGCATAGCTGGTTGCCTGATGCTCACCCTGTGGCACCTTCATCTATTTCGGCGCCAATGTCAGGTATTTTGACCAAAACCGGTATTTATGGACTTGTACGTATTCTCTTTGTTGTTTTTGGTGCGGGTTTACTGACTGAGTTGGGTACTACCGGTCAGTTTTCTACTATTGGATTTATTATCTCCATGCTTGGGGCACTGACGCTTTTGGTCGGTGAAATCATGGCCCTTAGACAGACTGATATTAAAAGGATGTTGGCTTATTCAACTATGGCCCAGGTAGGAGAGATAGTAATTACTTTGGGAATAGGAACTTATTTGAGTCTTATTGGTTCCCTTTATCATGTTTTGAATCATGCAATCATGAAAAACCTTTTATTCTTGGCTGTGGGAGCTTTAATCTTCCGCTTGAAGAGTCAGGAAATTACTAAGTTTAAAGGTATCGGTCGGGTGATGCCTGTAACGTCTTTATGTTTTAGTATTGGTATTTTAGCCATTATGGGTTTACCGCCTTTTAACGGATTTATCAGTAAATTCTTAATGCTTTATGCCAGTGTACAAGCCGGTCATTTGGCATTAGCAGGTTTAATCCTTTTGGGTAGCATTATTGGTGGTTTTTATTATCTGAAATTGGTTAGGATTATTTTCTTTGAAAAGTATGAGGGTCCTGTGCTTAAGGAAGCTCCGATTACCATGTTGATTCCAATTGGGATCCTAACGGGTTTAACTGTTTTTAACGGTTTATATCCGCAAGCTGGTATGTCATTGGTTAAGCCAGTGGCTGATTTGATTGCAGCTAAAGGACAAATGGCTGTAACTGCTATTCCCAATGTTTCCATCGTTTGGCCCATGGTTGCAGTAATTCCGATGGTAGGGGCTCTGGTTACGTACCTTTTAGGAAGACGTTCGGCCAAGCACAGCGGCTGGTTAGCAGTTGTGACAATGGTCGCAACATTGATAACAGTATTTACTGCATCTTCCCATCTTGATGTTTTTTCCTGGAGTTTTGCTTTACTTATTGCCTTTATTGGAGTTTTAAATTTACTCTACTCACTGGGTTATATGGATCATGGACATGCCCAAAGTCGCTTTTACACGTTTTTTGTTTTGATGATTGGCGGTCTTCTAGGTGTAGCGGTGAGCAAAGATCTCTTCAGTTTCTTTGCTTTTTGGGAAATCATGAGTAGCTGGACCCTATACTTTGTAATTATTCATGAGGAAACCAAAGAGGCATTACGGGAAGGTTTTAAATACTTTATTTTTAATTATGTTGGAGCCAGTCTGATGTTTTTAGGACTAATTGTCTTAACAGCTAACACCGGTACCTTTGAGATGAGTGAGCTGGCCTGGCGGTTAAGTACTTTGCCGACAAACCTTGTGGCCTTTGGCTTGATCTTGATGTTGATCGGCTTTGCAATGAAGGCAGCTATGCTACCTTTCCGCATCGACTATCAGATGCATCCGCCAACTGCACCAACACCGGTCAGTGGTTACATTTCTTCTGTGCTTTTAAAAAGTGCGCCCTTTGGGATGGCTAAATTATTCTATGTTTTTGGAGGAGTTGCTCTTATAGGTAAGTTTGGTCTGGCAGGAGAGATGCCCAGCCTAATGTATTCAGTTGCCTGGGTAAGTGGCTTAACTATTTTAATGGCTGCTGCACTGGCTCTTTTGCAAAGTGGTATGAAGCGCCTGCTTATTTATCATACAGTGAGTCAAATGGGTTATATCATCTTAGGAGTTAGCTTGGGTTCTTCTTTAGGAGTGGCTGGAGGTTTATTGCATTTGGTTAACCATATGCTGTTTAAGAACCTACTTTTTTTAGTTGCCGGTGTCATTATGGTGAAAACCGGTATTGAGAACCTGGATAGGTTAGGAGGAATCGGCAGGAAAATGCCGGTAACTCTCGGGGCCTTTGCGATTGGGGCCTTTTCGATTGCCGGTATCCCGCCGTTTAATGGATTTACCTCTAAATGGATAATCTATCAAGCTGCCATGGAGAAAGGATATGTGTTTTTAGCTTTACTCTCCTTGCTAGCTAGTGTTTTGACCTTAGCTTCGTTTGTTAAGTTTTTACATTCTGCCTTTTTCGGGCAATTACCTAAGGAGTTAGAGAATGTAACTGAAGCTCCTTGGACAATGCAAATCCCTATGATAATTTTGGCTGTTTTGTGTGTGGTTTTTGGTGTGTTCCCGGGGATACCACTAACTACTATTGCTGCCATAGAGAGCTGGTTGGGCCTTACACCGGTTTCAGCTTCATTTTTTGGGGTTGATTCCGGTCTGGGAGCTTGGAATGCCGGGGTTATCACTATACTATTGGCAGTGGCCTTTATTGCAGGTGTCAGTGTCTACTTTATTGGCAATGGGAAAATCAGATATACAAAAATCTATACTTGTGGGGTAACTGATTTAACAGCTGAAGAGGTGCATGTTAATTCCCATAATCTTTATGAATCGCCAAAAGGCTTGGTTAAACAGTGCATTAAAGTTTTATACCGGATTACCGGCTTAGGTAAGGGGGTATAACTATGACGGATATTGTTAAATTAATTTTTGATTTATTAATTTTTCCTGGTGGCTTGTTTGCCGTAGTCTTTGGATTGTTTCTTATGGGAATTGACCGTAAAATTGCTGCTCGATTACAGAGGAGGGTTGGGCCCCCTGTCTACCAGCCCTTTATTGACCTGGTCAAACTAACCAGGAAGGAGACAGTTGTACCGGAGACCGCGCACCTGCAGGCCTTTAGGTTAGCGCCATTGTTGGGGTTTGTAGGGATGATGGCAGCTGTGACTTTGATACCTATTGCTGGCGTATACCAAGGTTTTGAGCATTCGGGAGATTTATTGGTTTTGCTTTACTTGCTGTCATTACCTGCCATTGCTTTGATGATCGGTGGTTCTGCCTCCAGTTCACCCTTTGGGGCTATAGGCTTTTCCAGGGAAATGGTCATGATGATGTCCTATGAGTTGCCGTTACTGATAGTGCTCGTAACCGTTGCTTTGAAGGTTGGACTGGCAACAGGTGGTATAGCTACCTTTTCTTTAAGTGAAATTGTGCAGTTTCAACTGGAAAACGGGGCATTACTTTTTGATTACACCATGTTACCGGCTCTGCTGGCTTTTCTGGTATTCATTCCGGGTAATATGGGGGTGGTTCCCTTTGATATCCCCGAGGCGGAAACTGAAATTGTCGAGGGTCCTATTCTGGAATATTCCGGTACCGGTTTAGCTTTATTTAAACTAATGACCTCCCTAAAAATGGTTGTGGTATTGGGTTTAGCCATAGCACTCTTTTTCCCGACACCACTGGGTGAAAATTTCTTGATTAACCTATTGTGGTTTTTCCTAAAATGTTTAGTTTTAATGGTAATTTCTATTACAGTTGTTCGCACCAGTACAGGACGGGTACGGATGGATCAGGCTTTTAAATTCTATCTTAAGTATCCGACAGTACTGGCTTTGATCAGCTTGGTTTTAACGTTGTTACAAGGATAACAGGGAGGAGTCTGGATGAAAAAGTTGCTGCGAAAAATTGCCAAGAAATCACCGTGGTTGTACCGCATCAATGCGGGATCCTGTAATGGTTGTGATGTGGAATTGGCAACTACGGCATGTATCCCTCGTTATGATGTTGAACGCTTAGGCTGTAAATATTGTGGAAGTCCAAAGCATGCCGACATCGTTTTGATTACCGGTCCTCTTACTGCTCGGGTTAAGGAAAAGGTTTTGCGTCTTTACGATGAAATTCCTAATCCTAAAGTAACGGTAGCCATAGGAGTGTGTCCAATATCGGGAGGGGTGTTTAGAGACAGTTATGCTATTACCGGGCCTATTGACAAATTTATTCCGGTAGATGTAAATGTACCGGGCTGTCCTCCCAGACCACAGGCGATTATCGACGGGATAGTTGAAGCTATCAAAATCTGGGAAACCAGGCTGTAAGGGAGGGGGACCCATGTCTTCATTTTTAAAAATAGCCATTCGTAATTTGCTCAAAGGTCCGTCTACCGACCCTTATCCCTTCGGTGAAACTTTTGTTCCCAAGGGACTGAGAGGTAAAATCAAATATGATGCCAAGGCTTGTGTTGCCTGTAGAATGTGTGAGCACGTTTGCGCCGGTGGAGCAATCCAAATCAGGGAAGTGGCCGACAAAAGTGGCCTGGAGTTTATACTTTGGCATAATACGTGTGCCTTTTGCGGTCTCTGTGAGCATTACTGCCCAACTAAAGCAATTCGCTTAACTGAGGATTATCATACAGCCCACAGGCAAGAGGATAAATACAGATATGTAGAAAAAGGCTTCATTAAATATGTAAATTGTGCCCGGTGTGCTACACCTATGGTGCCGGTAGCTTCTGAATTACTGAACGTAGCTTATGATCAAGTTAACAAGGACATTGAAAAATTAAGGCATTTATGCCCAAAATGCCGCCAAGAACGAGCCCTTTGATGAAGGAGAGGAGGAAACAGGATGGAGCGGAATATTCAGAAGGATTTTAAAGAGAAACTAACTCAGGCAGTGGGCGAAGGATTCTCCTTGCGTTGGGAAACAGATTCGAAAGGAGTGGTTACTGGCTGGTGTAGGCTTAATGACCACAGCCAAATTACTAATGTTGCTTTGATTGTGTCAAGATCGGGCGGCCGGGTAATCACTATTACAGCTTATAAAACTAAAGATGCCCAACAGAGAGATATTCATGAAATAGCTTACCACTTTGATCTGGATGGCTGTACTTGCACAGTTACCATAGAAATACCCCGTGATAGTAGTAAAGTTAATTCCATTACTCCGATTTTAAAAGGTGCTGATTGGACGGAACGCGAGTTGCAAGAATTATATGATATTAAAGTGGTCGGTCATCCCAATCCAAAGAGATTGTTCCTTGATGAAACTATTGATACAGGAATAATGAACAAATTAATTCCTTTATCATTAGCTATGAACGGAGCAACTAGTAAAACGTTGTGGGAGAAGGTATTTGCAGCCACTTCTAAGGAGGTAGATACTAAATGAGCACTTATACCATCCCAGTAGGACCACTACATGTAGCGTTAGAAGAACCAATGTATTTCCGGGTGCAGGTTGAAGGAGAGACTGTTGTTGGTTTGGATATAACGGCAGGGTTTGTACACAGGGGTATGGAATCCTTGGCATTGCAACGCAACATTTACCAAAATATAACTTTAACTGAGCGTCTTTGTTCTTTGTGTTCAAATAACCATCCATTTACTTATTGTATGGCCCTTGAGAAGATTGCCGGAATCAAAGTTCCGGAAAGAGGTGAATATCTAAGGGTTATCGCTGATGAAGTAAAAAGGATAGCATCCAACTTGTTCAATGCTGGTATATTGGCTCATATCATTGGTTTTGATTCCTTATTTATGCATGTGATGGAGATACGGGAGATAGTCCAGGATACCAAAGAGACTATTTATGGTAATCGGATGGACTTGGCCGCTAATACCATTGGCGGCGTAAAATATAACCTATCTAATGAAAAGATTAAATATATGATGAAGCAGATGGACAGCTTGAAAAAGCCATTGGAAGAAATTGTTGATATCTATATGAACAATAAGCTTGTTCGAGCTCGAACTGAAGGTGTAGGGATCTTACCTAAAGAAGAAGCCATCCGGTATGGTGTGGTTGGTCCTGTTGCCAGGGGGTCTGGAGTAAATAATGATGTGCGGGTAAAGAGTCCTTATGCGGCTTATGACAAGATAAAAGTTAATGTTAATGTAGAAACTGGTTGTGATGTTAGAGCGAGAGCCATAGTTAGGTTAAGGGAAATTCAGGAAGCTATCAATATTATTCAACTATGTCTAAAAGAACTACCTGACGGTCCAACTTGTATTGATCATTTGCCGGAAATACCTGCTGGGGAAGCTATAGCCAAGTCAGAGGCTCCACGGGGAGAATTGATTTATTATCTACGCACAAACGGTTCTGATCTACCGGAACGCCTTAAGTGGCGAGTGCCCACTTATATGAACTGGGAAGCGCTCAATGTTATGATGCCGGGAAATAAGGTGTCTGATATTCCACTTATTATTAGTAGTATTGATCCCTGCATCTCCTGCACCGAAAGATAATACTAAAATCAGAAAACCAGGTGCCAGGCTTACCGTAAAACTTTGTTGGCTTGGTTCAATTATCCTTAAAGACTTGGCAGTAGTCCTTTTGATTTATGTCGTAGCGAAAGGATGCGATAGCCCTGCATGAGATGGCAATAGTGGATAGTCTATTTAAGATTATCAATGCTAAGGTAAAAGAGCATCAAATCCAAAAGATATTGAAGGTAAAACTAAAAGTTGGCGAGATGACAGCAGTGGAACATATGACTTTAACCGCTTGTTTTGAGGCCTATGCGCAAAATACTGTTGTCGAAGGTGCAGAGCTGGTTATTGAGCGGATTCCGCTGCAGGGAAAGTGTCAGGAATGTACCAATGTGTTCCGGGTTTGCAATTACAATTTTCAATGTCCACAATGTGAGAGCAGATCTGTAGACATCATTGCCGGAAAGGAATTGTACATTGAGAGTTTGGAAGTAGAAGAATAGAAAGGTGGTGAATCCCCAATGGAGAGAGCTAAAGAGAATTTCTTTATTTACGCCGATCCTAAGAGGTGTTTGGGTTGCAAGAATTGCGAGCTGGCCTGTGCTATTGCTCATGCAGATTGTGATTTACAAACTGCCGTAACCAAAGGCTTACAACTACAGCCAAGAAACTCGGTGATCCAAGTTGATGACATGGTTATGCCTATGCAATGCAGACAATGTGAAGATGCACCTTGTGCACGGGCTTGTCCTGTAGGAGCAATATATGAAGAGGATGGCTTTGTTAAAATTAATGAGGGCAATTGTGTTGGCTGTAAAGTTTGTGCTATGGTTTGCCCCTTTGGAGCTATAATTATGTCTGCAGACGTAAACGATGGAGGTAATCACAGAACCAAAAAGGCTAAAGCACGGAAATGCGATCTTTGTTTCGGAAGAGCAAAGGACAATGATGAAATTCCTTATGCCTGTGTTAAGGCATGCCCAACCAAAGCATTAAAGTTAGTAGATTATGAAAGTTATCGTAAGGAAATTCTTAAAGAAAGTGGAAGAAAATTTATCAAGGCTCAGACAAAAGGTAATTTTTAGGTAAGGAATAAGTGAGGGGATATTATGAGTGAGATGAAAAAAACTATTGATCCTGCTGTCGATTATTTGCTTCCCATAGCAAAAAAAGCTGGAATTGATACTGTTTGGGATCGTTTTGAAGCGATGAAACCACAATGTGGTTTTGGAGAAACAGGACTTTGCTGTCGTATTTGCTGGAAAGGGCCTTGCCGTATCGATCCTTTTGGTAATGGCCCACAGAAAGGTGTTTGCGGAGCTGATGCCGATACCATCGTGGCTCGAAATTTAGCTAGAATGATTGCTGCAGGTGCTGCTGCTCACTCTGAACACGGTAGGCATGTAGCTTTAACATTATTGGAAGTTGGTGAAGGACATGCACCTGCATATCGGATTAAAGATGAGCAAAAACTAAGAAGTATAGCAGAAAAATTAAACTTGGCACCGGAAGGTAAAGATATTAAGCAAGTTGCAAAAGAAGTAGCTTTAGCTTCTCTGGATGATTTTTCTCGTCAGAAGCGCAACATACCTTGTAATTGGGCTAAGGAAACTTTGACCGCTAAGCGGGTGGACAAATTGGTGGAACTAGGGGTTATGCCACATAATATTGATGCCGTTGTCACAGAAATCATGGGACGCACTCATGTAGGATGTGATGCCGATGCAGTTAACGTTACGCTTGGAGGAGTAAAGGGTGCATTGTCTGATTATACAGGCATGTATTTGTCAACAGAGTTATCAGATGTTATATTTGGAACCCCTGAGCCTGTAGTTACTACAGCCAACCTTGGTGTGTTGAAGGAAGATGCTGTCAACATTGCGGTTCACGGTCATAACCCGTTACTTAGTGAAATCGTTTGCGATGTAGCGATGAAAATGAATGAAGACGCTAAGAAAGCCGGGGCTAAAGAAGGTATTAATATAGTAGGTATTTGTTGTACGGGTAATGAAGTAATGATGCGGCGTGGAGTTCCACTGGCTACCAATTATCTGTCTCAAGAACTAGCCCTTATTACCGGTGCTGTTGATGCCATGGTTGTAGATGTGCAGTGCATTATGCCTTCTATTGTCAAAATAGGTGAATGTTACCACACGGAAATTATTACCACTATGGCTGAAAACAAGATTACAGGTGCTAATCATGTAGAATTCAATGAAGAATCAGCTTTAGACAGTGCTAAAAAGATAGTTGATCTGGCAATCGATGCCTTTAGAAGAAGAAATAATCGTAAAGTTAACATTCCTGACTGTAAGCAAACAGCTATTGCAGGCTTCAGTGCCGAGGCAATCATGGCGGCCTTAAGCAAGGTAAATGCGAAAGACCCGTTAAAGCCACTAATTGATAATATTGTTAACGGCAACATTCAAGGTATTGCATTGTTTGCCGGTTGTAATAATCCTCAGACAACTCAAGACCATAATTTTATGACTATTGCTAAAGAGCTGGCTAAAAATAATGTCTTGATGTTAGCTACCGGTTGTGGAGCCGGTGCTTTTGCCAAGAATGGTCTAATGACTCAAGAGGCAACAGAGGCTTATGCCGGTGATTCCTTAAAGGCCGTATTAACTGCCATAGGAAAGGCAGCCGGGCTTAATGGACCTCTACCTCTAGTATTGCACATGGGTTCTTGTGTTGATAATACCAGGGCAGTTAAAGTAGCTGTAGCCGTTGCAAATAAATTAGGAGTAGATTTGGATAAGCTACCAGTTGTAGCTTCTGCACCTGAGGCTATGGCTGAAAAGGCAGTGGCAATTGGAACCTGGGCAGTTGCGTTGGGACTACCTACCCATATAGGAATTGTACCACAAATTATGGGTTCTTCTGTAGTTGCTAAATTTTTAACAGAAAAAGCAAAAGATCTGCTTGGTGGTTACTTTATCGTAGAAACCGATCCGAAAAAGGCTGCCGACCAATTGTTTACTGCGATTAAGGAAAGACGTGAAGGTTTAGGTATTTAAGTTTTGGCTAATGAGGATTGGAGATACTTGAAACCCTAATATATACTGCAGATAGTGCGAAGTTTCGGGTTTTAGTCAGGAGCAGTTTATTCTTTTCAACATTTTCGGGAGGACTTGGAAGTATGGACATTAAAGAAATTAAAATTTTTGGGGGATATGATAAATTTGGAAATCCAGAGAAAGTTAAAGAATTAACTGTAAAAAAAGGAGAGATAGTTGGAGTAGTAGGGCCTACAGGAAGTGGCAAATCAAATCTAATAAGTGATATTGAATATTTAGCACAAGGAGATACAATTTCAAAAAGAAGGGTTCTTGTAAACGGAGAAACCCCGAGCATAAAGATAAAAAAAGACCCGAGGAAAAGAAGGATTGCCCAGCTTTCCCAAAACATGAACTTTTTAGCAGACATGACAGTTGAAGAATTTCTTTTAATGCATGCAAAGAGTAGAGGAATAGAAACAGAAAAGGACGGAATTGTTGATAAAGTTATTAAATTAGCTAACGGGCTTACGGGAGAACCTATTGAAAAAGATTGCAATTTGACTGTCTTAAGTGGTGGGCAGTCTAGAAGTTTGATGGTTGCAGATGTGGCAGTTATAAGCGATTCACCAATTGTATTAATTGACGAAGTAGAAAACGCAGGAATAAAGAAACATGAAGCTTTGAAACTTTTAGCAGGCTATGGGAAAATCGTTATGGTAATTACACACGACCCGATTTTTGCTTTAATGACTGGCAGAAGAGTAGTTATGGAAAACGGCGGGATGATTGAGATAGTAGAAAAATCAGAAGAAGAAAAACAGGTTTCAAAGAGATTATGCGAAGTGGATAGATGGATGTTAACTATAAGGGAAAAAATAAGACAAGGAGGAAGATTGTGCTTAAATGATATTGAAGAGTATACTGAAACCCAGTTCTAAGGTGGTGATATAGTGAAGATAATAATCTTTGCCGGAACTCCCGGAGCCGGGAAAACTTCTGTACTGATTCACACAATAAAATTATTGAATAATAAGGGTAATCATCCTGCGGTTGTTAAAATAGACTGTCTTTACACTAATGATGATAAGAGATACGAAAAGCTTGGAATTCCTATACTGGTCGGATTAAGCAGGGACATGTGTCCGGATCACTTTGCCATCTACAATATGGAAGAAATGGTAAAATGGGCAGAAGAACAAGGTGTGAATATACTAATTATTGAAACAGCCGGTTTATGTCATAGATGTGCTCCATACACCGAAAACAGTCTTGGAATCTGTGTGATAGACGCCACTTCTGGTCCAAACACTCCAAGAAAAGTAGGTCCATTTTTAACAAGTGCAGATGTTGTTGCAATAACAAAGGGAGATATTATATCTCAGGCTGAAAGAGAGGTATTTAGGGAAAGAATATTAGAGATGAATTCCAGCTGTCAAGTTTATGAGGTTAATGGTTTAAGTGGTCAGGGATGTGCTGAGATAGCGGATGAAATAGTAGAGACTAAGACAGTTAAAAACTTAGAAGATGAGGAACTCAGACATAGTGCTCCGCTGGCCATTTGCACTCTCTGTGCCGGGGAAATGAAAGTTTCAAAAAAATATCATAGAGGAATTTTAAAAAGGATAGATGGATTCACCGAGTATGTTGGAGAGTAAGGTGAAAAGATGGATTATATTAAAAAGATAGCAGATTTATTGCCGGGATATAATTGCAATGCTTGTAATTATAGAAGATGCGATCTTTTTGCCGAGATGATTTTGAAAGTGAAAACAGAGGAAAAATGTCCCTTCCTTTTAAAAGAGGAATTCAAAGAAAATAATAAGAAGATAAAAGAATTAGTGTCTAATATTGATATTAATCTTTTAAAGACAGAGAGAAGATTTAAAGGACTCGATGATTATGAGGCAGATTTTCTACTAGACCCTTTGCCGGGAGAACCTTCAGGTAGAATGACGCTTCTAATAATGGGTAAAATTTCTCTTAAACTTGGAGATTTGGTAAAATTCAGACCGCTTGGATGTCCAATAACACATTTTGCTAAGATAATCGATGAAAATTACGGTGTGTATGTTGTGCATATTGTAGGTCCGTGTCATAGGATTAGAGACGATAAATTTGAATATAAAAATGTAGGGATTGCAATACCTGTAGCCATTGAAGGGATGGTTGTAGGAAAGCTTCCGGAAGTTGGACAAACTGTAAAGTTTATACCTGCACATTGTATGAGGCAAAAGGTTCACAGCGGTGTGGTTGTAGAAGCGGAAGGGAAACGGGTTTATATTGAATGTGTTGATTTTAAAATTTGGTAAATTTAAATGGATGCCAGTTTTATAATGTAGACACACATGCTACCTTACGGTAGCACTAGCAAAAGAATGAAAATATTGGTGTAAGGTAACTGTAGGGGCAGACCTGTGTGTCTGCCCGGTGAACTATAAAATTAAAATGGGAGGTAAAATTATTATGTGTGTAAAAGAGAACAGAGAAATAACCAGTCTTTTTGTTAATGCTACATGGTATGGCATGAATAAAGCGATGGAGAATATGACAGATGAAGAAATTAAAAAGTTTAACAAGGCAGCAGGACAGGGGGTTATAGACTATTTAAATAAAAAGGGTCTAATCAAAGAAGGGATGACTCTTGATGATGTGAAGCATGCGGTAGTTGATGTCTTGAAAATTCCCCGGGAGGTAAAAATTGAAGACAAAGGGGATAAGCTTGTCGTTGAATTGAGGGGTTCTGTAGTAACAGATTTTTTAAAGGAAGCATACGAGGAAAACATATCGACAATCTTCTGTCCATGGATAGGAGTTCAAGCAATACTTTATCCCGAGATTACTAAAACCAAGATGGAATGTGTAGATACGAAACCAACGGAAGAGGGTAACTTGATATTGACATTTAAGAAGTATTAGGTAAATAAATAATTGTGTATATTTCTTTAGAATCAGCATAATTCCGTACTTTAGACAGAAGGAAGGTTGATTATGAAAATAGCTGTTACGGGCAAAGGTGGAGTAGGAAAAACTACAATTTCCGGGATTTTAGCTCGGCTTTTTGCTGCTGAAGGCTATCGTGTTTTAGCTGTAGATGCTGACCCGGACGCAAACCTTGCTTCAGCTCTAGGTATACCTGAGGCACACTACAAGAAGATAACACCCTTTTCTAAAATGAAAAAATTAGCCGAAGAACGTACCGGAGCAAAGGGGGGGTATGGTTCCTTTTTCACTTTAAACCCTAAAGTGGATGACTTACCTGAGAAATATTGTTTGGAACATCAGGGAGTTAAATTGTTGGTTATGGGCACTGTTGAACAGGGTGGCAGCGGTTGTGTTTGTCCGGAGCATACCTTACTTAAAAGATTGATGAAGCACCTTTTAACTGAGAGGGAAGATGTGGTAATTATGGATATGGAAGCAGGAATTGAGCATCTTGGACGAGGAACTGCTGAGTCGGTAGATGCGTTGATGGTGGTGGTAGAACCTGGTCGGAGAAGTATCCAAACCGCTGAGCAGATCAGAAGCTTGGCTAAGGATATTGGAATTAAAAAGGTCTTTGCGGTAGGTAGTAAAGTACATGATAAGGCAGATGTTCAATTCATAAGTGATAGTTTGGTTGATTTTGAATTGTTGGGTTTTGTTTCTTTAAGTGAAGAGGTCAAAAAGGCTGATTTGGAAGGAGTTTCTCCTTTTGATATCGGCGGCACGATAGTTGAGGAAATCAGTTCAATTAAGAATCAGTTACTGGCAAGGTTGACTAGCAGTGGAAGTGTTAATCCGTAGACAAATATGGAGCGGAATACGAGGTGAAGTCAAAACCCTTTCATGTCCTCTGTGCGGCGGCGGGGTAGAACGGATAGTATCAGGTGAGGAACTGTATGTGGATTCCATAGAAGGAGAGTAGGAGGATTTGGCAGTGGAAATTAAGGTGCTGAGAAACATTATGAAGAAAAACGAAGACCTGGCGACAGTAAACCGGGAACTTTTTGACCGGTATGGAATTCTTGCTGTTAACCTGATGAGTTCTCCCGGTGCTGGAAAAACAACGATTTTGGAACGGGCCATTTTAAAATTAAAGGACGAACTAAAAATCGGTGTTATAGAAGGGGATTTGATGACCACCAGGGATGCGGAAAGGATTCACTGCCAAGGGGTGCCGGTGGTGCAGATAAATACTGAAGGCGGCTGCCACCTGGACGCAAATATGGTTAACCGGGCAGTGCAGGAACTGGAAATTGAAAATTTAGATTTAATTATCATTGAGAACGTAGGTAATCTGATATGTCCGAGCGCATTTGACCTGGGTGAGGATTTGAGGGTAGTGGTTATTAGTGTTCCCGAAGGCGATGATAAACCTTCAAAATATCCAGTTATGTTCCGAGAAACCAAAACTTGCATTTTAAATAAAATTGATTTATTACCCTATAGCAATTTTAATGTGGATAACTTTACCGAGGATGTACTGAGTTTGAATCCCAACATTGAAATATTCCAGATGTCTGCATCTTCCGGGGAGGGAATTGATGAGTGGTGCCTGTGGCTAAAGGGAGAGTGGGAAAGGAAGCGACAGCGAAGGAGATAAAGGTTTATGGAATTGTACAAGGGGTGGGATTTCGCCCTTATGTATATAACCTTTCCCAAAAATATCAATTAAAAGGGTGGGTTCTCAATAACAGCCAGGGAGTAACTATTCGCTGGGAAGGGCAGGAGGAAAAGATTTCACAGGCACTAATGGAACTGTTATCTTCCTCACCACCGCTGGCTAAAATAACGGGATATGACTCCTCGCCAGTTGCTTTTCAGGGGTATTCTGGTTTCTTTATTCAAAAAAGTTGTATTCAGGATGATAAACGGGTCTTAATTTCCCCGGACGTGGGAACATGTTCTGACTGTTTGGCTGAATTGCAGGATCCTTCTGACAGAAGGTTTTCTTACCCCTTTATAAACTGTACCAACTGCGGTCCCAGGTTTACGATTATTAGAGATATTCCCTATGACCGGCATCTTACCACCATGAAGGGATTTACCATGTGCCCGCAATGCCGGCAGGAATATGACGATCCCTCAAACAGGCGTTTTCATGCCCAGCCCAATGCCTGCCCGGCATGTGGGCCAAAAATTGAAGTTAGAGATAGCCGGGGTAAATCCTGTAATAAAGATTTTCGGGAACTGTTTAAGGAGGGTGCAATTGTTGCCATAAAAGGATTAGGAGGGTTCCACCTGGCCTGTAATGCTCTTGATGGAAATGCGGTATACCAATTAAGGAAACGTAAATTCAGGGATGCCAAACCTTTTGCTTTAATGGCTTATAACCTTGAGACTGTGAGAAAATACTGCCATTTATCAGCCGAGGAAGAGGAGTATCTGGTAAGTCCTGCCAGGCCAATTATAATTTTAAAACAAAGGGAAGAGACCAAGGGAGAACTTCCTCCAGAAATTAATCCCAATCTGGATACCCTGGGAGTAATGTTACCCTATACGCCCCTTCACTGGTTGTTATTTTCTCCCGAAATTCCTTTGCTGGTAATGACAAGTGCCAATTTATCCGGTGATCCGCTGATTACTAAAAACGAGGAAGCAGCAGAAAAGCTAAAAGGTATTGCCGATTATTTCATTTTTCATAATCGGGAAATAGAAAATCCCTGTGATGATTCTGTAGGAATGGTGGTGGGAAATACCTGGCAACCTGTAAGAAGGGCCCGGGGTTATGTCCCGTTACCCGTGCAATTGCAGAGGAGGGAGCTAACACCGCTTCTTGCCTGTGGCGGGAATCTAAAAAATACCATTGCCCTGGCCAAAGGAGATCGGGTTTTCCTTAGTCAGCATTTAGGGGATTTGGACAATTACTTAAATTTTGAAATATACAAAAAAACTATTTCCAAAATGATTTCTCTACTGGGGATAAAACCCGAATTACTTGTTCACGATCTCCACCCCGATTACCAAACCACTCGCTACGCTCGTGAACTGGCGTCCCAATGGGGATTGCCGGCAATAGGAGTACAGCACCATCATTCTCATATGGTCAGTTGTATGGCAGAAAACGGGCTGGCTGAGAGGGTAATGGCAGTGGTCTGTGACGGTACTGGATATGGAACCGATGGTACAATTTGGGGGTTTGAATTTCTCTGCGGTGATTACAGTTCTTTTAAACGTATGGGCCACCTGGCAAAGGTTCCGCTGCTGGGCGGAGAGGCTTCAATAAAAAGGCCTCTGCGAATGGCATACAGCTTTCTCCTTTCCACACTGGGGGAAGCCGGCAGGGTATACGCTTCTAAATGGCTGAGCGGATTAAGCCCCTGCGAAGTTGAGGTTCTGGAAGCGCAGCTTAAAAAGGGTATCAATTCGGTAGCCACCTCAAGCTGTGGCAGGTTATTTGATGCAGCTGCGGCTTTAATGGGAATCTGCCGGGAAGCAAAGTATGAGGGACAGGGCCCAATGGTGATGGAAGCAAGGGCCCGGATGGCCGGACACGAGGAAGGTTTTTATACTATACTGCTGAAAGATAATGAAGATTTAACCTTTGAATTGGACACAGCGCCATTGTGGGAGGAACTCATTTCCGATTTGTCATCCGGATTAGATACTGTACGTATGGCATATAAATTTCATATGGGGGTTGCCCGGGCAATTAGGGACGGGGTGCTGCATATGTCCCGCAGTACCGGGTTAAATAAGGTGGTAATATCTGGAGGCGTCTTCCAAAACAGGTTATTAACCGAACTGATAATGGAATTACTGGCTGAAGAGGGGATAGCGGTATACCGCCATAAGGAAGTTCCTCCCAATGACGGGGGTATATCGCTGGGACAGGCTGTGGCCGGAAACGAGGTGACGAAGAATGTGCCTGGCAGTACCGCTTAAGGTTATAAAAGTAACGGGAACCATGGCAATTGCTGAACTGGAAGGGATTTCAAAGGAAATTTCAATTGCTTTAACTCCGGAAGTGAATGTAGGCGACTGGGTACTGGTACATGCGGGCTATGCCATCCACCGGATGGATAATGAGGAGGCCCGGGAAACCGTAAGATTTCTGGAGGGGTTACATGAAGCAAACAGCAAATAAAAGGCAACTGGCCAAACTAATACAACAGGTTGAGAGATTAGCTCCTGCGGATAAGCCGCTAAATATTATGGAAGTTTGCGGCGCCCATACCATGGCCATCGGTAAAAGCGGCCTCAGGCAGCTATTGCCTGACAATATCAGATTGCTTTCCGGTCCCGGTTGCCCGGTTTGTGTCACTCATGACTGTGAGATTGAGGTTTATTTAGAGCTGGCCCGGCAAAGGAATGTTATTATCGCTACCTTCGGCGACCTGCTGCGGGTTCCCGGTAAAAAGGGTAGTAGTTTAGCAGATGCCCGGGGGCAGGGGGCAAAGGTAAGTGTAGTCTATTCAACGCTGGATGCATTGAAACTGGCAAAAAAGAATCCCGGTAAAGAAGTGGTATTTTTGGGGGCCGGATTTGAAACTACCGCTCCGACAGTGGCAATGTCTGTAATTCAGGCCCAAGAAGAAGGAATTGAAAACTTTTCCGTTTATTCTCTGCACAAATTAGTTCCTCCGGCGCTGGAGGCACTGCTGTTGGACAAAGAGGTAAAGATTGATGGTTTTATTTTACCGGGACATGTTAGCACCATCATTGGGGTTGAACCCTATTACTTCCTCGCTCGAGAGTATCATAAGGCAAGTGTGATTACAGGATTTGAAACACATGACATTTTACAGGGTCTCGTAATGCTTCTTGAACAAATAAGGGAAGATAACCCCTGCGTTGAGATCCAGTACAGGAGGGGAGTTTTACCCCAGGGGACCCCCCTTGCCAGGCAGGTAATGGCCAGGGTCTTTGAACCGGCGGATGCCTGGTGGAGAGGTCTTGGTTTGATTCCTAAAAGTGGTCTAAGGATAAGGGAAAGCTTTAGAAACTATGATGCTAATAAAAAATTCAATATCCCGGAACCATATCCTAATGAAAAGGAAGAATCCAACAAGAATTGTGCTTGTGGGGACATTCTGAAGGGAATTAAACTGCCTCAGGAATGCAGGCTGTTTGGTAGAGCATGCACACCCCTTAATCCTGTAGGGCCCTGTATGGTATCTTCTGAAGGAGCTTGCGCTGCATATTACCGTTTTACTGAAATTGGAGGAGGATAGAATGAAGAGAGATAAGATTCTACTTGCCCACGGCAGTGGGGGGGAATTGTCACGGGAGCTTATTGAAGAAATTATCTATCCCATTTTTGACAATAACGGCGGACAGGAGCTTTTGGATTCGGCGTTTCTAGCGCTTGAAGGCGGCAGAATTGCAATGACAACAGACAGTTATGTTATCTCTCCCTTGTTTTTTCCTGGCGGAGATATCGGGAAGCTGGCTGCCTGCGGTACCATTAATGACCTGGCGGTTTGCGGGGCGATACCGAAATTTTTAAGCGTTGGCTTGATTATAGAGGAAGGCTTTCCGGTAGAAGACTTAAAAAAAATCCTCCGTTCCCTTTCGGATACTGCAGCAAGTGCCGGTGTTCTTATCGTCACGGGAGACACCAAGGTAGTGGAACGTGGTAGTGCCGATAAAATATTCATAAATACAACTGGTATTGGAATAGTTCCTGAAGGGGTTTCCCTGGGGCCAACGGAAATCTCGGTGGGAGACTTGATAATAATAAGTGGAATGGTTGGCGACCACGGGATGGCCGTTTTATGCCAGCGGGAAGGTTTATCACTTGGCGGGCAGATTGCTAGCGATTGTGCGCCATTAAGTGATTTGGCGGAACTTTTGGTTTCCACGGGAGGAGTATCCTGTATGCGGGACCCTACTCGCGGGGGAGTTGCTTCAGTCCTCTACGAACTTGCGAGGCAATCTAAAATGACCATGGAAATTTTAAATGAAGCAGTTCCTGTACACCATGCAGTGGCTGCCGGGTGTAGCATGCTGGGTTTGGATCCCTTATACCTGGCAAACGAAGGCAAGTTATTAATTTTTGCCAGGCCGGAAAAGGAAAGTGAAATAATGAATGTGTTGAGGAACCACCCGCTGGGCAGAGCCGGACGCGTAATTGGCAGAGTCACTTCCAGGGATGATTCCGGTAAAGTTTTAGTGGAAACTGAATTAGGGGCTAAAAGGATATTACCGGTGCTTGAGGGAGAACACCTGCCGCGGATTTGTTAAAGAGGTCATCATATTACATCTGTAGCGGGATAATGAATGAGGATTCCCTAAAAACCGGAAGTTGAGGGTAGTAGTTGGCATATTTAACTAAATAGCTAGAAAAAATAAAGCAATAATGAGCAATAACCATTTATAGAAAAATCTGACAATCACTGGCAAAATACATTTTGATTTTAGTACTTCCTTATGTTATAAATTATTTTACTCAAGACATATTAGAAAATATTGGATGAATTTTCAATAGACTATAAATATCAAAAAACCGGAGTGGAATGAGGACACAAAGGTCATTAAAGTTCGGGAAAAGTGACCAAAAAGGTCATTTTTCTAAATTACACTTTTAAATTTTATAAAGGGGAAAGGTGAAAAGAGAAATGAAGAGGTTGTTAGCTGTTGCGGTAATGCTTACCTTTGCTGTTATTCTTGTCCTTTCCGGTTGTAGTTCCGGTAACCAGAGCGACACCCAAACCAGTGCAAAAAATGAGGCGCAAACCGGGACGCTGCAATTTTACGCCAACGGTGAGGACTTTATCCGGCAGGGTTTCGTTTCCAAGGACGGTTGGGCTCTTACCTTCGACCATGTGTATGTAACCCTTGCAGGTATCACTGCTTATCAGGCTGATCCTCCTTACGATCCTGACAAGGGCGGCGAGATCCAGGCAAAAGCCAGGGTTAACCTCCCGGGGGCGCATACCGTGGACCTGGCGGAGGGCGGTGAAGATGCCCCGCCTATCCTGGTAGGCGAAGTAAAAGATGCACCTGCGGGTCACTACAACGCCATATCCTGGAACATGGTTAAGGCACCCGAAGATCCCGCCAAGGGCTATCCCCTGGTAATTATGGGTAAGGCAGTAAAGGATGGGGAAACCATTAACTTTACCATTAAAATCGAGGAAGAGTATAAATACACCGGCGCGGAATATATTGGAGATGAGCGCAAGGGTATTGTTCAGGAGGGTGGCACCGCTGACCTGGAGATGACCTTCCATTTTGACCACATCTTCGGTGACGCAGGGGTGCCCGCCGATGACGAGCTCAATGTCGGTGCACCGGGATTCGAGCCTTTTGCTGCCCTTGCCGAGAACGGTACGGTGGATGTCGACCTGGCCGGGCTTAAGGAAAAGATCTCCCCGGAGGATTATCAAAAACTGGAGAAGATGCTTCCTACGCTGGGGCACGTGGGTGAGGGCCATTGCCACTGTGAAACTCTTTAAATTTTTGTTTTTGAGCATTTCCTTTCTCTCTCCTCTCCCGAATTTAGCGGGGGAGGAGAGAACTTTGGTATATGGAGGTTGACGATGAAGAGAAAACTTCTTACTATTTTATTAATCTTATTTCTTATTCAGGGCGTGCCGGTAAAGGTCTTCGCCCATGGGGTTGAGATTACCTACCAAACTAAGAGTGCGATTGAAATTACCGCTACCTTCGATACGGGTGAACCTGTGAGTGAGGGCCAGGTAGTGATTTACGCCCCTAATAACCCTTCCACTCCCTGGTCTACCGGAAAGTGCGATGAAAACGGGCGCTTTACTTTCGCACCTGACCCTTCTAAGCCGGGTATCTGGGATGTTCAGGTACGCCGGGCGGGCCACGGGGGAATGGTACATATTCCTGTGGGCGAGGATGCGACAGCGGCTGCGGGAAGTTCCGGCTATACAACTTCACAGATTGTACTTATGGCGGCCTGCGCCATATGGGGATTTGTTGGTACTGCCTTATTCTTTTTAAGGAGGAAGAACTGATGCATATACCGGATGGCGTTCTTCCCACTTCTGTCTGTCTCGGCGGCTACGTGACGGCCGGGGCAGTTACATGGTACTCACTCCGCAAGATCGGCCAGAAAGAAAACCCCCGGGAGAGTATCCCCAGGGCGTCGCTTCTAACTGCCGCATTTTTTGTGGCTTCCTGGATTCATATCCCGGTACCTCCCACCAGTGTCCACCTGGTGCTGAACGGTCTTTTGGGGGCTGTGTTGGGCTATTATGCCTTCCCGGCTATCCTTATCGGTCTTTTTTTTCAGGCAGTGATGTTTCAGCACGGCGGTCTGACAACGCTGGGAGTGAATGCTACTATTATGGGCGTGCCTGCGCTCCTGGCATACCACCTGTTTCGGCTCCGCAGCATCTTAGGTAAAGATAACCGGGTAGGAACAGGACTTTTCGGATTCCTGGCCGGTGCCGGGGGCATCGGGCTGGCGGCCGTTGCCGTGTTCGTTATTCTTGTTACCACAATACCGGCCCATATTGATGCTGAGGCAGAACGGGCGAGCATCTATGCGCTGATCACGGCACACATCCCGTTAATGGTTATCGAAGGTGTCTTTACCGCGCTGTTGGCTCTTTTTCTCCAGCGTGTCAAGCCCGAGTTGCTGGAGGATCAGTAAATGAAGATCCGGCTCGACGAGTATGCACATTTGGATACTCCCTTACACCGCTGGGAGCCGAGGTGTAAGTTTATTGCCCTTATGGTGTTGATATTTGCCTTTTCCTTTGTTTACGAATTGCGCCTTTTACCCGTGATGCTGGCGGTCAGCGGCGTTCTTTATATAGTTTCCCGGCTCCCGTTTTCTTACCTGCTGGGCCGATTGCGCCTGCCCGGCTTATTCTTTCTGATGGTGGCCGTTCTTCTACCCCTTTTTTCAGGCCAGACCGCCCTATTCCACATTGGGCCCCTGATCGTAAGGAAAGAGGGTTGCCTGGAACTGCTCCTGATCACGGTTAAATTTGCCTGCATTCTGACAACGGGGATAATCCTATTCGGCACCACACCTTTTCTGACTACCGTCAAGGCGATGCGGGCTCTCGGTCTTCCTTTCATCCTGGCCGACATGACCCTTTTTTCCTACCGGTATCTATACGAGATCGGCGACGATCTGAAAACGATGGAAACGGCCATGAGATTGCGGGGCTTTCGTGACCGTCACCCGGGAAACCTGGGTATCCTTGCCTCGCTGGTTGGGACGATCCTGGTACGCAGCTACGAACGCTCGGATCGTGTCTTTAAGGCGATGATTTTACGGGGTTACGGTCAACCGGTATCCTTTCGCGATGAGTTTCAAGCTAATTCCCGTGACCTTGCCGGGCTTATAATTGTCATTTTGATGGCAGCGGGATTCATCGTTGCCGAAATATTCCTGCATTAATTTGGGGGTTAATTTATGGTGCATTCGGAGCAATCATCCAGGACTTTTTATGCTAATGAACCGGTATTGTCGATTTCCGGACTATCCTACTGTTATCCGGACCGGCACTCGGTATTAAAGTATATAAATCTTAAGGTGTGGTCGGGGGAGCGAGTTGGCGTTATCGGTCCTAATGGGGCGGGTAAAACCACCTTTTTTCTGCTTAGCTGCGGGGTGCTTAAGCCGACTGCCGGGGAAATCCGCCTGTTTGGGAAACCGGTGGTACCAGGGGAGTTCCGTCCTGAAGTGGGGATGGTCTTCCAGAATCCGAACGATCAGCTCTTTTGTCCCTCAGTGAAGGACGATATCGCTTTTGGTCCCCGTAACTTGGGACAGTCGAATGAGGAGGTAGATGCCAGGGTTCGGGAAGCCTTAAGTGTCACCGGTATCCTGAAGCTAGGCGATCGCCCGCCCCACCATCTTTCCGGTGGAGAGAAGCGGCTGGCCGCCATTGCAGGGGTACTGGCGATGCACCCCAGGCTCGTGATTTACGATGAACCGACATCAGGCCTCGACATGCGTTATCGGCGCCGTCTTATCCGCTTTCTTCAGGCCTCTTCGCAAGAGGCTATGCTCATCGCCTCCCACGATCTGGAGTTTATCCTGGAGGTGTGCGATCGTGTCGTTTTAATGGACGGTGGATATATTATTGCTGACGGGAACCCCCGGGATATTTTAGGCAATGTGAGGTTAATGGAAGCGCACGGCCTTGAAAGACCCCATTCCCTCGTTCCCCACGCAGAGCCGCATCATAAGTAAGTTGTGTTACCTTCATATATTTCAGAAAATACCGGGATGAGAAATTCTTTGGTAACCACCTGGGCAAGCCCGAACTGCCTTAAATCAGTCCGCTTTTGTTTTGTTTCTGTCTCTTTGAGCCAACAACCCTTTTAGATTCGATGATTTGCCAGTATGTGTACGTGCCTATTTTTTGTTTTCTAATAGTCGCCATGCTTAGTGTATACAATACTTGTATAATATTGTCAATATACGAGTTGAGAGATGATAAATATTAGTTTATACAGAAAAATGCCATAAATACTGGGAAAATGGGCACTTATCAGATTGCTTTAGTAAAGTCACGCTAGGCATTGCTAAACTCAGTGATGAGTCTGTCAAAAATAACCCTCACCGGTAAAATATCTTTGATGAGGTGCACATTCTGGCCGCAGAAAACCAGGCCGTCTTTGATGTTCCCGTTACGGCTGTTCATCAGCGCATCCATGATGCAAAAGGACTGGGAACAATGCTTAAGGCAGGCCACACAATTTTCCGGTTCCGGCGCGTTGCCGCTGAAAATGCGGGAAACAAAACTGTTTTTCAGGGCTCTGCCGGGTAAACCCACCGGGCTTAATATTTTTACCACATCTTCTGCGGAGGAATTTAAATAATGTTTTTTGAAGGCGTCGGAAACCGCGCATTCCACACTCATGACAAAGCGGGTTGCCATTTGCACGCCGTCGGCGCCCAGACGAATCATTTCCGCGATTCCTTTGCCGTCCACAATACCACCGGCGGCAATCACAGGAATTTTAACCGCTTCCTTAATCTCGGGAAGAATTTCTTTTACCGAACGATCGGTGCCCAGGTGGCCGCCGGCCTCGGTACCCTCGGCCACAACAGCGGCAGCGCCCAGCTTTTCAGCCATTTTCGCCACCTTGGCCGATGAAACAATGGACACAATGGCAGTGCCCGATTCTTTGCCCCAGCCAAAGATATCCTTGGAAAAACCGGCTCCCGTAAAAATAATGTCAATCTTTTCTTCAATGGCAGTGAGCACGATTTTGGCAAATTCTCTGGCTGCGTACATGATATTGATACCAATGATACCCGTGGGCGCAATCCTGCGGGCCTCACGAATTTCATTGCGAAGTTCATCCTCTTCCATGCCTGTGGCACCAATTACACCGATTCCTCCGGCATCAGCCACGGCACCGGCCAAGGGGGCAGTGGAAACCCTTACAGCCATGCCGCCTTGAATAATCGGGTACTTGGGGGTAAAACGTCCAATCGTTAGGGTGGGAAATTTCACTTCTCTTACTCCTTCCATATATACCTGTTCAATAAACACCTATTTTATTAAAGCAAAAATTATCGTAATTTGCAAATATTGTTTTTTATTTACGGTTATTCATTAACAATCCAGAATATGTGGCAGATTTATGGGATGTTCTCCGGTATCTGTAGTTTTATACAGTTTTACCAATTACCGCCAAAATTTAACACTGAAAACCAACAAAACAGTGTAGATTTCCAGTCGACCCACCAGCATCAGAAACGTCAGTACCACCTTGCCCAGGTCCGGCAGGGAGGAGTAGTTTGACATGGGGCCAACCAAACCAAGGCCCGGACCCACGTTGCCCAGGTTTGAGGCAGTGGCGGAGGCGGCGGAAATCAGGTCCAGTCCCAGTGCGGTCATGATGGCGGTGCCCAGGGCAAACAGCATCATATACAGGGTGAAAAAGGTGTGGGCGGACTCAACGACCTCCTGGGTTACCACGTCTCGCCCTACACGGACCGGAATCACTGCCTTGGGATGGATTAAACGCATTAATTGGCGGGAAAAAGTTTTCATCAGGATGAGCAACCGCCCCACCTTTAACCCTCCGCCGGTGGATCCTGAGCAACCCCCGACAAACATCAACAGGAGCAGCACAAATTTACTGAAAGAAGGCCACTGTTCAAAATCCGCTGTGGCAAAGCCGGTGGTGGTAATAATCGAAGACACGGTAAAAGCGGCATCCCGCAGGGCTTGCCCCGGGCCGCTGTCCATGGTCATCATCAAGTTTACGGAAATCACGGCGGTGCATAATAGAATGATAACCAGGTAAAGCCTTATCTCGTAATCCTGCCAGAGGGGTTTGTAATCCCCGCGCATCCAATTGTAATGGAGAGAAAAATTAATACCGGAGATTATCATAAAGAAAATAATGATCATTTCCACCGTGATGCTCTGGAAGTGACCCACGCTGGCGTTATAGTTGGAAAAACCCCCGGTGGCCACCGAACCAAAGGTGTGAATAAGGGAGTCAAACCAGGAGAGGCCCGCCAGTTTAAGGGCCAATATCTGCGCCACTGTGATAATCACATACACTTTGTAAAGCTGCCGGGAGGTTTGGGCAATCCTGGGCAGTACCTTGCTTTTGGTGGGTCCCGGCACTTCCGCCCTGAACATTTGCATGCCGGCAATGTTTAAGGAAGGGATTAAGGCCAGCGTTAAAACAATAATACCCATACCCCCCAGCCAGTGAGTGAGGCTGCGCCAGAACAAAATGCTTTTGGGGAGAATTTCTACGTTGGGAATCACCGAGGAACCGGTGGTGGTAAAACCGGACATGGTTTCGAAAACCGCATCAATGTAGCTGGGAACCGCCCCGGCCACGGTAAAAGGGATGGCGCCGAAAAGGGCCAGCAGCAGCCAGCCAAAGGTGGCAATGGCAAAACCTTCACGATAGCCTACGTTTTTGTTTTTAATCGGAATCAGGTACAGGACAGAACCAACCAGTCCGGCGGCGCCGATGCCGGCAGCAAAGGGGGTTGAAGTAGTTTCGTGATAAAAAAGGCTTATAAAAAGACTTGGGACCATGGCTGCTGCTTCAAACAACAGAACCAGTCCCATGGTCTTTAATACCAGTTGAATATGCAAGATTTATTTTCCTCCTGCGTCAAACAGCTTTTCAATGGTATTCAGGGTATACCCCAGGGCAAAAACCACAATGCGGTCTTCCGCCAGTATTTTTTCGGTGCCCTCGGGAATAATGGCCTTGCCGTCCCGCAGTATGGCTCCCACAATGACATTTCTGGGCAAACCGCATTTAGCCAGGGGCTTTCCAATAATACGGCTGGTGGAGGGCACAATCAGTTCAGCCACCTCCGCCTTGCCGTTCAGGAGCATAAACAGGGACAACAGCCTGCCCCCTTGTATAAAACGAACAATTTCACTGGCGGTAATTAAGCGGGGGCTTACGGCCGCATCCACGCCCAGGCTCTCCACGATGGGCGCATAGCTGGCCCGGCTGACCTTGGCCACCACCATCTTGGCCCCCATTTGCTTGGCCAGCAGGGAAATCAGCAAGTTCTCTTCATCCAGACCGGTAACCGCCACAAAGCCATCGGTCTCCTGAATACCTTCCCGTTTCAGCAGGTCCACATCGGTACCATCTCCGTTTAAAACCAGGGCATTGGGTAAACGTTCGGCCAGTTCCTGGCAGCGGGAGTAATTTTGTTCAATAATTTTAACGGACATGCCCAGGGAACAGAGTTTGTCCGCCAGGTAATAACCCAGGCGTCCGCCCCCCAGGATTATCACCGTGTGCATCTTCTTCTGCCGGCGTTTTTTAACTTTGGACACCAGACTGTCAATACTGCTGGGCAGTCCTAAAATGTACAGGGTATCCCCGGGTAAAATTGTGTCCATGCCGCCAGGCACAATCATATCGCCCCGCCGGGAAATGGCTACAATCAAACAAGAGGGGGGCATGTCTAAATCTTTAATTCTCTTATTGGTAAAGTGAACCATGCCCTCGTCCACCGTAATGTCGGCCATCTGCACCTTGCCCTGGCCAAAGGGCTCAGTGTGAACGGGTAAAGCCATGGTTAACATGCGAACGATTTCCCTGGCAGCGGCAAATTCCGGGTTTACGATCAAATCCAAACCGAGATCCTCCCGGGAAAAGGAGGAGTCCCTGGCATAGTGTGGGTCCCTGACCCGGACAATGGATCTTTTAATGCCCAATTTTTTACCGGTCATGCCGGCAATAATGTTGACCTCATCACTGTCTGTTACAGCCAGCAGCAGGTCGCTGTCAACCACATGGGGGTCCCGCAGCACCTGAGCCGTGGCGCCGTTTCCCCTTAATATCATAACGTCTAGCTGCTCCTCAACCCTGGACAGCTTTGTCTCATCTTTGTCTACCACCAGAATGTCGTGGCCTTCCTCACAAAGACGCCGGGCTGTCTCAAATCCAACTTTGCCCGCACCGATAATTGTTATTTTCATGAACGGCCAACCTCCGGCAGTAAAAAATGAAGTGTCTAATACTGTAATACTGTATTAAACAATAAAAATCAAGATTTATTTTTGGGTTGGGCCAAAATGTTCTTCCAACGATTAATTGAAAAATCCCCTGACCTAAATCAAGGGATTCAAAAAGTTTATTCTTTGGTGGGTGCGGTACGCCGCACGATTTCGTTAAGCTGTTTCGTAAACTCTGAGAGTGGTCTGCCCTGGTTAACGCCTTCGGAAATCTTTCTGATGCGAGTGACGGTATCGGCGTCGGTGGAAATCCTTACATCGCTGATCTGCCGGTCGGCATTTCTCAGCCTTTGCCCCACCTCAGTTTTTATCCGATTCGTTTCTGTGCTCTCGACACCCCTGTTGATATTGAGGCCCACCACAGCCATGTTGCCGGAAACAACAACATAGGCACTTTTCACGCCTTCAACCCGGGTTGCTTCCCTGGCAAGATTTCCAGCCTGCCGATTTTCCTGAGCCACAGGGTTTCGATTGGCATCTGCTTCCGGTTTGCGGGCGGCGGTGCAACCGGCAGCCATAATCACTGCCATAAGAAGGCATAGGGTCAGTAAAAACATCCTGCTTCCTTTCAATTCTTTCACCCCCTTCTGAGTTTTAGTATTTCTGCCGTAAAGGAAGGTTATTCCACAAAATTAAAAACAGCCATCCCGGGCGAATGCCATGGATGGCTGCTTTGAACATAAGTTTTAATAAAACTTCTTTTGACTCATATATTCCTGAATATCCATCAAGGTTTCGCCGAAACGCTGGAAATGGACAACTTCCCGCTCCCGCAGGAAACGCAGCACATCCTTGACACAGGGGTCATCGGTCAGGTGAATAAGATTTTCGTAAACAGCCCGGGCCTTTTGCTCTGCTGCCAGGTTTTCGTGCAGGTCAGCGATGGGGTCACCGGTGGCGGAAACATAGGCGGCGATCCAGGGAACACCCTCGGGATTGACCCAATATAAAGACTTATCATGCTCCGCATAAAAACCACCTAAATCGGCGGCCTTAATTGCTTCCACGGGAACGCCTTCCAGCAGCTTATAAACCAGTGTGGCCACCACTTCCATGTGAGCCAATTCCTCTGTTCCAATGTCGGTAAGCACACCTTTAGCTTTGGATGTAGGCATGGTATAGCGCATATTTAAATAACGCAGGGCAGCGGATAATTCCCCTTCCGGTCCACCGTACTGGGCAATAACATATTTGGCCATGCGGGGGTCGGGTCGAGTTACCTTGACGGGAACTTGTATTTTCTTTTCATAAATCCACATATGCACAGATCCTTTCCTTTAGTATTTTAGCTCCCAGGGCCAGGGGGTTTCGGCCCATCTCCAGGTATTTTGTAAAGCAGGAGAAAAGCCATAGCTCAGTAAAGGGCCGTAGATTTGCTCGTAGCTGCGTACGCACTGCATTAAATCCTGGTGTAATTTATTGAACATGGCCAGAGCCTGCTGGTCATCCGGGTGGGTATCTAAGAAAAGGTTCAGCTCCAGGGTGGCAAACTGTAACTGTTGAATTTGTAAAAGCAATTGGACCTGATGACGGGTATCCATAGCATTGGCCTCCACAGTATTCACCTCCGTAAATTAATAGGGATAGGGCCGATATAATTCAGGGAACAGCGTTCCTTTGTCCAGGGCAGTGGCCAAATCATAAACCGGACCAAAACGCTGGATAGGGATGTAAGCCCGGGCCAATTCCATGCCGGTATAGGGGATGCCGGGGTAGTAACCGGGCTGAGTTCCCGGCATTGTCGGGTAAGGCGGGGTCATCATTCCCGGTTGACCGAGATAAGGCATACCGGTCTGATCGGCCACAGGACCCATAGGCGCAGCCTGAGCTTTTGCCTGCTCGGCTTTCTTTTCATCTCTAAACAAGGTGCATACCTCCATTCCATGGTTTGCATTGGGTTCCTTTAGTTACCACATTATGTTAAGAATCCCTCTGTTGTTACAAAATGGACAACAAAAAAATAAAAATCCCCACGGGAAAGCCCGTGGGGATTTAAAATGTCCTGGCAGGTAAGCCAACCTGCTGCAGACTATGTAAAATTTTTCGCCAGTTGGTCCATTTGCAGAGAGATATCGATCAACCGGGCGGAGAGTTCCTCCAGGGAGGCCGTCTGGGATTCGGTTACCGAGGCGTTTTGCACCACGGCGGTGGAAATCTGCTGGAAAATTTAATATTGTAAGACAAAGTAAACTCACCCACTTTCTGGTTGTCATTATATTTTTACATTTTAACACAGGGATAACACATTTGGATATTTAAATTAAAAGTTAGACAATTGCTTTGAGAAAATGGGTAAACTACCTTCGTACTGAGAAGGAAATAACAGGAATAATATGGTATATAATATGAAGCATTTTGCTAAGGAGGTTTATTATGACCAGACACCAGGAACCCCAATGGCAGGAGCAAATGAAAATACAGGTAGATTTTAATAACATGATGGCTGATTTCCTGGGCAACGAAGAGGGCTTTACCCGGGAGCAGATCGAAGCCCTGGCGGGTACAATTCAGGGGGCCCATCAAAACATGGTGGAGAAAAGGGCCAACGGGGGCATGGACTGGAGAAACTTGCCCTTTAATCAGCAGGAAATCGTTGAGCAGGTCCAAAAGACTGCCGGGGAACTGCGGAACCGCTGCGAGGCCTTTGTGGTACTGGGGATCGGTGGATCCGCCCTGGGGCCGCTGGCCGTACAGACAGCCCTCAACCACTTGCATTATAACGAACTTCCCCCCGCCCAACGGGGTGGGCCGAAATTCTATGTCCTGGACAATGTTGACCCGGAACGGGTGGCAGCCCTGTTTGACGTCATCGACCCGGCAAAAACCGTATTTAATGTTATCAGTAAATCCGGCAGCACCTCCGAGACCATGGCGCAATTTATGATTGTCTGTCAAATGCTGCGGGAAAAGCTGGGCCACCGGTACGCGGCAAACATCATCGCCACCACCGACGCTGAAAAGGGAAATCTAATTAAAATCGCCAGGGAAGAGGGCTATGTCACCTTTATCATTCCCGCCGGGGTGGGTGGGCGTTACTCGGAACTGTCTCCCGTGGGTCTCTTACCTGCTGCCGTCTGCGGCATTGATATCCGGGAATTGCTGGCCGGGGCCGCCTATATGGATAAAATGTGCGAACAGCCGGACGTGTTTGCCAATCCTGCTTATATGCTGGCTGTCCTGCAGGTTTTAGCGATGCGCCGGGGGAAAAATATTTCCGTCATGATGCCCTATACTGATTCTTTAAAGTATTTTGCCGACTGGTACGCCCAATTGTGGGCGGAGAGCCTGGGCAAGCGTCTGATTGTCAGCGGCGAGGAAGTCTTCGTGGGTCAAACCCCGGTGAAAGCCCTGGGCACCACCGACCAGCATTCCCAGGTCCAGTTGTACACCGAGGGGCCCTTTGACAAAGTGGTGACCTTCCTGGGAGTGGGCCGTTACCGCACCGAGGTGGATATTCCCAAAGTCTTTGAAGAAATCCCGGGTATCGCCTTCCTGGGCGGACACACCCTGGGAGAACTGATCAAAGCGGAACAGCTGGCCACCGAATATGCGCTGATGAAGGCCCGCCGCTTGAACTTTACCATTACCCTGCCGGAGGTCAACGCCTTTACGGTGGGGCAGCTGATTCAATTGCTGGAAATACAGACGGCCTTCGCCGGAGAACTTCTTACTATTGACGCCTTTGACCAGCCCGGCGTTGAAGAGGGCAAGAATGCCACCTACGCCCTGCTGGGCCGCCCGGGATACGAAGATAAAAAACAAGAACTGCAATCCCGCCCCGCTAAAAAACCGGAATATATGATTTAGCTCAAAGATAAAGCTGTAATATGAAAAAATTTCTGCCCAATACCAAAAGCCATAGCTAACAGCCAATGGCCAAAAACGAATAGCGAACAGCCAATAGCGAAAAGCTAAACCTAAAGCCGATGGCCAACCCAAAGTCATACCACATAGACTGGAGGAGAAAGAATGCAGCGTCTACCGGAGCAGGATATTTACATTTATAAAACCCCGGGCGAGGAAGTGCATCAGATCCTGGTGGGAGATCTGGACGGCAAGCGCCTCAAGGCCTTCTCAAAGGTGGAAACCGCCAGCGGGGAAATTACTTATAAGATTTTTTCTGAAGACACCTATAAAAACACCGAGACTCTGGCTGAAGGGAAAGGGACGGCGGAGGATTTTAAACGGGAGGTAAATCGGGTGGGGCGGCAGTATTTGGAACCCCTGGGCGAATCCTGGCGTGAGGTGCAGCCCAAGCTGCTGAAAAATTTTGATTCCCACAACCCCTGTCCAAAGTATTAAAAACATAGGACCCGCAGTGGATACTGCGGGTTATCTGTTTATGTGTAAATCATAGAGGTGTAATCAATAGTTAATAACAGGGTAATAACTTAAACCATAGAATGTTATATAATAGTAAAAAGCAGCGGAGGGATGACAAATGATACCACTGAAGGACGACATACCCTCGAGAAGATTTCCCATTGTAACGATACTGATCATCCTTTTAAATACGCTGGCATGGCTTTATGAAGTGTCCCTGGGACCGTACATGGAAAATTTGATTTTTGCCTTTGGGGTTACGCCTGTGGAACTGTTCCAGTTGGGACTGGGCGGCCAAGTGACTGTCATGACCACTGCCATGTTTTTGCACGGGGGTTGGATGCACTTTCTGGGTAACATGCTTTACTTGTGGATTTTCGGGGACAATGTTGAGGATCGCATGGGAAGAGTTCGGTTTTTATTGTTTTACTTGATTACCGGGTACATCGCTACCCTGGCCCATGTCTTTTCCGACCCGTCGTCCAATATCCCGTTAATTGGCGCCAGCGGGGCCATTGCCGGCGTGCTGGGCGGGTATTTTATCCTTTACCCCCATGCCAGGGTGCTGACCTTAATCCCTATTTTTATCTTTATCCAGATTATTCATATTCCGGCCCTCTATTTCCTGGGCTTTTGGTTCCTGCTTCAAATTCTCAACCAGACCTTCAGTATCCATGGAGCACAATCGGTGGCATTTCTAGCCCATATTGGCGGTTTTGCGGCCGGCGCCCTGCTGGTAAGAATGTTCCAAAAGCATCGTTACTAAAAACGATGAACAGGTGGTCATGGGATGGCCGGGGATTGGCTATAGTCAAAGGCATACAAATCCTCCTTCCTAACTTATGGTATGTTGCGTAATCCTTTCCGGTACATGCCAAACCAAAATTCTTCTCAAAAGGGCCGTAAACTTCCTCATCAAACAAAGGGGAATTTTGTTGAATACAGCAGGTTATCGGGTGGAAGATGGCGAATATAGATTAGCATATATACTTATTCCACTTAAGGAGATGTAACAGTGCTAATAAGAAAGGCAAAAATTTCAGACGTTGAAGAAATACACCAACTAATCAGTCATTATGCTGCGGAGGGCCAAATGCTGGCCCGGGCACGGACAACCCTGTATGAAGGGATTCGGGAATTTTCAGTGGTGGAAGTAGAGGGGAAGGTGGTGGCTGTCGGTTCCCTGCACGTACTCTGGAGTGATTTGGCGGAAATTCGGGCACTGGCCGTTGCCCCTGCGTATATAAGAAAGGGCCTGGGCAAGGCCCTGGTAGAGACCTTCCTTCAGGAAGCAAGAGAATTGGAACTGCCCCGGGTATTTGCTTTAACGTATACACCGGAGTTTTTTGCTAAATGCGGTTTCCGGCTCATTGATAAAGAAGACCTGCCCCAAAAGGTTTGGAAGGAATGTGTGAACTGCCCGCAATTCCCCAACTGCGAGGAAAGTGCGGTGATCCTGGAACTAAAATAAAGGAGGAATTAAGGATGGAATTTATTAAGAACATCAGTGAACGGGCCAAGGACATCGGAGAAAAGGCCAAAGAAATCACAAAACGTTCCGGAGAATTATTGGAAGTCACCAAGATGCGCTACGAAATCAGCAAGCTGGAAAAAATCATGGTAAATAACATTGAAGCCATTGGCGAACTTTACTACCGCAAGTTTAAGGGTGAAGAAGAACTGGCGGCGGAAATTGAACGTTTGTGCCAGGCCACCCAGGGAGTGGAGCAGGATATTCAAAAACTGCGGGAACAAATCGAAAAATTAATGCCCAAACCGGCTGCTTGCCCCAAATGCGGCACCGAACTGCCCGAGGGCGCCAAGTACTGTCCCGATTGCGGTACCAAAGTTGCAGAATAGACATTAATTAACCATTTTTTACATGGGCTGCTATAAAGGAATATAGCCGGCAAATATAGAAAACTATATTTTCATGTAACACTTCTGGTTATAAAACAGGTCTGTTGGTAAGGGGAGTTTTTTGCATGAGACATAGTTTAGCCGTACTGGTATTAAACAAGCCCGGGGTACTGGCCAGAATTTCCGGGCTGATCAGTCGCCGCATGTTCAATATTGAAAGTATTGCAGCGGGGTATACTGAAGATCCCAACATCACCCGTATTACCCTGGTGGTCCAGGGGGATGAAAATATTCTTTACCAGGTGGTTAAACAGCTGAGCAAGCTGGTGGATGTCATTAAAATCCATGAACTGGCTGCTTCGGATTCTATCAGCCGGGAACTGGCCTTAATCAAGGTGAGGGCGGGTGATCCCGGCCGGCGGGCGGATATTGTTAATATCGTTGACATCTTCCGTGCCAATGTGGTGGATGTGAACAATGAAACCATGGTTATTGAACTCACCGGTAACGAAGAAAAAATTGATGCTCTTTGCAGTATGCTGCGGGAACACGGTATCGTGGAAATGGTCCGGACCGGTAAGATTTGCCTGGACCGGGGACCGGGAGCCGCCAAAGATGCCCCGGACAACCATCTGACATAAATTTACCGTTTTTGGGTATATATTAATAATATATAAACGAGTATTGAACAAGGGGGTCCGGTAGGTGTCTCAGGCTCAGATCAAACGAATCATGATTAGCCTACCCGACAGTCTGCTGGCGGAAGTGGACAACATTGTCGAGGAAGAAAGGGTCAATCGCAGCGAGTTCATCAGGGAGGCAATGAAACTTTATATTGCCGAGCGCAAACGTCGCATACTGAGGGAACAAATGAAAAAAGGTTATCTGGAAATGGCAAAATTAAATCTGGCTCTGGCCATTGAATACCAGCATATTGAAACTTTTTCCCTTGGTTACGAGCTGGCCATAGCGGAGGGATAATACTTTCATGCACGTCCGGCGTGGAGATGTATTTTTTGCTGACCTCAGTCCGGTGGTCGGCTCAGAACAGGGGGGCATCAGGCCGGTATTAATCCTGCAGAACGATATTGGCAACCAATACAGCCCTACCACCATCATTGCAGCCATTACCTCCCAAATCGCCAAAGCGAAACTGCCTACACATGTTGAAATTCAGGCCAAGGCCAGTGGGTTGGAAAAGGATTCGGTTATCCTTTTGGAACAACTGAGAACCATTGATAAAAGCAGGTTGTTTGAAAAGGTTTCGTCTTTAAACGAGGATTTAATGTACAGGGTTAACCGGGCCGTCGAAATAAGCCTGGGATTGGTGGAAATCTAACATCATCATAAATACACTCCAAAGAGGGGTGTATTTTTATTAGGGAGTGATAGAATGGTTCCGGTGATTGGCATTACCAGTTCCTATGACAGGGAATCGGGCCGAACATTTTTAAGCAGGTATTATATCCAGGCGGTGGAAGCTGCCGGAGGATTGCCGCTGGTGCTGCCCTGTATCCTTTCGGACGGCACAGTGGATAAAATCTTGGGTTCTATCGACGGCTTGCTTCTTTCCGGCGGTGTGGATGTGGACCCCCTGTTGTTTGGGGAGGAACCACAGCCGGCCATGGGAGACATCTGCCCGCAAAGGGACAAATTTGAACTGGCTCTCACCCGGCGGGCCCTGGCCCTAAATATACCTATCCTGGCCATTTGCCGCGGCCTTCAGGTGTTAAATATTGCGGCCGGTGGAAGCGTCTTACAGGATATCGGGTCGACGGTTAATAACCCACTCAAACATGACCAGCAGGCTCCCCGGTGGTATGGCACCCACACCGTCAATATCCTGCCGGACAGCAAACTGGCAGACCTTTGGGGAACCAAATTGGTGGTAAATTCCTTCCACCACCAGGCGGTAGACAGAGTGGCGGAAGGGTTCCGGGCTACGGCCTGGTCCGCTGACGGAGTGGTGGAAGCAATGGAGAGTACTGCCCATCGATTTGTGGTAGGAGTACAGAGTCATCCCGAGTGTATGTACCAGGACCCCCGTATTTTAGAATTGTTTAAGGGTTTAATAAAAGCGACACAAAGAACCTAACTAATTCGTTGACCAGGAGGTACATTCATGTTTGCCATTATCAACGGAACGGTACTTACCATGGCCGGCCCGCCCGTCATCAGAGGGACCGTTTTGGTGGAGGACGGTAAGATTGTGCATGCGGGGCAGAAAATTCCCCTGCCCAAGCATATTGAAGTGATCGATGCTACAAGTAAGATCGTCATGCCGGGCTTGATTGACGCCCATACCCATGTCGGCATTATGGAAGAAATCTACCGTATTGAAGGGGACGACACCAATGAAACCAGCGACCCGGTAACCGCCCACCTGCGGGCCATTGATGCGGTAAACCCGGCGGATCTAGGCTTTCGGGATGCCCTGGCCGGCGGGGTGACCACCGTGGTCACCGGTCCCGGCAGCGCCAACATTGTGGGTGGCGAAATGGTGGCCATGAAAACCCACGGCACTGTGGTGGATGAAATGATTGTCCGCTTTCCGGCCGGGCTCAAGTGCGCCCTGGGAGAAAACCCCAAGCGGGTTTACGGCAGCGGCAATAAAATGCCTGCCACCCGTATGGCCTCGGCGGCCCTGCTCAGGGAAACCCTGGTGGCGGCACAGAATTACCTGGTAAAACAGGAGCGGGCAATGACTGACAACACTACCCCACCGGAACGCAGCCTGAAGATGGAAGCTGTCATCCGGGTTCTCAGGAAGGAGGTTCCCCTGCGGGTGCATGCCCACCGGGCGGATGATATTATGACTGCTGTCCGTATTGCCCGGGAATTTGACGTAGAGCTGGTGGTGGAACACTGCACCGAAGGACACCTGATCGCCCCCTGGCTGGCAGCTGCCGGGGTAAAGGCTGTGGTAGGCCCCATCATCAGTAACCGGGCCAAGGTGGAACTGATGAACCGGAGTCTGGAGACCGCCCTGGCCTTAAGTCAAGCCGGGGTTCCCTTTGCCATTATGACCGACCACCCGGTGGTGCCGATTCATTATCTCAGCCTGTCCGCCGGGCTGGCGGTGAAAGGGGGCCTGCCGGAGGAAGAGGCATTAAAGGCCATCACCATTTATGCAGCCAGGCTGGTGGGTATCGACCACCGTGTGGGCTCCCTGGAACCGGGCAAGGATGCCGATATCATTATCATAGATCGTTCTCTATTTGACCCAAACCACCAGGTTGAGCAAGTTTTTGTACAGGGCCAACAGGTAATTGCAAAGTAGGAAAAATTTCCTAAGAAAATTTATTATAAAGAAGGATTTACTAAACTCCCGTCGAAACAATAGGTAAAATGGCAATATGTGCCTTTTATGGAACTTTGTCACAATATGTCGGGAGGCGTAGAAATATGAAAAAAGCACTCGATGTTTTAATCGTGGATGATCAGGCGGGAGTGCGCTATCTTTTGGAGATTCTGGTGAAAGAATCGGGCCACCGGGTCTATACCGCTCAAAATGGTGTTGAGGCGGTGGATAAAGTACGAACCATAAAACCGGACTTAATCTTTATGGATGTACGCATGCCCATTATGGGGGGACTGGAAGCCCTGGGAAAAATTAAGAAAATTGCTCCGGGAACAGATGTGGTTATGATGACCGCCTACAGTGCGGAAGACACAGCTACCATTGCCATGCAAAAAGGTGCTTTGCTGTGTATGAGCAAGCCCTTTGATGTGGATGAAGTTAAGAACCTGCTGGATAATTTTGCTAGAAATTTCAAAACCTATGAACAGGCTTGTATCGAAAATTATGCTTAATCGGTTCTCATCATCAGTTGGTGATGGAACCTTTCATTTGTGCAGGATTTTTTTTATGGCTGTTGAATAGTATTAAAACAACTATATAGGATGTAACCAATGGGGGGGTCCGGTGAGGCGGGCTGAGATAAGCACCCGGTTGATGTGCTTGACCCTTTGAACCTGATCTGGTTAATACCAGCGAAGGGAATGTGGGAAACTTTTTTGACTAATGCCCATCATTCCTATGGGTATTTTTATTTTGCCGACAGGAGGAGAAAACAATGACGCAGATGTTAGCGGCCAGAGCAGGAGAGATCACACCTGCCATGCGCCGGGTGGCTGAAAAGGAAAAAGTAAGCCCCGAATTTGTCCGGCAGGGTGTTGCCGAGGGAACCATTGTCATTCCTGCCAATATCAACCACAAGAGTCTGGACCCTGCTGGCTTTGGCAAAGGTCTCAGGACCAAGGTAAACGCCAATATCGGCACTTCTACCAGTTTTCCCGATATTGAAAAAGAACTGGCAAAGCTCAAGGTTGTCCTGGAGTCCGGGGCAGATGCCGTCATGGACCTGAGCACCGGCGGGGAGATTGACCGGGGGCGCCGTCGCATTATCGAGGAGAGCACCATCGCAGTGGGGACGGTGCCCATCTACCAGGCCTTTTTAGAAAACCGTGAAAAACGCGGCAGCATGATCGCCATGTCCGCCGAGGACCTTTTTGAAGTGATTGAACGGCATTGCGCCGACGGGGTGGATTTTATCACCGTGCACTGCGGCATCACCCTGGAGGTCCTGGAGCGCATCAAGAACCAGTCCCGCATCACGGACATCGTCAGCCGGGGTGGTTCTTTCCTTACCGGATGGATGCTGCACCACGGTAAAGAAAACCCCCTGTACGAGCAGTACGACAGGCTGCTGGAAATCTGCCTCCGCTACGATGTAACCCTGAGCCTGGGGGATGGCCTGCGCCCGGGCTGTTTGGCGGATGCCACGGACAGGGCACAAATACAGGAACTCATTATCTTGGGCGAACTGGTGGACCGGGCCAGGGCCAAAGGCGTTCAGGCCATGGTCGAGGGGCCGGGGCATGTTCCCCTGGATCAAATTGCCGCCAATGTTCAGGTGCAAAAGACCCTTTGCAAAGGCGCACCCTTTTATGTGCTCGGCCCCCTGGTAACCGACATCGCTCCCGGTTACGACCATATTACCTCCGCCATCGGCGGCACGGTTGCCGCCGCTGCAGGTGCCGATTTTCTTTGTTATGTCACCCCGGCGGAACACCTGGGTTTACCCACCCTGGAAGATGTCCGGGAAGGCATTATGGCCTCCCGTATTGCCGCCCACGCAGCGGATATCGTGAAGGGCGTTCCCGGCGCCCTGGACTGGGATAAGCAAATGGCAAGGGCCCGCAAGGCCCTGGACTGGGATCAACAAATCGCCCTGGCCATCGACCCCAAGAAGGCTGCTAAATTCCGCCAGGAGCGAAACCCGGAAGGCCATGAGGCCTGCACCATGTGCGGGGATTTTTGTGCCATGAAAATTGTGGCGCAATACCTGGGCAAAGAACCGGAGAGCTGCTAGAAGATGTTTTCAACCATGTGATAATGGCAATACTACCCGGTAGTAACAACCGGGGGGATGCTCTTGACCTTGCAACAGATAATCCAGCAAATCTCCACCCTTGCTGTGGCGGCAGCAGCCTTTGTATTTTGGATGTGGTTGGCCTGTAAGGTCATGAAAACCATACCTGCTATTACCAGCAAATTGGGTTTGGGTGAAACGCCGGGGCTTATTGTGGCAGTCATTGCCCTCTGGCCGCTGTTCGCTTTAACCTATCAACTGTTTCGTTTCTTCCTTCACTCGTAACGTCAAGTCCTCTATCTTTCCCAGATAGGGGACTTTGCTATATAATAACCATAGTTTGGCAGGAGAGGAGCTATCCGTGTTGAATCTTTCACAGGTTGGCGAATTTGGCTTGATAAACCTGTTAAATAAAAAGATGATTCATTCTCCCGCCGGGGTGATTGCCGGCATCGGAGACGATGCGGCAGTTTTGCAGTGCCCCGGGGACTGCTGGCAGCTGTTTACCACCGATATGATGGTGGAGGGTATCCATTTCCGGTTGGACTGGTCCGCTTATTTTGATGTGGGTTACAAGGCCCTGGCAGTGAATATCAGCGATATTGCGGCCATGGGGGGCAGACCCAGCCATGGCGTGGTGTCCATCGCCATCCCCGGACATACCCGGGTGGAAGATGTGGCTGAACTTTACCGGGGACTCAAGGAAATAGCCGGCAAGCATAAAGTGAACCTGGTAGGCGGGGACACGGTAAAATCTCCCGGCCCGTTGGTGGTGAACATTGCCCTGTTGGGGGAAGTGACGGCGGGTAGGGCTGTTTTTCGCTCCGGCGCCAGGCCGGGGGATACTATTTATACCACCGGAAATCTGGGAACCGCCGCGGCGGGCCTTTATTTGCTTTCCCAAAACGGCGTCTGCCCGCCGGAACTGAGGGACAGGGTCATCCGGGCCCACCTGCGTCCGGAACCCCGGGTATCAGAGGGTATCCTCCTGGGCAGCCTGGAGGGGGTTGCCGCCCTGGACGACAACAGCGACGGGCTGGCGGCAGAATTAAGGGAAATCTGCCGGGCCAGTTCGGTGGGCTGCCTGGTTTGGGAGAAGGCTTTGCCGGTTCTGCCCGGGGTAAGGCAGTTGGCCTCGCAGGCCGGCACCGGCGTTCTGGACTGGGTGATGAACGGCGGTGAAGATTATGAACTGCTGTTCACCCTGCGGCCCGACCGGAGGAAGCCTGTGGAAGAAGCCTTGCACGAAGCAGGCATTCCTTTTACCGCCATCGGGGTCGTTGTGCCTGAACCGGAGGGACTTTCGGTGGAACGATGTGACGGAACCAGGGAAATCATTGCAATGCAGGGTTATAATCATTTCGCGGAATAAAGAAAGTATAATAATGCAATAAGTCAACAATAAGTCAACAATAAGTCAAGCCTGACCCCGTTTTGTGGTAATACTATGGAAAGGTGATTGGATGAGCGTGGTGATGGTAAAAAGCCATTCTCCGGCGGAGACAAAGCAGCTTGGTGAAAAAATGGCGGCCTTGTTGCAACCCGGGGATGTCATATGCCTGAATGGTGATCTGGGTGCCGGGAAAACAGCGTTTTCCCAGGGGATTGCCAGGGGGTTGGGGGTTGACGGTCCTGTCACCAGCCCCACCTTTACCTTAATTAACGAATATGAAGGAAGACTGCCCCTCTACCATTTTGACGTTTACCGCCTGGCTGGGCCGGCAGAGATGGAAGACCTGGGCTATGAGGAATACTTTTACGGGCAGGGTGTCTGCCTGGTGGAATGGGCCCAGCGGGTAGAGGAAGTTTTACCCCGGGAGCGTTTGGATATATTACTGACCAGGGATGAAGGTCCAGAGGAAATACGGCTGGTCCATTTCATGCCAAAGGGCGGTCACTATCAGCAATTGGTGGAGGAGTTGATGAAGATTGTTCGTTCTGGGCATTGAGGCAGCAACCCCGGTAGCGGGAGTTGCAGTGGTGGAGGACGGTCGCATTTTGGCTGAACGCCTGGTCAATAACCGGCGCACCCACTCCATCAACCTGCTTCCTATGATAAAAGCGGTGATTGAAGAGGCCGGTATCACCCCCAAACAAATCGAGGCGGTGGCCGTATCCTCCGGTCCCGGGTCCTTTACTGGGCTGAGAATCGGTTTAACCACCGCCAAGACCCTGGCCTGGGTCTGGCAGGTGCCGGTAGTGGGCGTATCCACCCTGGAAGCGCTGGCTTTGCCTCTGGCTCCCCAGGGCCAGATGATCTGCCCCATCTTGAATGCACGGAAAAATGAAGTGTACGCCAGTGTGTTCAGAGGAAGCGCCGGTCAACCGGAACTGCTGACAGGTCCTCTGGCCCTGGGCATGCAGGAATTGGTACAAATCCTGGGTCAATGGGAAGGGCCGGTAACCTTTTTAGGCGATGCTGTCTCGGAATATAAACAGGAAATCCTTGACCGGATAGGGGACCGTGCCGTCTTCGCGCCACAGTCTGCCCTGCTGCCCAGAGGAGCAGCGGTGGCGGAGCTGGGTTACCGCAAGATGACCAGGGGAGGAGGCGTGCCGCCCCTGGAACTGCAAGCGGAGTATATCAGGATGTCTGAGGCGGAAGTCAAGTTGGCGGCCAGGTGCGGGAAGTAGGTGAGACAGTGGATTACCAACTGGTTGAGATGAAGGTGGACCACCTGCCGGGAGTGCTGGAAATCGAAAGGGTCTCCTTTCCTACCCCCTGGTCCCAGCAGGCCTTTACCTACGAATTAACGCAAAACAATTTTGCATACTACCTGGTGGCGCTGCAGCAGGACCGGGTGGTGGGGTATGCCGGCATGTGGCTGGTGCTGGACGAGGCCCACATTACCAACGTTGCGGTGCACCCCGGGTACAGGGGGCGCAAGTTGGGGGAAGCGCTGATGGTTGAATTGATGCGCCAGGCGGTGCTGCGGGGGGCTGTGCGAATGACCCTGGAGGTGCGGCCTTCCAGCAGTAACGCCCGACAGTTGTATAAAAGGCTGGGGTTTCAGGAAAAGGGACTGCGGAAGAAGTATTATACCGATACCAACGAGGATGCCATTATTATGTGGCTGGATTTAGTGCCGGTTTCAAATGAAGAAAAATAAGCCTTTCTTAGATAGAGGGGTATGGATTAAATTCGTGGGGAGGGTACTATCGTTATCCCCGTTCACTCCTGCTCCGCAAGTCGTTCTCTATGGATAACTAGTACCCTTGCCTGTTGCGATGGGTTTGTTTATTACCTTAACTACTTTGAAAAAGGTTACTGTATAAACCAAGTATTTAGCGAGGAAATATGGAGGTTACCATGAGTATAACAATCCTGGGCATTGAGACGTCCTGTGACGAGACATCGGCAGCGGTGCTGGTGGACGGGGTGGGCCTGCGCTCCAATATCATCTCTTCCCAAATCGAAATTCACAAAAAGTTCGGGGGTGTGGTGCCGGAGGTTGCCTCCAGGAAGCACCTGGAAAATGTCCACCCGGTGATTATGGAAGCACTGGAACAGGCAGGCGTCGGCCTGGGAGACCTCAGTGCGGTGGCGGTTACCTATGGGCCGGGGTTGGTGGGGGCGCTGCTGGTGGGGGTGGCCGCCGCCAAGGCCATGGCTTATGGGTTGGATATTCCTTTGATCGGGGTGAACCACCTGGAGGGGCATATCGCCGCCAATTTTTTAGCCCAACCGGACCTGGAGTTTCCTCTGCTTTGCCTGGTGGTCTCCGGGGGCCATTCGGATTTGGTTTACCTGCCCGGCCGTGGAGAATACCGGCTTTTGGGCCGCACCAGGGATGATGCTGCCGGCGAGGCCTTTGATAAGGTGGCCCGGGCCATGGGGCTGGGTTATCCCGGGGGGCCTCTCATCGACCGGCTGGCCCGGGAGGGAAATCCCGAAGCTGTGCAGTTTCCCAGGGCCTTTCTGGAAGAGGGCAGCCTGGACTTCAGCTTCAGCGGGTTAAAGTCTGCCGTACTGAACCATCTCAACCGGGCTGCTATGGCCAAGGAAGAGATCAATAAGGCGGATTTGGCGGCCAGCTTCCAGCGGTCTGTGGTGGAAGTGCTGGTGGAAAAAACCATGCTGGCGGTGCAGCGGACCGGCGTTAAGACCATTCTGATGGCCGGTGGCGTGGCAGCCAACGGCGGTCTCCGGGCTTTGCTGCAGGAAAGGGCCGCAGCCGCAGGCTGCAGGCTCGTCTTGCCGCCGCTTAACCTGTGCACCGACAACGCGGCCATGATCGCCTGCGCCGGGTATTACAAATATCTCCGGGGGGACTTTGCCCCCCTGACATTAAATGCCGTCCCGGCACTGGCCCTGGGGGAAGAAAAATATTAGAAAAAATTAACATAAACAGTTAACTTTCTTTAATAATTCACTGTTCTGTGGAAGAAATCCTGTGGATAATGTGGATAAGTCTGTTAATAACTTAAGAAATAAGGGTTTTTGTTGTGAATAGTAAGAGACGGCAACTCGAACAGTGCAAATCCATAGAGGTGTTCAAATTTTAGGCGGTTTATCTTTATTTTCAATGTCCAATTGTAAAAAAATATTGACTGGGGTTAGGAACTGTGATAACTTAACTTTAAGTTGATAGGAGAAGTCGATGATGGAGAAAAGTAGGTCATTCCTGGCCTTCCCAGGGAGAAGAAGCCTGGACTGGAAGCTTCTTTAAGGACGTTTGACTGAAGTTCCCTCCGGAGTTGCTGTGCTGAAGAGTTCAGTAGGCACAGCCGGAATTCCCGCCGTTAAAAGGGAAAGGTATCGGACAATATCCCGTACCGGTGGAGTGGCTTTTAGCAATTAGGGTGGTACCACGGAAATACCTCCGTCCCTTGGTGGATGGGGTTTTTTTATTCTACCGGTGGTGATTTTATGCCGTGCCTTTTGAGGTGGGTCAATTGGCCAATAAGGGTGGTACTGCGGAGCAATTCTCCGTCCCTGCTGGGGACGGGGATTTTTTATTTATTTCAGGAAAGGGGGCAGGCGCCAAATCCTTCCGGTAGGAACGTAAGGTTTTTTTAGAATACATTTAGAATTCTCTGATTTAAAATTTTCTCATTAGAAACTATAATAATATGGAGGTGGACATTTTGTCTCCTTATTGGGATGCTTACCATGAAACAATGTCTCGTGATCAAATGGCCGAGATTCAAATAAAACGGTTGAAGGCGCTGGTGGAAAAGGTTTATACATCTGTCCCCTTTTACCGGCAGGCCTTTCAGGAAAAAGGTCTAACCCCGGGGGATATTAAATCCCTGGAGGACTTAAAGCATTTACCTTTTACCACCAAAAAAGACCTGCGGGATACCTATCCCTTCGGCTTATTTGCCGTTCCCCGCAGCGAAATTGTACGGATGCACGCTTCTTCCGGCACCACCGGCAAACCCATTGTGGTGGGTTACACCAAAAAGGATCTGGACAACTGGTCCGACCTGGTGGCCCGCTGCCTTGCCATGGCCGGCGGCACCAAGGATGACGTGGTGCAAAACGCCTACGGCTACGGCCTTTTCACCGGCGGTCTGGGCATTCACTACGGGGCCGAACGATTGGGCGCCACCATTGTGCCCATTTCCGGCGGCAACACTGCCCGCCAGCTCATGCTGATGCAGGATTTCGGCACCACCATTTTAACTTGTACCCCGTCCTATGCCATGTACCTGGCGGATGAGATCCAGGCGGTGGGTATTGATCTCGGTAGCCTACGCCTGAAGGCCGGTGTCTTTGGCGCGGAACCCTGGTCCAACAACATGAGGGCCCAACTGGAAGAAAAACTGGGCATTAACGCCCATGACATTTATGGCTTGAGTGAAGTCCTGGGTCCCGGTGTGGCCATGGAGTGTTCTTACAAAAACGGTCTGCATATCTTTGAGGATCACTTCATCCCGGAAATTATTGATCCGGAGACTGAACAACCCCTGCCCTACGGCCAAAAGGGTGAACTGGTGTTCACCACCTTGACCAAGGAAGGATTCCCGGTGATCCGTTACCGGACAAGAGACATTTCAGCCCTCTATCCTGAAAAATGCGCCTGCGGTCGTACCCACCTGCGGATGGAACGCATTACCGGACGCACGGATGACATGCTGATCATCCGCGGCGTCAACGTCTTCCCCTCCCAAATCGAAAGTGTGCTGTTGGAGTTTGGTGAAACCGAACCTCACTACCTGCTGGTGGTTGACCGTAAGGCGGCCATGGACGACCTGGAGGTTCAGGTGGAACTGTCCGCCAAGATGTTCTCGGATAAGATTGCCGGGCTGGAGGTCTTGGAAAGAAGATTACGGGAACGCATCTTAAGTGTCCTGGGGATTTCAGCTAAAATTAAACTGGTAGAGCCGAAATCTTTGCCCAGAAGTGAGGGTAAAGCGAAAAGGGTCATCGATAAGAGGGAATTATAAATTTAAATACAGGGAGGTTGTGCAAGTGCGCGTACAGCAGATTTCCATCTTTTTGGAGAACAAGAAGGGGCGGCTGGCCAAAGTAACCGAGGTGCTGGGAGAAAACGACATCAACATCCGTGCCCTGTCCATCGCAGACACCACAGATTTTGGTATTCTCCGCTTGATCGTCAACAAGCCCCAGCTGGCCTACCAGGTCTTAAAGGAAGCCGGCTTCACCGTAAGCACCACCGATGTGATTGCCGTGGAAGTCACCGACCAGCCCGGCGGCTTAAGCAGCATCCTGTGTCATTTGGATAAAGTGGGTATCAACATTGAATACCTTTACGCCTTTGTCACCCAAACCACCACTGCAGCTTTAATTGTTTTCCGGGTGGAACAGGTGGACGAAGCCATCAAAGTGCTGCAGGAGAATGGGGTCCGCATTGTGCCGGGAGATGAAGTTTACCAGATATGATTAAAAAATCCTCCCCGTTTTGGGGAGGATTTTTTGTAAAGGGGAACGATTGTGGACAAAAAGGCAATTCGGAAACAACTATTGGCAGCCCGCACTTCCTTAGGGGAACAGGAAGTCCGGGCAAAAAGCAAACATATCATAGAACAATTACTGAATCTGGAACCCTATCAAAAGGCCAGTACCATCATGACCTATTTGGACTTTAGGAATGAGGTGGCCACAGACCAGTTGGTAAGACATGCCCTTTATTCGGGCAAAAGGCTTACGGTACCGGTGGTGAACCAGAGGGATAAATCCATAATGCCTTCCCTGCTGGAAAACTACCCCGACGACCTCACTGCCGGTTCCTATGGTATATTAGAACCCGGCCCCGGTAAAATCAGACCCGTGGCAGCAGAGGAACTGGACCTGTTGGTTGTACCAGGGGTAGCCTTTGACCCCTGGGGAAACCGCCTGGGTTACGGAGGGGGCTATTATGACAGGTTCATCTGCCGGCTCAGGCCGGATGCGGCAACAGTGGCGCTGGCTTACGAACTGCAAGTGGTGCCTGATTTATTCCCTTACATGGGACCCTATGACCAACCCGTTCAGATCATCATCACCGAGAAGAGGCTTTTCAAATGCCGTTAAGCCCGGGAAGCAGCCTACAATATCTCATTTAATGTGGTGCGGAGATGATTGGGATTGTCTTTTAAGGACGTCACCAACTGTAACATGGTTTTTTCTTTGAGCCAGGAAATTTTGCCCTCGGGGGTTTCGATCATGTAGCTACTGGTGCCGGGCACCGGCCGGACATTAAAACCAATTTGCTTGATTAACTGAATGGCTTCATAGATGGTCATAGATTGATCACATCCTTTCAGTCGTATACCCTATCATATGGGTGGAATGTTAAATAGGTAAGTGTTCTTCTGTTAAAAAGTTATTTTTTTCTTCTTTCTGCAACCAGAGGCTGAATGGCAGCCATAATGTTCTTTGTCAAATCCTCCGGTACCGGTTCGAGAGGCAAGTCCTGTAGCAGCCTATCCAGTCCCCGGTAATGCAATGGCCTTTTGCCTCCTTTTAACTATACGTCTATTTTGACGGGCCCAAGGGGAGGTTTATTTCAACAAGAAGTAAGGTTTTTTTGTTTCCTCCATGGAAATATTCAACAAAAAAGGGCGGTGTGTTCTCCCCGCCCTTACAAGTTATCATCAATGGTTGATAAATGGTTAATATGGTTGACTTTCCGTTCCAGGTATTCGCCCAGCCGTTCCACATACTGGCGGGGTTCTTTGGCATTGTATTCATTGATCAGGTTCCAGGTCCGGGGGTCGACCCACTTGGAACCGGCCCCCACGCCAAGTCCGATGATGGTTTGCCGCTCTTCAATCATCTGGATGTTATAAATGCACGGGTGCCCCGGCAAAGCGTAGCCGATGTTTTCTAGATTCCCCACCATTTGTTTCTGGCGATACATGTAGTAGGGCACCAAACCCAGGGTCCTGGCGCCCCGGGCGGTTTCCTCCCACATGGCTGCGGCTTCCCCGGCGTCCGACAGGGGGAATTCTGCCAGCCGCTGCTTCAGATGGGAGGCCCTTTTGAGGGCCAGAGCGTGCACCGTGATGTTCTCCGGTTTTAATTGCAGCAAGCTGTCCACGGTGCGGGTCACGTCCGCCACCGTTTCTCCCGGCAGACCGATGATCACATCCATATTGACAGTGGCAAATCTAAATTTGCGGGCCCCTTCCACCGCCCGGTAGACATCTTCTGCCGTATGGGCCCGGCCTATGGCATCCAGGGTTTTCTGGTTCATGGTCTGGGGATTGATGCTGAGCCTGGTCACGCCGTGAGCCGCCAGAGATGCCAGGACCTCCTCCTTTAACGTGTCCGGCCGGCCCCCTTCTACAGTAACTTCATCGGTGTGTTCATTTCTTAAATAGGTATTGACGGCACTTAGTAAGGTTTCTAATTGTTCTAAATTTAGACTGGTGGGCGTTCCGCCACCCAGGTAGATGGTTTGTACGGTCAGCCCATTGGCCTGCAGGGTTTCTCCCACCACCCGGATTTCCTCCAGCAAGGCGTTGAAAAAGGGTTCCACCATGCTGCGGTGATGTTTTATGGAGTAGGAAGGGAAAGAACAGTACAGGCAGCGGGTGGGGCAAAAGGGTATGCCGATATAAATGCTTACCAGCCGCCCGGCCTGCTTCCTGGAAAGCATAAAGGGGCGCTGGGTTTCAGCGATGCCGGTAATCAAAGCCGCTTTATCCTGCCGCAGGGCATACTTCTCCACCAGGTAAGATAGGATTTCTTTGCTGTGCCAGCCGAGGTCCAACAGCCGGTGCACCACTTTGGTGGGCCGGATGCCGGTCATAATTCCCCAGGGAGTGGGCTGCCGGCCGCTGAAGGACTCCAGGATTCGATAAACGGCCATACGGGCCAATCGTTTCAGTTCATTGGGAGTTTCCCCGGGCAGGATGGGCAGGCCCTCCTCCCGGTGGGCCATGGCAGTGCCGTTGCTGTAAAGCTGCGTCTCCGCCCAAAGAAGCTGTCCTTCCTGCCTTAGGGTGAGGTGAAGGAAAAACTCGCCCTTCGGTCCGGCAACCAGTTCGGCGCCGGGGTAAAACAGCCAGATGATGTCCTGAATGGTTCCCCTGTATTCAAAAGCTGTATCGGACAAACCAATGATCAATGCTTTTCTCCCCTTTATCTACGATACATTATAACCAAATCCTCAAAACAGCCCGTTATGCAAAAAAAGACATAACACTCGCTGGAACAGGCAGGATATTTTGACATTGTATTGTAATAATAACACAAATAAAGATTATTCAAAGTAAGAGGGGAGATCACCATGAGCGAGCAAAGGGAAAAAATTATCAAGATCGTCAAGGAAACCGCTAAGGAAGGAAGACTTTCCTGCACCGCTGCACGTAAAATTGCCAGTGACTTTCATGTGCCCCCCAAGGTTGTCGGAGATCTATGCAATGAGTTAAAGATTAAGATTAAGGCCTGTGAATTAGGCTGCTTCTAGCGGAGGGGTCGCTTTGGAATTATTTAATGTACTGACGGTACAGCAAGCCCGCGAGACGTTAACTGCTCATTTGCCTGCCCGGGCAAAGGAAGAGATTGTGCCGCTGCTTGAGGGACTAAACCGCATCCTGGCCCGGGACATCACCGCCCGGGACGACGTGCCGGGGTTTGACCGCTCCACCATGGACGGGTATGCCCTGAGAGCCCGGGATACTTTTGGGGCCACCGAGTCCCTGCCGGCCTATGTAGATGTGACCGGAGAAGTGATGATGGGCCAAGAGGCCGCCGGGCCGGTGGGTCCGGGACAAGCCTGGGTTATCCCCACCGGAGGCATGCTGCCCCCGGGGGCAGATGCGGTGGTAATGGTGGAATACACCGAAGAACTGGATCAGCACACCATCGGCGTAACCAAACCGGTGGCCCCGGGGGATCACCTGGTCCGGCGGGGTGAGGACGTAGCCGCGGGGTCGGTGGTACTGACGGCGGGACACTGTTTACGGCCCCAGGACCTGGGCCTGCTGGCGGCAGTGGGAATTACCCGGGTGCCGGTGCTGGAACCGCTGAAGGTAGGCATCCTTTCCACCGGCAACGAGTTGATTGAACCCGAACACCCCGCCACTCCCGGCAAGGTCCGGGACATTAATTCCTACACCCTTTACGGCCAGGTTTTGGAAGCCGGGGGCTTACCTACCCTGTACGGCATTATCGAGGACCATTTTGAAACCCTGCGCAGCGCCATGGTCAAGGCCCTGGCCGAAAATGACATGGTCCTTATTTCCGGCGGCAGTTCGGTGGGGGCCCGGGATGTCACCGCCAACGTCATTGAAACCCTGGGCAGCCCGGGGGTGTTATTCCATGGCATCGCCATTAAACCGGGTAAACCCTCCATTGGAGCGGTGGTGGAAGGGAAGACCGTTTTCGGCTTACCGGGACACCCTGTTTCCGCCATGGTGGTGTTTGACCTGCTGGCAAGGCCCATCATTGAGTCCGCAGGCCCGGCACAACCCCGCAGGGCATTCCCCTTAAGGGCCGCCATTACCCGCAACATTCACTCCGCCACCGGGCGGGAGGACTTTTTGCGGGTCACCCTGCGCCGCCAGGAGGACGGCACCGTTGTGGCGGACCCGGTTTTAGGCAAATCGGGCCTGATCAGCACCATGGTCAAGGCAGACGGCGTGGCCCATATCCCCCTGACCAAAGAAGGAGTGGAAGCCGGGGAACTGGTGGATGTGTGGTTGTTTTAGGTAAAACAATAAACAAACCCTGCGCAGGTAGACTGGCTTTTCCAAAAGCGAAGCGGGCATATGAGAAGTGAGATGTGAGAAGTCAAAAGTGAGAAGAGCATATAACCCAAGTAGTTCTCTCACCTCTAATCTCTCGCTTCTCACCTCTCAATTGTCAGGCTGCCTTAAGGTATCACCTACATTTTAAAAAAACAATTCTCATATAGAAAAAACTAAAATGTTACTATACATGGTCATACAACTTTTGCCAAATAAATTCTGTGAAATGTTTATAAGGAACAGGAGAAATGCCTATGCGAAATAAACGTGATGTTTACCTGGACGATCGTCCCTGGGAAGAGGCGCTGGAAGGGCTGCTGAAGCACCTGGAGGCCGTAGGCTCCCTGGCTCCCGGCGCACCGGAAGAGATTTCCGTGGAGGAGGCCCTGGGCCGGGTTACGGCAGAACCTGTCTTCGCCCGGAATTCTTCCCCTCACTACAATGCCTCCGCCATGGACGGCATTGCGGTGGACTCCTCCATCACCTTCGGCGCTTCGGACGCTGCACCCAAACAGATCCGGCTGGGCGATAAAGCCCGGGTGGTGGACACCGGAGATCCCATCCCGCCGGGCTGTGATGCGGTTATTATGATTGAAGATGTTCACTTTGTGGAGGACGAGGTCTTTGAAATTACATCGGCGGCGGCACCCTGGCAGCATGTGCGGGCCATCGGGGAAGACGTGGTGGCCACTGAAATGATCCTGCCCGCCAATCACCAAATCCGTCCCATGGATATTGGCGGCATTCTGGCCGGCGGGGTCGCCAAAATCAAAGTGCACCCCCGGCCAAAGGTAGCCCTGCTGCCCACCGGCACCGAACTGGTGCAGCCGGGTGCAGAACTGAAACCGGGAGATATCGTGGAGTACAACACCCGGGTCTTTGGGGCCATGGTTCAGACCTGGGGCGGTGAACCCCTGCGCTGGCCCATCACCGTGGATGACTGGGAACGGTTAAAGGAATCCGCTCTGAATGCCGTTGAACAGGCGGATATCGTGGTCATTAATGCCGGTTCTTCCGCCGGGCGGGAGGATTTTACCGCCGAGTTGATCCGGCAGTTGGGCACCGTCTTAACCCACGGCGCAGCCATCAAACCGGGCAAGCCGGTGATTTTAGGGGAGGTCAAGGGCAAACCGGTCATCGGCGTGCCGGGTTACCCGGTGTCCGCCTTCCTGACTATGGAACTGTTTGTGCGGCCCATTGTGTATAAAAAGCTGGGATCCGTACCGCCTGCTCCTAAGACCACCGAAGCCATCATCTCGCGGAAAATGCCCTCCCCCATGGGTGTGGAAGAGTTTATCCGGGTTAAAATGGGGCAGGTGGGAGAAAAAATTATTGCCACTCCCATTTCCCGGGGCGCCGGGGTTATCATGTCCCTGGTCAGGGCGGACGGCATGCTGCGGGTACCCCGGTTGTCCGAAGGATTTCGGGCCGGCGACACCGTAAAGGTTGAGCTGATGCGCCCCCTGGAAGAAGTCCGTCAAACCACCGTGGTCATCGGCAGCCATGATATGGCACTGGATGTTCTGGCCAATCACCTGCGCCGGAAATTTCCCGAAGCCAGCCTTTCCAGCGCCAATGTGGGGAGCCTGGGGGGTCTTTCCGCCATTAAACGGGGTGAGTGTCACTGTGCCGGTACCCACCTCCTGGACGAAGAAACCGGCGATTATAACGTGAGCTACATTCAAAGATTACTGGGAGACCGCCCGGTTGTCTTGCTGAACCTGGTGTACCGGCAGCAGGGGCTGATGGTGGCCAGGGGCAACCCCTTGCATATTAAGGGACTGGAAGATTTGGCCCGGGAAGGGATCCGCTTCATTAACCGCCAGAGGGGAGCGGGAACCCGCATTTTGCTGGATTTCCGCTTGAAACAGCTGGCCATTGATCCGGACAGCATCTACGGCTATAACCGGGAAGAGTACACCCACATGGCGGTGGCGGCAGCGGTGGCCAGTGGTGCCGCCGATGCGGGTCTGGGCATTCTGGCGGCGGCCAACGCCCTGGATTTGGATTTCGTGCCGGTGGTGGAAGAACGTTATGACCTTTGCATTCCCGGGGAATACTGGGACACCCCTTACGTCACCCGTCTGTTGGAAGTGATCGCCACACCGGAGTTCCGGCAGCAGGTGGAAGCCCTGGGAGGTTATGATTTGCGTGACTGTGGCGGTGTCATGTACCGGCAGGGCATTTAGGAGGCCCGTCATGAAACAGAATAACACCGGGAATGGCAGCCGGCCCCTAGTGGAGCTTTTTCAACCGGGCTGCAAAGTCTGGCTGGAGAGCGGCGGCACAAATTTCGGAGACGGGCTGTACTACCTGCTGATGAATGTAAAGGAACACGGTTCCATCTCCCAGGCGGCCCGGATCATGGGCATGTCTTACCGTGCTGCCTGGGGTAAGATTAAAACCGCTGAAAAAAACTGGGGATTTAGGCTGGTAGAAACCCAGGTGGGTGGCGACGCCGGCGGCGGCGCCACCCTCACCCGGGAAGCAAGCAGGCTGCTGGAGTGTTTCGGGGCCTTTCGAGACGAGATGGATAGGGCGACAGATGAGATTTTTAAAGAATGTTTTGGGGAGAGCTAAGCTAAAACAGCCACGACCGACGATTTATCCCAAAATTCTCTCCGGATACGTATACACATTCATCCGCTCGCCCTTGGCAAAGCCAACCACAGTGATGCCCAGCTTCTGCGCCATCTCCAGGCCCAGGTCGGTGGGGGCGGAGCGGGAGATGATGACCGGCAGGCCCATTTTGCCTACTTTAATGACGATCTCCGAAGAGACCCGGCCGCTGAAGACAAGAATTTTATCCTCCAGGGGGATGTGGTTTAAAAAGGCGCGGCCAAAGATTTTATCCACCGCATTGTGCCGCCCGACGTCTTCGTAAAAGAGGATCACCTCGGTGGCGGCACAAAGGGCAGCGTTATGAACGCCGCCGGTTTCTTTAAATAAAACCGACATTTGTTCCAGACGGTCGGACAAATCCCAGACCTGCCCCGGGGTCACCAGCAGGCTGGCAGAAACTTTGTTCATGCTTTTGGCATCATTTACGAAATAAAACACCGGCCGGCCCCGGCCACAGCAGGACGTAATGTTTCTTTTAAGAAATCTTGACTCGGTCTCGCATTCAGGCGCATCAATATAGACAATGCCGTTTTCCTGATCGATCCTGATGTTTTTGATATCCTCCGGGGATTGCAGCAGGCCCTCGGAACAAAGAAAGCCTACGGTTAATTCCTCAAGAGCCTGGGGAGAGCATACCATTGTCACAAATTCTTTACCGTTAAGGAACAGTGTAATCGGTACTTCACGCACGATGACATCCTCTGTACAGAGCGCTTTATCGCCCTTAATGCGGATAATTTTATGTGTTGTTTTATTGACTTGCCAAACCATTTCTCAACCCCCTAAAAGGTACCGTAAACTTTACTTTATTTTAACCCAACCCTTCAGGGTTGTGAAGGTTGGATCAATCAACGAGGAGAGAAACATTATGTACAAAATAGGCATTGTAACCATGAGTGACAAAGGTTCCCAGGGCCTGCGGGAAGATACCGGCGGGGCCACCATCCGGCAAATGGTGGGGGACCTTGGAACGGTGGAACAGTACCGAATCGTTCCGGATGACCCGGAGGTTATCAAGGAAGCATTAGTTGAATTTGCGGATGTTCACCGCCTGGACCTTATTCTTACCACAGGGGGGACCGGGCTGGGACCAAGGGATCATACGCCCGAAGCGACCCTGGCTGTCATCGACCGTCAGGTTCCCGGTATTGCTGAAGCGATCCGGGCGGCAAGCCTGCAAAAGACCACCAAGGCCATGTTATCCCGGGCGGTTAGCGGAACCCGGGGGAGGACCCTGATTATCAATTTACCGGGCAGTGTCAAGGGCGTCCGGGAGTGCTTGGAAGTTGTTCTGCCGGTGCTGCCCCATGGACTGGAAATTCTCAGCGGCAAAGGCGGGGAATGCGGCCAACCCTGATTGAGAAGTGAGATGTGAGAGGTTGGAAGTGAGAAATTATAAGCTTTGGCCTCTGACTTTTATTTTCTTTCAGGTATAAGACAGTAATAAAAATGGAAAAAATTTAAAGAGGAATTGCATAAAAAAACCAGGTATATGGTAAAAATATTTTGTAGGTGGTGGATGAATTAACAAACCCAGTAAATGTAATCTAGAAGGAGAAATTAAAAGATAAATACCCGTAATTTGGTTATTACCATCGATAAATTGGATTATTTTGTTGTAGAGGTGGTTGCATTTAATTTTCTTGTTCTATATTATAATTACTGGGTGTTAGCACTCGCGGTTAATGAGTGCTAACAAACCGGACCCGTCAATTAAAAAACCTTAATATTTTAAAGGAGGGTTTTTTGTGATTAAACCATTAGGTGACAGGGTAGTTGTCAAGGCAATACCCCAGGAAGAAAAGACCAAAAGCGGCATCGTTCTGCCGGACACTGCGAAGGAGAAGCCCCAGCAGGGAGAAGTAATTGCTGTGGGACCCGGTCGTCTGCTGGAAAATGGCCAGCGTGCCACCATTGACCTGAAAGTTGGAGACAAAGTATTTTTCTCCAAGTATGCAGGCAATGAAGTTAAGATTGATGAAGAAGAGTATTTAATTCTGCGTGAAATGGATGTACTTGCTGTTATTGAATAATGACCCGTATGTACGTACTTAAAACTTATCATCTCAAGTTTTTGATATCTAAGGAGGTCATGAACCTTGGCTAAAGAAATTATTTTCCGCGAGGATGCTCGCAAAGCGCTGGAAAGAGGTGTTAACGCCCTGGCCGAAGCCGTTAAAGTAACCCTCGGCCCCAAAGGACGTAACGTGGTTATCGACAAGAAATTTGGCGCTCCCACCATCACCAACGACGGTGTAACCATTGCTCGTGAAATTGAACTGCCCGATCACTTTGAAAACATGGGCGCCCAACTGGTAAAAGAAGTTGCCACCAAGACCAACGATGTAGCCGGTGACGGCACCACCACCGCCACTGTGCTGGCCCAGGCTCTGGTGCGTGAAGGTCTGAAAAACGTGGCTGCCGGCGCCAACCCCATGATCATCAAGCGCGGCATTGAGAAGGCTGTAGAAAAGGCTGTTGAAGAAATCAAGGCCATGGCCAAATCCATTGAAAGCAAAGAGGCCATTGCTCAGGTTGCAACCATTTCTGCCAACGACGACTCCATCGGCAACCTGATTGCCGAAGCTATGGAGAAAGTTGGCAAAGACGGCGTTATCACCGTTGAAGAATCCCAGGGTATCGGCACCACCCTGGAAGTGGTGGAAGGGATGAACTTTGACCGTGGCTACATCTCTCCCTACATGATTACCGACACCGACAAAATGGAAGCTTCCCTTTCCGATCCCTATATCTTAATTACCGATAAGAAGGTTTCCTCCGTCCAGGAGCTGCTGCCTGTGCTGGAGAAGGTTGTGCAAACCGGCAACAAGCCTGTGCTGCTGATCTGTGAAGACCTGGAAGGCGAAGCCCTGGCTACTCTGGTACTGAACAAACTGCGCGGCACTCTGAATGTGGTTGCCGTGAAGGCGCCCGGCTTTGGCGATCGCCGCAAGGCCATGCTGGAAGACATCGCCACCCTCACCGGTGGTACTGTGATTACCGAAGAAGTAGGCCTTAAGCTGGATAAAGCCACCCTGGATATGCTGGGTACTGCCCGCCAGGTACGCGTTAAGAAAGAAGAAACCATCATCGTGGGCGGTGCTGGCGACCAGTCCAAGATTGAAGCTCGTATTGCCCAAATCAAGAAACAAATTGAAGAAGCCACTTCTGATTTCGACCGTGAAAAACTCCAGGAGCGTCTGGCCAAGTTGGCTGGCGGCGTAGCCGTAATCCAGGTTGGCGCAGCCACTGAAGTTGAAATGAAAGAAAAGAAACTGCGCATTGACGACGCTCTCAACGCAACCCGTGCCGCCGTTGAAGAAGGCATCGTACCCGGTGGCGGTACCGCCTATGTGGACATCATCGATACCCTGGACACCGTCCAGGCAGAAGGTGATGCCAAGACCGGTGTGGATATTGTGAAGCGCGCTCTGGAAGAACCTCTCCGCCAGATTGCCAACAACGCCGGTCATGAAGGTTCTGTGGTGGTTGAAAAAGTACGCGCTCAGGAAAAGGGCATCGGTTTCAACGCCATGACCGAACAGTATGTTGATATGATTGCCGCCGGTATCGTTGACCCGGCCAAGGTAACCCGTTCTGCTCTGCAAAACGCTGCTTCCATCGCAGCCATGATCCTGACCACCGAAACCCTGGTTTCCGAGAAACCTGAAAAAGAAGCTAACCCCATGGCCGGTATGGGCGGTATGGGCGGTATGGGCGGTATGGGCGGCATGATGTAATTCAGCCAACCTGTCAAAAAACCTCCATCTAACTCAGATGGAGGTTTTTTAGCGTCTTTTTGGTACCTGGTACCTAAGATATTAAGTTATTTTTAAAAAAGTGTAAAAATAAACTTTTGTATTGGACAACAGGAGGGGAGTTGAATAATACGGTTGACCACGCTTATGTAACGGCGAAGACATAGATTTTTATAATTCCAGTTATAATACACCTGTTGGATGTTAAAATTTTCATTTACTACACTGTATAACTCCTTCTACTTGTTCTATTATAAAGAAAACAAAATAAGCGGAGGAATGAACCATGCCTGTTTATAACAGTATCTTGGAGACCATCGGCCGCACGCCCCTGGTACGATTAAATCGCCTGACCGGGGGGATGGCCGCGGAAGTGCTGGCCAAGGTGGAGTCTTTTAATCCCGGCGGCAGCGTTAAGGACAGGATCGCTTACGCCATGGTCACCGATGCTCTGCAGCGGGGCGTTATTACGAAAGAAAGTGTGTTGATCGAACCCACCAGCGGTAACACCGGGGTGGGGCTGGCCATGGTCTGTGCCTCCCTGGGCATACGGCTTATGTTAACCATGCCGGAAACCATGAGTCAGGAACGGCGCAGCCTGTTAAAGGCCTACGGGGCGGAGCTTGTTTTAACACCCGGGGGACTGGGGATGGCAGGGGCCATTGCCAAAGCGGAAGAACTGGCAGCCGGTCTGGAGAACGCTATGATGCTGCAGCAGTTTGCCAATCCGGCCAACCCCAGGGCCCATGTGGAAACCACCGCTGTAGAAATCTGGGAGGATACCGGGGGCAAGGTGGATATCTTTGTGGCCGGCGTGGGCACTGGCGGCACCATCACCGGAGTTACCAAATATATGAAGGAAAGAAAACCTGATTTTCAAGCGGTGGCGGTGGAACCGGCGCTATCTCCGGTCCTTTCCGGCGGCACCCCGGGGCCTCACCCCATCCAGGGCATTGGAGCGGGATTTATTCCGGAGGTTTTGAACCTTGCATTGGTAGACGAAGTTTTTCAGGTGACCGGGGATCAGGCCATGGAGACGGTCAGGCGGTTAGCCCGGGAAGAGGGGATCCTGGTGGGCATATCCGCCGGTGCCGCCCTCTACGCAGCCCTGGAGGTGGCGCGGCGGGCGGCAAATGCCGGGAAACTGGTGGTGGTTTTATTGCCGGATACCGGGGAACGCTATTTGTCCACTGCCCTGTTTAAAGAAGAACCGTTGCAAGAAAGCTTTCAGGCAAACCAGTAAGTGTATTGTATTCATGACAAGAACCTGTTGAAAGGTACCTGTCCAACCTGCTATAATCTAAAAAACTTCATCAATGCAAGGGTGCATCAAAATCAGTCTGGCAAGGGTGCGGCAAAACCGTTGCCCTTTTGTTTTTACTTTAGAGAAAGGGATGTGATAGGATGTCAAAGGAGCTCATTAACAAAATCCTGGAGGACGTTGGATTGGAAAAGATAGATTACAGTGAAAAGAATTCACCGGATCAAAGAAGAAGACAATAAACGAAGAAACCGAAGGCGTCAGGGTTATTCGCCTTCGGTTTCTTACTGTGAGGAGCCTTCTTCGCTGTCCTCGACTTTTTCCAGACCAACATCTGCAAGGATTTGATCAATCAGTTCCTTTGTCATCCTATCACCCCCTTCTTAGCTTAATAAATAATTTTACCATAGGTTTTACTGCCCGTCAACCAAATAATTGGTTAATAGGAAGGGACGCTTCCTAAGAAGAGTCCCTTCCTATCAATGATTTTTACTATTCACTATCCTTAAACCGGATCATGGGGCATTTTTTACAAACGTCCACACCGGGGTATTCCTGGCCGCCGGCCCCCACAAAGGATGCGCCGCCGCTGTAATGATGGCTTCTCTTTAACAGCTGTTTGGCCACCGCTTCAATTTGATCGCCGGGAATAAAAACATTGACTTCACCCTTTTCGGTTTTACCAGAAGTATAGCTGCCGGCGCACATGGTTTTCATGCCGGCGGTGTGGCTCAGGTAACAGTCCACGGAACCGCCACAAACGGCCGAATTGACGGTGTGCGTGGAAGTGACGCTGGAAACCTTGGTGCCCCCGATGTAATCATTCAGGATATGGTAGGCCTGAAAGGGGTTCACAATAAAGAAGACCACGTCGGGGGTTACCGGTGTCTTAAACAGGGGGGCGGTCATGATGCCCTTCAGTTCCCCCAGGGGCAGTTTGGGTTTCAGTTCCAAGCATTTTTGGGCCAACTCCCAGTCGTTGGTATATTTCAGGTGGTCCTTTACCTCCTCCTCGGTGGCGGCACGGAAACCAAAGACGGTCCGTGCATTATCACAGAGAAGTTTATCATCACTGATCTTAACAATATAGTCGTCCATGCGGGAGGCCAGGACCGCCTGGCAAAAGGTCATCTTCGGACCGGGGATTTTTTCAGCCGCCAACCGGTCGAATTCTTCTTGATCAAAGTAAAATTTAACCGCCACGGGGTTGTATTCAAGCTTATACAGGGCTGCAAAGGCCCTGTGCATTTCTTCATAGGTCAGGGACTCTTTACTTGCCAGTTCCGCAACATTGATAAGCAGCATGATGGCGCCTCCTTACAAATGGTGTATGTAATAACTGGTTAATATAATATCAAATATAAGACAAAAAAATTGTGCTGCAGCACACAGTTTTTTTGTCAGCTTGCTAACATTTGCAACAAAAAGACTCCTGGGGGGAGCCTGGACCCGGACCGGGCTGCGTATTACCTTCAAGATTTTCTGCGGTCCCGGACATAAATACTGCCAAATTTGGACTTGGCATATTGCTTGAGTTGGGCGGTGGTTTCCGCCAGGTGTTCCGGCGAGCAGTGGCCGGCACAATCAGCAATGGACATAGAAACCGAGACCAGCGGAAACCAGGTTTCCTGACCCTGCCTGTTTATGCCGTAAAATCCACCGACATTTCTGTCCTCGGTGGAATAAAAGTTTTTCACCAATCGATCAAAGTAGCGAATGTAACGCCGGCAGATTTCTTCTGCCTTGTCCTTGTGGGTGAGGACAATGAAATCGTCCCCGCCAATGTGCCCGACAAAATCCAGGGAACTGCCATATTTACGAACTGTGCCGGTTAACAGTCTGGCTGACAGCAGGATCAAGCGATCGCCGTTTTCAAAACCGTAGCGGTCATTGTAGGATTTAAAGTTGTCCAGGTCAACGCAGATACAGGCAAAGGGGGACTTTTCCGTCAGGCGGTTGTTGATCTCCCTTTCAATGGTCAAATTGCCGGGCAAGCCGGTCAAGGGGTTGGCCCCTTTGGCCACCTCCATACGGATTTTGGTCATGGTATCCAGCAGTGTCTGTACAGACACCACACCGTGCAGCTGATTTTCCCTGGTAACAACGATGTAATCGTAAAGTTTGAGCTTGTCCCGGCTCATTGAAAGCTGGGATACCTGTTCAATGGGTATGGAGGTATCTATAATCAGGGGGTCCGCATCCATGATCATGGACACCGGTCGCTCAAAATAAAGCGCCACCCCGTATTGGGTTCCCAGGTAGCGGTCCAGGTAATGGCGCATAATCAAGCCCACCGGTCGATTGCCGTCCACCACCACCACCCCGTTAACCAACTCGTTGGCGTCCATTAACTCTCTCAGTCTGCGGACCGGTGTATCCGTTGTTATTTGAACCGCCAGTTCGGTGATTTCCCCGATGGGAAAGGCCTTTTGCCATACGCCCGTGGGGTTGCGGGAGGCCAGGGAAAGAATTTTGTTGAGTGCCTCGGTACGTACGGAGGGCTTGGGGTACGCCGGGCGGGCCAAAAAGTACCCCTGCCCGTAATGCACCCCGATGGAACGCAGGGTCGTCAACTCTGCCTCCGTCTCAATACCTTCGGCGATAATGGTGCAGCCAATTTTCTGGGCGAAGATAACAAAGGTTTCCAACAGGGCCTGCTTGACCAGGTTGCTATTGATATCCCGGACCAGTGAATGGTCGATCTTTATGTATTCCGGTCTGACCTCGGCAATGGCCTGTAGACTGGAGAAACCTGCTCCGGCATCGTCCACCGCCACACGGTACCCCTGATTGCGATAATGGGCCAGGGTCTTGTTAAATTGATGGAAGTCGTGGATGCCCTGCCGCTCGGTAATTTCAAAGACCAGGTTATGGAGGCTTAAATGACTGTCCTTCAAGAATTTTATGGTCTCGCCTTTGACAAACTGCGGGTCGTTGATGGTATGGGGATGGATATTGAGAAAAAGTTTTTGCATGTTATCCACCAGACCAAGGTTTTTAATGGCTATTTCCCGGCAAACCTTTTCCAGGGGGAACAGCAGTCCCACTTCCGCGGCATAGTTAAAAATGACAGCAGGAGAGAAAAAGTAGCTGTTTTCCGGTCCCCGGGTTAAGGCCTCCCAAGCCAGGATTTCACCGGTTTGTAAAGACACAATGGGTTGGTAAACGATGCGGAATTTTTTGTTCTCCAACAACTCGTTAAATTCCCCTAACAGGTGAACGGTCTGCTGATCCCAGGTGCCTTTGGCCACCTTTTGGGCCTCTTTCAGTGCGGTGTACAGCGCATGTTCGGGGTTTCTATAGCCTCTGGTGATGGTAGAACAGCCTATATGGAGTTTCACTATGTTGCCGGTAACCTTTAAAAGCTCTGTCTTCAATGCTTCTTCCAGGGCAATGCGCATGGCGGTGGTCATTTTATTAAGCTGCTCCGGGGAAAGTGTTTTTTCCTGACGGCAGAGGACCAGGAAGTCGTCCCCCCACAAATTTTCCACCACGATTTCTCCGGAACAATTTATAAATTCTCCTGCTCTTTCCCGCAATGCCGGACGGATTATGTGGAGGATCCTTTTGGCCATGGCTTCGCCATGGAGCTGCACCACCTGGTGAAAATCTGCGATGTCCACATAAAGGAGCAGTACAGAAGAACCCCGGGTCATCATTTGTTTCAGCTTGTCCAGAAAAGAGGTACCCTCAAGCAGATTAAAGAATAGACCTTTGTGTTTTAACAACCCAAACAGTCTTGTTTTTAACTGGCTGGTCAACTTAAGAAACAATTGCCATACCACCTTGGAAGTTCTTGGTTAACTCAGCGTATCACAGGCCCGTTAGATTCACATTAATAAATGGTTAAAGAGCGGTTAACACACTTTAAAGAGTTCTCTTTTTTCGCGCCAAAGGCACAAAAACAGCCTTTAATGGTATATTTTTCACCCCCAATGGTTCAAGCGGGGGTGGAACCCCTTTTAACAATAAGATTGCACCGTTCGGGGGGGGAGGATCATCAGAAAAGGCCTGCTTTCTTCCCTTTAACGGGAAAAATATATCTCCCAAGTCCCCAATTCAGTAAGATAAAAGTAAAATAACGGCTTGGGAGGTAGGGTTATGTTTAACCAAAGAAATTTAGCGTTTGCTACGGAGGAGCAGGTCTATTATCCCGATGTCTCTTTCTCCGCCCGGGCCAATGTCCGGGATGCTCGCATCTACGACTGGGCAGGGATGGATTATGAAGGTTTTTGGGCCGAAGAAGCCAAGAAGCTTCACTGGTACAAAACCTGGGATAAGGTGCTGGAATGGCAAAGCCCCTTTGCCCAGTGGTTTGTCGGCGGCAAGTTAAACGCCTGTGTCAATTGTGTTGACCGGCATTTAGACGGTTGGCGTAGAAATAAAGCTGCCATTATTTTTGAAGGGGAACCAGGGGACCAGGTGGTCTTAACCTACCAGGACCTGCACCGGGAAGTCAGCAAGTTTGCCAATGTACTGAAGAACCTGGGGGTTGCCAAGGGCGACGTTGTCACCATCTATATGCCGATGATTCCCGAGGCTGTCATTGCCATGCTGGCCTGTGCCCGCATCGGGGCGCCCCACAGCCTGGTCTTTGGTGGTTTTTCCGCTGAAGCCTTACGCGACAGAATCAATGATGCCGAAGCCAAGGTGGTCGTTACAACGGATGCCTGCTGGCGGCGGGGCAAGGCTATTCCCCTCAAGCAAAATGTGGATGCGGCTTTAACCCAGTGCTCCAGTGTAGAAAAGGTTGTGGTGGTGCAAAGGACCGGCAGTGAAGTTTACATGGAACCGGGCCGGGATGTCTGGTACCAGGAAGAGATGAAAAATGCGCCTGTTGTTTGCCAACCGGAAATCATGGATGCTGAAGATACCCTGTTTATTTTGTATACCAGCGGCACCACCGGCAAACCCAAGGGCATTGTTCATACCACAGGAGGGTATTTGACCGGGGTCACCTCCACCCACCGGAATCTTTTTGATCTGAAAGAGGACGACGTGTACTGGTGCACCGCGGATATCGGCTGGATTACCGGTCACAGTTATCTCGTTTACGGTCCCCTGGCCAACGGCGCCACCGTTTTTGTGTTCGAAGGGGCTCCGGATTACCCCGAACGGGATCGTTTCTGGGAACTCATTGAGAAATACCGGGTTACTCTCTTTTATACCGCCCCCACCGCCATCCGGTTATTCATGAAGTGGGGAGAAAGTTATCCAGCCGGCAGGGACTTATCCTCCCTCAGGCTGCTGGGTTCGGTTGGTGAGCCCATCAATCCGGAAGCCTGGCTGTGGTATCATAAACATATCGGCAGGGAAAGATGTCCCATTGTGGATACCTGGTGGCAAACCGAAACCGGCAGTGTCATGGTTGCCCCGCTGCCGGGCTTAACGCCTACCAAACCAGGCTCCGCCACCATGCCTATGCCCGGTGTGTCGGTGGATGTGGTGGATGAACTGGGCGAACCGGTGAAAGCAGGGGAGAGCGGCTACCTGGTCATTAAGAAACCCTGGCCCTCCATGCTGCGCACCGTTTATAAGGATCCCACGCGCTATGTGGATACCTACTGGAGCCGTTTTGAAGGTATGTATTTTACCGGTGACGGCGCCCGCCGGGATGAAGACGGCTATATCTGGGTACTGGGCCGGGTAGATGATGTCATTAACGTGTCCGGTCATAGAATCGGCACAGCTGAAGTGGAAAGCGCCCTGGTGGAACACCCGGCGGTGGCGGAGGCAGCCGTTATCGGCCGCACCCATGAATTAAAAGGGCAGGCTGTGTCCGCCTTTGTTACCCTGCGGGAAGGCATTGCCTGGGCTCCGGAACTGGAGAAGGATTTGAAGAGCCATGTGGCGAAGAAAATCGGCGGCCTGGCCCGTCCGGAAGAAATTATTTGCGCCTGGGAACTGCCCAAAACCCGCAGCGGTAAGATTATGCGGCGTTTGCTCAAGGACATTGCCGAAGGCAGGGTACTGGGTGACACTTCGACTCTGGCCGACCCCGCCGTACTTAAACAGTTAATGAGCAGGTAGTGTCTCTGTAAATCAAAAATAAATACAATGGCCCCAACTGGTCTACAATAGAATCTTTTTTACTCCTCCCCCGGCAGGTATACAATACCTGCCACTGTTTTTTTGAAGGAAGTGACGGCATGAATGTAGAAGTAAAAGATATGGAAAAACTGCGACTATTAAATCAACATCTTAATAAAAAATTCGGCTTCCGTATGCCGGAAGCCACCACCGTTCTTCGTTTGGCAGCGGTGCAGGCGACCCTGGGCCTTCTATTTGCGCTCTGGCGGCCCGATATGGCACTGGAAGTTCTTGCCCTGTGCCTGGCGGGGTTCAGCGGGACTTTTATCGTCCTGGGGTTGCGCCCCTTGAAACGGGTCTTAACCGTACGGGTGGATGAGAAATCCTTTGCCCCAACCCTGCAGATTGCCAACGAAACCCTGCCTTTCCTGCGCCGGGGTTTGAATGAGGAGACAGCCCGGAAAACTGCCGAAATCATTCAAAAGATCAGTGACGTGGAGGCAGTGGCCATTACCGACCGGGAGAAGGTGCTGGCCTTTTTGGGTACTGGCTGTGAAAACCACCCGGTGGGAGGGTCCATTGTCACCCGGGCCACCCGGGAGGTCATTGCCACCGGGGAATTAAAGGTGGTACAGCATAAAGGGGAGTTCAACTGTCCTGTGAAGGACTGCAACTGTCCCCTGGAGTCCGCCGTCATTGCCCCGCTCATCTGCAAGGGGAAGGTGACGGGTACGGTAAAGCTTTACCAGACCCACAAGGGACAAATCCCGGGCAGCGTGGTGAAGCTGGCTGTGGGGGTGGCCCAACTGCTGGGGGTGCAGATGGAATTGGCAGAACTGGACCACCAGGCCCAGCTGGCCACCAAAGCGGAACTGGACGCTCTGCAGGCCCAAATCAACCCCCATTTTCTCTTTAACACCATCAATACCATCAGCATGTTTACCCGCACCAATCCTGAGACCGCCCGCAGGCTGCTCATCCGGCTGGCTTCCTTCTTCCGTCATTCTTTGAAACGTCACGGCCGCTTTATCACTCTGCAGGAGGAACTGGAATATATTAATACTTACCTGGCGCTGGAAAAGGCCCGCTTCCGGGAAAAACTACGGGTTGTAAGGAATATTGACAAATCACTGCTAAACTATCGCATTCCGGTGTTAACGGTCCAGCCCCTGGTGGAAAATGCCGTCCGGCACGGCATTACCCCCAAAGAGGGGCAGGGGTTCGTTCAGATTTCAGCCCAACTCCGGGGGGACGAGATTGAAATTGCCATTACGGATGACGGGGTAGGTATTCAGCCGGAGATTATGCCCAGGATTTTTGAGCCCGGTTTTGGATCCGGCAGCGGTGTAGGGCTTTCCAATGTGCACGAAAGATTAAAATTATTGTTTGGGGAAGACCACGGGCTAAACATTGAAAGTGAACCGGGTTACGGAACCACCGTTTGGCTGCGGGTTCCCCTGATGGTTCATGACGATGATTAAGGAGGGATTAAAGTGACGTTAAAGGCACTGATCGTGGATGATGAATACCCGGCCCGGCAGGAATTGCGTTTTATGCTGGGGCGTTTTAACAACATTGAAATTGTCGGGGAGGCCACCAGCGCCACAGAGGCCCTGGTACTGATCAGAGCCTTGGACTACCAGGTACTGTTTTTGGACATCAACCTCCCCGGCATGAATGGATTGGAGTTGGGGGCAGTGATCCAGGAACTGCCCAGGCCGCCCTTTGTCATTTTTGTTACCGCCTATGATGAACACGCCCTGGAGGCCTTTGACGTCAATGCGGTGGACTACATCTTGAAGCCCATTGACGAAAAACGTTTGAAACGGGCCATTGACCGGGTGATCAAGGCGCAGCAGGAACGTGAAGCCTGTACACCGCTGCCGGTCAGCCCGAGCATAATCCCGGACACGACCAAGAGTCCTTCCGACACAGGAGAAATTAAAATTAACCGTATTCCCGCCGAGAAACAGGGCAAGACCATTCTGGTGGATATCAGTGATGTTTTTTATGCCTTTACCGAAAGTGATTATGTCTATATTAAAACCTTTTCCGATAAATTTTTTACCCGTTTCACCTTGAAGGATTTGGAAGCCCGGTTGGGTGGGGGCATGTTCTTTCGCACCCACCGCTGCTATATCGTAAACCTCCAGAAAGTAAAAGAAATAGTGCCTTTCTTTAACGGCACCTACAACCTGGTGCTGGAGGACAAGGACCGCAGCGAAGTGCCGGTGAGCCGGGCCCAGGCCAAGAAACTGAGAAAAATACTGGGGTTTTAAAAATTTTTACCGTTCTTTGGAAGTCTGCCTGCTAAAAGGCAGACTTTTTAGTGTAAACTTATAGGTAATAATTTCCCCCGGAGGTGGCAGGATGAAGGGGATCGGCACCGATATCATCGAAATAGAAAGAATTGAACTGGCCGTCAGCCGTTCCGGCCAACAGTTTTTGGACCGGGTCTTTACCCCGGCGGAACAGGAGCACTGCAAGGGCAAGGTGCAATGCCTGGCCGGCCGCTTTGCCGCCAAAGAGGCCATTTTGAAGGCGCTGGGTACCGGGCTGCGGGAATTACGCTGGACCAACATTGAGATACTGCCCAATTACCTAGGCAAGCCCGAAGTGAAATTAACGGGAGCGGCCCTGGAACTGGCAGAAAAAATGGATGTTGCCAGGGTGCTGGTGAGCATCTCCCATGACCGGGGCCGGGCGGTGGCCTTTGCGGTGGCCGTAGGGAAGGAAGGTAGAGACAGTGCGCATAGTAACAGCGAGTGAAATGAAAGAAATGGACCGGCGGGCCATGGAGCAGTACGGCATCCCGGGAGTTGTCCTGATGGAAAACGCCGGCCTGCGGGTGGTGGAGGTTATCCAGGATGTCCTGAAAGAGGTTAAGGGAAAAGTCTTTACCATCCTGGTGGGGAAAGGCAACAACGGTGGCGATGGCCTGGTGGTGGCCAGGCATCTCCATAACCGGGGGGCCCAGGTAAAGGTTTTGCTGCTGGCAGACCCGGAGGAGTTCCAGGGAGATGCCCGGGTGAATCTGAACATCTGGCAAAAGATGGGACAGCCCCTCTACCAGGTGAACCAGATCAACGGCATTAATATCGTCAAGGTGGCCCTGCTCAACACCGATCTTATCGTTGATGCCCTTTACGGCACCGGTTTCCACGGCAGCGTCAATGAAAAGGTGGGGCGGGTCATTGACTTGATCAATGCCAGCCGTTTACCGGTGGTGGCGGTGGATATTCCTTCGGGAGTGGAAGCAGACACCGGGCGGGCCTACGGTCCCTGTATCCAGGCGGACCATACCGTTACCTTTGGCCTGCCCAAAATCGGCCTGGTGGTGGAACCCGGCGCCGGCTATGCCGGCAGACTGCATGTGGTGGATATTTCACTGCCCCGGACCCTGACGGACAGCAAGGAAATACCCCGGCAGCTTTTGACCGGGGAAATCATCGCTCCCTGGTTTAAACCCAGACAACCAACTGCACACAAGGGCACCTACGGCCGGGTGCTGGTGGTGGCCGGTTCCCAAGGCATGACCGGGGCAGCCCGCATGACAGCCAGGGCAGCCCTCAGGGCCGGAGCCGGGCTGGTCACCCTGGCCCTGCCGCAAAGCTCACAACCGGTGGCAACCGCTGCCATCGATGAAGCCATGACCCGTGGTCTGCCGGAGACCCCGGAGGGGACCCTGGCGGTGGACGCCCTGGAACCCATTCTTGCAGCCAGCCGGTCGGCGGATGTCCTCATCACCGGTCCCGGCATCGGCACCCACCCGGAAACCGTTGAACTGGTGCGGGCGCTGCTGCCAAGGTTGACCATCCCCGTTGTCATCGACGCAGACGCCCTCAATGCCCTGGCCGGCGTCACCGGCCTGCTGGCAAAGCTGACAATACCGGCCGTCATCACCCCGCATCCCGGAGAAATGGGCCGCCTGTTGGACCTTTCGGCGGCCGAAGTACAGGAAGACCGGCTTGACCTGGCCAGGGCGGCGGCCAAAAGGTGGAACCTGGTGACGGTTCTAAAGGGAGCCCGCACGGTAATCACGACGCCGGACGGCAGCCTTTACATCAACCCCACAGGCAACCCGGGCATGGCTACCGCGGGCAGCGGCGATGTACTGGCAGGCCTGATCGCCGGTCTGCTGGCCCAGGGCCTTTCGCCGGAACAAGCCGCAGCCGCTGGCGTCTATCTGCACGGCTCCGCCGGCGACCTGGCCGCCGGCCGTTTGGGTCAGCTCAGCACCCTGGCTGGCGATATTCTGGAGTTTTTACCCGAAGTTATCAAAAACATTGTAGAGGGCAGATCAGACCGGTAGCTTATATCAACCCTACAGTCCTTGGCAAACCTTTTTAGAACCATCTGGGGCTAATAAAGTTATTTAAAGAAAGAGGAACGGTCACCAAGCGGGTATCCATAACGGTTTCCGCACGGCAGTCCTGGGTATTCCGGGGTTCGGCAATCAATCTAGCCACCAACCCCTTTTCAGTGATCAGCCTCCGTTAGATTTACCTGCTTAGGAGAACAAATATGACATGCTCTATATGTACTTCTTTAAATAATAGTAGAAAATGCCGGTCCGGGTCATTATAAACATCCTCTTTTCGGTTAAAGTAGATGACCCGATCATGTTTGATATCTTTTGCTTCTTGGTAAGAAAAAAATATCCTGCCCGGTCGGTGGCAGGAGTTTGAAAAAATATAAGGAGAATATGAAGTTTTGTTGGCCGGAAAAACCATTTTTATTATAATCCCCATGTATTAACGTTATATTGAGAGTACGTAAACTTAAAATTAATTTTCTATTGGCAAGATATATTTCCGGACATGGAAATATATCTTGCCAATTTACCGGTTAAAGAGAAGTTTGTGGAAATAATATTTTCCAGAAATATAAAAACGACAGAAAGGGCCTTGTTTTCCGGGCCTGTTGAAAGAAGATTTGTTTGGCATGAGTTTTGCTTCTTTAGTTTTAGCAATCATTCACCAAGGAGGTTGACTCACTGTGTTAATCGGAGTACCAAAGGAAATAAAAAATAATGAGAATCGTGTTGCTATTACACCCGCAGGGGTACAGGCCATGGGGAACAATGGCCACCAGGTGATTATTGAACACAATGCCGGTGTGGGCAGCGGCATCACCGATGAAGCTTATATGGAAGCCGGCGCCCAAATTGTGGATACCGCCAAAGAGGTATTTGCCAGGGCCGATATGATTATGAAAGTCAAGGAGCCCCTGCCGCCGGAATATGATTTATTCAAAGAAGGACAAGTGCTCTTTACCTACCTGCACCTGGCCCCGGAACCGGAATTAACAAGGGCCCTGCTGAAAAAGAAAGTGGTCGGCGTCGCCTATGAAACCATTCAATTGGAGAACGGGTCCCTGCCCCTGTTAACACCCATGTCTGAAGTGGCCGGCCGCATGGCCATTCAAATAGGTGCCCGTTATCTGGAGAAGACCTATGGCGGTGCAGGTGTGCTGCTGGGCGGCGTACCCGGTGTGCCGGCTGCTGAAGTGGTAATTGTGGGCGGCGGCATTGTCGGTACCAATGCTGCCAAGATGGCCATGGGCCTGGGAGCCAATGTTACCATTCTGGATGTTAATGTTGATCGTTTGCGTTACCTGGATGACCTGTTCGGTGGGCGCATCCATACCGTGATGTCCAACAGCTATAATATTGCCGAGGCCGTTAAAAAGGCTGATTTACTGGTAGGGGCGGTGTTGATTCCCGGCGCCAAGGCCCCCCGCCTGGTCACCGAAGAGATGGTAAAAGCCATGAAACCCGGCTCTGTCATCGTAGACGTGGCCATCGACCAGGGCGGCTCTATCGAGACCATTGACCGGGTGACCACCCACAGTGAACCCACTTATGAAAAATACGGCGTAATTCACTATTCTGTGGCCAACATGCCCGGCGCCGTATCCCGCACCTCCACCTTTGCCCTGACCAACGTAACCCTGCCCTATGCCGTGCAGCTGGCCAACAAGGGTTGGTTAAGGGCCGTTAAAGACAACTGTGCCCTGGCTAAAGGGGTCAATGTGGCGGACGGCAAGTGCACTTTCAAGGCTGTTGCTGAAGCCCTGAACCTGGAATATACTCCTCTCTTACAGATTATCGAGTCTTTCTAATCATAAATGACCTTTGCTTGGCTCAGGCCAAGCATTTTTTTTGCATTTATGCTACAATAGAGGCAAATTTATGTTTTACTGGCAGGTGTAAGAAAAATGGCTGAACCCGTTTGGGCGGAGATAAATCTGGGGGCCATCCGGCATAACATAAAAGAAGTGAGGCGACTGGTGGGACCCCACAGGGAAATTATGGCTGTGGTCAAGGCCAACGGTTACGGCCACGGTGCTGTTCAGGTGGCCCGGGCCGCCCTGGAAGCGGGAGCTGCGCGACTGGCAGTGGCCCGTTTGTCGGAAGCGCTGGAACTTCGCAGGGCCGGCATTGAGGTGCCTGTTTTAATTTTTGGGTATGTCCCCCGGGATCAACTGGCATGTGCCCTGGAAAACCAAATCATTTTAACCGTTTACAGATTGGATATGGCCGAACAAACGGCCAGGGCAGCTGAAAAAAAGGGCATAAGGGCAACCGTCCATCTGAAGGTGGATACCGGCATGGGGAGACTGGGTTTTCCGGCTGAGGAAGAGGGGGCGGCGCAGATAAAAGAAGTCTGCCTGCTACCGGGCCTTCAGGTTGAAGGAATTTATACCCATTTTGCGGCGGCGGATGAAACGGACAAGAGTTATACCCGGTGGCAGTTGGACCGGTTTTTGTCCCTGTTAAACAACCTGGAACACCAGGGGCTTTCATTTCCCCTGCGGCATTGTGCCAACAGCGCGGCCATCATTGATTTTCCCGAATCCTACCTGGACCTGGTTCGTCCCGGCATTATGATGTACGGCTTATATCCCTCGAAGGAAGTGGATAAATCCAGGGCGGCTTTATACCCCGCCATGACTTTAAAGGCCAGGATTGCCCACGTAAAAAGGGTAAAGCCCGGGACCAAGATCAGCTACGGCTGTACGTACACGGTACCGGAGCAAACGGTGATCGCTTCCCTGCCCCTTGGCTATGCCGACGGCTACCCCCGCCTGCTTTCTTCCCGGGGCCAGGTGCTCGTCCGGGGGCAGAGGGCGCCGGTGGTGGGCAGGGTATGCATGGACCAGTGTATGGTGGACGTGGGTCATATTCCAGGCGTTCAGGTGAACGACCCGGTAATAATCTTCGGACAGGATAAGAATAATAAATTACCGGTAGAAGAAGTGGCTGCCTGGTTGGGTACCATTAACTATGAAGTTGTCTGCTGGGTGGGAAGCAGGGTCCCACGGGTTTATACAGAGTAGCCGGGAGATGGATTATGCAGAGACGGATTGTGATCGCCAGCGGAGACAAAAATGAACTGGAGCAGTTGAGGCAAATGCTACCCCGCCTTAGCTACCGGGTGGTGGGAGAAGCCGGCAGCGGCATGAATGCTCTCAAGGCTGTTCGTACCACCTCGCCGGAAGTGGTGCTGTTGGACGACCGTCTACCTGTGTTGGACGGCATGCAGGTGGCCAAAATCTTAACGGAAGAAAACCTGGCCCCGGCCGTGCTGATGGTTTCCCAGGGCAACAAGGCCCTGGTGGAGCGCGCCAGAGAGGTGGCCTCCGCCTTCCTGATGCGCCCCTACCTGGAGGACCAGGTCTACGCGGCGGTGGAGGCGGCGGCGGCGTCCTACAAAAGATACACCCAGCTGCAGCAGCAGTTGAATGAACTGCAGGAGACCCTGAAATCCCGGAAAATTGTGGAGCGGGCCAAGGGACTTCTCATGAAGAGAAAGGGTTTTACCGAGGAGCAGGCTTTCAAGGCCATCCAGCAAACGGCCATGAAAAAAAGGACCACCATGAAGTCGGTGGCGGAGGCGATTATTACTGCCTACGAAATAGAGATGTGACCAAGTATACAGAATTCCTTGCCTCCGGGCGTTGTCAAAAGACGGCGGAGGGAATATAATAGCAGTAGCAGCAGGGGAACAAAGGCGTACCCCGAGCGTAAAGCCAACGAAGGCTCAATGACCGGATCAAGGTTGTTGAGCCTTTATTTATTGCCATCCCTGCGCAGCTTTAAAGTTTTGCATGTAGGAGGGGTGGTCAATGAAAAAGATTGAAGCCATTATCCGTCCCAGTAAACTGGAACAGGTAAAGCAAGCCCTGGATGAGTACGGCATTAAGGGCATGACCGTCACCCAGGTGATGGGATGCGGCAAGCAAAAGGGAAGGGTCAATGTTTACAGGGGTCAGGAGTATACCATCAACCTGTTGCCCAAAATTAAGGTAGAGATCATTCTGCGGGACAACCGGGTTGATGAGGTGGTGGAACTGATCATCGAGACCGCCCGTACAGGGGAAGTGGGAGACGGCAAGATCTTTATTTACCCGGTGGAAAATGCCATCCGAATCCGCACCGGGGAGTCCGGCGACGAGGCCCTTTAATCAGTTACAACAGGATATAAATTTTGGGGCAAAGGTGCCTTCAGGAATAAGGTTGGTCCGCCTTATTCTATGACGGTGCCTTTTGTTCTTTATAAGACGAGGAGGTCAGGAAAACAATGGAGTTGGATGTTCAAACATTGGCTGCGGGTATTGATACGGTTTGGGTTTTGCTTTGCGCAGCACTGGTCTTTTTTATGGAAGCCGGTTTTGCCTTTTTGGAAGCCGGATTTATCCGGGCTAAAAACTCTCTTAATATTGTCATGAAAGTATTTATGGACTGCACGGTAGGAATACTGAGTTACTGGGCCATTGGTTTTGCTGTCATGTATGGTTTGGATAAGGCAGGGCTGTTTGGCACCAGCGGCTTTTTTATACAAGGTGATTTCAGTCACCTGGGTTTACGAATTCCCGTCTATGCTTTTTGGTTGTTCCAGGCGGCCTTTGCGGTGGCGGTGGCTTCCATCGTTTCCGGGGCGGTGGCCGAAAGAATGAAATTTGCACCCTACATTATCTACTCCATCGTCACCTGCGCCATCATCTATCCCGTAGCCGGTCACTGGATCTGGTCCGCCGACGGCTGGCTGGCCCAACTGGGCATGAAGGATTTTGCCGGTTCCGCCGCCGTTCACGCCGTGGGTGGTTGGAGCGCCCTGGCGGCGGTGCTTGTCCTGGGACCCCGCACCGGGAAATACAACCCGGACGGTTCCGTGAATGTTCTGCCGGCCCATAATATGCACCTGGCGGCTCTGGGAGCCTTTATTCTCTGGGTAGGCTGGTTCGGCTTCAACCCCGGCAGTGCCTTAACCGGATTGGACAGCAATATCGCCCGCATTGCGGTAACCACCAACCTGGCGGCAGCAGCCGGGGGCACCATGGGAACGCTCTATACCATGTTTAAATACGGCAAGCCCGACCCCAGTATGACCATTAACGGTGTTCTGGCAGGCCTGGTGGCGGTCACTGCGGGAACCGCCTTTGTCAGCCCGGCCGGCGCCGTGGTGATAGGAGCGGTGGCCGGTGTCCTGGTGGTCCTAGCGGTACCTTTCTTTGATAAATTAAAGGCCGATGACCCGGTGGGTGCCATTGCGGTACACGGTGTTTGTGGTTCCTTTGGGGCCCTGGCTGTGGGCATCTTTGCCGAAGACGGCGGGTTGCTTTACGGCGGCGGTTTCCACCTGCTGGAGGTTCAGGCATTGGGCCTGCTGGCGGTGTCTGCCTGGGCCTTTGGCGTCAGTTATCTAACCTTTTATTTAATTAAAAAGACAGTGGGTGTCAGAGTCTCCGCCGATGAAGAATTGGAGGGGCTGGACCTTGTGGAACATGGTATTCCGGCCTACAGTGGAAATGCCCTCAATCAGGGGCTGGACGGATTACCGGCACCGGATTTCGGTGTCTGCCCCGCTGTCGGGGAAATAAAACAAAAATTGGCAACTTGATCGATGAAACAATTAAATACTAACACGAGGTTGTGTTATTAGCGAAGGCGCTTGATTCAAGGGTAGGTGGTTGAAATCCCCCTTGGATGGGGCGTCTTCACTTTTAACAGGAGGTCTTTCTGAACCAGGGTACCCACAGGGAGGCTTCAAATAAAAATACTTTAAACAGGAGGGTTTACCATGAGGAGCAGGTTGAAAACATTCCTTATTTCATTATTGGCCTTATTATTACTGCCCGGTATCGCCTGGGCCGGAGACGCCCCTGCCATTGATACCGGTGACACAACCTTTATCATTATCTGCACAGCGATGGTGATGATTATGACCCCTGGCCTGGCCTTGTTTTATGGCGGTATGGTCAGGAAGAAGAATGTTCTCAGTACCATTATGCTAAGTTTTATCGTGATCTGTGTGGTGAGTATCATTTGGTCTTTATACGGTTATACCCTGGCCTTTGGGCCGGATGTTAACAGTATTATCGGCGGTCTGGATTACCTGGGACTCAAAGGAGTCGGGCAGGAGCCCAGCAGCGGCACCATCCCTCACTTTATCTTTATGGCCTTCCAGCTCATGTTTGCACTGATTACCGTTGCCATTATTTCCGGTTCCATTGCTGAAAGAATGCGCTTTCCGGCTTTCCTGGCCTTTATCGTTCTGTGGGCCACCATCGTTTATTCTCCCCTGTGCCACTGGGTTTGGGGCGGCGGCTGGTTAATGCAGATGGGCGCCCTGGACTTTGCCGGCGGCACCGTCGTACACATCAGCTCCGGGGTGGCGGGATTGGTAGCCGCCCTGGTGATCGGCAAGAGGAAAGGCTATGGCAGTGAACCCATGGTTCCTCACAACCTCCCTATGACTGTTCTTGGCGCTGCTTTGCTCTGGTTCGGCTGGTTTGGCTTTAATGCCGGCAGTGCCCTGGCCGCCAACGGGCTGGCTGCCAGCGCCTTTGCGGTAACCCACATTGCCGCTGCGGCCGGGGGTCTCTCCTGGGTGCTGGCGGAATGGGCCCACCATGGCAAACCCACCGTACTGGGTTGTGTCTCCGGTGCAGTGGCCGGTCTGGTGGCCATTACCCCGGCCGCCGGTTTTGTGGCCCCCATGCCCGCCATCATGATCGGTCTGGTGGTTGGCCCCCTGTGCTACTTTGCCGTGGCAGTCATAAAAGCCAAACTGGGTTATGACGATTCTTTGGATGCCTTTGGTATTCACGGTGTAGGCGGCACCTGGGGCGCTATCGCCACCGGCCTGTTCGCCAGCAAGGCTGTCAACGAGGCAGGCGCCGACGGGTTGTTCTACGGGAACGCCGCCCAGCTTACCACACAGTTGATTGGTGTGGGTGCCACCATCCTTTTTGCCGGCCTGGCCACCTTTATCATTCTGAAAGCCATCAGCCTCTTTACCAGCCTGCGAGTGAGCGCGGATGACGAAGTGATCGGTCTTGATGTCAGCGTGCACGGTGAAAACGCCTATGCCTATGCGGACACCTTTGGCGGTTCTTTGACCAGAGAAGGTAAGGTTTCCTCAGGTGCTGCCAGTACAGCGGTCAAAACAGTCTAAGATTTGTAAAACCAGTATCTACTTAAGGAGGGAAACCCTATGACCAAGATAGAAGCCATTATCCGTCCCGGCAAACTGGAAGAAGTCAAAGATGCCCTCAATAAACTGGGCGTTCACGGGATGACCGTTTCCCAGGTCATTGGCTGCGGGCACCAGAAGGGACGCACCGAGGTGTACCGGGGAGCGGAGTACAGCATAAACCTGCTGCCTAAAGTGAAGGTAGAGGTTATTGTCAAGGATCAATGGGTTGATGCATGCGTTAATGCAATCAGTGACGCGGCCCGCAGCGGAGAAATCGGAGACGGTAAAATATTTGTTTATCCGGTCAGCAACGTTATTCGCATCAGGACCGGCGAACAGGGTGATGACGCCGTTTAATCATTTAAACTCCATACACTCCTCCATATTCTAATTTAAGCCCCGGCCAAGCCGGGGTATCTTTTTGACCACCGGCGTATATTATTTTATAAGTTTCCGGCAGTGCAAAAATTTTACAGCACCCTGTTACATATCTTTGGGTAAACCGTCATTACTGGTAAACGATTCTTGAGGGAGTGAGTTCCTTTGGGCAAAAAATGTGGGTGCCCTGGTGGCGGGCTGCCTGGCCACCGGCTTGGTCTTTAACCAGGCGGCTTATGCAGATGTTGTAAAAACCTCTGTCATGCCGAAACCCCCGGCGGAAATTGACGGCGAGCTCGTTCAATTCCACAAATGGTAGAAATCCCCCTACGATCAAACAGTTGTCCGCATGTTAAAAGTACAAAAATAGTAAGGTTTTGAATACCTGTCCCTGGGGCAGGTATTTTTTTCATTTACGCGGGAGAAGTTCCCCGTGCCGGACAATTTCTGATCCCCGGGTTCATAAAATATAGAAATTGGAAAACAGGAAGGGGAACATCCATGCCGCAGGTTTCCATTGTGATTCCCTGTAAAAATGAAGGGGACCTTATTAAACAAACCATCGAGTCCATCCTGGATACGCCCAGCCAGATCCCGTATGATATTACAGTGGTGAACGACGGCTCCACGGACGGCTGCTGCGCCTTTCTCCAGAGCAGGCGAAAAACCTACCCCCGGGTCAAACTCATTAACACCACGGGGATTGGGGCAGCCAACGCCAGAAATCTGGGAGCCCGGCGGTCCTCGGGAGAGGTGCTGGTTTTTTGCGATGCCCACATTACGGTGGAGGAAGATTGGCTGGATCTTTTGGCCGAAGACCTTGGGGAAGAAGGAATCGGTGCGGTATCGCCGGGCATCGCCAATATGAACCAGGTTTATGCCATCGGCTACGGCTTGACCTGGAATGAAGCCATGGAAGCCAGGTGGCTGCCCGGCCCCGGCGGTATCGTGGAAGTCCCCTTTGCTCCTGGTGGCTGTGTGGCTGTGAGGCGGGAGGTCTTTTATGACGTGGGGGGATTTGAGCGGGGTTTTCGGATTTACGGGTATGAAGATACGGAGTTTTCTCTCAAACTCTGGCTGTTTGGTTACCGGGTGCTGGTGGACCCCGGGGTTGTCATCAAACACTATTTTCGCAGCCGGCATCCCTATCCCATCACCATGGAGGAGTATGCCTACAACGCCATGCGTCTGGCTTTTAGCCATTTCAATCCCCGGCGGCTGGGAAATGTCATGAATATGTTCTCCGATCTGAAAAACTTTGGCCAGTTGGTATCCGAAATCCTTTTTGAAAGTGATGTTTTGGAACAGCGGCGGCAGTACTTCCAGCGGCGAAAGTACGATGACGACTGGTTTATGGAGAAATTTCAAATTCCCCTTTAACAAGGTTGACAACCCTTAAACCAGCGGGATAAGATAAGTCTAGATACCAGATATTGGTGTAATCCAGGACAGCACCACCCGTAGTTTTGGAAAGGAAGTTGTTAGATGTGAGATTTTTTAGTATCAGTGATTTGCACCTTTCCTTAACCAAACCGGTAGACCCGAACAACTGGGACCAGGTGGAACTTCATAAACCAATGGATATTTTTAATCCCGAGTGGCACAGGCACTACCAGAAAATTTATGAAAACTGGCGTGCCCTGGTGCAACCGGACGATATCGTTTTGCTGCCCGGAGACATTTCCTGGGCCACCAGACTGGAGGAAGCCCGGCATGATGTAGATTTTTTAGGACTGCTGCCGGGCACCATTTATGCCGTGCCGGGCAATCACGACTACTGGTGGCAGGGAGTTTCCAAAACCCGTGCCTTTGTTCCGGAAAATGTAAAACTCATTCAGAACGACCATGCTCTGGTAGGCGATACCGCCATCTGCGGCACCAGGGGGTGGACCTGCCCCAACAGCCACCAGTTCACCGAGCAGGACGAAAAAATCTATAAAAGAGAACTGATTCGTTTGGAAAACTCCCTGCGCAGTGTTAAGGGCAATCCCGGCGAAATCATGGTGATGATACATTTTATGCCCACCAATGAGGTTCATGAACGCTCTGGTTTTATTGATCTTCTTTGTGAATATGAAGTGAGCCGGGTGGTTTACGGCCACCTGCACGACCGGGCCAGGAATTACCGGCTGCCGGATGAAGCCTGGGGTATTAAGTTTCATCTGGTCAGCGCCGATTATCTTAATTTTTCCCCGGTGTTAATTGCAGAAAAATAGTTTTTTCCACAACCCTTCAAATTTTAGTTGAAAAAATTTCCCGAATTGGTATATATTTTTGTCACAGATTTTCTTTTGAAGGTATCTCTTGGGGGAGGGAAGGAAATGAAACTAAAGCTCACAACCCGGATTGTGCTGGGGTACTGCGTTATCCTTTCTCTGGCAGGTCTTTTGGCAGGAGTTATGATTTACAAAGTAAATCAGATTACGACAGAGATTGACGGCTTACAAAAGCACAACGTACGCACCATGGAAGGAATTGCTATCTCCTACTACGTTGAGGAGCAATCTTCTCTGATCAGGGAGTATTTACTGACAGGCGCCCAGGATGATAAGCAAAAAGTGGAACAGAAAATAAAAGAGGCCCTGGAGCGTGAAGAAGCATTAATCAAAATCACCCGGCAAAAAGTCAACCTGGACAGAATTACCAGGGTACGGGACTTAAATAAGCAAATGGAACAGGTTTTCCATTCTGGAATTGTTCCCCTGGTGGAGCAGGGCAAAATAGAAGAGGCACGACAAATTAAAGCAGAGCAGTTTAACCCGCTGGCCAAACAATTAAGGGAAGCCATTGATGCCTATGTAGAGTATAAAAAGCAGGAAAGCAAGACTGCAGAAAATAACTCACTGCAGGCCAGTATAGAGACAAAAGAAATCGCCATGGGTTTTGGTGTGGTTGCGGTGCTGCTCGGTGTTATGTTCAGCATCCTTTCCTCCCGGGCGGTGACCAGGCCTATTAACCGCCTGGTTCAGGAGACTACGGTGGCGGCCGGCGGCGATCTTACACAAAGGGTGGAAGTGAAGGGGAATGACGAACTGGCCCACCTGGCCATGGCCTTTAACAAGATGGTGGAAAACCTGCACGATATGGCCAGGCAGGTGGTGGAAAAGAGTAACAACCTGGTCGCCCACAGCCAGGAACTGTCGGCGGCCAGCCAGCAGGTGAGCGCCTCGGTGGAGGAAATTACCAGCACAACCACTGAACTGGCCAGCGCCGCCAGCCAGGAGGCATCAGGGGCCGCCAACGCCGTTGTGGTTTCCCGGGAAGTTGAAAAGGCCGCGGAGCAGGGCAACCTGGCGGTGGAACAGGCAGTGGAAAAAATGAATTCCATTGTGACAAGGGTGGACAAGAGCTCCGAACAGGTGGTCCGGTTGGGAGAAAGGTCCCAGGATATTGGTAAGATCACTGATGTGATCACCGGCATAGCGGATCAGACCAATTTGCTGGCCTTAAATGCAGCCATTGAGGCCGCCAGAGCCGGCGAACAGGGCCGGGGCTTTGCCGTGGTGGCGGAAGAAGTGCGGAAGCTGGCGGAACAGTCCTCCCAGGCAGCTAAAGAGATCAGCACCATTATTAAACAAATCCAGCAGGAGACCGTACAGGCGGTGAAGGATATGAACCTGGGCGTGCAGGAGGTGCACCAGGGAACTCAGGTGGTTCATTCCGCCGGCCAGTCCTTAAAGGAAATCGTAGAGCAAGTTCAGCGCACGGTTACCATCATCAGTGAAATTGCTGAGGGGGCAGAACAAAACAGTCTTAGTGCCCAAAGCCTGGCCGCCGCAACCCAGCAGGCCAGCGCCACGGTTCAGCAGATTGCCGGCGCTTCCCAGGATCTGGCCAGGATGGGCGATGAACTCCAGCATCTTGTAGCCAAGTTTAAAGTATAAAACGGTTGAAGGTTGTACATTTTGTGCAACCTTTACTCTCTATTTGGTACGTTTTTGTTGTCATATACCGTAATACTAAGGTAAAATTTAGGTGCGACCCGATGGAAGAAGAAGCTTCCCTGGGAGGAGGGAATGACGGTGCCCAAAAACGCTCTCATAAACATCCCCGAGTTGAAAAAATTTACACAGATGATCATGGAATCTTCCGATGATCTAATTACCGTAATCGACCACCGGGGCATCATTATTGCCATGAATCCTGCCGTAGGCAGACTTCTGAGTGTAAACCCCAAACAGCTGATGGGTCAATCCCTGGTAAAGGTAGTCTATGAAGGCAAAAAATTTGACTATCAAGGAAATTACATAAGCCCCATCATTGAAACCCTGGAAACAGGCAGGGAGTTTAAAGACAGGGAAACCGGTATTAAATCCCCGCTGCTGAAGAGCTTTTTTGTCTGCCGCACCACAACGGGAATTTTACGGGATGCCCGGGGAAGAACCGCCGGGGTATACGCCTTGGATAAAGATTTAACCCTGTACCGGAGTCTGGAGCGGAATAATCAAAATTTGAAGGAAATGATTAATGCCCAGCAACTGCAAACAGTACGGGCCTTTTCCGAAGCCATCGGTGCCCGGGATGACTACACAAGGGGCCATTCGGAAAGGGTGGCGGAGTATGCCCAGATGATCACCGCGGCAATGGGAATGCAGGAACTTAATCAAGTGGTGTATGTTGCGGCCCTTGTCCATGATGTTGGTAAAATCGGCATTCCGGAACATATTTTAAACAAACCCGGCCGGTTAACCGAAGATGAGTTCAACAAAATCAGAGAACACAGCGTTATGGGAGCCAATATTCTGAAACAGATAGATACCTTTTCCGATCTGGTGGCCATTGTTCGGGCCCATCATGAACGTTATGACGGACGGGGATACCCGGACGGGCTGGCGGGTGAGGACATACCCCTGATCAGCCGCATCATTACCGTGGCGGATTCCTTTGAGGCCATGACCTCAGACCGCAGTTACCGCAAGCGGTTTACCATAGAGTACGCGCTGGAAGAGCTGCAGCGCTGTGCCGGCACCCAGTTTGACCCGACGATCGTCAATCATTTTATTCAATTCGTTTCGGGTACAACTTTGGAAAGGAACGTTGGCAATCTCCTGGCTCCGGACCAACCCGCAGTTTAGCTCCCGCTAAAGCAAGTTTTAAAAATCTTCATTCAGGGGATTTTAAGGACAAATCACCCTTTCATTATACGTGCTAATGAATGCATATCAGGAGGATTTACGTTGGCAAAGAACATTTTACCGAAAGTGCAGGAAATTATTGAGTTAAGAAAAATCTCCCTGGAAGAACTGGCCCAAAGGACCATGCTGGAAGTTTCGGATATTGAAGGCCTAAAACAGTTTAACCCCAAAAAAGCTTCCCACCTTGCCATTGTCCAGGCCATTGCCCTGGCAACCGGCATTAACGTCTATTACTTCCTGGGGGACGACGTGGTGGGTCCTAAACGGATTCTTTCCCGGTTAAATGTGTTTGACCAGCAAAAGCTGATGAGCGGCGGACTGGCCCCATTTCTGCGTATCAGCAAAGAACAGGCTGCCAGGGGGATCACCGACGAAGAACTGGATGCTTTAATCCAGGTTATGCTGGAACAAGAAAAACTCCAGGAACTGAAATAAAGGAAAAATCCCTTACCTGTCTACGGTAAGGGATTTTTTATGGACTGACGCTAAAAGATATTAAAGTCATCCCTGTCTTTGATATGGTCAATGAATTGACGGGCGGTTCGACCGGAACGTTCATTGTTCCAGAGCGTCCAGGGCCAATCTTTCCAATGTGCCGGGGTCGATTTTAATTCCCTCCTGTGCCGCCAGTTCCCGTACAATGTTTAAGAAGGCCTCCTTGTCCGGCGCCAGGAAAGTGATTTTCAAGCCAAAGCGGTCCGCCAGGGACAGTTTTTCCTGCATGGTGTCCCCGGGGTGAACTTCACCGTCTCCGGCTATCCGGGTGGTCCGTTCTCCAAAATACTCTTTGAAGAGATTTCTTTGATTGGAGGTTACATAAATACAAACATGGGGAGGTGATTTGGTAGGTTCCAGGTAGGCAATGGCCCGCAGGGCATTGTCATACAGCATCTCCTCGTCTCCTCAAAGTGGGGCACCAGCCACTTCTTATCAACGGAGTATCGGGCAAAGCCAAAGCCGATGTGATCATAGATGCCGCCCGGTGCATGGCATCCAGCGTTTCTTCTACCATAATATCCTGTCGAGGAGGTGAGATTGCCTAATATTAAGTGCTCCGTATCTGAAATTTGAATGCCATAATAATCTTCACCCTTTAAGGCGCCCTTTAATATAACTTCTGTGGTTTCAGGAAATTTGCAGGACATTCTTAACTTTGCCAACCAGAACCCTGTTTGTCATGTTGCAACAACTGAAGGAGATCAACCAAGGGTCAGAGGCTTCTTGATGTGGTTTGCAGACAAAACCCTATTAGGTATTTTCTGTACGCTGACTGCATATAAATTTAGATAGTTGTTTCAAAAGGGGTGAAAGTTTGAATAAAGAATTAATTAATGAAATCCTGGACAGTATCGGCCTGGAAAGTATACACCTGGAAAATGACCAAAGACCGGCCACGGAATCGCTGATGCTAACGTTGTCCCCATGATTAAAACCCGAGGGATGCTAAAAAGCCTGCCCTCGGGTTTGCTTTTATCCGAAAATTATTTGCCCATGGAAAGAGCCTTGGGTAATTTTTTAGAGGTCCTTGGACTGATCAAGCAGCATGCTCCCCCTTTGGCGGCATCTCTGATGGTTTGGGCCGTAGCCTTAAGGGTGGTGCACAGATGGGGGGATATCTCTATGTTTAATTTGGAGTGGTGCATGGTGTACCGGGTGTTGGCAGGGCAGTTCTGGCATTTTTCGTGCTGTCGCTTCATAAACTCCAATTGCCGGGAAGTGGGTCGGATATAACCCTTTTCACAGTGCTCAAAGAAGTCTTTAATCCCCAGCGGATCATCTTCCACGGGGCAATTGCATACAATTTCCACCGATGCCGGCTCGGTATTGATATGGGAAGTGACCAACTCACAGACAGTCAGGCCAAGGGTGCCCTTTGCCTTTAACGGGCAGGTGTAGTTTTTGCAGGATGAATAATCCTTTTCACCACAGGACTTGCGAATAGTAACAACCTCTTTGAAATTATTAACCTGTATCATGATAACCTCCATTGTGGATAGTAATTGCGTTTTATCAGTTTGGCGACATCGTGACAAAAACACATTTCAATTATAAAGAATTTAGGATGACATCATTCGACATCTAACAGTGAAATCCTCTTTATAATTATAATTTTTTTTGAACTTTTTTAAATAGTTACAAAACATAAATATATATTTATAAGAATTTTTAGATATTACAAACAAAATAGAATTATTCAAACAAATGATCGGTAGGGTATAAAATGGCGGTGGTAACCCTGGGGGTCGTCATGCTGTTGTTCATACCCGGACTTACCAACCTCTCCTGGAAAAAGGTTCAGTCCAACACCATCTGGGGCACCTGGCTGCTGCTTTGCGGCTCCCTTTCCCTGGTGAGTGCCTTTGAAAAGACCGGAGTGGATAAATGGATGAAACCACAAAAAAGGCTTTTTGCCGCTCCGCCCGGGATTGCTGGGACTGCATGGCTTGCATCAAGGCCTGTCCTGCCGGTGCCCTGGAAACAAGAATTCCCTACCAGTTAGGGTACTATCCGGCCAGACTGATCCCTAAAATGGGAGATAAAGTGATCGAATGGACCTGCATTGATATAAATGGTAAAGTGGAAAAGTTTATTGTAAAAACCCATAATAAGTAGAAAGATTTTTATAACAACCTCTGTATAAATGTGGAGGTTGTTATTTTTTCCTAAATTTACCTTATATAAGTTGACATATATTGGTTAGTGCTGTAATAATAATTATTAAATCGGAAAAATTCTTATTAAGGAGGTAAAAACAGCGGTCTTGAAAAGAATTATATTTACTTTTGCAGCCCTTTTTCTGTTGTCGGGGCTGCTGGTGGGTTGCGGCAGCACCACAGAGGAAAAGGGGCCCGGTCAGCAGGACCAACTCAAGGTATACACCAGCATTTATCCCCTGTACGACTTTGCCAAACGAATCGGCGGGGACAAGATCATCGTTACGAACATTATTCCCCCCGGTGCCGAACCCCACGATTGGGAACCCACCCCGCAGGACGTGGCGCAGATGAGCAACGCCGATGTTTTAATCCTCAGCGGGACGGGTGTTGAACCCTGGGCGGACAAGGTGTTAAGCGTAATAGATCAAACCAAAGTGACGGTTGTTTATGGTGGCCAAAATATCGAGTTAATCGAGGGTGTCAAACACGAGCACAATGAGCATCAGGACGGCAAGGAAGAGCATGACCATGAACAGGATGCTCATAAGGAAGGTTCTCACCAGGAGGAACCCGGCAAGCAAGAAGAGCATGGCCACGATCATGGTGGCAAGGATCCCCATGTTTGGTTGGACCCCTTAAATGCCAAAGTGATGGTGGATAATATTCTGACCGGTTTAAGTAAAGCCGATGAGAAAAATAAATCCTTCTATGAGGCCAATGCCGAGTCTTACAAGAAAGAACTGGATAAGCTCCATGAGGAATATCAATCCGGGCTTGCCCAGACAAAGATTAAAGAATTTGTAACCTCCCACGCCGCCTTTGGTTATTTGGCCAAGCGATATGGCCTTACCGAAATCCCTGTCCGGGGGCTTTCTGCCGAAAGTGAACCCAGCCCCGCAGATATGGCGGCAGTGGTGAAACTGGCCCGGGAGAAAAACATCAAGCATATTTTTTTCGAGACTCTGGTGAGTCCCAAGGTTTCCGAGGCCATTGCCAGCGAACTGAAGGCAGAAACACTGGTATTAAACCCCCTTGAAGGACTGTCCGACCAGGAAATGGCCGGAGGTCAGGATTACCTTTCGGTCATGCGTCAAAATCTCCAGAACCTGAAAATCGCACTGGGGGCCAACTAAATGAATAAGCAAACGGTACTAGAGATCAGCCGGCTCAGTTTTACCTATGGCTGCCATACCGTATTGGATGATATTAATTTGAATATTGACTCCGGTGAGGTTGTCTGCATTACCGGCCCCAATGGGGCCGGTAAGACCACCCTGCTGAAATTGCTGCTGGGCCAGTTAAAACCCGCATCAGGCACCATCAAACTGTTCGGGGTGGACTCAGCCAGGTTTGAGGAAAGATACCGCATCGGGTATCTTTCCCAGAGGGCTACCCATTTCAACACACAGTTTCCCGCCACAGCCAGGGAAGTGGTTGTTTCCGGCAGGACGCCCAAGGTAGGGTTGTTCAAGCCCCTGTTGAAAGAAGACTTTATAAAGGCCGACCAGGCACTTGAGATGGTGGGGATGACGGAGTTTGCCAATGAGCCGGTGGGCAATCTTTCCGGCGGGCAGCAGCAGAGGGTTTTACTGGCCAGGACCCTGGTATGCGAACCGGATCTCTTGATTCTTGATGAGCCCGGTACCGGAGTGGACAGGGGCGCCCTGGATGCAGTCTATCAATTATTAAAGACTCTAAACCGGCAGCAGGGAACCACCATGCTCATTGTTACCCACGAGTTGGAGGGAATCGCCTCGATCATGACGCGGCAGGTTTGTTTGGATAAGCGCATTTGCACCTGTGCATGTCATCAGTATACCAGCCCTGAGGCGCAAATGAAGCACTGCGGCAGAAGAATGATGGTCCAATTATCAGAATCCCAGCCAAAGGAGCCGTGCTATGGAAATCTTTCATTATGAATTTATGCAGAGGGCCATCCTGGCCGGTCTCCTGGTGGGTCTGATCTGCCCGGCGGTGGGGCTGTTTATCGCCCTTCGCAGGATGTCAATGATTGCCGACGCCCTGGCTCACGTGTGCCTGTCGGGAGTGGCGGCCGGGCTGATGACCGGTGTGCATCCCGTATTGACTGCTTCTCTTTTTGCTGCCGGCGGGGGGTTGGTCATCGAAAGGCTGCGCAAGACCTTCCGCTGTTATTCTGAAATCTCCATCGCCATTCTCCTTTCCTCAGGGGTCGCCATCGGGGCCATTTTGTTGGACCTGGGTAAGGGGTACAGCGCCAATTTCATGAGTTATCTGTTTGGCAGTATTGTAGCCATCAACCTGCAGGATTTAAAAATTATCCTGCTACAGGGAACGGCCATTCTCACTTTAGTTTGGCTGTTAAAAAAGGAACTGTTTTACATTTCCTTTGATGAAGAGAACGCCAGAGTCAGCGGTATTCCGGTGGAGGCCATCAGTGTTTGCTTCACTGTTTTGACAGCTTTGACCATTGCCATGTCAATCCGGGTGGTTGGTATTTTACTGGTTTCCTCACTGATGGTATTGCCGGTGGCCACCGCCATGCGTATCGCCGGCAGTTTCCGCGGGGCCCTGTTGCTGGCTGTTTTGTTTGCAGAATCTGCCATCATGGTCGGTCTTTTTGCATCCTTTTATATAAACTTGGCTCCGGGTGGGGCCATTGTCATGACTTCGGTGTTCCTGCTGCTTGCCACACTGGCCTATCAAAAGGTGGTAAGTCAACCGGCGGTAACAAAGGAAAAAGTTTTCCTGGGGGAAACCCGGTAACCGGGGAGGCAAACCAGCGGTGTCAGGAATAGGGGCGATAAGCCCCTATTTAACTCATGTTTTGTTTGTGCCTGATATTTTGTCATCGTTAAGGAGCTTGGTATGTTCAGGCCAAAGACAACCTATGACCGGGGAAATTGGTCCGCAGCCGGCCCAGAACCCCTTTACCTGGTAGCTCGTTATGTGATTGCCTGCTGTGCGGCCGATGCGGTGACAGTGGGATTTGTGGTGGAGGGAACGCCACCCTATCCGGACAACACGTCTAACCAAACACTTTTTGCAGTATGGAATCAGTTATACACTTTTCGCAAAATCCCTTTAATTGGACGCATAACTATTGAGTCAATAAAAATCACCCCGACCTCATCCAGGCGGGGTGATTTTCGCTGGTTATTTAAACTCCTCCGCATACTTCAAAATTCTTGCCAGTACCTCGTCCCGTTTGGCATTGATAGCCTCAAAATCCATGGCCGGGATGTAGTAGGTTTCCATGACGTCGTGTTCGGCCTTGGCGGCGGCAATGTAGCTGATGGCCCGGCAGAGGGCGGAGTGCAGTCGCTCGCCGGCGCACTTGATTTCTTTGTCGTAAACCGCCAGTACATTTGGGTCGAGATACTGGTTAAGGTCCTTAATTCTTACTTTCTTTAATCCCGGAATATACTGGATTTTAAAGTTGATACCCGGAATATCCTTCATGACAGCGGTTTTCATGGCAGGAATTACTACCAAATCCACCGCCGTGGGTTCAAAGGAGCAGTGATACACGTCCGTATCCAGGCCGTGCATATGCATGACCCTGGCAACGGTGCCCACCACTTCCGAGCCAAGGGCACTGGCATCGCTGGTAATGAAATACAGTTTTTTAACACCGTCTAACACGGTTTCCAGGAAGTGTGCCTGACCCTGGGGGGTAAAAGCGGTGGCAAACAGGTGTCTGTCCTTGGGTTTCAGGTCAAACTGGATCTCTGCGTCTTCAATGATATCCTCGGTAATGTCATGGATAACGCCATTGACGGAGGCCATGTTCATGGCCTCGGTATAGTAGCTGTCCAGCTCGTCTTTAATGACCCTGGCTTCGGCCAGCTGGCTGTAAGCGATTTTAAACAGGCGGCCCACCCGGGCATTGGATTTTAACACAGCTTCCTTGTTTTCCCTCATTTTTTCTTCGTCCCAGAAGTCGCCCAGGTGAATAATTTCGTCCACTGCCCCCGGGTTTTTAGGGTCCACCACGTGGGGGGCGGTGCCGTCCAGCAGGGCTACGCCGATGGAGGGAATGCAAACCCCGTCCAGGGACCCGTTGTCCGATGAGCAGCAGTGGTACTCAACGTCATAGCCCAGATCAAGCATTTTCTCCCCGATGTACCTCATAAAGGTGGATTTACCAACGCCGGGGCCGCCTTTGATGACCAGGATACGGGTGGCGTCCGGATTGATGATATGGTCGTAATAGGAAAAAAAGCCGCGACTGGTATTTCCACCGGGAAAAACCTTTTTCAATTTGCCTTTACCCATAAATTTACCTCCCTTGTAAATTTTGGAAATTAGGTGCATCAAAAAAGCACCACGCATCAGGGGAGGCCTGAATCCAGGGTGGCGCTTAATGAGCAGAGTCACTGCGCTGTGACAATCTATTATATTTAATAAGTATTAATTACACAGGACATGTATGATATCTTTTCGGGGGGAAATTTATGGCAGCATCTTCAGGACAACCCCACATCCGCCCCCAGCACACCAATGACTTGACCTCCCCGGGAAACCGGCACCGAGACGGTGAGGCAGGGCTGTCTGGTGATGGCCGAGATATAAACCGGTGAAATGTAGATTTCACCGGCAGCCGCCCGCTGCCACCATTCTCTGACTCTGGCGTTGGCAAGGCCGGCGGCAGGCTGGGAAAAAAGGAAAGCGCCCTCAGAGTCATTGGACCAAATGGCTTCGATGTCGGGGTTGGTCTCTTTTAGTTGCAAAAGAATGTTTTCGTGCCGGGGCCTGTCCATCTGAATGATCCCAGAGTTCTGAGCAGCTTGGGTTAAAAGTGATTTTATTTGGTCAATTCGGGATAAAGCTTTTTTCTGTACCACATAGGACAGCTGACTGTTTTCAACTACCTTTTCCAAATCCGTGGCCAGGTTGGCCAACAGCATGCCAGTGCTTACCACCGATTCCAGATCCCGGTTGCGGGATTCCAGTACCGATGCCACCTGCTGCAGGCTACCATTCACATCACACAGGGTTTCCCGTGCTGTATTGTTCACTTTGTGCACAAAATCGAAGCTCCGGTTAAACACAGTCTGGATGTTGTATAACTGGGTGGCCGCTGCCCGGGAGGAATTTAAGCTGGCGTTAATGCTGCTGACCACCGTGGCTACATCCTGCTTGATTTGCTCCAGTACCTCGGAGGTTTGTTTCACCGCACCGGCCGTAAGATCCGACAGTTTGCCGATCTCCTGGGCCACCACACCGAATCCCCGCCCCTGTTCCCCGGCCCGGGCGGCCTCGATGGCCGCGTTGAGAGCCAACAGTTTGGTTTGTTGAGAAATTTCCCCGATATTTTGTGAAATAAACCGGACCTGTTCCACTGCTTCTTTTAATGTTGTAATTTGTTCATTTAATTGGCTGTTGCCGGATTGAATATCTTCAATAGTGTCATTGACGGACTGAATGGCCTGCACACTATCTTGAATGGCCCTCTCGCTCTCCAGGAAGTCCTTTTCCAATCGTTCACCGGCATTTTGCAAGGTCGTGGCGATGCCCCGGATTTGTTGAAAAGCCTGAAAGATATCTGTGGTGGAGCGAACAGAAATGTCCATCTGGTCGGAGGCCGCCCGTACCTGCTGGGACGTCAGTTGAATTTCCTGAGACAACAACCGGAGCCGGTTCATTAGCTGCCAAACCGCTTCACTTAATTTTGAACCGTCCTTACCGTCAGCGGGCCGGTCCACAGGAGGCAGTTCAACCCGCTGCCAGTCGGCCGCCGCCTGTTGAAGTTTACTCATGAACAAATGATACCGTTTCTTGCGGCATCGGTGTACAACAGCAAAGATCAGAGATGCCAGCGCAAAGCCAGACACAAATTCAATCACCGCCATCAACTCTCCCCCCAAACCAAAAAGCGCCCATCCCCTTCGCAGGAAACAGGCGCCTCTGCCTTTATTTTTTGATACCTCATTGTATCATTCTCCATTATATAACACGGCCCGCTTTACTTTGGATAGTTTGGCGAGAGATATACATAATACAATTTATTCCCGGCAGTCAGCCTATTTAATCACTACGTTGTATTCCCGGAGCCAGGCATTAACCTGGTACAGGTAGGCAAAGAGCTGGGGGCCGGTCATCAACTGGCCGAACCAGGGCCTGCTGAAATTGTCATCCTCAAACTCCGCCATGGACCGGACGGCTTCAACGTTAATTAACTGCAGCAGGGGCGAAGAAGGTTCGTTTAAAATATTCAGCAGCAGTTTCCGCACCGCAGACAGGTAGGTCGGGTTGTGGGTTTTGGGGTAAGGACTCTTGCGGCGTTCCAAGACATCCTCCGGCAGGACACCGGCCAGGGCCAGGCGTAGCAGACCCTTCTCCCGGCCGTTGAAATTTTTCATGGACCAGGGTACGTTCCATACATATTCCACAATGCGGTGATCACAGAAGGGAACCCTGACCTCCAGACCGGTGGCCATGCTCATGCGGTCTTTGCGGTCCAGTAGGGTTTGCATAAACCAAACCATATTCAGGTAAAACATCTCCCGCCTTCTGGCTTCCGCAGGGTCCTCACCGGGCAATCCGGGGACCTCCTCCAGGGTTTCCCGGTAGCGGGTGGCTGCATAATCCTCGGGTCTGATTGCATGAGCCAGTTCCGGGGAAAGCAGCATGGTTCTTTCACGGGTGGACTGGGACCAGGGGAAGGTGTTGGCATTTAAGTCCTCTTCCCGGTGGAACCAGGGATAGCCGCCGAAGACCTCGTCGGCGCACTCGCCGGACAGGGCCACGGTGGCTCCTTTTTTAATCTCCTTGCAGAACAGGTACAGAGAGGAATCCACATCGGCCATGCCGGGTAGGTCCCGGGCCAGCATGGCAATTTTTAAAGACTCCACCAGTTTGGGTGTATCAACGAAAATATAATGGTGGTGAGAGCCCAGGAATTCGGACATGCGCTTCACCCAGGGGGCATCGGAATTCGGTTGGAAAATACTGGCCTTAAAATAACGGTCGTTATCCACGTAGTCCACCGAGTAAGTATGGAGGGGTCCCAGGCCCTGCTTCTTATAAGCCCTGGCGGCAAAGGTTGAAAGGGCGCTGGAGTCCAATCCGCCGGACAAAAAGGTGCAAACCGGTACGTCCGCCACCAGCTGCCTGGAGATGGAGTCCTCCAACAGTTCCCGCACCTTGTTGATGGTGGTGCAGAGGTCATCTTCATGGGGGCGGCTGACCAAGCCCCAGTAGTGGTGGATGCGGAGGGTGTCATCCTTAAAGGTCAGGGAATAACCGGGCCGCAATTCATGGACATCCTTAAAGACCCCGTGCCCGGGGGTGCGGGCGGGACCCAGGGCAAAGATTTCCGCCAGACCGTCGGCAGCCACTTCGGGTTTTACCAGGGGGTGGGCCAGCAGCGCCTTTAACTCGCTGCCAAAGATGAAAGCATTGCCCCGCCGGGCGTAAAACAGGGGTTTTACGCCCATGCGGTCCCGGGCCATGAACAGGCTTTGGTCCGCCTCGCTCCAGATACCAAAGGCAAAGATGCCGTTAAATTTCTCTACGCATTTGGCGCCCCACTCAATATAGGAAGTCAGTAACACTTCGGTATCCGAATGACCCCGGAAGGTGTAGCCCCGGTATGCCAGTTCCTGTCGCAGTTCCGGGGTATTGTACAGCTCACCGTTATAGACAATCACATAGGTCCTATCTCCCTGGGTACGGACCATGGGCTGGGCGCCTCCCTCGGGGTCAACCACCGTAAGGCGTCTGTGGCCCAGGGCCGCCCGGTTAGAATACCAGTATCCCTCGGCATCAGGCCCGCGATTGGTAAGAGTGGCGGTCATGTTTTCCAAAATGGCACGGTCCCGGGGCTGTTGAATCTCGCGGTCTATCCATCCTGTAATACCACACATACGCTGTCATCCTCCTTTGAAAAAAGGTCTACTGTGATAAACAAAAATAAACGCCACCCGTTAAAGTAAAAGTCTTTAACCAAGTGGCGCCATTGCCCTGGTGTCACGCTACGGTGACGGTTTCATTTCTCTTAATTTCATTGTACGCTGACGGGGATAAAAGTGTCATTAAAAATGGGGAGACAATTTATGGCACCAAGCCGTAATGCATGAAAAGTTTGAAAAAGAAATGCGTTCTAGACTTTCCTTGTTAATGGCATTACAATTATTATTCAATAGAGTTTTTGGGGTGTGAACTATGTTTGGAAGGCGCGTCCTGCTGGCAGATCCGGATCCGGAGTTCAGGAAAAAACTGAAAGATTTGCTCCAACAGCAAGGCTACCTGGTGGTGGCCGAAACGGAGGATGGCAGAAGCACCCTGCAGGCTGCCTTTCAGAACCAACCCGATATCATTATTATGGAAGGAAAAATACCGGGTTCCAGAGGGTTGGAGGTGGCCAGGATTATTGAGGAGCACCGGCTGGCGCCGGTGGTTTTGGTGACTTCTCATTCCCACCGGGAACTCATTGAAGAAGCCAAGTTTTCCGCGGTGCTGGGTTATTTGACCAAACCCATTGATGACGCAAACCTCATGCCGGCCCTGGAAATGGCCCTGGCCACCTTCAAGCGGCTGAACAAAATGGAACAGGAAAATCGTAAGCTGAAAAAAATGTTGGAAGAAAAGAAGCTGGTGGACCAGGCCAAGCGGCTGCTCATTGAGAAAAAGGGGATGAGTGAACAGGCGGCTTACCGCCATATGCAGAAATTGAGTATGGACCACAGCAGCTCTCTGACCAAAGTGGCCCAACGGATTATTACGTCACTCTCCTGAGATTATTGAGTCGTATAGAAATGTATACAATATAATTACTGTCAGTTTATTGACTGATAAACATGAAAAAAGGTATATTAATTTTCAGGTAAATATTTTTCCGGGGCAAAGGCGTCCCAACTGGATCTTTAGGGAAAACTAAGGGTCTAGTTGGGACGCCTTTATTTTTTACACCACGAGGCCAGCGAGGAGGGTTACGATGCAGCCTGTTACCGCTCAGGATGATGGAAAAGGCCCAGGAATACCATGTTGAAATTGAAAGATACTCACCATTACTAAGCAGTTAAAGGTTTAACCTTTTAAGAAAATAACTAAAAATTAGGAGGTAATTCGTAATGACATTCAGCAATGGCACCAATGCCAGCACCGCAACCCTGACTAAACTGCGCACCCCCGAAAGCTACTGCCCCTTCAGCGGCATGTGCACCACCTGTTTGGACGGCTGCCCCGGCTTCTGTGAAATCGGTAAGTCCGCCATCCGGGGCAAAGAAGTTCTTTACCCCCAGCCCTTTGGCAAAACCACTTCCGCGTCCCAGAAGGATTACCCCATTGATTACTCCCATTTCAATATCATGGGAACCGCCGTCGGGGCCCATGGTATTGAAGCAAATCCCGATAAAGCCATTTTCCCGGCTGTCAACCTGGACACATACCTGGGCGCCAATAAAGACCTCAAGCTGATCACCCCCATCGTGGTGGCTGCCATGGGCTCCACCAACGTGGCCGCAGACAACTGGGATCATCTGGCAGCGGGCTGCGCCATATCTGGCGCCGGTATCGCCATCGGTGAGAACGTCTGCGCCATGGACCCCAATGTGGAAATCAAAAACGGCCGTGTGGTTCATTCCCCCAATTTAGCCAAAAGGGTGAAGGACTTCCAGGAGTGGTCCCAGGGTGCCGGCTTTATCGCCGTGCAGGCCAACGTGGAAGACACCCAACTGGGCGTACAGGAATATGCCCTGGAAAAACTGGGCGTTGACGCGGTGGAAATTAAGTGGGGCCAGGGCGCCAAGGACATCGGCGGCGAAGTAAAGCTGAACACCCTGGAGCGGGCCCTTCAATTAAAGGGTCGTGGCTACATTGTGCTGCCCAACCCCGAAGACCCGAAAGCACAGGAAGCCTATAAGGCCGGTGCCTTTAAAGAGTTCGAGCGCCATTCCCGCATCGGTATGGTCTCCGAAGAGGGTTTTGTCAAGCGGGTGGAAGAACTGCGTGCTGCCGGGGCCAAATACATCTTCCTGAAGACCGGTGCCTACCGTCCCGCCGACCTGGCCCGAGCCGTGAAATTTGCCTCCCTGGCCAAGATTGACCTGCTGACTGTTGACGGCGCCGGCGGCGGCACCGGCATGAGCCCCTGGCGGATGATGAATGAATGGGGTGTGCCCACTGTTTATATCCAGTCCCTGCTGACCCAGTACTGTGACAAGCTGGCTGCCAGAGGCGAGTATGTGCCCCCCATCGCCATTGCCGGCGGTTTTACCCTGGAAGATCATATGTTTAAAGGCTTTGCCATGAGCGCTCCTTATGTTAAATGCATCGGTATGGCCCGCTCCGCCCTTACCGCAGCCATGGTGGGCAAGAACATCGGCGAATTGTTAAAGAGCGGCAAGGTGCCCAATGAGTACAAGAAGTACGGCGAAACCCTGGAACAAGTCTTCATTAACACCTCCGTGCTGAAAGACAAACTGGGCGACCGTTTCGATGCTCTGCCGGTAGGAGCCATCGGCGTTTACACCTACTTTGAACGTCTGTCTCAGGGCCTCCGCCAGTTTATGTGCGGCGCCCGCAAGTTCAGCCTGGAGTACATCACCCGTGAAGACCTGGTGGCCTTAACACCCGAAGCAGCCCAGGTAAGTGGCATCAAATACATTATGGAAGCAGATGCCGATGAAGTGGAGAAAATCCTGGGCTAGTTAACAAGGATATATTGTATACTTCTTAAAGCCTATTGACTAGTTAATGAAGGTACCCTATAATACAACTATAGTTGAATAACAGGGATACAACGCTGTATCCTATCATGGCAACGTTGCCCAGACAGGTATTGTACCTGTCTGGGCTTTTTGCATTTCGGAGGGATTCCAGTGGCCAATCCACGAATAATTATCATCGATTCGGATGAAGCATGGTGCAAACATTTAAAGACCATGTTGGGTAAGCTGGGCTATCTGGTTGTGGGGGATGCCTCCGACGGCCCCGGTGCGTTGAAGTTAGTGCGTACCCGTCACCCGGATTTGCTGATCATCCAGGACCATTTGCCTGGCCTCAGCGGTCTGGAAGTAGCCCGCATTATGTATGAAGATAAGCTAGGGCCAGTGATCATAACCACCGATTACATGCAGCAGGATTTAGTTGAAAAGGCGCGGGAAGCAAGGGTGTTCAGCATTCTTCTTAAGCCGGTTGAAGAACATGATCTAATGCCTGCGGTGGAACTGGCCATGGGCAACTACCAGGAAATCATTAAACTGGAAAAGCAGGTCAAAGAACTGAGAGATACCCTGGAAACCAGGAAGCTGGTGGAAAAAGCCAAGGGGATCTTGATGAGAACCATGAGATTGAGCGAAGATGAAGCCTTTAAACGCATCCAAAAGCAGAGCATGAACAAGCGCATCTCCATGCGGGCGGTGGCCGAAGCAGTCATTTTAGCCCATAATATCAATCAGGACTAATGGAAGGGACAACTGAATCATAACCGGTACAATGATGTCCGTTAGGCAATGGCGCCTTTTATGAGGGAGTTTTCTATTCCTTTTTATAAAAGGCGTTTTATTTTAAAAAAACATCCAAACTAATCAATAGAAAGGTGGATAATTATGGACGCTGCTGTTAAAAAGGAAGTTTTAGAAAAAGCCAGGGAGATGGGAGTAAAGTTTGTCCGCTTGCAGTTCACCGACATTTTCGGGGTACTGAAAAACGTGGCCATCACCGTAGAACAACTGGAAAAGGCCCTGGACGGCGAATTAATGTTTGATGGTTCTTCCATTCACGGTTTCACCCGCATTGAAGAATCAGACATGTACCTCCGTCCGGACCCGGACACCTTTGTGGTATTTCCCTGGAGACCCCGTGAAGGCGCAGTTGCCCGTCTTATCTGTGATGTTTACAATCCCGACGGCACTCCCTTTGAGGGCAGCCCCCGCTACGCTCTGAAAAAAGTTTTAGCCGAAGCCAAGGAAATGGGCTACACCATGAATGTAGGTCCCGAGTGTGAATTCTTCCTCTTCCATGTAGACAAAGACGGCAATCCCACCACCCATACCCACGACCAGGCCGGCTACTTCGATATGACTCCCATTGATATGGGTGAGAACGCCCGTCGCTTTATGGTACTCACATTAGAGGAAATGGGTTTTGAAATTGAAGCCTCCCACCACGAAGTGGCTCCCGGTCAACACGAAATTGACTTTAAATATTCCGATGCTCTGGATGTAGCCGATAAAATTATGACCTTTAAGTTTGTGGTTCGTACCATCGCCCAGCGGCATGGCCTGCATGCCACCTTTATGCCCAAACCCATCTTTGGCATCAACGGTTCCGGCATGCACATGAACCAGTCTCTGTTTACCCTGGACGGCGAGAATGCCTTCTACGATCCCAGCACCCCGGATCAACTGAGTGAAACAGCCAAATATTACATCGGTGGTCTGATCAAGCACGCCCGGGCCTTTGCCGCTCTGACCAACTCCAGCGTAAACTCCTACAAGCGCCTGGTGCCCGGTTATGAAGCACCTTGCTATGTGGCCTGGTCCTTGCGGAACCGCAGCTCCCTGATTCGTATCCCCGCCAAGCGCGGTATGTCCACCCGTGTGGAACTGCGCAACCCGGATCCGGCCTGCAACCCCTACCTGGCCATTGCCGCTGCATTAAAGGCCGGTTTGGATGGTATCAAGAACAAGATTGCGCCTCCGGGACCTTCCGAGCGCAACATTTACCACATGAATGCGGAAGAAAGGGCAGCGGAAGGTATTGCCAGTCTGCCTGGCAGCCTGCATGAGGCCATTGCGGAACTTCAGGCGAACCCGGTTATCTCTTCTGTTCTCGGCGACCACATCCTGAACCGTTTCGTGGAAGGTAAAATGGAAGAGTGGGATGAGTTCAGAACCACTGTACACGATTGGGAAATTAAGAAATACCTGACCCTGTACTAGAATTTAAAGTGCAATAGCATACTCAGAAGGCAAACTTTACCCTGGCCAGGGTAGGGTTTGCCTTTTCTTGCTGTTTTTTAAAAGTATACATAATTCATCCGTTTAAAGTATGGATTTTTGTTGAGAATTTGCTATACTATTATTACAACTCCACGGAAAGCACAAGGGCGTGCTTACTTTATTTGGGCAATGGGGCCTGCAGCGGGTGTGCATTTTTTGACGACCTGTGTGTAGGTTTTTTTGTTTTCTGTGATATAATACTTCTTGTAGATTCAAGCAGAAAGAAAGGTGTGTTATTGTGGCCAAACTGACTAACGACGATGTTAGGCAATTATGTAAGGAACTCCATGTGAAGTTTATCCGACTGCAGTTCACCGACATCTTCGGGGTGTTGAAAAATGTCGCCATTACCGTTGAACAACTGGATAAAGCCCTGGAAGGAGAGCTGATGTTTGACGGTTCTTCTATCGAAGGGTTTGTGCGGATTGAAGAATCGGACATGTATCTTCGCCCGGACCCCAGTACCTTTGTGGTATTCCCCTGGAAACCCCGGGATGGTGCGGTAGCCCGTCTGATTTGTGATATCTACAATCCCGACGGCACACCTTTTATTGGTGACCCCCGCTATGCCCTGCGCCGGGCCATTGCCGAGGCGGAACAAATGGGCTACACCATGAACGTAGGCCCCGAGGCGGAATTCTTCCTGTTCCATGTGGACAGCGAGGGACGCCCCACCACCAAAACCCACGATCGGGCCGGTTACTTTGATATGACTCCCATCGACCTGGGTGAAGATGCCCGTAGAGATATGGTTCTAAACCTGGAACAGATGGGATTTGAAATAGAAGCTTCTCACCACGAAGTGGCTCCGGGACAGCATGAGATTGACTTTAAATATTCCGACGCCCTGGATGTGGCTGATAAAATCGTGACCTTTAAGTTGGCCGTTCGGACCATTGCCCAGCGTCATGGTCTGCATGCCACCTTTATGCCCAAACCGGTCTTTGGTATGGCAGGTTCCGGCATGCACCTGAACCAGTCCCTGATTACCAAGGAGGGCAAAAACGCCTTTTATGATCCCAATGCTCCCATTGGCATGAGTGAGGTGAGCATGAATTATATTGCAGGGTTGATGAACCATATCCAGGCCATTTCTGCCATTATCAACCCCACCGTAAACTCTTACAAGCGCCTGGTGTCCGGTTATGAAGCTCCGGTCTATGTGGCCTGGTCTTCCCGGAACCGCAGTCCTTTGATCCGGATTCCGGCCAAGCGCGGCATGTCCACCCGGATTGAACTGCGCAGCCCCGACCCGTCCTGCAACCCCTACCTGGCTCTGGCGGTCTGCCTGAGGGCCGGTCTGGACGGCATTAAGAAGAAGATGGTGCCGCCGCCGCCCTGCGACAGAAACATCTACGAAATGACCCTGGCCGAGCGTCAGGAACTGGGCATCGGCAGCCTGCCGGAGAACCTGGCCGAAGCGTTAAAGGCGCTGGCGGCCGATGAAGTGATCAAAGAAGCCCTTGGTCCCCATATTTTTGAACGGTATATGGAAGCGAAAACCATTGAATGGGACCGCTATCGCATGCAAGTAAGTCCCTGGGAACTGGAAGAATATCTGACAAAATTCTAATACCCCTCCATTGATATAGAAGTGAAGGTTTTGCCCGGGTAGCGCTGCTTTTTAAAAGGGTTTGCCTTAACCCGGGCTATTTTTGTCTCTGTATATAAACAGAATATTCAAAATATTTTACTGTCTAACTAACTGGAAAAGGTAGGTGTTTACACAATGAGTCTTTCCGGATTGCCCCCAAAACAAGGTCTGTATGACCCGAGGTTTGAGCATGATGCCTGCGGTATTGGTTTTGTAGCTAACATTAAAGGGAAAAAATCAAATGAAATTTTACATCAGGCTCTGACCGTCCTGGTGAATCTTGATCACCGCGGAGGTCAGGGCGCCGAAACCAATACAGGTGACGGTGCGGGAATTCTTATGCAGATACCGCACATTTTCTTTGAAAAAGAATGTGCAAAATTAAATATTCAGCTGCCTCCTGCCGGCAAATACGGGGTTGGTATGCTTTTTTTGCCCAATGACGCAGATCAACGTGAAAGTTGCCGGCGCATACTGGAGCAGGCCATTCAAGAAGAAGGTCAAACCTTGCTTGGCTGGAGAGAAGTCCCCGTAGACGATTCTATGATCGGCGAAACCGCCAAGCTGGCTCAACCGGCCATGTTTCAAGTTTTTATTGCGGCTAGCCCGGGAATTAAAGACAGCCTGGACTTTGAGCGTAAGCTTTATGTCATCAGAAAACGCGCCAGGAAGGAGGCGCACCGTTCCCTGCTAAAAGAAGGGGAGACCTTCTACTTTGCCAGCCTGTCTTCCAGGACCATCGTATATAAGGGAATGCTCACCCCTGAGCAGTTAGACCGGTTCTACCTTGATTTAAAGGACCCGGATATAGAAATTGCCCTTGCCCTGGTGCATTCACGGTTTTCCACCAATACTTTTCCCAGTTGGGAACGTGCCCACCCCTACCGGTATTTAATCCACAACGGTGAAATTAACACCCTGCGCGGTAATGTTAACTGGATGCATGCCCGCCAGGCCATGTGCCAATCCGAACTGTTTGGCGACGATATTAAAAAGATTCTGCCGGTGATTGACCCGGAAGGCAGTGACTCTTTGATGTTTGACAACTGCCTGGAGTTTCTTTTCCTGGCCGGACGTTCACTGCCCCATGCGGCGATGATGATGATTCCGGAACCGTGGTCCCATCATGAAAGCATGAGTGATGATAAGAAAGCCTTTTATGAGTACCACAGCTGCTTGATGGAGCCATGGGACGGTCCCGCCGCCATTGCCTTTACCGACGGTAGAATCATCGGTGCGGTATTGGACCGCAACGGTTTGCGACCTTCCCGTTATTATGTAACCAAGGATGACATGATTATCCTGGCCTCCGAAGTGGGCGTGCTGGATATAGAACCGGAGAACGTTGCCTATAAGGAACGTCTCAAACCGGGAAGAATGCTGCTGGTGGACACCGAAGAGGGCCGCATTGTGACTGACGAAGAACTGAAGCAGCGTATCGTCTCCGAGCATCCCTACCGCCAGTGGATCGATGAATATATGGTGAACCTGGAAGACCTGCCGGAAGCATCGGATGTCCCGCAACCTTCCTGTGAAAACAGCACCCAGCGGCAGCAGGCCTTTGGTTATACCCATGAGGACCTGGTAAAAATCCTGGAACCCATGGCCAAAAACGGCGTTGACCCGGTGGGTGCCATGGGCAATGACGCCTCCCTGGCCGTCTTGTCGGAAAAGCCACAGCTTTTGTATAACTATTTTAAACAGCTGTTTGCCCAGGTGACCAATCCTCCCATTGACGCCATCCGGGAAGAGATTATCACCGCCACGGAAACAACCATCGGTTCGGAAAAGAACCTCATTCAACCGGAGCCGGACAGCTGCCGTAGAATTCGCATCAAGACCCCTATTTTAAGCAATGAAGACCTGGCTAAACTTCGCTGCATCAACAAAGAAGGTTTTAAAGCCGTGACCCTACCCATCCTGTACAACGTTTCGCATGGCAGTCAGGGACTGGAAAAGGCTTTGAATGACCTCTTTCAGGCAGCGGACCTTGCCATCGCCGGCGGCGCCAACCTGTTGATTTTGTCAGATCGAGGCATGAATCAGGAAAATGCCGCCATACCCGCCCTCCTGGCGGTATCCGGCCTCCATCACCACCTGATCCGGGAAGGGACCCGCACCAGGGTCAGCCTGTTGTTGGAATCCGGGGAACCGAGGGAAGTACACCATTTTGCTGTTTTGCTGGGATATGGCGCCAGCGCCATCAATCCATACCTGGCCATAGAAACCCTGGCCAACATGATTCAACAGGGCTACATTTGCGAACTGAACCCGAAGGATGCCATCAAGAACTACATCAAGGCGGCTACCAAGGGTGTTGTTAAGGTCATGTCCAAGATGGGCATTTCAACCATTCAAAGTTACTGCGGCGCCCAGATTTTTGAGGCCGTTGGTATACACCAGTCCGTTGTTGACAAGTACTTTACCTGGACGCCCTCCCGCATCGGCGGCATTGACCTGGCTGCCATTGCCCGGGAAGCGGAACTTCGTCACCGGCGGGCCTATGCCGGTCATGATAATACCCTTGATTCGGGTTCCGCTTACCAGTGGCGGCATGACGGGGAAGACCACATGTATAACCCGCAAAGCATTTACTATTTGCAGCAGGCCTGCCGCAACGGTGACTATGGCATATTTAAAGAATACTCAACCTTGCTGGATAAAGAAGCACAAAAAAGCTGCACCATACGGGGGCTGTTTACCTTTAAGCCCAACCGGCAGCCCGTACCCATCGATGAGGTGGAATCCGTAGAATCCATCTGCCGCCGGTTCAAATCCGGGGCCATGTCTTACGGTTCCATCAGCAAGGAAGCCCATGAATGCCTGGCCATTGCCATGAACCGCATCGGCGGCAAGAGTAATACCGGTGAAGGCGGGGAAGACCCAGCTCGTTTTGTTCCCGATCCAAACGGGGACTCCAGGCGCAGTGCCATCAAGCAGGTGGCCTCCGGCAGATTCGGTGTTACCAGCAACTACCTGGTAAATGCGGATGAAATTCAAATTAAGATGGCCCAGGGAGCCAAGCCCGGTGAAGGCGGTCAGTTGCCCGGCGGCAAAGTTTACCCCTGGGTTGCGGAGGTACGGGGTACCACAGCCGGTGTAGGTCTGATCTCTCCACCGCCGCACCACGATATTTATTCCATTGAAGACCTGGCTGAATTGATTCACGATCTTAAGAATGCCAACCCGAGGGCCAGAATTAACGTCAAGCTGGTTTCCGAGGTGGGCGTGGGCACCATTGCTGCCGGGGTCGCCAAGGGCCGGGCCGATGTTGTGCTGATCAGCGGTTACGACGGTGGTACCGGCGCGTCCCCGCGGACCAGTATAAGGCATGCCGGGCTGCCCTGGGAACTGGGTTTGGCAGAAACCCATCAAACCCTGGTGCTGAACAAACTGCGCGACAGAATTATCGTAGAGACCGACGGCAAGCTGATGACCGGGCGGGATGTGGTCATCGCCACGCTGCTGGGCGCCGAAGAATACGGATTTGCCACCGCTCCCCTGGTTGCCATGGGCTGCGTCATGATGCGGGTTTGCAACCTGGATACCTGCCCGGTGGGCGTCGCCACCCAGAACCCGGAACTGCGTAAGAATTTCACCGGCAAACCCGAGCATGTGGTGAATCTCATGCGGTTTATCGCCCAGGAAATGAGAGAGATGATGGCCCAACTGGGCTTCCGTACCATCAATGAAATGGTAGGCAGAACCGACGTCCTGGAAGTCAGTGACGCCGTTAACCACTGGAAGAGAAAAGGACTGGATCTTTCCACCCTGCTTTACCAGCCGGATGTACCTGAAACCGTGGGAAGATACTGCCGGGTTGCCCAGGACCACAGGCTGGAGCAGTCCCTTGACATGCAGCAACTCCTGAAGATATGCCAGCCTGCCCTGGAGCAGGGAGAACCTGTGCAAGCCAGGCTGCCCATTCGCAATATTAACCGGGTGGTAGGCACCATTCTGGGGAGTGAGGTCACCAGGCGTTACGGAGCCGCAGGCCTGCCGGAGAGCACCATTCAATTAACCTTTGAAGGAACTGCCGGGCAGAGCTTCGGGGCCTTTGTTCCCAAGGGAATAACCCTGACCCTGGAAGGCGATGCCAACGACTATATCGGAAAAGGACTTTCCGGTGGCAAGATCATTGTTTACCCGCCGGCCCAATCCACCTTTGTACCTGAGGAAAATATCATTATCGGCAACGTAGCTTTTTACGGTGCAACATCCGGGGAAGCCTATATCCGCGGTGTGGCCGGTGAGAGATTCTGCGTCAGAAACAGCGGTGTCCGGGCAGTGGTGGAAGGTGTAGGCGATCACGGCTGTGAATATATGACCGGCGGGCGGGTGGTCGTGCTCGGTTCAACCGGCAGGAACTTTGCAGCAGGTATGTCCGGTGGTATTGCCTATGTGCTGGACGAAGACGGAATGTTCCCCAATCGCTGCAACATGGAAATGGTTCTTCTCGAAAAGCTGGAAGATGCTGAGGAAATTAAAGAGGTTAAAGGCCTGATTGAGCAGCACTTAAACCATACCCAAAGCGAAGTGGCTCGCAGGATACTGGACCATTGGGAGACCCTGCTGCCGAAGTTCGTGCGGGTAATTCCCAAGGACTATAAACGCATGATGGAAGCCCTGGCACGTGCTTACGAGATGGGCTTAAGCGGTGAAGAGGCCGTTCTGGCTGCCTTCGAAGAGAACAAAAAGGATAAATCCCGGGTCAGTGGCAATTAACCGGGCAAAATTGGTTGGGGGGGTACGTCATGGGTAAACCTACCGGATTTATGGAATATAATCGGGAACTCGCCGCGCATCGTGAGCCCCTGGAGCGGGTGAACGACTGGCAGGAGTTTTACAGTCGATTGCCGGAAGAAAAACTTAAAATACAGGCAGCGCGCTGCATGGACTGCGGCACACCCTTTTGTCACAGCGGCATGATCATCAACGGGATGGCTTCAGGCTGTCCCAACCATAATGTGCCTTCGGAGTGGAACGACCTGGTGTACCGGGGCTTGTGGAAAGAAGCATTTAACCGGCTCGTGAAGACAAATAACTTTCCGGAGTTCACCGGCCGGGTTTGCCCGGCGCTGTGCGAGGGCGCTTGTACCGGGGGGCTTGTGGGTTCTCCGGTGACCGTCAAAAGCCTGGAGTGCGCCATTATTGACAAAGCCTTTGAAGAGGGCTGGGTGGTACCGCAGCCCCCGGCTAAACGCACAGGCAAAAAGGTTGCTGTGGTGGGCTCAGGTCCTGCGGGATTGGCCTGCGCGGCCCAACTGAACAAAGCCGGCCACTGGGTCACGGTTTTTGAGCGGGCGGACCGCATCGGCGGGCTGCTGATGTACGGCATACCCAACATGAAGCTTGACAAGCGAATTGTTCAAAGACGGGTTGACCTGATGGCCGCAGAGGGCGTTACCTTTGTCACCAATACCGAAGTGGGGCGGGATTATCCTGCTGATCAACTGCTGAAGGAATTTGACGCTGTGGTTCTCTGCGGGGGCGCCACAAAACCGCGTGACCTGCCGGTGGAAGGGCGCAGTCTCAAGGGCATTCACCTTGCTGTGGAATTCCTCGGCGCCAATACCAAAAGCCTGCTGGACTCCAACCACGGGGACGGGAATTTTATTTCCGCCGCAGGGAAAGATGTTATCGTAATCGGTGGCGGCGACACCGGCACAGACTGCGTTGGCACGGCTTTGCGCCACAAGTGCAGAAGTGTTGTCCAGCTTGAGATTATGCCCCAGCTTCCTTTGCAACGGGGTCCCAATAATCCCTGGCCCCAGTACCCGAGAATACACAAAGTTGATTACGGCCAGCAAGAGGCCGCAGCCCTTTATGGAGAGGACCCGCGGCAGTATTGCATCATGACCAAAAGGTTTGTTGGCGACGACCGGGGGTACGTCAAAGAAGTGCATACCGTTAACGTTGAATGGATCAAGAGTGATCAGGGACGCTTTATGCCCAGGGAAGTTTCCGGAACCGAAAAGGTTTGGCCCGCCCAACTGGTACTTTTGGCCATGGGATTTACCGGCCCCGAGGATACCCTGCTTGACCGTCTGGGTGTGGAACGGGATGCCTGCACCAACGCCAAGGCTGAATACGGCAAGTTTGCCACCAATGTGAAGGGGGTATTTACTGCCGGGGATATGCGCCGGGGTCAAAGTCTGGTTGTCTGGGCCATCAATGAAGGACGCGGAGCGGCACGGGAGTGCGACCGTTACTTGCTGGGTTTCACAAACCTTTGATAATAATGCTATAGTTTTCAACAAACGCTCCCTTAAATAAGGGAGCGTTATACTTTATCCAGCCTCAGGAAGGTTTTGCGGCCATTAAGTCGAAGTACAAGAGCAGAGGTTGCATTCCTATGTTTTGTTAAGAAGATTAACGGATAAATTATCTTCATAAAACGAGGTTTTACGCTTTTTTCCCGCCTCCAACCTCTTACATCCCACTTCTCAAAAGGAGGGTTTTTTCTTGAGTTATCAAGTGGTTGTAATCGGCGGTGGTCCCGGTGGTTATGTGGCGGCCATCCGGGCGGCCCAAATGGGAGCCAAAGTAGCCCTGGTGGAAAAGGACGAGGTGGGGGGGGACCTGCCTCAACTGGGGCTGCATTCCAACAAAAGCCCTGGTGGCCGGCGCGGAGACCCTGCATAAAGTCCGCCGGGCCGAAGAGTTTGGCATCCGGCTATGATTGGGTCGCTGTGTATCTTGCCCGCAACATTCAGCCAGGCGGGTGCCGTAGAAATGCCTTCGGGCAATGTCCTGGTTGCAGCAAAAGGCGGTCACGGATCAGGCTCCGGGTCGGGTTCAGGCTCCAAAACATCGGGAGGTTCGGTCTCCAACTCGCCCGGTTCAGGCCCCGGCTCGTCTGATTCTCGCTCCAACGCAAGCCCGGCTTCCGGTAAGCACAATCCTTCCCAAGACCAAACGCAGACCACTGAACGGCTGGAAACCAGGCAAAGCGCCCCGGATAAGGTTAACGGCCGGCAGGCAAACCGTGTCATGGAAAATGCCCTGGGAACTTTAAAACAAATCCGGGAGCAGACTATGGACCAGGCCCGGATGGGGGAAAAATGGCAGGAACTGCGGGGGCAAATCAACCAGATCAAGGAACAGCGCAAACTGCGGCAGGTAACCGGGGAAGAGGCTAAAATCATGCTCCGCAACTGCCTTGAACTGGCCAAGGAGCGGCAAAACCTCGAAGAGCAGGAAAACCTCCTCAAAGATCTGATAATTACATAGGGAACTCAGTTGACGACAGGGTACAGTAGGATCAATAATTTTTGAAAGCCGCATAGTACATATTTTGGGTTTTGCTTACATTCCGTCAAACAGAGATATCTGTTTAACATCCGAAGCCCTGAATACGGCTTTTTCAAGTCTTTCATCATTTTGGACAACGTTAACGTCCCGGATAATTTCCTCAAACTTTAAATATTCGTTGCTGCCAATGGCGCTGGTTCTTACCTTGAGCATATAGATCAGGTTAAAGCAGTTCATGATGGAGTTCTGCTTGAGGTCCGACAAGCATATGAGCTGGGTACGGTGTTTTCTGGCAATCTCAAACAGCGGGTTTAAAAGGTGCTCCGAAGATATCGGCCCAAAGGGGTTGTCCATCACCAGTACCCGGGTATCGGTATCGGCATCCGCTCCCGCCGCCTCCATGGCCCGGGCCCTGGTATATGTCATAAGGGCGGAAAGCACGGAAAAGAAGACAACGAACTTCTCACCGCCGGAATTCTCGCGCACAGCATCCTCCCAGAGCTTCAAGCGGCTGTTCTGCATATTCAAGTCAATCTTGAACACGCTGACCGGAATATAAGGATTGCCCAGAAACACATTAAGCAGTTCGCGGCTGGACATCAGCCTGGCGACAGTTTTTCCCACTTCATCCTCTCTTTTTTCCTGTCTGGTTTTTTCTCTTACCTTCAAGATGCATTCTTCGATGTAATCTTTCATCCTTTGCATGGCCGCATCCTGGTTGTCCAGCTGCAGATCTATTTTCAGCATCTGCACCGGCCTGGTTCTACCCTGGAGGCGTATCCTGGAATTGTCGGAGATCCACTGGATTTCCTCATAAAACCTCCTGCCATGCAGAAAACTCTGCTGCACCATATCCTTTTTGTTCCGCTCCAGATTGGCAAGCTGGACCTCGTACAGCGCAATCAACTCGTTAAGTTTGTCCGCATGCAGGCTCATACGCTCATAGAGATAATAAAACTCGTCAAATTCCATTCCGGCCTTATCCCAGAGGTGATCAAGTCCTTTAAAAATATTATCGATGTTGGAATTTTTATCACGGTAATCCGCCTTAAGCCCGGCATATTTGTTTCTGAGCCTGTTTGCAGCCGCGCTGTTTTCACTTTTGATTTTGCCAAAGGCCTGACTCAGTCCGGCGGCCTGGGCAGTAACATCCTGCCCGGGGATAAAACCTTTTTCCGGCTCAGTTGCGCCCGGATCTATCAGTTGCTCTATTTTTTCCCGTATTTTGTCATATCCGCGGATTTGTTCGGAAATCTTTTTATTATTTGCCTCCAGCTCATTAACACGCCGGCGCGCCCTCTTGCGCCGTTCCCCAAAATCACCCTTGATTTCCTCCGGGGGAAGAGGATCCCCGGCGCCAAGCCTTTTTACTTCATGAAGGGCATTTTTAAAGGCACTGTCTGCCGCCCCCTCTTCCTTGGCCGCATCCTTTTCCTCCTGCCGCCGTTTCTTCAGCAGTCTTTCCAGAGAGATAATTTCCTCAGCAATCCTCTCTGCGGCCGGTTCATCATAAACCACGCCGGTATACTCTTCTTCCTTCAAGCCAAGTTTGTCAAGCTCCTTCTGCTTTCTAACACAATCCGGCGCCAACTCCTTTTTGCGTTTTTCCAGCAGCCCGATTTCCCCGCTGTATTCCTCTTTTAAAGCCTTCAGCCTTTCCTCCAGTTCTGCGATACATCCTTCTAGCGTTTCCGCTTCCGGAGCATCTTTATAGATGCTGTACTGCGCCTGGGCTTCCTGCTGCTCTTTTTCTCTCTGCCAAACCTGCCGCTCGATCCCGCCGATATCTCCCTGCAAGCTTTCCCGGCTGTTTGTCAGCTTGGCCTTCCGGGTTTCCAAATCCGCAATACTCTTCAAGACGTCAGACAGTCTCCCCCGACAGTCCTGATAATCCTTCTCCTTTTCGATAAAGAGGGCAAAAAGCTCCACGGCTTCCCCGGCTTTTTGCAGATCACCCTGCAATTTCTTGATCTGTTGTTCCAGTTCCCCTTCCCTTTTTTCAAGTCTCCTCTTCTCTTCTTCCAGGGTGGAGATCTTGCTTTCCATTTCCAATAAATGCTTTTCAGATTCATTTCTCTTTTTCCCCAGCCCGTACCGGTAATCCGCCGCATAATCAAACCTGGCGCAAACCGCCCGGTCGGACACCGCCGCCCTGTGGGCGTCCGTGAAATGGCCATGCTGCTCCAAAGCCGCGTCTCTCTTTTGCTCCAGCTCCGTCACCAGCTTTACCAGGCCCTCGCTTTCAAACATCCTGCCCTCATACAGGCAGGCAAAAGCTATCCCCTCCCGGGTATGGGCCACCCGTCCGCCGCCCGGCACCGTTGTGCCCAGGTCCTCGTAGGCAATGAGGGGGATTACCCGTCGCATGGTCAGGCTGCTCACCGCGCCGGCCACCCGGTCCATATCCGCCCTGGACATGATGAAGGCATAGGGCAGGACCGGATTGCCCTCAAGCACTGTCCGGCGGATCTCCGGCGGCAGGCCGCGCAGGTATGCTTCACCCGTATCATACTGGATGTCCAGGCCGGCCAATAAGGAGGCCAATTCCTCAGAGGTGTGCAGCCGCCCGTTTTTAAGCGCATGGAGCGACTCCGCAGCTTCGTCACGGACCCGGGCAGCCTCCTCCAGACTGGCTTCCAGGTCTTTCACCTTTTGCCCGAAGGCAGAGTTGAGGCGTTCCCGGTCAAACCTGAGATCAAAATCAAAGCCGTATTTGTCCAGGATAAACTTTATTTCCTGCTCCTTTTGTTCATATTCACGGATATCCCGGTCAATTCCATTTAAGGCCGTTTTCTCATCAGAGAAAGCAGCCTGGAGTTCTTTCTTCTCATTGTCAATACCCTGCCGGCGCGCCGCTCCGGCGGTCTTCTCGTCCTCCAGCATTTCGATCTTCTTGCTCAGCTCATCCCGGGTATTTTCCAGCGCAGCCCTGGTCTTCCGTATCTCTGCGGCATCCATTTCCCCCAGGAGATTTCTCCCCAGGCTGATGCCCAGCTTCCGCTGAACTTCCTTTTCATCTTTTTCAAAATTTTTCTTCCGTTCTTCCAGCCTTCCCTTTTCAGCATCGAGACTGCTTTTTTCCCTGTCGGCAGCTCGCAAATCTTCCCCGGCCTGCCTCATCAGCTTTTCCTTTTCCGTCTTTTCTTCATGCAGGCGAGTAAGATCGGCGGCAATTGTCTCCAGGGTTTCCTCAAATAATATCTTCAGGGAATATTCCAGGCTGCGCACCCGGCCGTCAGTATCATACTGCTCCTTTGCAGCCGACAGCTTCTCCTCAATACCCGAAAGTTCCGACCTCATCCGGCGGATTTCCTCTGCCAGGCGGGCTGCCTGCATTATTTTCTCGCGTACTTTGGCCTCTTGCAGGGCCGTTTCCGTTTCACTGCTCATGGTCTCGGCAGTTTTAAGCCTTTTCAAGGCCTCCTGGTGCTCCGACTGCCTCAACCAATAATCATTTGACCGCTCCTCCAGCTGTACCCGCTGCTCCTCGGCTTTACAGGCCTCTATCTCCAGCTGGTTTTTCTCATATTTTCCCTGCAGCGACCCTGTTTCGGAGGTTAAATAGCCGTACAGCGCGGAAAGCTGCCCGGCCAGTTTTTTCTGCCCGTCAAGTCCTTGCAACAGCCCGGCCAGAGCATCAACCTGTTCCCTGAAGGTCCCCAGGAAGCCGTCCAGAAGCTGTTTTTCCAGGATGAACCGTTCGTTCTCCACAACCTCCTGCACCAGGCTTTCCAGCATTTCCTCCAGGCGGCGCGCTTCAGACCTGTTCCTGAACATGGCCTTCTCCACAGTCTTGATGATCCAGTCATTCAACAACTGGCCGGAGTTTTTATACTTCTGAAAGATTTCCTCCAGGCCGCCCTCACTGTCATTGATCTTGGCGATGACATTCCGCCACTCATCCTGGGCTATCCCAAATTCAGCCAGATACTTCCCATAGCGGTCCCCGTCGTCCTCGGGAAAATACCCAAAGACAAAGGGGTCTTTTCTTTCCTTATCGGACATCATCTCCCTGGCTTCCCGGAACGGCATCACTTCCAGGACACCACCGTTCCGGTTCACGAAAGGGATATGGGCGATATCGAAGGCATTGGCGCCGGTATATTTCGAGGTAAAGGTAAAATATCTGATCCGGTTCTTCTCTTCCTCCACCCCCGGCGCTTCCGCGGACACAATCCCGATCCCCGTCAGCAGGTACCCGCCGGCCCCGTCAAGCTTCCACTCAATCATAACGTAGGCCGGCAACTTTTTCTTGCGAAAAAAACCCGCTATGTTGCGGCCCTGGATCCGGACGCCAGGTACCACCGGCTGGAGAAAAAGCTGGACCAGCACGCTTTTACCGCCGCCGTTGGCCAGGTTCAAAAGAGCATTCTCCCCGCCGTGAAAATTAAAGGTTTCATCAAGTATGTGCCGGGAATCATTGTTGTAAGAAAAATTCACAATCCTGATCCGGTTAATCCTGGGCATTCACCCCAGCCCCTCCTTCAAATAACCCTCTTAATTCAACTACCCTGCTGTCGTTGAGATAATAATTCAGCATCAGGTCGTCCAGTTTCCTGGTGGTGCGAATTTCCCGGTCGTCATCCACAATCCTGAGCAAATTCTCCCGCTCCAGCAACCGGCAGGCGATCAGGATGGTGCCTGCCTTGGTCTTGCGGCCTTTTTCCTCGAAATCCTGCTTGCTTTCCCAAAGTTCCGCCACCCTGATAAAATTGATGGCGTACCTTTCCTCCAGCACAGTTGCCTGGTCGCTGTTTTCAAAGGCCATGGCAAAGCGCCTGTCCAACTCCTCGATCAATTTGCTGATTCTTAAAAACTCCCGCTGCTTGGGATTCCGGTTGCGGCTGCCGTAGAACAGGTAAAAAATGAACATGGAGATATAGCAGAGCAAATAGGCATCAACAAGTCTGGCATCGGAGGCCACCCATTCTCTAAAATCTTTGGTGGTAAAGCCCAGCAAGCTGTTTCCGCTGTCCGGGACCAGGTATAATGTATTGGACGCTTCCACGATCCTGAAGTCCATCTCGTCCTCAAATTCCGCCAGAATTGACCGGACCTCGGTGTTGCGAAACTCCAGAAAAAGGTCTCCGTCAGTCTCCCTGTCGATCTGCCCCTTGTCCATCAATTTCTTAAATATCCTTACCGCAGTGTTTAAATGGCTCATCCAAAGCTCACCTCGATCATAAAATCACTGATGGCTATGCGCCTGCTGAATAGTACGTCCCCCTGACGAAATAAGACTTCCTCCTCAAATACGCTTTCATCCGGCTTTCTGATTTCTATTCTCTTCACCCCATACAAATCAGGACGGTCCTTTTCAATGCAGTACAGGCAAAAGCCGACATCCAGCTCTCCGGTGGCGTTGGCCACCACCTCATCGTGCTGCGCCTGCCATGCCTTGATATCAATGACGTTCAGATCATAAAGCTTCAGCATCGATCTGAAAACCAGATCATCAGCGACTATCAGGTTAAAAATATCCTCCCGGCCTTTCAGATAATCAAACAGCTCGCCAAACCTGTAGCCGGCTCCTTTGCCGGCGGCAAACTCCAGGATACTGCGGATGAATTCTGTATTGGCGTCGTTGATTTTTTTGATTCTCAAGCGTTCGATATCCTCTCCCAGTTCCTCCACGGCCACTCCCTCAGCCCCGTCCTCCTCCTGCCTGAGCCGGGCCTGGCGCTCAAACAGCGACAACAGATTAAGCTTCCGGTCAGGATTGGGCCTGAACAGGGGATTCAACAGTTTCCACAGGGAGGGGACGACGCTCTCATCGCATCTTTCCAGCCGCACCAGGATTTCCCGTTCATAGTCATAGTTCCGGGCCAGGGATAAAGAAAAAGAATCGGCTATGGTTTCTTTGTATATCTTTGACAGGCCGTGCCGTTCGAGGATTAATTCCTTCTGTTCGTCGATGGTGGTATTGATGTTTCTTCTGATGACGGCGATCTCCGAGCGGGCTCTCTTCATCTCCTCATCCAGGGTTCCCCTGGAAGCTTCCTCTTCTTTAAGGCGTTCCTCCGACAGCACGATCATGTCCCTGATTTCATTCATGATGCCGTACTCTTCCTCCAGCAGGGTGTAGGTGCTGCCGACAAGCCTTTCAAACTCCCGGATGTCCACATCGTAAATGTTTTCCCGTATTTTCTGCATGAACTGCCTGATATCGTTCTTTTTCTGCCTGATCATTTGCACCAGGTTACCGCTCTGCCCGATGGCCTTCTTGTAATTTTTGCGCCTGATCAGTTCGCGCAGCTTCAACTCTTCAATGGTGAAGCTGATCTCCTGCTCCACTTCCTTGGTTCTAAAGAGTAAATCATAGCCCTGGTCCGTAAGCTGGTAGGTCATCACATATCCCCGGTCGCTCTCCTTCAGCTTGTCGTCAATAAGCCTGACCCGGGTTGGGGCCATACCCTGCCCGTACCTCATCACCGGGTAATATCTTGCTTCTCCGCCGTTTTGCAATATGTCCTTGATGATGTACTCCGTGATCTTACGAATGGTTATCAAAGGAAAATCCAGGCCGTAATCAGGGACAATCCTTGCAACAAAGGCTGCGATACTATCTATGGTGCATTCCTCATCCTCTGTAAGAGTCCTTTCCATGATGAATACAAGGACGGAGAAAATAATATTGTCAAGCTGTCCCGGCTCAAACAACCTCTCCATGTCCATCTTCCGGTTGCCGCGGTTTACAATCGAATCTATAGCCGCCACAATCTGCATCCGTTTCTCAAAACCTTCGAGAAACTCCAACTCCCGCATATCCATTGATCCGTTCCCTCGTTTCTAACTCAGGATACTCGACACCACCTGGTAATTGACTATCTCTTGTGGTATATACCTGCCCTTTTCCAAAAAAACCGTCAGCACATCGACCCTGTCAAACCCCAGCATGGAAGTGAAGTCTGACAGGGGAGCCTCCACCCCTCTTTCATCCGGTGACTCCGGGAGTTCCATGCCTTCAGCCAGTTTAAGCATCAGCTGGTACAAGGCGGAAAAAGGTTTGATGTCAAGATTGGGATTGGCCCCCCTGGCCCGGAAAAATAGGCGGATCCCTTCCCGATCCAGGTCTCCGAAATAAAGAAAACGCCCGGCCTGTCCCCTTTTGCCCCCCAGCATGACGGCATTGTATTCCTCCAGGGCGCCGCACTTGGAAATCTTATTGCCTTCGCCGTAAAGAAGCACATCCACAGGAGTGCCGGCGACTATGTTCTTCCCGGTATCCTGCATTAGCTTCCGGAAAGTAAACCAGGTATCCTTGTTTTCCAGGATCAGTACGGTCATCTGCTCCGGGCGGGCATGCACATACTCAAAAAATGGCTCCGGAGTATCGTAATAGTTCAGGAATTCCTCCCCCAGACCATTGTACCTCAGCACTTCCCTTACAAGGGCAAAATGGTTGTCCAGCAGCTTTTCCCCGCCCCACACCGAAAATGACCGTTCCTTGCGCGACATGGGTTCTTCAAGCAATCCCGCCGAGTACCACAGATACCGGCTTAAGCCCTCTACAATCTCCCGGTGTTTTTTATACAATTCCGGCCTTTTGAGATAACCCGAGATATTTAAGGCGGGATTAAGATGACGGATGGATTCAAAATATCCCGAGAAATCTTCCTTCGGTTTAATAATGCGATATTTATTGAACAAAGGCGGCAACCTGCCGTTCAACCCGGAAGACTTGACCGGTACAAGAATTCCATCGTCCACCAGTGTTTCAACCACATGGTGGAAAAGACCATAATCCGTTTCTTTGATAACCTGCTGTAGTTCTGTTTCAGTAAGAATTGTTTTTCCATATTCAAATAACTTTTCAACCGAACTCATAACAATCGCCTCTTTTGGATCCTTATATTCTGAATATCTACTAACTTTATAAATAATCCGGTTAAAAAAACAGGTGTACTGTATTGGAATCAGCACACCCTAATTATACAATAATTATACAAATTTTTATAATTTCGTGACTTCCATTTTAGCCCACATATGCTTTTTATAATTAACTTGAGTTCTTTTTATTTGAAAGAAGACTTCCTAGAACCCATGTTCATTAAGAAAAACCAATTCTCTTTTCAAATGATCACCTGCTTGTCACGCAGGATACATTCCTTAATCCGAGGAGATATTATATCCAAAAATCTTTCCATGGTTAATACCTATCCAGACATCTTAAAGCCCTTTAATAGACATTTTTCGTATTAAGAGAACAAGACTCGTAAAGCTATTGCATAAATCAACTCACAGCCCTTGCCAGTATTTGGACTATTTCCTCAAGCTCAGCATTCATGGGTATGGCAGTCAGTACTAAATTCACACTTCTTCTACCGGCATTGAGAGAAGCCCTGTGGTAAAGCATCCCACGTTTTTTCAAGGACTCCCATGTTTGCTTTTTGCAGGGATACACCAGGCAACTGGTAATTTTCTTTGCCTCAGGCTGAAACCTTTCGCCCATGGCCGGGCCTGGCAAGAACCTCTTCATCGGGACTCAGCCCTTGAGTACCCACAGCCATAGCCAACAGACATTGAAAAAGTTAATCGGCCAAGTATCTTTGTGGCCCTCTAAATACTTCTCTTACATGCCAGTTAATATAGGAATCCTTCGGCCTGTAAAGTGGACTCTGGGGAGGCCGTATCTCTTTCCCATGGTATCGCATCAGCCATTCTTCAAACCCTTCTGTGCCATGAGCTGCTTCCGCTACTTGGAACTTCAATGACTCGTTTAGAGTAAACACTCCCCGGTCAAACAATTTATGATGCATTGTACACAACGCAATTCCGTTTTCTTCCTGGTCCGGCCCCCCTGCCTGGTGCCACTTTATATGAGCAGCCTCAACGGCAATTAATATATTCCCCAATCGAACATTAAAGCCACAAACAGCGCATCTGTACTCATAGGACTTTAAAATACGTTCCCGAAACTGAGGATCGCGACGTAACTTTCCGGCTAACTCCATATCCAAGCCAACTTCATTGAGTACATCTTCATGCATGGTTTCAGGAAAATTTTGCCCTAATAAAATAATTGCCAATTCACTGATTATTTCATTTAACGGCTTGGGCTGGCGCTTATCAATTCTTGCCCCCTCTTAGATCATAGCTAGCTCTAATTTATGCTTTCGCTTTTCCCAATCAGGCATAAGCCTTTCCAGTAATTGAAAAAAAGCTGGACTGTGGTCGTGGTATTGCAAGTGACACAATTCATGAGTAACGACATAATCAATGCACTCCTTGGGCGCACGGATTAAATCTGCATTTAATGTGAGCGTTCCCTTCTTAGATAAACTCCCCCAGCGCTTTTTCATGCGCCGAATCCGGATTCTTGGCTTAGACAAGAAGTGTTTTCCAAAATATGGCCAGTATCGCTCAAAGCTCTCACTGAATTTCTCTGTGGCTTTTTCTAAGTACCAATCTTCAAGCAGCTTTTTAACCTTTTCATAAGCAGGATTCTCTTTCACTGTAATATAGAAATAACCATGAGTAAGCTTTACCTCATCCCTATCACCGGTGGCAATCTTGAGGCGATATTGCCTTCCAAGATACAGGTGTGTTTCCCCACCAATATATTGTCTTTGAGGCGTTCTCGGATTAAATTGCGCAAAATAATCCAGTTGCCTCTTGATCCAACGGGCGCGTTTAACAACTATCTTTTGCACTTCTTCGTATTCCGTCCCCAGTGGCGCTTTAATCACTACGCTGCCATCTGGATGGACCGCAATTTCCAGGGTCTTTCTGTCGACATAGAAAACATGGAAACAAATAATCTCTTTGCCATAGGTTATTGTGCCGCTATTTAAACTCATTTCACGCTCCTGTGCTTAGCCACTTGCATTGTTCGCTCTATAATCTCGTCCATCTGGTCAAGACTGAATGCAATACCCTTATTTCCTTTGACCTCATCATATAGATAGTCGTCGATATCGTTAATAGCCTGTTTCTGGGCATCATTATCGTCCCAGAACTGAACCTTCCAATGACGGCTCAATATTTCCTGAACAGCCAAAGCCACATCTGCAGTGATGTCCTGGCATTCACTATCTTCAAGATGATGTTGCTCAAAGAATGGCTTGAGAACGCCAAAGTACGCCATAGCATCTTCGTTCCCGGCCAGTTTGGCAGGGATGTCATCATGATGTTTAGTAATAACTTTATTCCGAATATCGGAAACCTTGCTCAGGTATTCCAAATCAGAAATACGTTTTGTTCGAAAATCCTCGATAGACTGCTGAATCAGCTTGGAAAACTTTTCATAAAATGCCGGATCTTCATTCATCTTTCCGGTAATAACCCGCTTAGTCGCATGTGCAATGGCGTCTGCTTTGGCCGCTGTTGTTTTACATCCATAAAAACCCTGCTCCTCCTTCACCTGATTGAACATTTTGTCATCAAAAATGTTCACCGGCTCATTCAATTGAATAACTTCATTTGCTTGGATGTGCGTATCGAGCAATTTCTTAATCTTGGGCTCATAATCCCGGTAATCAATAGTTTCAGCGTAACGGAGCTTTACCGCTGCTTTAAGATTCTGAAACCGCTTCAAGTCTGCTTTATACCGACGCAGTTTCGCCTCATCGATATTCATAATGAAGGACTCGGTCGACAGAGCGATCCCCAGTGTTTTGCTGTACTCCGCCAACCGCTGATAGAAGTCCTCTCTAATGGCAACATCGGAAAGGAGAACCTCGTAATCTTCCTCGTCATAACTGTTCTTGACTTCTTTGAAAAGATCCCAGAGATCGGAGTACCGCTGAGGAAGCTTCTCAACCTCCGCGTTAACTGAAGTCAGGGTACCAGCCAAATCATTCTCGTCGAATTCTTCAAGCGCGCCATACATAGTGAGGGCTTTATCCAGTTCGCCCAGAACACTCGCATAATCTACAATGTACCCAAACTCTTTTCCCTCATAAAGGCGGTTCACTCTCGCAATTGCCTGCAGCAGTGTGTGTTCGCGTAAAACACGGCATAAGTAAAGAACCGCGTTGCGTGGAGCATCAAATCCGGTTAACAACTTGTCGACCACAATCAGAATTTCCGGCTCAGTCCCATGCTTAAATTGATTGATAATTTGCTTAGTGTATTCCTCTTCGCTACCGTAGCGCTTCATCATTTTTTGCCAGAACTTGACCACCTCGTCAGTCGGCTCATCATCTATCTCCTCATAGCCTTCACGGGTATCTGGCGGGGAAATTACTACATCGGACGTTACAAAACCAATTTCATTGAGATACTGGTGGTACTTCAACGCGGCAGCCTTATTCGGCCCAACCAGTTGGGCCTTAAATCCCGTTCCCTGCCAGTTAGCCCGAAAGTGTTCACTGATATCAAAAGCACGCATGTAAATAACCTGTTCTGCCTTATTCAGCATCTCAGCCCGGGCATATTTCTTTTTCAGATCCGCCTTCTGTTCTTTGGTCAGCCCTTGTGTATGCCGGTCAAACCATAGATCAATAGCGGTTTTATTCTGCTCCATCTCCACGTGACGGCCTTCATATAATAAAGGAACGACTGCCCCGTCTTGCACAGCCTGGCTAATGGAATAGTGCGGTTCGATTATACCGCCAAATTTTGCGAAGTTGTTTTTTTCCTTCTTCATCAAAGGCGTACCAGTAAAGCCGAGGTAACAGGCATTCGGAAACATCTGCCGCATCCTTGCTGAGAATGAGCCGAAGTTTGTACGGTGACTTTCGTCAATTAGCATAAAAATGTCGGTAGAATCATCCTGATATTTTTTGATATTCATAGCTTTGTCAAACTTGTGAATCAATGTCGTGATAATGCCCGCTTTGTGTTCTGCAACCAACTCTAACAGATGCCTTCCCGATGTTGCCCGGTTCGGTTCCAAGCCGCAGGCAGCAAAAGTGTTCCCCAACTGCTTATCCAAATCATCACGGTCAGTCACCAACACGATTCGCGGGTTGGTGACATCCGGGTCCAGGGCAAGATTTCTCCCCAGCATTACCATTGTCAGTGATTTACCGGAGCCCTGAGTATGCCAGATTATGCCACCTTTGCGCTTGCCCTGACCGTCTAGCTGCTTGACACGTTCAAGAGTAGACTTGATGACGAAAAATTGCTGATAACGGGCAATCTTTTTGATTCCGCCGTCAAAAACAGTAAATTTGAAGGCCAGCTCCAACAGGCGCTCTGGACGGCATAAGCTGTATAGCGCCTTGTCCTGCTCTGTAACCAAACGTTCGCCTTCAGCCTCCAGAGAATCGAAGAATGGGCGTGCAACAGCGAATTCACCGCAAAAAAGCTGCTTTTTTTGCTTATTTGAAAGGGCAGAATTGACCACTCTGGCAACGTCCGCCTCTTTATCGCGCTGCTCCTTCCACACGCCCCAAAATTTGGCGGGTGTTCCGGCAGTGGCGTATTGTGCGGCATTTTTATTGATTCCCATTACCAGTTGCGAGTAGACAAATAACTTGGGGATGTAATCGTCGCTCTGATTACGGATGGACTGGGAGATAGCTTGTTCAATTTCGACTTTGGGCGACTTACATTCAATTACGGCAAGTGGAATACCGTTGACAAAGAGAACAATATCCGGACGCGCTGTTTCCGTACTGCGGGAACGCTCCACGCTGAACTCTGCGGTTACGTGAAACTTGTTGTTCTCCCAGTTGCGCCAGTCGACGTACTTCAAATTAAAGCTTTTCGAATCGCCTTCAATGGTCTGTTCCAGGGCTGTACCCAGGGTGAGCAGATCGTATACTACCTCATTGGTCTTCAGCAGGCCATCATATTTGACGTTCTTTAATTTCTGAATGGCCGACTGGATATTTTCCTCGCTGAATAGATATTTGCGCCCTTTGTAGTTGATACGGTTGATCCGTTTGAGCTGGTCACGCAGAATGCCCTCCAGCAGCACATTGCCGTTTTTACCCTGGCGCTCTTTCAAAGCCTGTGCAGGGGAGAGATATTCAAACCCCAGATTCAACAGGACCTGAAGTGCCGGGATCTGAGAAAGGTATTTTTCATTAAACTGAAATCCTTGCATCAAGCCCCCTCCTCACGTTCTGGCAACGTTGACGCCTTACTTTTAAGACATTCTTGTAATTCTATAGCCCATTTATAGTTGCTAATTATTTCTATAACAGAATCAAAATCATCCTTGTCGAGCCAATGATATTTTGGGATTCCGCATTCAATTGAATTAGTCACAACATCTATGATGCTTTTTTGAACATCTGTGTCAAGACCTGCCAAGATGTCTAGTGTTTTAGATAAGTGCTCCTTCTTAAAACGAATCTGATTTTGCTCGTTTGTAAAGCATTCCAGCACAATTCCTTTAACGAAATCTATAGGCCATTTTTTGTCTGATTCAGAGATGACTTCCAGCATATTGATCGCGGAGCTCGCATTCCCTTCGGCGCATTGAAGAATATTTCGACCAAGTACACATTGTTCATCAGTAAATAATTTTGCGACTTGCTCAGGATCATTCGAGAGAATGAAATTAATTGCCGGGTTTTGTGTGTACCAGTTATGCGATTTAAGATCTTCAATGATTCTACCAACACACCGGGTCATGCTTACCCCAGAAGCATAAAGCTTTGTGGATTTAATGCTCTCTATCTTTTCCTGAAAACGATCTTTCTGACGGTTCGTTAAAACTTTAGAGATTAGAAGGTCTTCTAGAATCCGCAAAAGACTAGGACGACTATCACTCTCATCAAGTATATTACCAAGAAGATAATCTTGAGCTCTTTGACCAATTTTGGAATAAAGTTCTGAATCTGATAAAACACGAATGAGAGTTTTCGGAAATTTACTTACCTGTCCATGCCATTGATCATGACTGAGAATATCTACACCAATTTGTTTAAGAAAAGCTTGAGTAAACCAAACGCCGCGAAAGAAGAATACCTTCATCGTTGAATCATCGGCTATTTGCTCCAAACCTTTCCAGTATTTTTCAAGAAACCATATGTAAATTTTCTCGTCAATTTTCATAAGAATCTCTTTTGCAAACTGTTCAACTGTGTCACGTTGATCATCCAGGTAGTTGGGATCTTCCAGAAGATTCTTCAGCAATTGCCCTCCAAACCCTTCGCGAAGCTTCACTGGCTGAGACAATACATATTCCACAACTACTGCTGCAGCATGAGAAACCTGTTCTTCTGATGGAGCTTCTTCATAAGGATGACCATAGAGACAGCGCATATCATAAACATGAGTTAAGATTGTATGTGCTGAATCTGATAGGAATCCGTAAACACGAGCTTGCTCGAGCACAAATTTATCAACTGATTTGTGCTCAACTTCTCTCTGTTCAATTTGACCAACGATTCTCCCCGCTGTACTATCACGCTTTTGCGCTTCACGAAATCGGCGTTTAAGTGATTCAGCACAGGCCAGCCAGATCATGACATATGCAGCCCTTAATGCATTGTTACTAGCTGCCTTCACAGCATCCTCGAACAGAGGAATATCATCATCAGATAGGATTCTGTTTTTGTAATTGGTAAGGTCAAGCATCTTTAAAATGCCTCCTTGTCAGTGTTTACCTGCCACTGCCCAGTCAGTAGTTTTTGCATCAGGCCGCGCTTTTGCTTGCGGTAGGAATCAGCCAGTCTTTTTAGAAGATTGATTTCCTGCTGTGCAGTATTCAAGACCTCCGCTATTATCTGTTGCTGCTCCATTGAGGGGTAGGGAATCTTTATAGTCAAAAAGTCTTGAATACTGATTTGTTTACCATCCCTAATTCCAATTACAGCAATTCGAAGATATTTTTCTATAAATATGTATGACTTGAAAAAGTGCCTGTAAAATTCGTCATGCAATACTACCTTGGGGCGGAGAATTGTATATGCCGGACTAACTATCCCTCTATAGCGGGAGTATTCAATCCCTCCTTGAAATGAACGAAGGCTGATAACAAAGTCACCTTCTTGAACTAGCTTATAAGATGACGTACTTCCTTCAGGAGACATTACTCGACCTTCAAGCATTCGTCGAGGAATTACCCCTCGATCTTGTGTAACCGAAAGCAACTCTTCCTCAGGGTGGTGTTTTTCTGTAACATTGTCGAAAAGCTCTTCTGCTCTTAAATGCTCCCATTGCTCGCACTGCCCACTAATTAAGGTCTTTATTAGCCAAGTAAACTGCTTCTCCTTGGCTGTAATAAGTTGCTCAATCTTTTCGATGACACTCGAACAGCATTTTAAAAGAGAAACAATTTCTTTTTGTTCAAAGAGTGGCGGAACCGGAACAAAGCAGTGTTTTTTGAATTCAGTCGGATTTATGTTAGCTTGGCCAACAGCTCTCGTCGCAATGCGTTTTATAGTCTTTTGTGCACTATAACTGTTAAGCCAGTAATTCAAAAATTCTGGGATAATTAACTTTTCATTGACTTTAAGCCTTACCAAATATGATGCAAACACTACTTCATCATCCGAATCGAAAATTCCAACTTTACCGACGAGGTCATAGCTATTTGTTCTATTTATTAAAATATCGCCTTTTTTAAGAATGTACTTTGATCGTTCTTCTTTTGACAGGTTAGCGCAAATAAGATTAGTGGTCAGTATACTTCCATTTTGAATATCCTTCATACCTAGTACATTTGTGTTACCATTTTCTGAGGCAGAGGTATTGGTACCGTACTGAGAATCGACTAAAACTTTACCGACAGGAAGCAACTGCCACCCTTTGGGTAACCTTTCCCTCCTCAGTGGATGTAACGAGAGTTGATTAGCACTCATACTCCAGCCTCCTTGATTTTTTCTGCCATCTTTGCTCGAACATCAGCCAGTTCATTTTCCAACTGCTCGATTTCCCGCTGCACAGCATAGATGTCGATTTCCTCCTCTTCCTCAAAAGTGTCAACATAGCGGGGAATATTGAGATTGAAATCGTTCTTTTTAATTTCCTCAAAGGTGGCTAAATAAGCATATTTATCTACATTCTCACGGGCTTTATAGGCGTCTACGATCTTTTGGATATGTTCATCCGAAAGGGCGTTCTGGTTCTTACCAGGCAGATAATCCTGGCTGGCGTCAATAAAAAGCACATCCTTGCGACTTTCGTTAGCCCCGCCTTTTTCCCGGCTACGGTCAAAGACCAGAATGGCCACCGGGATATTGGTGGTTGGGAATAGGTTTCCCGGCAGTCCAACAACGGCATCCAGCAGATTTTCTTCAATCATGCTCTGCCGGATACGGCCTTCGGCAGCTCCACGGAACAGAACGCCATGCGGCACCACAACAGACACGCGACCTTCCTTTTCCAGCGCAGCCTCCACCATGTGGCTGATGAAGGCCCAGTCTCCTTTGCTCTTGGGCGGAACCCCGCGCCAGAAACGATTGAAGCGATCGCTTTCGGCTTCATCGGCACCCCATTTGTCCAGCGAGAATGGCGGGTTGGCAACTACAATATTGAATTTCATTAGACGGTCATTTTCTACCAGCGCAGGGCTGGTGAGCGTATTGCACCATTCGATGCGGGCACTGTCCGCCCCATGCAGGAACATATTCATACGTGCCAGTGCCCAGGTACTTCCGTTCACCTCCATACCGAAGAGAGCGAAATTTCGATCCTTTACTTCACGGGCCGCTTCAATCAAAAGACCACCGGAACCGCAGGCTGGGTCGCAAATGCGGTCTCCAGGTTTGGGACCGGCCAGCTTGGCCACCAGCTCCGACACTTTATGAGGAGTATAGAACTCGCCGGCCTTTTTACCGGAATCAGATGCAAAGCGTTCAATTAAGTAGATATACGTATTGCCGATGACATCCTCGGAAACTCGGCTGGGCCTCATATCAAGCTGCGGCTTGTTGAAATCCTCCAGCAGCATCTTGAGGCGGCGGTTGCGGTCCTTCGTTTTGCCGAGGTTGGCCTCGCTGTTGAAGTCGATATTGCGGAACACGCCTTCAAGCTTGGCCTTATTGGCCTCTTCAACAGCATCAAGAGCTTCGTTAATCAACTCACCAATATTGGCCTCGTTACGTTGTTCATAGAGGTCATAGAAGCTTGCGCCTTTCGGTAAAACAAAGCGCTCACGCTCCAGTTTTCTACGAATTCGAACATCATCGTCACCATACTGCTTGCGATACTCTTCATAATGATCTTTCCATACATCCGAGATGTATTTCAAAAACAGCATTACCAGTATGTAATCCTTGTACTGTGCGGGATCGACAACGCCACGGAAAGTGTCGCAGGCCGCCCACGCGGCATTGTTAATATCTTTCTGATCGATTTTAATAGTATCCATTTTTTCATTCTCCTTTAGCCAGTTTCATTAATGTTGATGCAATGTACTGCCTGCGTTTGCTCGCAATCTTTTTAATCAGAAATTGTTCTTCCTCCTCGTAAGTAGCTACCGTTATAATTGTTCTTTGCCGCGCAATCGGGGGGATGAAAACATCAAGATTCTCCAATGCCTGTTTGTTAATCATCTTCAGCGCGGTTCCTTCCGCACAACTGGCCAGAAGGGCTTGTGCCGGTTCCTGATTGATAAACCAATTGAGATACTCGGGAATAACAAAATTACTCTTTACCCGAATCCGCAGAAGGGGAGCTGCAACAACTGCTTTACCAGGATCATCAGTCAATATAGCAGATGATGTTACTTGCCCACGAGAACGAAAAATGAGATCACCGGGTTTAACCAGATGATGGTCCTTGAGCTTTTCCATATCAATGCGCATCAAGCCACTGCAATCTACACGGTTTTCAGCTGTCAAATCTTTCATCTGTATCACCGCAATAGCCCCTGTACCCACCGTCTCCATCCGGGACCTGAATGAATAGCCCATTTGAATCGATGCTATTGACTTTAGTTTCGTTTTCAAATTCCCACCTACATTATTTTGCTGTAATGTTCTTACAGCACCAATATAAACCAAAGCTGACCCGCTGTCAATCCTTTTTTGCAGTAAATAGATTACTGCAATTTTTATGACAAGGATTAGTCAGCAAACGGTTCTAAAAAAATAACAGTGGTATCATTTACAGTAGTTATGCACTTGCAGTAAATTAGTTCCAAAAAAAAATTCACAATATCTCTAAAACCCCTTGACATTTTAAAAATTTCAAAACGGCATAGGTGGAAATTAAGTTCATACACCAGATATGATTCCGGGTAGAACTATCAAACAGCCAGCACAGGAAGGAAAGTTTTTTCCCAAACGGGTGGGCCACCAAACTTTCCTATGACACCACAAACCGGAAAGGCGAGCCAATGAGACGGTGGCGGTACGTCCCAATTGCAGCGGTTGCGTCCACGTACCGGAAAGAGCCGGTCACTGTGGATGGGATTCTGCAAGAGGAAGATGAAAGTGCAACCTACCGGGATGCCTACCTTCTGATCAGCAACCGGCATGATGCGCTGTTATTTTTATAAGCGATTCATCTGTCGGATATGCCGTCTTAGTTTTAGTTACTTTTCGTAACTGCCTGTGATAACCCTCGATAATATTGGTTGTATAGATAAGCCTGCGGATCTGATACGGATATTTAAAATAAGCTGTCAGTTCAACCCAGTTATTTTCCCATGACCTGATAATTATGGGGTGCCTTTTGCCCCACTTTTCTTTGAATGTGCGTAAAGGCCAACTCTGCTTCCTCGATGGTCAGGGCCTGGTATATCTTCTTGAGATCCGCCATTAACTCTTTTTGTTCCTTGTATGGCACATATTTCAAGGAATTGCGGATTTGGTGTATAACGCATAACTGAATCTCTGTTTTGGACCTTCCTCTCCAAGAATAAACAAATAGAGCAGCTCTTCTCAACCTGCTTCCATGAAGCAAAGTTACACTCGTAAACCTTCATGGTCCCCTTAGCGCCGCAATTCACGCAGTCCCCGTAATGCCGTGTAATCATACCACTCTCATCAGCGGCCACAATTTCTTTCGTGTTGGTACCCAACCACCTTCCCATAAAAAATTAAAGGAAGCGGGTATGTTCGCTACGGAGCGAACCTCGCTTCCTTTAGATACTTATACAGTAATTTAATAAGGAACGGTTGATGCGTTACTAACCGTGTCGCTCATCAATTTTTACTGTTTCTCTTATTATCATCTGATTTCTAAAATTTAGCCAAGCGTCAATGCCAAATTGTTCAAGTATGTTACAAATACACTCGTATACTTTCATCTTCTCTGGCGTATCAAAATAATACTCAACAATTGTAAACTTATACTTATATCCATCTTTTACCATAACGAAACTCCTATAAAATATTTATTTTGCCTTCAAGAAAATCTGACCCGTCTTGTAAACGCCATTATTTGCTCTTTTCCTGATTGCCTGATTGTCAGGCAAAAGGATAGCGTGATAGATCATCTCACCGCTCAAATAGAGCAAATCCAGAAAGAAAAACAGCAGTTGGCGGAGGATAATGAGCGCCTGATGGCACTGCTCAACAAGCGCAATAGCACCATTTTTGGCCGTTCCTCCGAAAAGAAGCCGGCAGCTCAAAGTGATCAACAAACAGGTGGTCGCGATAGCGCCAATGATCGTGCGCCAGATCAAGGCAGGAAGCGGGGCGCCAGATTCGGTCATAAGGGCCATGGACGCAAGATCCCCAACATTCCCGAGGTCGAAGTGTTTCATAAGATCCCGGATGATCAGTTGTATTGCCATATCTGCGGGAAACGCCGGAAGATCACCAACCTCTATGAAGTATCTTACGAGATCGACTATGAGATAATGCTCGTACTCAAGAAGCATATACGCCAGAAGGCCTTCAACATCTGCAACTGCCGCGGCCAGAGATCTGTCACCGCTCCCAAGCCGCCCCAGGTCATACCCAAGGGGAAATTCTCCAACGCTCTTCTGGCCCATATCCTGGTCATGAAATTCTTTTTCCAGATCCCATTGCACCGGATGTCCATGATCATGCGGATGCAGGGACTTGAAATCAGCGAGGGTACCCTGACAGGGATGCTGAAGAAGCTGGAGCCGCTCCTTGCGCCCCTCTATCTCTTGCTGGCGGAAGTCAACCGCAGTGAAGACCACTGGCATGTCGACGAGACTGGCTGGATGCACTTTGTCCAGGTACCCGACAAGCAGGGCTGACACTGGTGGCTGTGGGTCTTTGTCTCTCCCATGACGGTGGTGTTTGTCCTCGATCAGTCCCGCTCCAGCAATGTCCCCCTGAAACATTTCGGCGAGAACGCCAGGGGCACTGTAAACTGCGACAGGTTCTCCGCCTACAGCAAGCTTGTAGCTCTCATTGAGGGATTGGTGAGAGCGCTCTACTGGTCCCACTTCCGCCGGGATTTCCTCGATGCCGGCAAATCGCTGAACTGCCTGAAGGCATGGGCGGATCTCTGGGTGGCCAGGATCGCCGAGATCTATCGCCTCAGCTATGGCGGCTGGCCGTATTGGATAAACCGGAACTCTTCAAAGCTGCTCAGTCGGCGCTGGAGGGCGCCCTGGAATCGATGCTACAATCGATCCGCGCCGAACTGGAAGATTCCAACCTGCACTGGCAGCAGCAGAAGGTGTTAAACAGCGCCCCAAAAGATTTGGGACGTTCTGACCGTCTTTGTCGATAATCCCTATGTTCCCATGGACAACAATTTGGCCGAGCGATGCTTAAGACCGGGCGCCCTAGGACGCAAGAACTACTACGGCATCCACTCCGAGTGGAGCGGCAAACTGCTGGCGGCCTCCATGTCGATCCTGCAGACGGCGGCCAGGAATGACCTGAATGTCGAGGCGTATCTCAAGTATTACCTGGATGCCTGCGCCAGCAACAATGGTCCCCCGCCGGACTTGGAGCAGTTCCTGCCGTGGAACATTCCGGATGTGATCATCCGGGAGTATGGAATGCGAACCGGGAGGAAGCATCATGGTCCTGGCTGATTTCCCGCTTTCTATCTGCGGCCGGTCTCTTACCCTTGACGACATCGAGATGATCCGTCAGATCATTGCTTCTGATCCCTCAGCAACCCGGGAGCAGATCTCCCGGGATATCTGTCGTGCATGGTCCTGGTTCAAGCCGGATGGAGGTCTCAAAAACATGAGCTGCAAGGTGCTGCTCTTAAGGCTGCACCGATCCGGCCTAATTACCTTGCCGGAACCCAGGAAGAGCAATGGCAACGGACGGAAGTTCTCTCGCCGGACGGAGCAGGGTAAGGCCAGGGAGAAGATCGCCGGCCCGGTACAGTCGCTGTTGCCTCTGGAACTGCAGCGTGTTGTCTCCAAAAAGGACTCCTTCCTCTGGAACGAGTTGATCGACCGCTATCACTATCTTGGCTACACTCCTCTGCCGGGCGCCCAGGTCCGCTATCTGATCAACTCTCCGGCAGGCTATCTCTGCGCTATCGGCTTTTCTGCCGCGGCCTGGAAGGTGGCGCCCAGGGATGCCTGGATTGGCTGGAGTACAGAGCGCCGGGTGCAGAATCTGCATCTGGTGGTCGATAACTCCCGCTTTCTGATCCTCTAAATACTTCTCTTACATGCCAGTTAATATAGGAATCCTTTGGCCTGTAGAGAAAAGCTTCCTGTCAGATATTGCTTTTTCATTACTGCAATTTTAATTTAAACCGATTTCCTTTTTATCCTAAAATGTTATTTAATACCATATTAAAATAAGATGGATATTTTCTTAGCAATTCACGAACAGCTTGCACATTTTGCTTGACCTTCCGAATAATAACGTTCTTGGGCGAAGGTGAAACATCCACAGTTAAACTTAAATCCATTGCTATAATACGGTCAGCAAATCCCAATTCATAAAACATAATTGCCGAAGTATAAGGTAAACCATATTTCAGTCTTTTTTGCAACTCCTGAAGGTTGCTAATGATATTATCGTTATTTTCTGGATATATAAGTTCTACAAGTTCAACAATAGCCCCGAGAACAAGTGTTCCGCCATAAGCCAAGGCATTATCACAGATATCGATAACATTCTCCAAATCGAAATGTCGCAGTCGCGTTTTGCTAATGAGTCTAGCACCCGAATCTTTGATAATCTCATATAACTTGTAGTAGGGTTCTCCATTAATCCAACTGGATGCAATATTAATTAAAACCTCTGGTCTATCACACTTTTTAAATGTGATATTTTGAATATTGTCATATAAAATAGGCCATAAAGTTACAAGTAGTTCATCATGAGAATTACAAGCAATTAGTTCCTCGATATGTTGTCTCACCCAATCTTCAATCGTAATAGAAGTCCAGACGCCATATAAAGTTTTTCCAAACAACTTTCTTTTTGCCACTTCTGGAACTCTTTGTGCAATATGACTTGCAAGTAGTTTGAAAAGCTCTACAATCAGCTCTCGCTGTTCATCCTCGGCTAAGAAATATGCAAGCGTTCCTTCAGCAAGTTCCGCTATCTCATCTTCCTTAAGCCCCATATTAGTGTCGTCCCAATGCGCCATTAAATAGCTTTCAATAGACGAGATAATGTTCATCTTCCATGTAATCTGTCTTTGCAATCCTTCTTTTGTAAAACCCATCTCTACAAAATCCGAAGCAATTCTTCCTGGAAGAGTATCCACAGTCGAAGGATCCTGAATATAGTATTGAACAAAGCTAAGAGGTTCCATCGGAATAGTATTTTTATAATTATCACTGTATAATGGCTCAAAAATTGATAAAAGTGTACTAGCGCAAGGTTCGGAATTATCAGGATTTAGTAGCTCGTTAACCTGCCACCACCGCCACCTCTCCTTCCATACATTCCGCTTATCAAAGATAAATGGATCAGCAAAAATAATGCTACCTTCCGTATGCATTCCCGAACGACCAGCACGACCGATCAAATTATGAAAATCGCGAACCTTGATACGTTCAGTGCCATGATAAATACTAGTTACTATAAGATATCGGATTGGAAGGTTCACTCCTTGAGCCAAAGTGGACGTGCAAATAACAAACCTTGCTAAACCTTCCTTCATAGCATGCTCAACGGAAAGTCGAATTCCTTGTGGAATATTTCCATGATGGGTAAAGATACCATGACTGGCACCCTGTGTTGCTGTGGCTTCAGCTCCTAGATTGCACTCGTGAAGGAAATATAATCGGCTAATTTCATCTTGGTCTGAAAAATCAATAGGTTTTGCAAAAGCAAGGCCTCGATTATATGCATCAACAACCTTTTCACATAAACTAGAGGCGGTGGACTTTTTGCCCACAAAAACCGCTACACTGCCATTTGGAACAAGCTTTAGTCCTAGATATAGTGCAATAGTCTGCCCATCATTCTTCTCTGGAAATAAGCGCTGCTTGCGCTCTCTTATTCTAAGTTGGAGTTGTTGCGCTTCGATAATTCTCGGGACAAAGAACTCCACGTTATTAGGATCTTCTGTGGTCACGAATTCTAAACGTCCTAGTTGGTCCAACCAACTAGCAAAGGCTACCGTTCGGTAAGTTGGTATTAGGTTAGTACCAGAGACTACTTCGAAATCCTCCTTATTTAACCAATTACCGACAGCTTCGGCATTACTGATTACTGCTGATATTAATACTGTCTGAATTCCTTTCGGAACCATTGACTTAAGTGATGTCAGGAGTAGTTCGTAGGTGATCCCACGCGTTCCGTTGTCGAACATATGTCCCTCATCATAGATTAGTAAGCCAATATTTTGAGCCAACTCAGGAACATGGCGGAGTACATAGATTAGCTTTTCAGGAGTAACGATGAGAATTTGCTTTCTTCCTAACAGTTCCTCAATTTCAAAATCAAATTGAAACACATCTGAAAGTTCATCTATATTCACAGACTCATTTTGAAAAGCTTCAATGAGGCTGTTTCTGATTTCATGGCACAAGGATCTAAATGGAGCGACGATCACAGCAAGGGACGTCCGCTCTGAAAGAAAAGCACTACGTATAATAATTTCAGTAGCTTTGGTTTTTCCTGCACTCGTCGGCATCTGAATTACTGCTGACTTCCCTCGAAAAACACCATGCTCACCAAGAAGGTGTTGGGCTGGCCATAATTCTCGAACGAAAGTGTCTTTCTTTAGCGCATTTTGCCATTGTTCAACACTAAGGTCAGTATAACGTGGTAAACAGTACCAGCCAGAATTCATATAAAGTTTCTTCACAACAGCACTGATAACATCGGCAAAAAGTAACTGTCGTGGTGTACCACTAACGTAAGCGGCCTTTCTGAGATGATTAGTCAATTCAAAAAGAGTATCCTCACCATTACCATTCTCAAAATAGTGTACAATCCATTGTGAAATTCCATTAATGTATTCTGCATAGATTCCTTCTGATTCATCAAAGTATGTTGAAAAATCTCTCTGAAGGAGCCAACGCAGCAAATCTTCCAGTCCTAAGCACTCTAGATCATAGTGGTCCTTACCGAGGCGGTTTGCTAGGACACTTGAACTACCAGGCAAATCACATAAAAAGTAGGAAGCAGCTCCTAAAAGCAAGAGATAGGGTTTAAGATCTGCATTAAGTCGAGACTGCAAAAATGCATCAAAAAAGTGAGCCGAAAACTGAAGGTGGTTTTGTAACTCCTTCAGATAAATCTCTTTGACCTCTTCCGAATTTGTTCGCGCTGCGTGATCGCCTAGCAAGCCTATAGCCAAAGTAAAAAGCCTTGATGGATCTCGAATAATTTTGATATGATGCTCTTCAGGAACTCCATATTCGTACATCTTTGCCTTTGATCGAGTAACCCCTAGGAGTAATTGTGACCTTCTTTCAGGCTTCATCCGCAGCCCTCCTATAAAGCTCATGGACGAGATCCATCATTGCGTCACCGTGAATGACAAGAAGCTTAAGATTTCTCGCGTTCGGATGCCCATTAGCGTTGGTATCTGACACAGTATTTGTAACAAAAATATTTGTAGAGAATAGCGCTACAGCTCCAAAAACTTCTTCATATGGACGATCCTCCGGGTTCTGGAATCTTTCAATGCGATTAGCTTCTTGAAGCATTTTTGTTTCAAATAAGCGTTGTTTAATTGCGTTTAATGACTCTCCTTTTCTTGTAATATCTTTCGCAGAATCATCTACTGCATTTTGAAGTCTTGGTTTTGCCTCTCGCCCAGTAAATTGTGCTTTTGCCTCAAAAATTGCAAGTGTATCATGCCTTGAGTCTTGCCCATCCCTTTGGATCCTGAAACCTATAATGTCACAACCTTTTGTAGATTCATTACGAATTGTTTTATCTCCATAACGAGTACGGGGTACCCAGAATTTGAGAATATACTCGAGATAATCCGCTACCAACACTTCACCAAAATCACCGGAACGAATACTTGGGCCTGGAGGGGCAGTGAGGTCAGGAAATTTGATTTTGTTTAAATACTCAGTACGAGAGTAACCATATCCCCGCCTGTAATAATCTATTTCATTGTCAAGACAATAGTGATTTCGGAAGTGCTTCGCCCAAGCAGACAGAACTTCTTCATCATTTTCATGACGAAATTCCCATATCTCCACGGGCTTGCCATCAATCGTCATCAGTTGTTTACCCGTATTCACGAGCCACTTGAGATGTTGCGAAGTCCATGGCATTACAAATGCCCACTCCTTTAACAATCAAGTCCACAAGGATCTCCTGTGGCTTAGTTTACAATCCTATTTAACTATTTAACCCATAATATCTGTTCCAGTCACTGCATAGCTTGCGAGAATATCTTCGTGGTTGTAAGTCATTATCTCTCTCTGACAATTCGCTCTGCCTCTTCATGAGTTACAGCATATAAAATCGGTCATAAATAATAATCGACCAGATCCCTCCAAATTCATTCTCTGAGCGGGTAAAGCCAGCAACCTTCTCTACACAATTTTGCCACATTTATATGAAAAGATTTTTAACCTAAAATTTGTATGATGAATTCTTTTACCGCACCCCGAACCAATTGATCGTGGCAAAACTGGTTATGAAAGTTTCTAAGGCATCCGTAGCAAGAGGTCTCTTCCCCACAGCCACATTGCCCGTTAACTCGCTGTAGAGCCCCCCATAAGACCTTTCGCATTTCTGGACCAATACGCTTTGCATGTCCTGCACCGCCCGGGACATTATCGAATATGACTATGGCCGGGTTTGTACCTAGGTTGCCGTAATAATACAGGCAGCCGTCAATGTCCGTTCGGGCGATGGACAGGGCACTGCTGGCACCCTCAAGTAAGGCATATAAGAGGGACAGCCAGAATTCGTGGGGTTTACTGGACACCCCCTCAAAGCGTAGCTCCACGGTGTCGGACATAAATTCATGTCCAAGGTGGCAAAATTGCAACGTTCCATCACACTGAGACCCGCTGGGCCTTTTGTGGGGCTTGGGCTTTTTGGAAGATTTTTTCCCTGCTTGCACGGCATATCCACATACAAAGCAAAGCTTAAAGCCACCCTCTTTGCCACCACGGTTGACAACCGCCAGCTTCCCAAATGGGGAATAGTGCCAAAGCAACTGGCATTGTTTAAGACCGATCTGACCTTCCCGGATTTCATCGGCCCGGTGCTTATACTTTTCTTCCAAGTCCTTGTAATATTCTGCAAAGTAGACCCGGGAGCTATAGCTGCGATGGGGCCTTTTCTCACCGGGGATCTCAGGCTTTTCCTGGCTGGTCATAAACCCGAAGATAGGTACGATGAACCTGACGGGGGGTTCTAAGGGCTCAGCACAAGCCTGGCACTGTTTTGAAAGGTCCCCGCTAATCCTGGAGCTATGGTAACGGCCGCATTTTTTGCAAACGCTATAGTAATACTCATCCCAGCCCAGTTTGGGAACACGTTTGAGAGCGGTGCTGGTCCACAACCGACCCCCGGCTACCACCTGGCTCCCAGGAGCATATTCCGAGATGGCAATCCGCAAGTCCCTGTCCAAAGATAGCCTGGCGGCTTCGACAGTGTGGGAGTTGATTTTTAGTTCCACCACGTCCACTGGAAAACCGTACTTTGGCAACACATTTCTTGAGCAGAGGTAGCTTAGTAAATTGCGGTTTTTAATGGTACTAATGATATCCAATAAATAATCTGATTTTAATTTTGCTTCATCCAACCGCTGTTTTTCTTCCCAGAGTTTAATGACATCCTCCTTTACTTCTTGGGCGGCCCTCACTAAAACCCCCTTATCCTCTGAGAGGAGGTTTTCTACCCATGCCCATTCCGTTAGTCCAATCTGGGGTGCTATCTTGGTGGGAACAATATTTTTTAGCGACTCTAAAACTTCCACTGGCCTTGTTTCAATAAACTTCGAGAATTCTTCCAACCCACCAGTTGGCTCTTCCGGCCGGAAAAAGGCGTCCACGTTATTGAAGTATTCGCGGTAAAGACGGAAAAACCGTGATAAGGCAACCGCGTTTACATGTCGCAAGACGATTTTTTCATTGGTCATTTCGAAATGGGGTGGGTGAATGAGGCCAGCGATCATGTTTTCGGGCTGGGCGAAGTAATTTAAATCGTGAGGCCTCCGTTGAGCATAGGTGAGGGAAAAAGCAGTGGACTCGGTGCGCCGGCCGGCCCGCCCCGCTCGTTGTACATAGTTGGCGGTTTCCGGTGGCACGTTGCGCATGAAGACCACCTCAAGCTCACCGACGTCTACCCCCATTTCAAAGGTTGTAGAGCAACTCAGCACGTTTACTTCACCATTTGAAAACTTCTCCTGCAGCTCCGCTGCTGCTTCACCGGTGAGCTGGGCGGTGTGCTCTTCCACGACCATAGGGATGGGCACGCTGTTTAAATAGAGATGGCGGTAATGGTTGTTGGCTAGAGACTGGTCCAGGTTCACTTCCACCAGTGTGCCCTGGCAACGGTACTTGGGGCATACGCCTTCCAGGTTAATCGAGGAGACTGTGCCACAGGCGGTGCAGCGATACCACTTGTCCCCAGCCCTAGAGGGTGAAATTTCCCACATTCGGTAGTCCACTTGATAAACCGGACCGGTCTCCTTTTTGTTGGTAACCCTGAAGTGGTAATTCCAAGTGGGCGAACCTGCTTTGGTGAAAATCTCCCAGAATCCTTTCCCCAGTACCCTTCTACACTCTTCCTGGGCTTCTTGAGCTTCCATACCCGTCCGAATGAAAATTCTTGAAAGGTAATCTATCCGAGCATTTAGTTTGTTCGCCGAGGGGAGCCAGGCAAATACCCCGTCCTTTGGTGAGGCCCCATCCTTTCTAAAAAAATGCTGCCGGTTGCGGGGTGCAAAATGGGTATCCTTGGGCGAGATGTCCTCCGGAAAGGTGATGGCTCCTTGGTGACGGAAACTGTTCAATAGCATTTGATGGAGCTGCCAGGTCTTGTTCTCATCCCATTTGAGGGTATTGGTGAAATAGGATACCGGCTTCCAGTTTTGGGGCTTCACCGCTTGGATTTTCAACAAACCCAGGCCCTCAAGGCTATGGCCTTTATCTATGGCGAGCAATTCCGACATCACCCAGCGATACGCCTCGGCCTGGCGTTCAGAATGGCTCTGGTAGTGACTGAAAAGGCCCGAGTTCTCCGCCTCTTTGGTCAAGAGGGGAACAAGGTCGTTAACACGCAGAGCAGGAAGGCCTGTCCCCTGTAAAACCTTTACCGTCAGCCGGCGCCAGAGGATCTGCTGGTAAGTGCGGTTGAGATAGGGAGCAAAGAAGGCCGCATCCTGCCGGCTATCGGAGAAGACTAAAAGTTTCCGGCCGTGCTCATCCTTGGTTTTTTCCACTTTGGCCTCAATAAAGTCATCACTGAATTCATCGTCTTCGCCGCTCTCCTTGTCAAACTGTACCGGAGGTATAACCTCGTCCAACTTCACCGGCACCTTTTCATAAAGGGCGGTCGCCAAAACTGCGGTCGGTGCATCCTGGCCCGTTATAAAACGCATGATGAGATCTTCCGCCCGAGCGCCACAGGACAGGCATTTTTGTTGTTTGTTACCCTTTGGGATTACAAGCCTTTGCAGTAGCCATATTCTCTCTTCCGCCGGCTGCTGGCAGAGGCAGCCCTTCATGGATGAGTTTTTCAGCCTGATATAGCCACAAATAGAGCAAAGCTCATAGATCTCGGAGCAGGTGTCGTCTTCATCGGTTGAAGCTGCCAACACTTCTTCATCCTCATCGGCAACCGGGTCTTCCTGACCACGGCGGCGGATTAAAAAGCAGTCCAATTTTTCATAGCTTTCACTGTTTTGAGGCTGTGCCAGCCGGTTTTCCGGCGTAATTGCCCCTACAATGTATTCCTGGCCGCAGCGTTTGCAAGTGCCCAGTTCAAAGACCGGGAACTCCTGGCCGTTATCGGTAATTGATTTTTTTCGGTCAAGATATAGTTTTTTGGCCGGCCACAGGGAGAGAAAAGCGCCCTCCAGAGCCCGGACAAATAAATGGTAGCGAGCGGGTAACAGGGGTTGGTCTCCATCCCCCGGTTTGGCCAGCACAGCCAGGTCTACGAAAGCAACCAAATAAGCCTGGACCTTCTTTCCGGTTACGTGCTCCGCAAGGTCCTCTGCCACCAGTTTGATCCCGCCGAAGATAGAACCGGCCACTGTGATCAGGGACGAAGGATTTTTCAGTGCCTCCCTTACCTTAAAGAGGGTTTCGTCCTTCTTCAAAATTTCGTAGAGTAAACGCTTCAAGTCCCGGTTTTCGCCGGCCTTATTGACAGCGGAGGTGATGACCTCCGTTGGCAAGCAGTAGGTTTTGGCGACATCAAGCAAAGTGTTGAAATCCAGGCGGTTTTCCTGGAGAGCTTGCCAAAGGTCCAGGTAGAATTGTGGGTCTAGTTTACCCCAGGGACGCCCCAGTTCATTGACAGGTAACCGGGTGGCTTCGATCACGTCCTGTCGTCCGGGCTCCCCGGGAACCCATTCAAAGGCCTCGCCAAAGAGTTTCTCCCCAAACTGGACCACTGCCGGGAAGTCTTCCCGGCCGCGACCCAACGTGGCGCTGGTGGCGATACACCGCAAAACTCCTTTTTGCCCTTGCACCACACGGTCTTTGAGCCGCCTCAGTAGCATGGCCATCTCTATGCCTTTGGCCCCGTTGTAGCTATGGGCTTCGTCAAGGACAATAAACCTCCAGGTAGGCCCCCAGTGGTTTTCAAAGAAGGTGCAGTCTGCCGGCCGCATCAGAAGAAACTCCAGCATGGCGTAGTTGGTCAGTAAAATGTGGGGTGGCTTCTCCCGCATTTCTTCCCGGGACAGCAGCTCGTTGGGTATCCTTTCTTCTTTGGGGAAATGCTGCCGGAAGTGTTTTTCTGCCAGTTGATTGGTTTCCTTTGTTTCACCAGTGTACCGTCCAAAGGTAATGAAGGGGGTGTCCCGCAACAACCTGCGCAGTCTCTTCATCTGGTCGTTGGCCAGGGCATTCATGGGGTACAACAAAAGTGCCCGAACACCTGGGGCCAGTTTTTTCTGCTCATGCTCCACCAGGAGATGATGTAATATGGGGATTAAGAACGCTTCGGTTTTGCCGGAACCGGTGCCGGTAGCGACAATTAAGTTCCTCTGTTTACCGACGATTTTTTGGCTGGCCTCTTCCTGGTGCTGGTATAAGGGCCTGTCTAAGTCCAGAGTGTTCCCGAACTTCTGAAACCCTGTGGACAAGAGGCCCTCTTTAATTAGCTGACGAATACACTTGCCTGTTTGAAAGGCTGGGGTAATCTCCAAGTAAGGCCCTTTTACAAACCGTTCAGGCTTTCTCAGTTCCTCTGTTAGTTGTTCCTGCAATTCCGCATCCGAAATATTAAAGGTGGTGGCTAGATAGCGGAAGTAGGAGTCATTGATGTGCTTTGTTACATCTATTGGGTTTAAGCCCATCGTTACCCTCCTATAACCAAACGTTTAAGAGTATTTCAAAAAGACAAAGGTCATGGCCGTACAGGTCTGGACAGGATCTAACCACTTCGTAGAGGATCGGTTCCCAAAGAGGGCGTTCCTCTACCAGGTCCCGGGCCAGAAGACGCCTACGTAAAGCGCAAAAGCTGACCAGGTAGGGGAAATTCACCAGGGGCAGGGTACCTTTAAAGGAGCAACGCCTTTTCTTGAGCGTGTTGATTATATCAACGTTAATAATTTCTTTCTGCTGCCATTCGTCAAGCTCTGCGTCGGCGGCAGCTAGGTATTGTTTTGTCAGACTGTCAAAGCGTTCTTCCGATTTATCTTGCTTGATCCCGATCAACCAGCTATAAATTTCGTTGGCGATAAAATCACTGTGGAAGAGACCTTCGGGGTACAGGCCGATATTTTCAAAGAGCAGCTGTAGTTCCTCCAGGTCCTTTTGGGCGATGAGGTTTGCGCTGTCAAAATCTCCTATTATAGGCTTAGGAACCTTCGGCAGGATGGAGTTGCAGATGCATTCAAAGCTAAAGAGCTTATTGAGGCAGTTCGGCAGGGTTTGCCGGCAGACCTCGCCGCTTTTTCTTCTGAATGGGCCCAGAGCAGGTCTACCGAATAACAACTCCAAACCGGGTCTGCTGAAATACTGTTCCATGTGGTCATAGAGAGATTGATAACGGCTACCGTTTAGTTCAGCTAAAAAACCGACGGCGGGCCAGTGAGCCCAAAGTATATCTACTTCCCAGTCTTCCAGTTGGTTGAAAAGGTCAAAATTTTTTACCATCTTATCCAGTCCCAAGCCCACCGGGACCGTCTTATCTAACTGCCGGCCCTCCTGGGCCCATTGGGCTATGGCTTGTAAAATCAGTAACTGATTCGTTTCCGTTAAATAGGGTTTTAGATAATAACTGAAATCAACGAATCGATCACAGCTTCCTTGACTGGCAATGGCCTGATAAGTGGCGACAATTTGTCTAGGAGACTGTTGAAAAACTCCAAACAATAATAACCAAAAATAGATATTTTTAGCATAACAGGAAGGAAAATAGAGATATTTGTAGAAATAAATACCTATCATCAGATAGGGAGTGCTAATTTAA
>JBFMCH010000037.1:0-4846 GCA_040754595.1 Bacillota bacterium
TGGGATATAAGCCACATGACGGCTATGTCCTGGTTGGCACCGGCGACAAGGTCCAGGGTCACGCCATAGGGATAGGCAAAACGGATCGGGCCGCACTGTGGGAGATATTGAGTCGGTACGGTACCGAAGATGGACCAACCATCTGGCTGCCACCCGGCATCCGGGGAAGGGTAAAATTTACCACATGGACGCCCAAGGGAAATATGCGTGATTGCCATTGGGTGGGGTTTGAAGTTTAGTATTACAGTACCCTCGGCTTGCTGGAGATATTTTGACTCTGGTCGGAGGGAAGTTGGGGTTGATTGAGAGGAAATAGAAAACCCACCGGGTGGTGGGTCTCAACTCATTGCTATTCTATTACTGATAGCATTTTTGATTACTTTTCCGATAAAGGGATTAAAATTTCGGAAGGTTGTTTTAGTTTTAAATTCATTAATACCCATTTGCTGAGCGAGTTTTCCTAAACACTCATCCGCAAAAGAATTAGAAACAACAGCCACGCCATCAAAATCTAACACAATCACATCATTAGAGCTATTAATCGCTTTACTTAATTTCTCCCGAATTTCTACCCCTAGTAACCTAGTACCTAATGACAAACCCACTTCGCCAAATTTAAACACCATCCTTATCCCCCCTTTACCATAACTCAAAGTCGTCGCACATATAATTATCAATCGTTGCAGGTATTCCCTCTTCCCATATCTCACTATGATTTATTGTATGATTTTTGTTGTAACTTAAGTATACCATAGTTCCTGGGAAAAAGGGAACCTCTTTCGAATATATGTTCTTTCCTTCAATAATGAGTTGTGCCGCTCCCGAATAAATCGTCATTGCCCCATTATTATGTTCAATGATTTTTTTAGTATAATACAGGCCTGCCCCGGCACCCTCTATATTTGTGGTTACTCCTTTTTGAATGGCATGTTCTAATGCTTCTGTTTGCGATAAGTTACCCCATCTTGAATATATGTTTGCAGCTATCCCAACTCCACAATCACAAATTGCTATGTCTACGCGGTCAGAATAATTTTGCACTATAACATACCCGCCGATTATGGAATTAGCGTGGATTATGATATTATCCAGGACTTCATTTAATGACCACGATATTCCCCAAAAAACGGTTTCATCAATATCGTTAAACTGTGTTTCTAAAACTTTAACGATTTTATTTACTACATCAAAAGTATTATCCTTGTTAGTTTGGCAAATTTCAACAAACCTACCAGAAGAAGGTTGCCTTGTAAACAACTCCTCAACATTGGCTCCTATCATTTTGTAAAAATCCAACCGGGACATATATCTATGTACATCTATTTTCCTTGGTATTACACAATAAAAATTATTTAATAAACGTTGTGTTTGAAGATATTTCGCAAAACAACCAACCATTAAAAGGACATGTGTTTTAGCAAAATCTAAATTAGAGAAATCTAACCAAATCGTTTTTCTTATAGAGGGAAAGTGAAAATGCGGCAAAAATTGCCCTACAAGATTGCTCAGTTCTGTATATGACCAATCCATTACGTTAATCCTAAGATCCAATGTTACAAAACCCACCCTGTGTAATATTTGGTAAGGTATCTTCTATATTCCCTCTCAATCTCCTCCTTGTTTTGTGAAAATATTCAATAAACAAATAAGCCCCAGCAGAAGCCGGGGCCGGGGCCAGGATGAAATTTACCATAACCGTCTTGAGAATATGCAGGATTGTTGCTGGATTAGGTTTAAAGTGTAGTGATTAATCGCTGGTATCACCCTGCTCCCACAAGTTTTGCAGCCTTTCTAGGTGCCAAAGCTGCTTATATTGCAACTCCCTGAGTTTTCTGGTGAGATTACAAGATTCCCGGGGATCATCGGTTTCTTTAATCCGTTTTTTAAGTACATCTATCTCAATTTTGGTATTTTCCAGGGCCGCCTGAAGCTGCTTGTAGGTTAGCAATTATTATCAGCCCCTATCATTTGGGGAATTTCTTCGGTTAGTTTTAATATTCCTGCACTACTTCTAAAAATTTCCGTTACCATCTTATACTGGTTGCCCCGTTTAATTATCTTATACTAACTTTGAAGAGGTGTAAGAATGTTTTTTTGCAAGAGGAAATTCCCTAGTTTCGCAAAAAAACTGTTTTTGACATAATATGTTGGGGCTGAGTTAAAAAGCCCAGAAGCCGACGGTATTGCCTGTCCAGAAATAGATGGATATAATGACCATAACTTAAAGAAAGGAAAAGGACATCTCTGTAGTGCGTGGTACTGCGCCAACAGTATCACTAGAGATGTCCACCCAACAAGTATGATCATTGTATCAGATTTTTCGCTGGTTGAGAATCCTGTAAATGGCGTTTCTGTTAGGGGTGTAGAAGGCAACGCACATTCTCCTTCCATGGTAAGTTGCAAAAAAAAATAAAAAGCCGAGCACCCCGGAAAAGGGATGTCCGGCTTTATTTCTGCTTTCGCCGTTAGTTGACCGCCACCACCTGGCCGTCCTCGACCCAGTTGACCTTCGCGTCCAGGTTCTCGCTCACGAACCGGAGCGGGACGACCGTCCGGCCCGGCGGGATCGCCTGCGCGGGCACGTCGAGGGTCACTTTCCGCCCGCTGACCTTTGCCTCGGTGCGGCCCAGGTACAGGGTCACCGTCTTCCCGCTGGCCGGGTTCGTGATGACAACCGCGCCGGCTTTGTATTTCACGTCCAGGCCCAGGGCTTCCGCAATCGCCCGGACCGGCACCATGGTGCGGCCTTCCTTCACGAACGGCTCGGCGTCAAAGTTGGTTTTCTTGCCCTTTACGAACACTTTAATGCCTTTCTTGCCCGCCTTCTTGTAAAGTTCGCCAGCTTTCTTGTACAGGTCCTCATCTCCGGGTTCAGCGGCGATAGCTTTCTCCATTTCTTCTGACGCTTCTCCTGCCTTGCCGAGTTCTTCCTTCAGGATGGCCCTGTAGGCGTATACGGCACCTGACACGGTTGTGGGCGATTCAAGCAGCTTTTCCAGTTCGGCCAGTGCCGCCTCCTTGTCACCCTTGGACTTCAGGCACTGGGCCAGGAGTACCGCAACCTTGGCTGTCGGGTGCGGCAGTTGTCCTTCCAGCTCTTTTAATGTTTCAATGGCCTTGTCGTATTCCCCGGTATTGCGGTAGGCAACCGCCAGCTTCCAGAGGAGCTTCTGGTCGCCAGGGTCTTCTGTCAGTTTCCGTTCCAATTCAGCGATGCGCTTTTCGAGGCCCTTCGCTCCCGGTTCGGTTAACTCCTCGTCATCGATCCCTTCGGTGATTTCCCGCCCAAGTCTTTCCTCCACCTTCACTTGAAACTCGTCGCCTTTGTTGCGCGTGCGGGTCTTGACCTCAAAATCACGCTTTTCTTTATGCTGGTATACATCTTCCGCGGTAGAACTCTCCTGGAGCTCTTTTTCCGTGCCGGTATTATCCATTCTGCCGTAATCCTTCTTACCCATGCCGAACGCCGTCCCAACCGTTCCGAAAAGGAAAATAACCAAAGTTAACGCGCTGAGAAACAACCTGGTTTTTCTCTTCATTCCTGCTTCCTCCTTTTACAAAGTTTTTCGCCAGAAGCTAACTCAAAAAACGTCCCCTGTTTGCCGGACCTCACCTCCTCTTTCCTGGACCGTCAGCTACCGGGGAAGAGTTTATTTCCTTTCCCCAGCAGCCGGGCTGCCGTAGCGAATCAACCGCTTTAGGCCCCTTGGCTTTGCGCCCCTGGTTTTCACCGGGTTTGCCCCTGGTGGGGATTCCTTCTAAATAAGTAATACGGCACGTCTTTCCTTTTTGGGAGGGCTTTCCTCAATAATCTCCTAGGCCTCGTTATCTAATTGAAAACCTCCTCAATTCACTGCGTTGGCATCTGCCAACTGATAACGACGCCCAGGGCCTCGTTGTTTCATTTTCTAAAGGTTGTTATTTTATCAAAATTATAGAATTAACATCAACTGTTTATCTGTTTATAATAGATATCACCTTAATTCAAAAAGGGACCGACCTAAAAGCAAATTAGGTCAGCCCCTTTTTTCCTATTGCTCAAAAAACAGACTATATCATAATTAATCTTAAGGGTTCTGTGTATACAACTGGTGGAGTCGGACCGCATGTCGATATATACACAGTCAATACTACCCCTTTTATATTTCTTTATTATAATGATCTACATTATAACGATCTACGACATTAAGAACTTTTTGGTTTAAACAGAATATATTTTTTGTCCGGTTCGCTTTATTTCTTGCACAAAAAAATGATCACTTTTCTCAAATTCTTCTAGGGAGTAGGTTATAACATCAAAGTTCGGCTCTATATCAAGGGTGAAAATAGATTTATAAACAAGTTTGCTATCATTCAAAGGATCTTGGCCAAAATCAGGAGATATTACGGCAATGTCTATGTCACTGTCTTTTTCAGCCTTCTCTTTAGCATGAGAACCGTACAGAACAATATAACTTACACGAATATTACTTTGCTGCAGAGCGTTAATTAATTTGTTAATGTCTTCCTTAACAACATTTGTTTGAACAATTGTATTTTCCCCTCCGTTCTGCTCACAAGGTGTGTTTGCCAGTAAACCAGCTTCCTCTGTTCCTTTTCCAATCGTTTACTTTGCTAGGTAAGCGTATCCGAAACGTGCTAACCGATCCTTATACTCTATAACTACTATTGCTAGGATGCAATATCTGCTAAGTTGTATCTACGGTGGCCCGTAGAAGTTCTTTGGTGGACCAGTAACCCCTTTTTCTCCCATAGTCGCAGGGTATTTAGGCTAAACCCCTTATTGTTTAGCTGCTTTTCCTATACTGATCCATTTTTCCATATTCATCACCTATCTTTATTTTAT
>JBFMCH010000038.1:0-15860 GCA_040754595.1 Bacillota bacterium
CAAGACTTCCCTTCGGCGCCACTTTAATTTAAGTTAACCTCTGGGGCTCACCAAGAACATTTTAGGATAACAAGGGGAGCTGTTATTTATTTCCAAAGTGTCAATACCTTGACAACTTAATTCAGGTAAGCTCTTATGCTTGTTATCCTATGGAATATTGAATCAGGGACTGGTAACGAGACCAGTCCCTGATTTTTATATGCAAATGATTCCCGAGTTCTCTTTTAATACTCATTGGGCAGCTGATCCAGCTGCTCTTTGGTAAATACAGGGCCGTCCTTGCAGACATACTTGCTTCCTACGTTGCAGCGGCCGCACATGCCAATGCCGCACTTCATCCGGTTTTCCAGACTCATGATGATCCTGTCCGGGGTGAAGCCGCACTCTACCAGTACCGGCAGGGTGAATTTGATCATTACTGGCGGTCCGCAGATGATGGCATAATCCGTCTTGGGTGCCACTTCTTTGGTAACGGTGGGGATGAAGCCCACGCGGCCGGTCCAACCTTCCACTTCCCGGTCAATGGTGGTGATCAGGTTGATGTCCGACCGGGCATCCCATTGGGCCAGCTCGTCTTTGTACAGCAAGAGGCCGGGGTTCCGGGCACCGTAGATGACGGTCAGATCGCCGTAGTCGCCACGGTGGGCCGGGTCCAGGATGTACTGGATGGTGGAACGCAGGGTGGTGAAGGCAAAGCCGCCGCCGATGATGGTCAGGCTCTTGCCCTTCAGCTGCTCCAGCGGGTAGCTGTTGCCCAGCGGTCCCCGCACGCCGACGATGGTTCCTTCTTCCAGCATGTGCAGGGCGGTGGAGACTACGCCCACTTTGGCCACGGAGAATTTCAGGATACCTTTCTCGGTGGGGGAAGAGGCAATGCCAAAGGGGGCTTCCCCTTTGCCGTAGACCATGACTTCCGCGAATTGGCCGGGCTGGTACTGGAAGCTTTCGGCGTCTTGTTCGTTTAGGTATTCAAAGGTGAAGGTGTGAATGAGTTTGTCAGATGTCTCGGTGAAGTTCTTCACCAGTTTCATCGGCAGCGGTAGATAGGGGTTTCTCATCTGTTTTTCAACCTCGCTTCCGCTAGTCCAATGCCCGGACATCAGCCAGGGCTTGGCGAATATCCAGGTTTACAGGACAGTTTTTGATGCACCTACCGCAGCCAACGCAGGCGGTGGCGTTGTACCGGTCTACAAAATAGTTGAATTTGTGCAGGAGTCTTTGTCTCCAGCGGGCTTTGCCACCCGGTCTCGGGTTGTGGCCGGAGCCGTGCAGGGTAAACAGCGGGAACATGCAGGCATCCCAGTTTCTCACCCGGCAGCCGTTGCAGTCTGTGGCCTCGTCTGCGATGTCAAAGCAGTGGCAGGTGGGGCACAGGTAGGTGCAGGCGGCGCAGCCCAGGCATTTTTCGTGCAGCCGGTCCCAGAAGGGGTGTTCGAACATGCCGCCCAGTTTGGCGCTCAGGCCTTCGATGTTGACGGTGGCGTCGGCTTTGACTTCTTGCTGCAGTTTGGCCGCAGCGGCTTTGGCTGCTTCACCGGCTTCGGCAAGGCCAAGTTTGGCTAAAAGTTCTTTGCCTTTTTCGCTGATGCCTTCCACGACGTAGGCTTCGCCAATGTCGGTCAGGAAGATGTCGCTGCCTTCCTTGGAGAAGGGGCCGCAGGCGATGCTGGAGCAGAAGCAGGTGGCTGCCGGTTCGTTGCAGCCCAGCCCTACGATGAGGGTGTTGTTCCTGCGGGTCAGGTAGTAGACGTCTTCATATTGGTCGTTTTTAAAGACGTTGTCCAGCAGCACCAGGGATTTCACGTCGCAGGGGCGCATGCCAAATACGACGGTGGCCTGCGGGTCAACGTTGTCTTGCATCCTTACTCCTTCAGCATCCACGGTGTAGTTGAAGAGTTCTTCGGACTGAGGGAAAAGGATTTCTTTGCCGGGCTTTTTGGTGTTGATGTAGTCCAGGCAGGCTTCTTCGCCCTTTTGAATGGCGGCGAATTCCACCATGCCGTCCTTTTTCACCGGGGCCATCACCCGGTATTCAGCTGCCAGTTTGTCAAGTAAACTTGGTATTTCGCTTTTGTTTATGATCATCCTTTTTCACCTCACTCCTATAGCAAGAAGTCTTCTTTGTCTTGGAACTGGAAGGTGTTTAAGGCCGGTGGGTCTTCTAAGCTCACGCCGGCTTCGGCACCAAAGAGTTCTTTGACGTCTTTTACCATCTTACGGTTTAAAAGGGATAGTTTGATGCCCATGGGGCAGGCTCTTTCACAGGCGCCGCAGTCGACGCAGCGGCCGGCCAGGTGGAAGACTCGCACGGCCTGGAACAGGGCGTTGTCGTCTACGCTGGCAGCGCTTTTGCCGATCCAGGCAGGGGCGCCGCAGTCGACGAAGCATTCGGTGCAGTAGCACATGGGGCAGGCCTGGCGGCAGGCGTAGCAGCGGATGCATTTTTCCATTTCTTTGGCAATGAAGGCGTTCCGCTCTTCGGCACTCATGGCCTCAAATGCTTCGATGTCGGCGTAGTCGGCTTCTCTGGCCGGTACGGCTTCGCCGATCAGTTCGTCAAAGAGGACCGGGGTGTTGTACTGGCAGGTCTTGCAGGAGCCGAACAGGACGTCGGCTTTAGCGACGGTTTTTTCAAAGTCTTTGCCTTTTAGCACCAGTTCGGCGCCGGTGTCGTTGACTTCCAGGATGTCTTTGCAGCCGACGAGTTCGCAGATTTGTTTACGGTCTACCATGCCTTCGCAGGGTACGCCGATGATGGTCAGGTTGTCTTTGTTGATCTGGCCTTCTTTGATGAGGCCCACGATGGCACGCACGTCACAGCCCTTGGCGATGACGGCTACTTTTTCCGGCCGTTTTCTCACGAAGTTGGCCAGGTTGTTTTCGCAGGTGGCGCTCCAGATCAGGTTTTCTGCCTCTTCCGGGGTTCTTGCAAAGTACGGGGTGTTGCGGAGGGGCAGGCTTCCCTGGGCAAATCCCACTACCAGGTCGACTTTTTTGTCGGCCAGCAGTTTTTTGGCGGTTTCTTTAATATTTTCGGTTACGTTCATTACCTCTCACCTCACTCCGCTTTGCGAAATAGTCCTTTGTTGGGTCCCATGGCTTTGACTTTGCCGGTCAGGTCTGTGATGAGGTCTGCAAATCGCGCGCCTTCAGAGGCGGATACCCAGGTGAAGTTGACGCGGTCGTTTTCGACGCCCATGTAGTTTAACAGGTTTTTCAACAGGGCGAATTTACGGCGGGCTACCAGGTTGCCACTAACATAGTGGCAGTCGCCGGGGTGTCAGCCGGAGGTCAGGATTGCATCGGCGCCGGATCTTAGGCCGGCAATGATAAACAGCGGGTTGATGCGTCCGGAGCAGGGTACGCGTACGACGCGCAGGTTCGGGGGGTATTGCAGTCGGCCTACCCCTGCCAGATCCGCTCCGGCATAGCTGCACCAGTTGCAGAGAAACGCGACGATTTTGGGTTCTTGTTCGGCCATTTTCTTCCCTCCTGGAAACAGCGGTTGGCTGTTTCGGCCTTCAGCCATCGGCCATCGGCCTTCAGCTTTAGCTGTTGGTTTTATGCTTTGGTTTGTATTTTAAGGTTGGTTTTTATGGTTGTTGCTTTTGGTTCTAGGGTTTTCCTTGAGTTTTCTATTGTGGGTGCTGCCCCGGCATGGTGTTATCTATCCTCTTCTTCAGGTCAGGCGGTGCTGCGCACCGCTCTGACCCTTGTTCTTTTTGTTGTTGCTTGTTAGGTGCAGGCCCGGGGTTTTACTAACCATCAAAAGCTGACGGCTGATGGCTGGACCCCAGAGGATGACCCGCTAGGCTACCAGCTAACCACTTGCACCATGGCCATGATCTGCTCGTTGCTGCAGCCTTTGACGTTGATGGCGCCGCTGCGGCAGGAGGAGGAGCAGGCGCCGCAGCCTTTGCAAAGCGCCGGGTTGACGTCGGCTGCTGTGTTGCCCCGTTCGTCGGTGACCAGGGTGGCGGCTTTGGCCGGGCAGACTTCGACGCAGACACCGCAGGCCACGCACTTGCGTTTGTTGACGAAGGCGGCTTTGCCGTCGGTCTGGATGTTTTCTTTGGCCAGGGCGGTGGCGGCACGTCCCGCTGCGGCTTTCGCCTGGGCGATGTTTTCTTCCAGGTTTTTGGGCCCGTGGGCCAGGCCGCACATGAAGACGCCGTCGGTGCCAAAGTCTACCGGCCGCAGTTTCAGGTGGGCTTCCAGGAAGAAGCCTTCTGCGTTTACCGGTACTTTGAACAGTTTGGAGAGCGCGGTGTTGTCGTTGGGGACAACCGCGCTGGCCAGTCCGATGATGTCGGCGTAGATTTCTACCGGCCGGTTCAGGACGTGGTCCACGAAGGTTACTTTGGTCCCGGCGGGGGTTTCTTGGACCACCGGTTTGTTGTCTACGCTGTACCGTACGAAGATGATGCCCTTGCGGCGGGCTTCGGTGTAGAGGTCTTCGAAGTAGCCGTAGGTCCGGATGTCACGGTACAGGATGTAGATGTTGGCGCTGGGTTTCTTTTCTTTGATTTTTAAGGCTTGTTTGATGGCCTTAGTGCAGCAGATGCGGCTGCAGTAGGGCCGCTCGTCGTCCCGGCTGCCCACGCACTGGATGAAGACGTAGTTGTTGGAGTTTTTGAGTTTGTCTTCTGCAATCATGCTTTCCAGTTCTAACAGGGTGTGCACCCGGCTGTTGTGCCCGTAGAGGTATTCTTTGGGCTGGTATCCTTCGGCGCCGGTGGCGATGATGGCGACACCGTGCTTGATTTGTTCTCCGTTGCTGAGTTTGGTTTCGTAGTTGCCCATGAAGCCGTGTACGTCGGTTACGGTTGCGCCGGTGCAGACTTTAATTTTTTCATGGGTTTTGACTTGGTCAATCAGTTGGTTCAGGTAGGCTTGCACGTCTTCGCCGCCCATGCCGTAGTGGATGCGCTTGGCAATGCCGCCCAGTTCTTCGGCTTTTTCCACCAGGTAGACTTGGTAGCCCTGGTCGGCCAGGTTGAGGGCTGCGTTCATGCCGGCCACGCCGCCGCCGATGACCAGGGCGTCGTGGTTCATGGGCAGGGTGATGGGTTGTACCGGCTCCAGCAGGGCTGCTTTTTTAACGGCCATTTGGACCAGGTCTTTGGATTTTTCGGTGGCTTTTGCCGGTTCGTTTTGGTGTACCCAGGAGCAGTGGTCACGGATGTTGGCCATTTCAAAGAGGTGCGGGTTTAGGCCGGCCTCTTTGAGGGTTTCCTGGAACATGGGCTCGTGGGTACGCGGGCTGCAGGAGGCCACGACGATGCGGTTTAAGCCGTATTCTTCAATGGCTTCTTTGATTTGGGCGCTGGCGTCCTGGGAGCAGGCGTACAGTTTGTCGGTGGCGTAGACGACGCCGGGCAGGGTCTTGGCGTATTCGGCCACCGAGGGTACGTCTACGACGCTGCCGATGTTGATGCCGCAGTGGCAGACGAAGACGCCGGTGCGCACGATTTCTCCGGCCACGTCTTTTTGGGCCGGGTATTCTTTGGCTTTGGTCAGGGTGCCTTTGGCTTCGGCCAGGAGTTTTTGGATTTCTCCGGCGGCGGCGCTGGCCTGCATGACGGTCTCAGGGATGTCTCTGGGGCCGCTGAAGGCGCCGGCTACGTAGATGCCCGGTTGGTTGGTGGCAACGCCGGTCAGTTGCGGTACGTCGGCAAAGTTGTACTGGTTCAGTTCTACGCCCAGTTCTTTGGCCAGTTCGACCGCTTTTTTGTTGGGTTCTAAGCCTACGCTCAGGACGACCATGTCGAATTCTTCGGTGATGACGGTACCGTCTTCTAAGGCGTAGCGAATGCTGATGTTGTCGTTTTCGCCAGGGTCTAAGCCGTAGACGCGGCTGCGGATGAAGTTGACGCCGTATTGTTTTTTGGAGCGTTCGTAGTATTTTTCAAATTCTTTGCCGTAGGTCCGCATGTCCATGTAGAAGATGCTGGTGTTCAGGTCGTAGTCAGCATGTTCTTTGGCGATGACGGATTGTTTGATGGCATACATACAGCATACCGAGGAGCAGTAGCCATGGTTGATCCGGCAGTTACGGGAGCCTACGCACTGGATCCAGGCGATTTTAGCAGGCTCTTTATGGTCGCTGGGTCGCACCAGGTGGCCGCCGAAGGGGCCGGATGCGCTCAGGATGCGTTCGAATTCCAGGGAGGTGACGACGTTTTTCAGTTCGCCGTATTTGTACAGCGCCAATTGTGCCGGGTCAAAGGTTTCAAAGCCCGGTACCAGCAGGATGGAGCCCACTTCAATTTGGATTTCTTCGTCCTGCATGTGGTGGTTGATGGCGCCTGCCTGGCAGGCTTTTAAGCATTTGCCGCAGAGTTTTTCGTTGTTCAGGTTTTTAAATTTCAGGCATTTGCTGCTGTCAATGGCGTAGGCGTTGGGGAAGGCCTGGGCGTATAGTTTGTAGATGGCTTTCCGCTTGCCCAGTCCCTGGTTGAAGGCGTCGTCTACTTTGACCGGGCAGGCATCCGCGCAGCTGCCGCAGCCGGTGCATTTGGCCAGGTCGATGTAACGGGCTTTGGTTTTGATGGTGACTTTGAAGTTCCCGGGTTCCCCTGCCAGCCCGGTGACTTCGGAGTTGGTCAGGGTTTGTACGTTCAGGTGTCTCCCGCAGTCTACCAGTTTGGGAGACAGGATGCACATGGAGCAGTCGTTGGTGGGGAAGGTTTTGTCCAGCATCGGCATGGTCCCGCCAATGGCCGGCTCTCTTTCCACCAGGTATACGTAGTAGCCGGATTCCGCCAGGTCCAAGGATGCCTGGATACCGGCTATGCCGGAGCCCACCACTAATACGGCTCCTGTTTTATTGGTCGTACTCATTTTCGCACCTCACATCCATAGCATAATTTGTATAAATCATATTCGCACAAATGCCCAAATCGAAAAGGAAACCCTGAAGCCCCGGGTATAGACCCGTGACCAGGGTCACCAAAACATTATATATAGTTTAGCATAAAAGTTTAGCTAATTTTAACAAAATTTTAAACTTTTACGCTTCTTCCTCTTCCTTCTTTGCCCAATCGGGAATAACCATGGCCTTAACCAGCAGCGGGGTGATATGGGTGCACTTCCAGCCTTTTTTGTACTCCTTGTTCATGTCGGTGAACTGGTCCATACAGTTGTGGCAGGGAATGGCCACGGTGGTAGCTCCTGTGGCATCAATTTGTTCAATTTTCCGCTTGGCCTTTTGCATGCGCATAGGCTTGGCTTCAGGTACAGCCAGTGCACCGCCGCCAGCGCCGCAGCAGTAGTTGTACTGGCGGTTGGGGTACATTTCACGGAAGTCGGCACAGATGGCCTTCATCACGTTACGGTTGGCTTCCAAAATACCGGATTTACGTACCAGGTTGCAGGGGTCATGCACGGTGCAGGGTTCGGGGTTCCGGCTGGGGTCAACCTTGATGGTACCGTTCTTAATCCACTCATCATAAACTTCGAGAACACTCAGGATGGGAATTTTAGGGCCATCCCAGAACTTTTCATCAAACAGACGTGTCGACTTATAGGCGTGGCCGCACTCGGTCACCACAATTTTTTTGACACCCAGGCGAACGGCTTCCTCGAAGAAGGGGCGCTGGATTTCACAGAAATCATCATTTTTACCGCTGAACAGGGCCAGGTTGGTGCAGTCCCAACGGTGTTCACCCAGGGTATAGTCGGCCTTGGCATAATAGAACACTTTCAAGATTTCTTGAAGTTCATGGGAGTAGTATTTAATCTCACGGGCGTTCAAACCAAAGATAAACTCGGCACCTTTCTTACCGACAGTAACTTTGTAATCAGGATCACCCAGCTCTTCCCTTAATTCTTCTTCAACCCACTCAATGGTTTCAAAATATTCATCCTGGGGAACATCCATCTGGTTGCCGGAGTGAATGTGCTCATTCACAACTTTGTCCATGAAACCCGGTGTAGGAATACCAAACTGCCCTCTCATGCCACGGGTAATAATACCAAAGTTAACGCCCATGGGGCATTCTACGGTACATTTCTCGCAAACGGTGCAGTTCCAGATAAAGGGATCTGTTAAAGCTTCTTCGCGCAGGCCCAACATCAGCTTGCGCAGGAATTTACGGGGATCGTTGTTACCATGGATATCGGAATAAGGGCAGCCGGCGGTGCACATACCGCAGGCCAGGCACTGTGTCCAGTCAATGTTCTTAAGTTTTTCCATGACTTCTTCTCTAAATTTGGGATCCATTTTGGAAAAATCAATCACTTCCGGCACTTGGGCCTTTTCATTCTCAGCGGACATAATTGTTCCTCCCCCTTTTCAGTCGGTTGCCTTCCCGTTCTTTTAATACTCATTGGGCAGCTGATCCAGCTGCTCTTTGGTAAATACAGGGCCGTCCTTGCAGACATACTTGCTTCCTACGTTGCAGCGGCCGCACATGCCAATGCCGCACTTCATCCGGTTTTCCAGACTCATGATGATCCTGTCCGGGGTGAAGCCGCACTCTACCAGTACCGGCAGGGTGAATTTGATCATTACTGGCGGTCCGCAGATGATGGCATAATCCGTCTTGGGTGCCACTTCTTTGGTAACGGTGGGGATGAAGCCCACGCGGCCGGTCCAACCTTCCACTTCCCGGTCAATGGTGGTGATCAGGTTGATGTCCGACCGGGCATCCCATTGGGCCAGCTCGTCTTTGTACAGCAAGAGGCCGGGGTTCCGGGCACCGTAGATGACGGTCAGATCGCCGTAGTCGCCACGGTGGGCCGGGTCCAGGATGTACTGGATGGTGGAACGCAGGGTGGTGAAGGCAAAGCCGCCGCCGATGATGGTCAGGCTCTTGCCCTTCAGCTGCTCCAGCGGGTAGCTGTTGCCCAGCGGTCCCCGCACGCCGACGATGGTTCCTTCTTCCAGCATGTGCAGGGCGGTGGAGACTACGCCCACTTTGGCCACGGAGAATTTCAGGATACCTTTCTCGGTGGGGGAAGAGGCAATGCCAAAGGGGGCTTCCCCTTTGCCGTAGACCATGACTTCCGCGAATTGGCCGGGCTGGTACTGGAAGCTTTCGGCGTCTTGTTCGTTTAGGTATTCAAAGGTGAAGGTGTGAATGAGTTTGTCAGATGTCTCGGTGAAGTTCTTCACCAGTTTCATCGGCAGCGGTAGATAGGGGTTTCTCATCTGTTTTTCAACCTCGCTTCCGCTAGTCCAATGCCCGGACATCAGCCAGGGCTTGGCGAATATCCAGGTTTACAGGACAGTTTTTGATGCACCTACCGCAGCCAACGCAGGCGGTGGCGTTGTACCGGTCTACAAAATAGTTGAATTTGTGCAGGAGTCTTTGTCTCCAGCGGGCTTTGCCACCCGGTCTCGGGTTGTGGCCGGAGCCGTGCAGGGTAAACAGCGGGAACATGCAGGCATCCCAGTTTCTCACCCGGCAGCCGTTGCAGTCTGTGGCCTCGTCTGCGATGTCAAAGCAGTGGCAGGTGGGGCACAGGTAGGTGCAGGCGGCGCAGCCCAGGCATTTTTCGTGCAGCCGGTCCCAGAAGGGGTGTTCGAACATGCCGCCCAGTTTGGCGCTCAGGCCTTCGATGTTGACGGTGGCGTCGGCTTTGACTTCTTGCTGCAGTTTGGCCGCAGCGGCTTTGGCTGCTTCACCGGCTTCGGCAAGGCCAAGTTTGGCTAAAAGTTCTTTGCCTTTTTCGCTGATGCCTTCCACGACGTAGGCTTCGCCAATGTCGGTCAGGAAGATGTCGCTGCCTTCCTTGGAGAAGGGGCCGCAGGCGATGCTGGAGCAGAAGCAGGTGGCTGCCGGTTCGTTGCAGCCCAGCCCTACGATGAGGGTGTTGTTCCTGCGGGTCAGGTAGTAGACGTCTTCATATTGGTCGTTTTTAAAGACGTTGTCCAGCAGCACCAGGGATTTCACGTCGCAGGGGCGCATGCCAAATACGACGGTGGCCTGCGGGTCAACGTTGTCTTGCATCCTTACTCCTTCAGCATCCACGGTGTAGTTGAAGAGTTCTTCGGACTGAGGGAAAAGGATTTCTTTGCCGGGCTTTTTGGTGTTGATGTAGTCCAGGCAGGCTTCTTCGCCCTTTTGAATGGCGGCGAATTCCACCATGCCGTCCTTTTTCACCGGGGCCATCACCCGGTATTCAGCTGCCAGTTTGTCAAGTAAACTTGGTATTTCGCTTTTGTTTATGATCATCCTTTTTCACCTCACTCCTATAGCAAGAAGTCTTCTTTGTCTTGGAACTGGAAGGTGTTTAAGGCCGGTGGGTCTTCTAAGCTCACGCCGGCTTCGGCACCAAAGAGTTCTTTGACGTCTTTTACCATCTTACGGTTTAAAAGGGATAGTTTGATGCCCATGGGGCAGGCTCTTTCACAGGCGCCGCAGTCGACGCAGCGGCCGGCCAGGTGGAAGACTCGCACGGCCTGGAACAGGGCGTTGTCGTCTACGCTGGCAGCGCTTTTGCCGATCCAGGCAGGGGCGCCGCAGTCGACGAAGCATTCGGTGCAGTAGCACATGGGGCAGGCCTGGCGGCAGGCGTAGCAGCGGATGCATTTTTCCATTTCTTTGGCAATGAAGGCGTTCCGCTCTTCGGCACTCATGGCCTCAAATGCTTCGATGTCGGCGTAGTCGGCTTCTCTGGCCGGTACGGCTTCGCCGATCAGTTCGTCAAAGAGGACCGGGGTGTTGTACTGGCAGGTCTTGCAGGAGCCGAACAGGACGTCGGCTTTAGCGACGGTTTTTTCAAAGTCTTTGCCTTTTAGCACCAGTTCGGCGCCGGTGTCGTTGACTTCCAGGATGTCTTTGCAGCCGACGAGTTCGCAGATTTGTTTACGGTCTACCATGCCTTCGCAGGGTACGCCGATGATGGTCAGGTTGTCTTTGTTGATCTGGCCTTCTTTGATGAGGCCCACGATGGCACGCACGTCACAGCCCTTGGCGATGACGGCTACTTTTTCCGGCCGTTTTCTCACGAAGTTGGCCAGGTTGTTTTCGCAGGTGGCGCTCCAGATCAGGTTTTCTGCCTCTTCCGGGGTTCTTGCAAAGTACGGGGTGTTGCGGAGGGGCAGGCTTCCCTGGGCAAATCCCACTACCAGGTCGACTTTTTTGTCGGCCAGCAGTTTTTTGGCGGTTTCTTTAATATTTTCGGTTACGTTCATTACCTCTCACCTCACTCCGCTTTGCGAAATAGTCCTTTGTTGGGTCCCATGGCTTTGACTTTGCCGGTCAGGTCTGTGATGAGGTCTGCAAATCGCGCGCCTTCAGAGGCGGATACCCAGGTGAAGTTGACGCGGTCGTTTTCGACGCCCATGTAGTTTAACAGGTTTTTCAACAGGGCGAATTTACGGCGGGCTACCAGGTTGCCACTAACATAGTGGCAGTCGCCGGGGTGTCAGCCGGAGGTCAGGATTGCATCGGCGCCGGATCTTAGGCCGGCAATGATAAACAGCGGGTTGATGCGTCCGGAGCAGGGTACGCGTACGACGCGCAGGTTCGGGGGGTATTGCAGTCGGCCTACCCCTGCCAGATCCGCTCCGGCATAGCTGCACCAGTTGCAGAGAAACGCGACGATTTTGGGTTCTTGTTCGGCCATTTTCTTCCCTCCTGGAAACAGCGGTTGGCTGTTTCGGCCTTCAGCCATCGGCCATCGGCCTTCAGCTTTAGCTGTTGGTTTTATGCTTTGGTTTGTATTTTAAGGTTGGTTTTTATGGTTGTTGCTTTTGGTTCTAGGGTTTTCCTTGAGTTTTCTATTGTGGGTGCTGCCCCGGCATGGTGTTATCTATCCTCTTCTTCAGGTCAGGCGGTGCTGCGCACCGCTCTGACCCTTGTTCTTTTTGTTGTTGCTTGTTAGGTGCAGGCCCGGGGTTTTACTAACCATCAAAAGCTGACGGCTGATGGCTGGACCCCAGAGGATGACCCGCTAGGCTACCAGCTAACCACTTGCACCATGGCCATGATCTGCTCGTTGCTGCAGCCTTTGACGTTGATGGCGCCGCTGCGGCAGGAGGAGGAGCAGGCGCCGCAGCCTTTGCAAAGCGCCGGGTTGACGTCGGCTGCTGTGTTGCCCCGTTCGTCGGTGACCAGGGTGGCGGCTTTGGCCGGGCAGACTTCGACGCAGACACCGCAGGCCACGCACTTGCGTTTGTTGACGAAGGCGGCTTTGCCGTCGGTCTGGATGTTTTCTTTGGCCAGGGCGGTGGCGGCACGTCCCGCTGCGGCTTTCGCCTGGGCGATGTTTTCTTCCAGGTTTTTGGGCCCGTGGGCCAGGCCGCACATGAAGACGCCGTCGGTGCCAAAGTCTACCGGCCGCAGTTTCAGGTGGGCTTCCAGGAAGAAGCCTTCTGCGTTTACCGGTACTTTGAACAGTTTGGAGAGCGCGGTGTTGTCGTTGGGGACAACCGCGCTGGCCAGTCCGATGATGTCGGCGTAGATTTCTACCGGCCGGTTCAGGACGTGGTCCACGAAGGTTACTTTGGTCCCGGCGGGGGTTTCTTGGACCACCGGTTTGTTGTCTACGCTGTACCGTACGAAGATGATGCCCTTGCGGCGGGCTTCGGTGTAGAGGTCTTCGAAGTAGCCGTAGGTCCGGATGTCACGGTACAGGATGTAGATGTTGGCGCTGGGTTTCTTTTCTTTGATTTTTAAGGCTTGTTTGATGGCCTTAGTGCAGCAGATGCGGCTGCAGTAGGGCCGCTCGTCGTCCCGGCTGCCCACGCACTGGATGAAGACGTAGTTGTTGGAGTTTTTGAGTTTGTCTTCTGCAATCATGCTTTCCAGTTCTAACAGGGTGTGCACCCGGCTGTTGTGCCCGTAGAGGTATTCTTTGGGCTGGTATCCTTCGGCGCCGGTGGCGATGATGGCGACACCGTGCTTGATTTGTTCTCCGTTGCTGAGTTTGGTTTCGTAGTTGCCCATGAAGCCGTGTACGTCGGTTACGGTTGCGCCGGTGCAGACTTTAATTTTTTCATGGGTTTTGACTTGGTCAATCAGTTGGTTCAGGTAGGCTTGCACGTCTTCGCCGCCCATGCCGTAGTGGATGCGCTTGGCAATGCCGCCCAGTTCTTCGGCTTTTTCCACCAGGTAGACTTGGTAGCCCTGGTCGGCCAGGTTGAGGGCTGCGTTCATGCCGGCCACGCCGCCGCCGATGACCAGGGCGTCGTGGTTCATGGGCAGGGTGATGGGTTGTACCGGCTCCAGCAGGGCTGCTTTTTTAACGGCCATTTGGACCAGGTCTTTGGATTTTTCGGTGGCTTTTGCCGGTTCGTTTTGGTGTACCCAGGAGCAGTGGTCACGGATGTTGGCCATTTCAAAGAGGTGCGGGTTTAGGCCGGCCTCTTTGAGGGTTTCCTGGAACATGGGCTCGTGGGTACGCGGGCTGCAGGAGGCCACGACGATGCGGTTTAAGCCGTATTCTTCAATGGCTTCTTTGATTTGGGCGCTGGCGTCCTGGGAGCAGGCGTACAGTTTGTCGGTGGCGTAGACGACGCCGGGCAGGGTCTTGGCGTATTCGGCCACCGAGGGTACGTCTACGACGCTGCCGATGTTGATGCCGCAGTGGCAGACGAAGACGCCGGTGCGCACGATTTCTCCGGCCACGTCTTTTTGGGCCGGGTATTCTTTGGCTTTGGTCAGGGTGCCTTTGGCTTCGGCCAGGAGTTTTTGGATTTCTCCGGCGGCGGCGCTGGCCTGCATGACGGTCTCAGGGATGTCTCTGGGGCCGCTGAAGGCGCCGGCTACGTAGATGCCCGGTTGGTTGGTGGCAACGCCGGTCAGTTGCGGTACGTCGGCAAAGTTGTACTGGTTCAGTTCTACGCCCAGTTCTTTGGCCAGTTCGACCGCTTTTTTGTTGGGTTCTAAGCCTACGCTCAGGACGACCATGTCGAATTCTTCGGTGATGACGGTACCGTCTTCTAAGGCGTAGCGAATGCTGATGTTGTCGTTTTCGCCAGGGTCTAAGCCGTAGACGCGGCTGCGGATGAAGTTGACGCCGTATTGTTTTTTGGAGCGTTCGTAGTATTTTTCAAATTCTTTGCCGTAGGTCCGCATGTCCATGTAGAAGATGCTGGTGTTCAGGTCGTAGTCAGCATGTTCTTTGGCGATGACGGATTGTTTGATGGCATACATACAGCATACCGAGGAGCAGTAGCCATGGTTGATCCGGCAGTTACGGGAGCCTACGCACTGGATCCAGGCGATTTTAGCAGGCTCTTTATGGTCGCTGGGTCGCACCAGGTGGCCGCCGAAGGGGCCGGATGCGCTCAGGATGCGTTCGAATTCCAGGGAGGTGACGACGTTTTTCAGTTCGCCGTATTTGTACAGCGCCAATTGTGCCGGGTCAAAGGTTTCAAAGCCCGGTACCAGCAGGATGGAGCCCACTTCAATTTGGATTTCTTCGTCCTGCATGTGGTGGTTGATGGCGCCTGCCTGGCAGGCTTTTAAGCATTTGCCGCAGAGTTTTTCGTTGTTCAGGTTTTTAAATTTCAGGCATTTGCTGCTGTCAATGGCGTAGGCGTTGGGGAAGGCCTGGGCGTATAGTTTGTAGATGGCTTTCCGCTTGCCCAGTCCCTGGTTGAAGGCGTCGTCTACTTTGACCGGGCAGGCATCCGCGCAGCTGCCGCAGCCGGTGCATTTGGCCAGGTCGATGTAACGGGCTTTGGTTTTGATGGTGACTTTGAAGTTCCCGGGTTCCCCTGCCAGCCCGGTGACTTCGGAGTTGGTCAGGGTTTGTACGTTCAGGTGTCTCCCGCAGTCTACCAGTTTGGGAGACAGGATGCACATGGAGCAGTCGTTGGTGGGGAAGGTTTTGTCCAGCATCGGCATGGTCCCGCCAATGGCCGGCTCTCTTTCCACCAGGTATACGTAGTAGCCGGATTCCGCCAGGTCCAAGGATGCCTGGATACCGGCTATGCCGGAGCCCACCACTAATACGGCTCCTGTTTTATCAGGCTTTGTTGTCATCTCTGCATCACACCGTCCTCCTATTTACGCTTTTCCAGGGGCAGAAGAAAAACCCCCGATAAACACACTTAACCCCTTGGTGGGGAATTTAGAATCCAGATCCCGCTTCACTTTTAGGGGGCCATTAAAGTATGGTATGGAGGCTTCACCCCCTAATAGTTATGTAACCAATTAATAAACAAGCAGGCTGCTTGTACTAAACTTAACAAACTTGGATATATTTGTATAACCAACGGGTGATGACATTCTTTGACAGCTTGTCTTACGCCGGCTCTTTCGAAGTGCAACTTTATAGTATCACGTCACCGGCCCGACAAACCAGCGTAACGAAGATACTATTTATGGTGTAATCGTCCAACAGTCCCATTATTAATATAAATTACCACACACAAAGGATTAACTGTATACAATAAACTTGCAAACACCGTAATTCCGCCACTTTTGTCCTTATGGCTAGTATATAGTTTCTTCCAACTAGTGTCAATTATTTTAGAATATTTTAAAAAATGTTAGTTCTTTTCGAATATTTTAGGGGGATTAAAAAAACGGAACAAGCACAATAAATTTCGCTGTGACTATTTGTCTAAATTGGTATAAAATTCTGCGAACATTTTTTTGTAGTGAAAATCAAATCCCTTCAAAAGATACTTATGAAGGGATTTGTCCGTTTATTCGGGTTAGGGGACCATTCAACCACCGGTCCTTAGCTGCCCGGATGAACAGGTGAAATTGTCCAGGTATGTTACTTATCGCAGGTTATAGAAAACTTCCCTGCCGCGATACCTGGCCAGCTCGCCAAGCTCCTCTTCAATGCGCAGCAGCTGGTTGTACTTGGCCACCCGGTCGGTGCGGGAAGGGGCGCCGGTCTTGATTTGCCCGGCATTGGTGGCCACGGACAGGTCGGCGATGGTGGTGTCG
>JBFMCH010000039.1:0-2945 GCA_040754595.1 Bacillota bacterium
CCATCCAAAGCGATTATGGGGGACTTCCAGAAATGTCAAGTCTTTTTGCCAGTTATCAGAGTCTTTTTAAAAAAAACTTTTTGGGGTTATGAATTTCCATTTATTCCCATCAAGTGCATAACTCCTGGAATAGAATAATGTTATGTACAGGGTCTCTGATTGCTTTCATGTTTTTCACCTTTATTTTAACCCATGTTATAAGTTAATGTTATTGATAGTTTTCAGTCGAGTAATGGTTAGTAATTTATGGCAATAAATATTTTTACTATCTTAACCATGGAATTGGTTTTAAAAACAAGGGCTAACAGGAATAGTACAATAGAGATTTGTACATATCTTCACAATTAATCAGCAAAATTATCAGTTCGATACCGAATGTCTTTCCTTCTGCAGCAGTTTATGAATTGCCACATCTGTAAGGGAAATATTTCCGGCAATTTCCTTTAACGTATAACCGTTTTTTAAAGCTTCTTTGGCGTATGTTTCCTTGCATGAGGTCAAGCTTCGTTTCCTGGAACCGCTTTTTACCAGGTTAAATTCCTCTAAGGTAAGGCCGGTTTCAATAAGAATTTCATCCAACCTCTTTCGTTGAAGTACCTCTCGCTTAGGTTTAACTGCCAGAGCATAACTTTCGTCACCAATTAGGTCTAAAGATTCAAAGTCGTCTGATTCCTCGAGACTCATAAATTGCACATATTTTTCTACCGCCTTTCGACGGTTTGGTGATAGAAAATTAAGCATAATATCTACGTCAACTAGATCGTTAATACTTCTTCGATATGCGTTGTCACTGCTCCAGTAATATTCCCAAGGATGTTTGCAAATATTGGCCCTAATAGGATTCTGGTGAACATACCTCAGGAGCGTTAACATATACCTATCTTCCTGAACCGGGATGGCCTTATACCTACCCCCAAAAACGTGCCCTGTTCTTTTACGAACCGAGTTGTAGTATTTACTGTAGCAGTTGTTTAACATTTGCATAACCTTCTGCAGGGGGCTATGATGCATCTGAATAATCAAATGATAGTGGTTGCCCATTATCACATAACCGAATAAAGTGAACCCTACCCTTTGTTTATAGAAACGAATCTTGTCCAACAAGAATGCCTTGTCATCATACTTGTCAAATATAAATTCCCGGTTATTTCCCCTTTGAATTACATGATAAACCGTGCCGGGATGTTCCACCCTTAAATCTCTACCCAAAAAAACACCTCCCGGCCAAATTATACCAGGAGGTGTTATAATTTACAATAAGTTAATAAGTTTAGTGCCTGACACCCATTACCCCTGCCTGTGTTGGCTGGCCCCTTTGTCCAGCTCCCAGGCTGTTTTCTCCTGCGGAGGTTGCAGGGAATCAATCCATTTAAGGCGTTCTCGCCTGGTATTGAGGCCATTGCGTCTAAGTACCCCGTATACAGCGGTTTCGCCGATTTTAATTCCGCCGTTTTCTGATTTTCTCAGTTCGGCGCTGATCCTTTTGGGTCCATAAGCTGGGTGTTCCTGGACAAAAGCCAGGATAGCCAGGATAGCTTCTTCTATATCCGGCGGCGTTTGATTAGGCCGGATACCTGGTACACGTTCTTTATCGTGCAATCCGTTCTCGCCTTGTTCCTTGTACCTTTCCAAAAACTTGTAAAAGGTGGTGTGAGACATCTGACATTTGGCGGCTATTTCTCTGCGCGTATAAACTTTTCTCTGGTCGAGTTTCATTGCTTGCCTTCTGCAGCGTAATTACGGTAGGATGAGTATACACAGCAGTTCCCCCTTATTATGTTGGTGTGGTAACTATCATTATAAGGGGAGCACTGTGGATACTCAACCATCTGGGGCAAGCCCGGGTGGTTGATTTATTTCCCAGCCTATTCCATTTTGTCAACCCATACCCAACTTAGCACAATTTACAATAAGTTAATAAGTTTAGTGCCTGACACCCATTACCCCCTCCTTATTTTTTTCTTAGTTCACGGAAAAATTAGGCCCTCTACTCCGAGCGTAGTAACTGAGAGCAGAGGGCCAGGGTTGGGTAAACCAGAGGGACCGTCCCTTTGGTTCGCCATGGCAGCGGTTTTTTGCCAGGGATTTCCTCGAGCACTCCGTTTCCAGAGTGCGCGGGCCGTACTCCTGCGGGAGGGCCTACCGGGAGGCTATACACCAGGTAAGTAGATACCCCACAGAAAGTTAATAAGTTAGGTGCCTGGCACCCATGGCACCCACGCCCGTTACTTCTTATTTACCTTGTCCAGCGCCGGAACCAGCTTGGCCCGGTATTCGTCATATTTGTTTACCATATAGTTCTGATATAAACCCTTTATTTGCTCATCGGTAAGGGGTTTCAGTTTTTTGGTCTGGGTGTCCAAGATACCTTCGGTGGCCATAAAGATAAAATCATTGGCCGTTTTCCTTAATTTATTCCCGTAGGCTAACCCGTCTTTGTAAAATTCTTCGTTCTTCCTGTCAGCGGGAAAGGGGTTGGCCTCCATATGTAGATCATATTCTTTGCTCATTCCCCTGACGGTACCGTTGGACTTTTTCAATTGGTTCATAAAGTCCTCTTTGGTGGTTTTACCCTGCTCCCATTCGCTATAAGACTTGCTGATGTCCCCACGGACGGCATCCAACCGGCCGAGCCATTCCTTCTCTTTAACAGCCAGGTTTTGTACCGGGTCTCCTTCCATCTTGGCCGCCTGCTCCGGGGTTTTAACCTCAATCTTAGTCTTGCCCCCGCCGCAGCCAAAGGCCACTAAACTAAAGGACATCACCAGTGCCAGCAGTAAGACTAGTTTTTTGCTCAAGTTTCATTCCCTCCTTAGGTCTAGCGTGAGTTTACGAAATAACGATTACAATAACCCCTCAGCCCAGTAACCACAAGACTTTCAGGGGATAGAAACGTATTACCCCCCGAGGGCATACTTTTTGATGTCTAAAATCTCTAAAACCCT
>JBFMCH010000040.1:0-2343 GCA_040754595.1 Bacillota bacterium
ATTTTCTGATAGATTGAAAGTTCCGGTAGTTGATAATCTAATAAAAGTAAGTCTTTAAGGTGGATATGTTTATCTTCCACTATATGCTCGACGACAATTCGTAAAAGATATGCAATAAATAAGCATTACCCGAACTAAAACAGCCCGGTTAGCCGGGTTTTTTACTTTTTGTAGGGGGTTTAACTAATGAAAATTTGTTCGGGAAATATTTTTGACGATTTTTTTAGGGAGATTTATTCCGGCGGTGCGGCCAGAAGTACATTGGATGCTTACCGGAAGGATATAGCATGTTTCGCTAAATGGTACATGAATACAACCGGCAAAGAACTACGTCCATGGGAAATAACCAGTATTGATCTGAGAGAGTACCAGGGATACATGCAGAACATTCAGGGCCTCAAGCCTGCTACGATTAACCGCCGTATGGTCGCATTGGAGAAATTTATCAGGTGGGCGCACGGGAAAGGATATATTGACCGGCTGCCGGCTTTCCCAAAGACGATCAGGGAACAAAAAGCACCACCAAAGGCGCTGGAGCGGGTGGAACAGAACCGGCTGCTCCGGGAGGTAGAGCGCAGGGGCAAGGCCAGGGATGCTGCCTTAATCCGGCTGATGATGAGCTGCGGGTTAAGGGTGAGCGAAACGATAGCTATTCGTCTGGCTGATCTGGATATTGGTGAACGTCACGGCAGTGTAACTGTACGGGGTAAAGGCAATAAGTACCGGGAAGTGCCGGTGCCACCGGAAGCGCGGCGTGCAATCCGGGAGTGGTTGGAAGAACGGGCGAAAAGGTACCCGGACAGTGAATGGCTTTTTCCGAACCGGAAAGGTGGCCACATCACCGCCAGGTACGCAGAGCGGATGGTAAAAAATATCGGAAATTTTGCCGGCCTTGATATTCACCCTCATATTTTACGTCACACCGCGGCAACCAATATGCTCCGGACCGGCGCCGACCTGGTGACGGTGGCCCAGGTGCTCGGACACGCCGATCTGAACACAACAGCAATATATACAAAGCCGGACAGAAAAACAATGTTGGAGGCGCTGGCAAAAGGGGAGATCTAAAGAAATTAACTGCACATTCGCTAAATTTAGCAAAGTAAGGCAGGTGATTTAATGATTACTTCACCAGTATTAAAATACCCTGGTGCCAAGTGGAGTATAGCGGATTGGATTATTCAATATTTACCAAAGCACACCACGTACCTGGAGCCGTTCTTTGGATCTGGAGCTGTTTTCTTTAGGAAGAAGCCATCAAAGGTAGAGACAATCAATGATATTGATGGTGATGTTTGTAATCTGTTTAGGGTAATTCGGGAGAGACCGGAAGAATTGGCAAGATTGATTTACTGGACGCCTTGGTCACGAGACGAATACTATGCGAGTTACGAGAAAACCGGCGACCCCTTAGAGGATGCGAGAAGGTTTTTAGTCCGGTCATGGCAAGCATTTGGGTTTAAACCGAGCGACCGAACCGGCTGGCGTAGTAATATTAAAGATTTGAACGGAAATATTGGTTCCTGGGGTTTCAAACTACCACAAACGATTTTGCAATGTGCGGAACGGTTAAAAGGCGTTCAGATTGAAAATCAATCAGCACTGAAAGTCATTAAACGGTATAGCCAGCCGGGTGTTTTTATATATGCTGACCCACCGTACCCATTAGGAACCCGTAGCAACAGAATGTACTCACACGAAATGACCGACTCCGATCACGTTGAACTGCTGGATACATTGGACAAGCACCCAGGGCCGGTGCTGTTGTCTGGGTATGCCTGTCAACTATATGATGAACGATTAAGTCACTGGGAGAGATTTACCTTAAAGGCATATGCGGAAGGTGGTCGGGAACGTCAGGAGATTTTGTGGATTAACCAAGTGGCTGCAGAAGGTCTAAATATCAAAATATTTTAGTGAACATAAAAGCCTACATTTCTAGTTGAATGTAGGTTTTTTATTTTTTAGGGATACCTGCCGGAGGGAGGGCGGCAGGTGGCGGAAGCACCTCCCTTAAAGTCCCGCATAGGTCGAGTGCGGGGCTTTTATTTTTTTAGAAAGATGAAAAGAAAGGTGGTGGAAAAATGAAAAGTAAACGTAAATCAGCTATATCCATGGAAAGAAGGCTAGAAACAACTAAGTGCATCATTTGCGGCAAATCCAGTGACGACGGAAAATTTATGTGCCGCCGTTGTGTTGAGGAAATTAAGGTGGATCAAGATAAGGCACAGGCAATATAGTTGGGAAGGGGTGAGAAGGTGAGAAAAAAATATTCCCTGATCCTGGTTTTGTTCATCATGACTGCTGTACTAACAGGGTTTACAGGAACTGCCCTAGCAGCTG
>JBFMCH010000041.1:0-8666 GCA_040754595.1 Bacillota bacterium
TTTTTTAATATAATTATTACTTAACAATTCAAAAAATTCTTTAGCTGATTTTTTTGTAAAACCAATAGTGTATATTTTCATACTACCAAGACATTTTCCTTTGTATTATATTTATAAGCTATTTCAGCATTCCTTATACGATAGGCTGCTTTGATTAAATCTTCAATATTTTTATCACCTTCTATAATACAGTAAAAAGTATTTGCATACGGCCAACCCCTTAAATTTCAAGAATATTATTCTTGCATTTATTATAACCCAAAAAATGCTCTAACTAAATATAAATGGGAAAGATTAACTTATAAAAACCATAAAAACCAAAAAAACCAAACTGCTTTGGCAGTCGCGGCTGGCTGCCGCGGGGACGGTTCCTAAAGCAATTCAAAGGCTTGCCGGCTGCTCTGGGGCAAGCCCAAGTTTTTCTCGGCAACCACATGCATGGCCAGGTCGATGGCAGCTTCGCATAATCCTGGGTGCCTGGCACTAAACTTATTAACTTATTGTAACCCTGCTCGCCGGGAGGGAGGCTGTCACCCTCTCCCGAATCCCGCAGGTGTCGCAGCATCAAACAATCCTGACAATTCACTGCCATTTAGGACCCGGAATCCCCCTACCCGGAGGCGACTCCCTGCGGGGGATTCTTTTATTGCCAGCTTTGCCTTTACCCTGCTAAGCAGGATATTTGGTGATTATTTAGAATCTGGTATAATAAGGATAACAGAAACAGCGGCAGGGGCGGGGACCTGGCGGGCATATAGGAATGTTAACCGCACCAACCACTGCACCTTCAAGGATTCTTGTGGCTTACTGTGGTTTAATGTGATAATAGTAATAACCAGAGAAGTGATTGGGTGCCGGAAAAAGACCAGACAAACCAAAAGGAACCCCACCATCCCTGCGAAAAAGGATAAAAACAACTGCTGTCCAACAAAAGGGCCTTTTTAGAACTCATTAAGACCTTTGTCATTTACAACGGCACCGGCCGGTGGACGGCGAGCACCAAATTCAAAGAAATGCTGTCGGGGTACGAAAAGTTCCCAAAGTATCTGCTTAATTTCAGCTATATTCTTTTTGATGTCAACCGCTACAACGAAGATGAGCTATACCGGGCAGCCAACCTGATCTCCAGCGTGTTCGTGCTGGACCAGACCATGGGCCACCGGGAAATGGCCGGGCGTTTAAGAAAACTTACCGGTATCCTAAAGGAAATGACACAAGATGAATTCAGACAAATAGTCACCAATCGTAATCGTTCCTGGCACCCTTTTGGAGACTGCCAGGCCCTCCCGGATAAGGACGGTTCTCTTCTCCTTTTATTGAGTATTAGCACTTATTAGGCTTTGTTGTTTAGTGAACCGAGCATTGTATGAACGTGGTGTAAAACTAATTAGGGGTTCTTGAGATGCTACGCAAACCTAAGATACTTTACCGCAATAAAAATACCAGTCAAATCAGGCATCTTTATCAAATCCTAAAAGTATTATTTTTCGTAAGTGTCACCGAGTTTCTTTTCCTGTTCACCTGTGTGCTTTTTTTGAGTAATTTTGAGCATTTGTCCTTTTTTAAAGCCTTCTACCTGGCCATTATCACCGTGTCTACAGTGGGCTACGGCGATCTTTATCCTCATACGGAAGCCGGGCAGATAACCGTTATCTTTTTGATTATCACGGGGGTTGGCTATGTCTCCTTCTTAGGTTCCATGATTACAACTATTTTGATTGACGGCCATATTATACAAATCTGGGGTGACTGGTACATGCAACAAAAGATTTCTAAACTAAGAAATCACGTGATTGTATGCGGCTTGGGTAGAGCAGGTTATTCAGCCGTTACACATTTAATTAGCGAGAATATAACCTTTATAGGTATTGATCCCGATGAAGAAAAGTGCAATCTCATTAAAGAAGAAGGGCACCTGGTTATTGTCGGAGATGCTACCGAAGATATTGTTTTGGAAAAGGCCGGCATTAAATATGCCCAAAGCGTTATTTCAGCCCTTCCGGACGATGCTGACAACATTCTCATTACCATGGCAGCCAAGGATTTAAATAAAAATATCCGGGTGGTAACCAGGGTCAACCGGAAAGAAAATGAGGCCCGGCTTAAAAGGGCCGGTGCCGATTGGGTTATTACCGTGGGATTTACCGGCGGCGCCCACCTGGCCATGGCTGCAGTAAAGCCCGCCACCATTGACTTTGTAAAGAAGATTTTGGACTGGAATAATTATGACGTCAAACTGGAAGAGTTTCAGGTAGAAGAGCAATGCACTTTGGCTAACCGGAAAATAAGAGAAACGGGTTTACGGGAAACCTATGGCATACAAATTATGGCCATTGTAAGAAATGATGTAACCATGGCCAATCCTTCTCCGGAAGAAGTATTTTTGCCGGGAGATGTGGTGATTGCCTTTGGTACTGCGGAGGGTTTGGGGCGTCTTGAAAGCTGCATGGGTATTTCCTGTCCCATGAAGCCCCTGAAGGTGAACAGACCAGTAGTGCCAGGCAGTGCGGCCGAGCAAGGGCGCGTCATATAGCGGGTGCGAATCCCGCCCGGTAAGGTCTAACTTATTAACCATCCATGATTTAAAGATCACAAACCGTCCATGAAAATTGGTCGGTTTTTTATTATGCTACCTACACCATCTGCTGATATTCCAGAGTTATCATTCTCAGCTATACTATTGGAAAGGCAGGTCTAAGGTTGAAATAAGATTGGTTTACAGCAATTAAGACAATTGCTAAAATCCGGGTGCTGATAGCTTAGGCGGGGCAGCCGTTCGTTTATTTTTCACCCTTATCATGATTCATAAGCTTTACCAGGTCCTGTACCGCTGCTTTGGTTAAAGCAGCCTGTTTATTTTCCTGCTGAATGGCTTTCAGGATCTCGGCCCGGTATATTTGTATGTTTTTCGGGGCATCAATGCCAATTTTAATATGGTCGCCGGAAATGTCCAGTACAGTAATAATGATATCGTCACCGATATGAATGGCTTCATGCTTTTTTCTGGAAAGTATCAGCATCCTCGGCCCACCTTTCCCTGAAGCAGGTTTTTTAGAGGTTCCCGAATACTTAAAGATGGATCATTCAAAACAACCTGCATGCCTTTAGATTTATTAACATTAATAACAACCGGGGCCTGCAGGTTGACAGTGGCGTTGGCCAAATCCTTTTGCGCATTCACGATGTTAAAAACGGCGATATCAGATGTGGCTTTAATTTCCAGCATCTCCTGTACCGGAACAGGCAGGTCAAACTCATAGGATTGGGTAATTTCAAAGGGATTTAATAAAAGAAAACAAACATCATCTGCCTCTGCAGATTGCAAATAATAAAAGGGACTGTTATCAAAGGGCCTGGAGATAAGAAAATTTCTTAGACCTTCAAAGCCCGGTAACCCTTGTTCAAAAAAAATGTTTAATTGGTCCTTGGTCTGTTGCACAAAATTACCCTCCCTCTAAAAGGTGCCCCAATTTTTTCATTATCCTATCTTTAATGTAGCACAAATCTACTCAAGAATCATGTCTGTCAACCGAAAATATACTGTAGGAACATTTGAAAGGTGGGAGAACCATGTCTTCAAACCTGCGTATTGGCGGTTTAGCCTCAGGAATGGATATAGACACAATTGTGGCCGACCTGATGAAGGCACAGCGGCTGCGGGTCGATAAAATCAAACAAACCAGGCAGATTGCCGAGTGGCAGCGGGATGATTACCGGGACATCAATAATGCACTTCGTTCTCTGCGGGATAATGTTTTTAACATGAAACTGCAGGGAAATTATTTGGTCAAGAAAGCTTCCTCCTCCAATGAGAGTATTGCCAAAGCCGCCGCCACCTCCTCAGCGGTGGTGGGAAACTATACGCTGAAAGTTACCTCTTTAGCCGGCACCGCTAAATTGAATAGTTCAGAGGATGTAACGTTTAATAAAGATGCAACAAATTTAAAGAATCAGCTCTCTCTAACTTCTGCGGGAATTATAAAGTTTAAGGTGAATGGTAGTAAGGAAATAGAAATTGACGTTGACAACGAGACTATTGATTCGTTAATTTCAAAAATAAATACTGCCAAGATGAGTGATGACAAAACCAGTGCCGGGGTAACTGCTTTTTTTGATAAAACAATTAACCGTATGTTTGTTTTTTCTAATTCTACCGGTGCCGATAAAAAGATTGACTTTGATGCAGTGGCCGGTTTCGAAACGCAAATAGATGAATTATTTACTAAATTGAAGCTGGATAAAAACGGTATTCCCGGGGATGGGTTTGATTGGGGATCTGAAGTAACAGGCACCAACGCCGAATTTGTTTTTAACGGCATGACCGTTACTACACAAACCACCAATCAGTTTTCATTAGCAGGCATTAATTTTACCTTAACCGGCACATCAACCACCGAAACAGTTAACATCAACGTAACCAATGACACCGATACAGTATTTAACTCCATTAAAACCTTTATTGACCTTTACAACACCACCATTGACAAAATCAACAGCAAGCTCAGCGAAGAACGTTACAGGGATTACCTCCCCTTAACAGACGAGCAACGGGAGAAGTTGAGTGATGACCAGGAAGAAAAGTGGGAAGAGAAGGCCAAAAGCGGTTTATTAAAAAACGATTTCCTGTTATCCGGTGCTGTCAGTAAGATGCGTACCACTATGTCATCAGTAGTATCCGGGGTAAGTAATTCTAAGTACGACACTTTGGCTGAGATTGGTATTAAAACTTTGGATTATTCCGAAAAAGGTAAGTTGTATATTGATGAAACCAAACTAAAAGAAGCTTTAGCAGCAGATCCTAAAGCTGTTATGGAGTTATTTACTAATTCTTCAGATACTTATAGCAATAAGGGATTGGCTGTTCGTCTGTATGATGATTTAACAAATACCATGAATACCATCACGGACAAAGCTGGTTCTGCCTCTAGCTACAGCCTGGTTGACAATAGCATATTAGGTAAAAAGATCAGCGGGTTGGATGAAGAAATTGATAAATGGGAAGATAGGCTGATAGAAATTGAAGACCGTTACTGGCGGCAGTTTACCGCCATGGAAACGGCTCTTAACAAAATGAACAGCCAGAGTGCCTGGTTGGCCCAGCAGTTTGGCGGCGGCAAATAACCATAATTTGGAGGGGAAGCGGATGATAGCAAAAAGCCCGTATCAGAACTACCAGCAAAATGCCATTATGAGCGCCGGGCCGGAAGAGTTGACCACCATGTTGTATAATCGGCTGGTAAAGGACTTGAAGCTGGCCCAGGAGGCGGTAGAAAATAAGGACATTCAGTTAGCCCATAATTCAATTACCCATGCCCAGGAAATAATCGTTCATCTAATGAATACCCTGGATACAGGATTTGAAGTGGGTCAAAATTTAAATCTTATGTATGATTACATGAACCGCCGTTTGCTTGAGGCCAATCTAAAAAAGGATAAAGAAATTCTCCGGGAAATTACCGGTTATGCCGAGGAGATCAGGGATGTCTGGGTGCAGGCTATGAAACAGGTAAAAACGGGTGTTTCAGTTGGAGGGTAAAACAACGGAACAGTTATTAACAGAACTCTATAGCAAGAAAAAACTCAAACTGCAGAAATTACTGGACCTTACACTTCAGCAGTCTGAGGTAATTAAACAACTGGATATGGATGGATTGACGGAGCTTTTGAGTAAAAGGCAGTCTTTGATGGATGAGATTGATCGGACAGACCGGGAAATTGACAGGGCGAAGGGGCAGTTGCCGGCACCCTTTGCAGACAGGTCAAGGGTACCGTTGTTAATGGAACTGCAGGCGGAAATAAATGAACTACTAAAAACAATTATCACTCACGATGATGAAAACAATGCTGCCCTAAAGCATGCCTTTGCCGATGTTAAACAAAAACTTAGTAATTTAAAAGACGGTAAAACAATCCGGCAGGCCTATGCCCCCATGAAGCAACCGCAAAATTTCGGATATTTTATTGATAAGAAAAAATAGTCAGGAAGTGATATGAGAAATGATAGAAGGAATCGGTGCGGTGGTTAGTATTCAGGATTACACTCAAGTTTCCGGAGTCGGGAATCAGATTTCCACACAGGAAGCCTCTATTGCAGATACCTCTGTCAGCAAAAGTGAAGGAATTACGCCGGATACCAGGGACGAACAGCAGGAATTTAACAAAGACCAGGTACAGCAGGCTGTAAATAAAATGAACAGAACCATGGAAACTTACAGTACCGAGCTGCGTTTTCAGCTGCACGAGAAGAGCGGTGAGTATATAGTTAAATTAATCAATACAAAGGATAATTTAGTGATCCGGGAGATCCCGCCGGAAAGGGTACTGAATATGGTGGCCTATTTTAAAGAAATGCTTGGGCTTGTGGTTGATAAATTCGCTTAAAAAAAGTTAAATAACTCAACGAGCCAGTCAGCGGGACTGGTTTTTCTTTGTATTTATTCATATGCAATATTATTTGATTTTAATTAGCCTGTTGGTAAAATGTTCAAAATCTTGTAAGTGGTTCTCAATAATTTTTTGCAAGATGCCAAGATTAATAGATTGGTAATCATGTACAGCAATATTTCGAAAACCAACCATAGCTTTTAACCGATCAGCCAGGTCCTGTTCAATGATGTTATTTTGCTGGAGTAATTCAAAGGCCTGGCGGCTGCTCTGAGGAAGGCCTAAATTTTTCTCAGCCACAAAATGCATGGCCAGGTCAATGGAAGCTTCACAGGCTCTTAGTAAATTTAGAATAATTGAATCCTGCTTTGTATAGTATTGTAGGTTTTCCGGGTTGTTACGGTATTCTTCATTAATTCTGTTGATGCAGCGCTTAATGACCTGGGTTTTATTGAGTACGATATCATTAATCATAGAGATCCTCTTTCTTCCAATTTTTTAAGAATATATTTTCGTTCTTCATTTAGCCTTGCATATTTTTTAAAAGTAAACATATGGAATAACATTTTCTTAATCGGATCCGAACAGTAAACAACCTTTCCGGTACTTAATACCTGAGCTTGAAAGACGGTTGAGGCCTTTTCCAGATCCACCAGGTCTACGTCCCGATCTAAAAGATTGGCTAATTCTTGACCGTACATAAAAAGCTCATAATCACTGAACCTATGTTCACTTAAAAAAGCAATATCCAGATCACTGTTTTCCCTTAATTTACCTTTGGCTCCTGAACCGTAGACGATAATTAAATAAGGGGAAATTTTTTTTGTTAAATGCTCCTTTATCGTTGTTAGATATTTTTCTTCCATTGGTCCACCCCTATTTTCCAACCACTGATCAGCAGCTTTTTGTAAATATTATATATTTGCCCATTACCAATTCCAAGGTAAGTCCGACGGTTTTATGCTATTTCTTACGAAAAAAGTATTATAATAGACCTGAAAAATTGACAAAGGAGTTTTTGCTTAATGAATAACAGCTTGCAACGAGTAAAACAATTTGAAGAGGCCTTTGCCCATTACCTGGGTGCTAAATATGCCATTGCTGTTTCTTCAGGAACAGCTGCCCTTCATGCCGCCCTCTATGCTGCCGGTGTCAGTCATAAGGATGAAGTGATCCTGTCGCCGTTGGCCCACCCTGAGGTAGCCCATGCCATTCGTTATCTGGACGGTGTGCCTATTTATACAGATGTAAATTCCCAGACCGGCTGCCTGGATCCCGAAGCTGTACATTGGAGGATTTCGTCCAATACCAAAGCAATCATTGCTACCCATTATACTGGTCAACCCTGTGATATGGATGCTCTGGGAAAGCTAACGGAAAATAAGGACATCATTATTATTGAAGATGCTTCCCAGGCTTTGGGAGCTACATACAAGGAAAAGAGAATCGGTACTGTCAGTTCTTTAACTGTTTTTGATTTTTCCCACCCCCAGGGTGTTTATACAGAACTTGGAGGCATGGTGGTAACTGATTCGGAAGACTATTATAACTGGCTGAAATTATTCCGGGATACCGGGATGATGTATGATAAGGAAGCGTTGGTAAAAGAGGAGGGGCCATGGCACTTCGAAGCCCAGGAAATCGGTTTTAACTACCGACTTACGAGTATGCAGGCGGAGGTTGGCCTCAAGCAGCTTTCGGAGCTAGATACGAAGCAAGACCGCCGGAGAAAAATCGCAGCAGCCTATTCTAAGGACTTAAAAGAAGTACAAGGTTTAGAGCTGCTATCTCCACCTGACCATAATGAGCCCGCGTGGTATTCCTTCCCGATTCTGTTAAAGGATGAGGGACTTATTAGCAGGCGCAGGGAGATTGTGGAGGAACTTTTGCTACAAGGAATTCCGGTAAATGTTCAGTTTTATCCGATCTACCTGCATCCCATTTACCTCTGGCAGGGACACCCGGATATTTGCACTATTGAAGGGCCCCTCTGCCCCAGGGCGGAAGTCTTTTACAGCAGGGTCATAAACCTCCCGACATTTCCGGATTACGATGAAGGAATGGTAAAAAAAGTAATAAATATCCTCAAGATGGCTATACGGCGTCAGTAGAAACCCACGATAGACGATTACAGGACTTTAGTCCTATAATAATTAGATGTGTTAAGTTGGGTATGGGTTGACAAAATGGAATAGGCTGGGAAATAAATCAACCACCCGGGCTTGCCCCAGATGGTTGAGTATCCACAGTGCTCCCCTTATAATGATAGTTACCACACCAAC
>JBFMCH010000042.1:0-30400 GCA_040754595.1 Bacillota bacterium
CTCAATTATAAGGAGATTTTAATCATTTTTACAGGATATTGCTGGAAAAACAATGATTTATTGGTTTTTTTCTAGAATTTTAGATATTGACATTTTGGAAATTTATTTATGCAACGCTAGTGATAATATATGGTATTTCTTTATTCTCCTTATTAACCCTTCTTTAATAATTTATAATTTCTTTACAAGTAAAAATAGTTATATTATGTAACACAATAGCCACTCCAATACAAAAGACCCCTTGTACGTTCAACCGTACAAGGGCCTACAGTAAGGTCTATTGCAATGCTCTCTCCAAAATTTGGTTCATACGCTGCACAATTCCCCTGGTGTCCACAATTAAACCGGCAGAGATTAAAGCATTATCAAATAGTTGTTCCGCTGCCACCCTGGCGAAGGAATCCCCCTGCTGGCTTAGTTCACTTAAACGATTAATAACAGGGTGAGCACTATTGATCTCCAGCACCTTGGGACCGATGGCGTTGATATCCTTGTTCATTACCTGCATCATCCTCTGTAAACTGCCGGTCATATGATCCGGATTCAACAGGATGGCAGGGCTGCCGGACAGACGTCTGGATTCTCTTACCTCCGTCACCTTGTCACCAAGCACTTCCTTTAGCCAGCGGGTCAGCGCTTCCACCTGCTCCGGAGTCAGGGCATCACCGTCACGGGTCTGGGTTTCCGGCAGTTCCAGTCCGGCCTGGTCGATGGATACCAGTTTTTTCCCCTCAAACTCTCCTAACTGGCTTAAGATATAATCCTCCACGGGTTCATGGGTAAACAAGACTTCCGTATCCTGATTACGGAATACTTCCAGGTAAGGGCTGGATTCAATCACTTCTTTGGTGGGACCGTTGATAAAGTAAATATCCTTCTGATTTCCCTTCATTCGTTCAACATAATCTCTCAGGGAAACCAACTCCCCTTCCCCGGACTTGGAAGAGGAAAACCGTAATAAGCCTACCAGCTCTTTGCGGTAGGTAAAATCAGTGGCTGCCCCTTCTTTAATAAACATGCCGAAATTTTGCCAGAATTCTTTGTATTTTTCAGGTTTAGATTTGGCCTGCTCATGGAGAAACTTCAGGAACCGCCCGGTAATCACCTTGCGCAGTTTGGACATCAGGGCGCTGTCCTGCATGGTTTCCCGGGAGATGTTCAGGGGCAGTTCTTCGCTGTCCACCACACCTTTGACAAAACGCAGCCACTCGGGCAGGATGTCTTTGGACTGCTGCTGGATCAACACTTTTCTGCAGTACAGGTTAACACCCGGTTCCAGCCGGCCAAAACCAAAGCGCTCAAAATTATCTTTGGGCACAAACAGCAGGGCATTGATGGTCAGGGGCGCGTCTACGGAAAAATGCAGCCGGAGCAGCGGCTCATCATAGGCATTGGCCACGTATTTATAGAACTCGTTATACTCTTCCTCCGTAACCTCATTTTTGTTTTTGGTCCAAACAGCCTGAACGGTATTGACCTTTTCGCTGTTTAAGGAAATAGGAAACGGCACGAAGCCGGAGTACTGTTTAATAATTCTCTTTACGGTTGCTTCCTGGGCAAACTCCCGGGCATCTTCTTTTAACTGCAGCGTGATTTTGGTCCCCCGGCGCAGCCCCTCTGCTTCACCGATGGTATAACTGCCGGCACCTTCCGAGGACCACAGGCAGCCGGCTGCCCCGGGCCGGTAGGAGCGGGTTTCCACCGTCACCTTGTCTGCTGCCATAAAGGCTGAATAAAACCCTACGCCGAACTGGCCGATTAAGTTAACGTCCTTCTTGTCTCCTTCGGCCAGGTATTTTAAAAAGGCCTTGGAGCCGGAGTGGGCAATGGTGCCGAGGTTTTGCACCAACTCCTCCCGGGTCATGCCGATCCCGGTATCCGAGATGGTCAGGGTGTGATTTTTATCGTCCAATTCAATGGTTATTTCCAGGGGAAGGTCCCCGTCGGCGATTTCCTGGTTGGTTAACTTTTGGTAGCGGAGTTTTTCCAGGGCATCGGCAGCGTTGGAAATTAACTCCCGCAGGAAGATTTCCCGATCAGTATAAAGGGAATGAATGACAATATCCAGCAACTGCTTTACTTCGGCTTGAAATTCCAACATTTCATTCTTGACCTGCTCCGTCATTTCTTTACCTCCTACACTGATTTAGTGGTAAAATGTTTCCACTAAATAATATAGATGCACAATTTTTCCTTGTCAATATTGACCGCAGCCAATCAAAAAAGGGAAATGGTTTTCACCTCCCTCTTAACCGGCACTGTTTAGTTTTTCATTGGTATCGGTCCAGACGAACTCATCCAATATTTTGTGCACCCGGGGAATAAAACCCTCCGTAAAATCCTCCGGATAATGAGTCAGGACATAAAATGTTCTGTTTTCATGCTTGCCTACCGCCATACTACCCAAATACTGCCGGTTGTTGGCCCCTTTCATAAAATGCCATTCACTTTCCGACCAGGCATAAATTTTATCCGTGTCAGGATTGGCATACCTGTTCACCTTCTGCCACCTGTTGCTTAGAACAATGCTGTTGGCAAACTTGACAGCCTGTTCTACACTGGTTCCTTCGGGGTAAAAAAAGATCCTCATGTAGGCGTCTTCCCTTTTTTTACCGGCAAAATTGGCATGAATGAGAAAAGCATCTCCTTCACCGGAACTTACCCTTTCAAACGCCATATCTCCGGGAACATAGGTATAAAAGGGTAAGGGCGAACCATCCAAAAGGTTTATAACAAACTCCTGCTCCGTTCCCTCGATCCCAATGGTTCCTTTTTTGGTTTTCGGCCGGGTCTCGGTCTTTTTAAAGGATTTCAGTTTTGACGTAATCCTGCTGTCACCGGCGATAAACTCGCGCATGATGAGACCGGTGTTTTCCGCATAATATTCAAACTGCTCATGATCTTGTTTATCTTCCAGAGGGGTTATTTTAATTTTAACAACCTTTTCAAATTTACCGGCAGGCACCTCCACCCTTTCACCGGTGCTGACAACCTCTCTTTTGGACCCGTCGTTTTGCCAGCTCTCTCCGACCCTTAAGGGAGCTTTGAGAATGACTTCTTGTAAATTTGCTTTTTCGTTTAGAATGTTTCTTTCATCATAAAACTCCGGCACCGAGAAGGTCTTTGTTACCGCTTGGGCAGAAACATCAAAAACCAACCCCATCACTGTACCGCCGTTGTTTTCAGACATCTGAACTCTGTTTCCCTGCCGATACAACACTTTCCTGGTAAATGCGGCATATTCATTGCCGAAACCTTCATATTCCCAGGTAAGCTGTGGCTCGGCAGGGAAGTAAGGGCTTACGTCCTGTATCGTATCTACTTTCGGTTTGTTTTGGGCCGAAGGTGGCGTCTCTTTTTTGGCACAGCCGGCTACCGCTGTTAAACAAACCATCAAGTAAACAAATATCCTGGCAACTACCGGTCTCATATCATCACTCCTTTTAGGATATTCATCAAACCCGCTTCCCCAACGGGTTGAAAAAATGTCACATCCATTTGGGGCATCGCTCCAAATATGGGGGATGGAAGCAGGTCTCTTTTTATGTTTCCAAATACACGAAACCACAAAGTTGTCCCCTAAATCTGCATACTGCGTAGGGGCCAGGGGAGCCATATAAGGCACCCCGAAGCTTTCCAAGGAAACCAAGTGGATAATCATCCAACTGCAATGCCTAAAGCGCCAAAAGAGCCGCCAAAAACATCATGGGAAATTTGATAGGCTTTTTCCATTTCCCAAAAACATCTTTTAATGGCATTTCATCACCAACCCGAGGTTATTTTGCCTCGGATGACAAAAAATATTGATAAACCAGGATAAATAAAAAATTCCTAATTAATTAGTAAAAATCAAGGCCTTTTCAATAGACACTTTAACAACCCTTTGTTATAATTTAGATAATTAAAAAATTGTCCTCAACGTGTTGTGCCCAATTTGTGGCACAAGGATTGTTTAGGCTAACGGGGGGGGTAGCTTTTGTTAATGCTACCCTCCTTTCTTTTTGTCCAAAAACAGGAGGTGAAGAACCTTGTAACCAAAGTTTCCAAATTTGAATAAATGGAAAGGAGTGCATTTTACATCGTGGAGAACCAATTTATTTTAGCTTCTATTATTTTTATTATCACCTATGCATTTATCGTATCGGAAAAACTCCCCCGCACTGTCATCGCTCTGGCCGGCGCTGTGACTGTCCTGTTTACCGGCCTCGTGACCCAGGAAAAGGCCATTCACTATATTGACTGGAACACCATCGGCCTGCTGGTGGGCATGATGATTATTGTCAACATTACCAGGAGAACCGGTGTATTTGAGTACCTGGCCCTTAAGTCCGCCGTGGCGGTCAAAGGTGACCCCCTTAAGCTGCTGGTTTTACTGGCAATCATTACGGCCATTGCTTCTGCTTTGCTGGATAACGTGACAACGGTACTGCTGATGGTGCCGGTTACCTTTTCGATCTGCCGGCAGCTGCAGGTCAATGTGATTCCATTCCTGGTTACTCAAATCATGTCCAGTAACATCGGCGGCACAGCCACCCTGATCGGTGACCCGCCGAATATCATGATCAGCGGCCCCGCAGGTCTGTCCTTTATGGAATTCATTTATAACCTGGCGCCTGTGGCGATTGTCGTCTTCATTATCACCATTGCCATATTACGTCTTATCTATCGCAAAGAAATGAAGGCAGATCCCAAATTAATGGCTGAGATTGCGGCCCTGAACCCGGAAGATGAAATTCGGGATCCCAAGCTCCTGAAAAAATGCTTGCTGGCATTGTCTTTAACCATCGCCGGTTTTGCCCTGCACAGCATCTTTCACCTGCCTACCGCCACCATCGCCCTTGGCGGTGCGGTATTCCTGCTCCTGCTGACCAGAGAAGAGCCCGAGCATGTATTAGAGACCGTGGAATGGTCCACCATCTTCTTCTTTGTCGGTCTGTTTATTGTAGTTGGCGGGCTGGAAGAAGCCGGTGTCATTCACTGGATTGCCGAATCCGCTCTGCACTTAACCGGCGGGGAAATTCTGCCTACAGGTCTTTTGATTTTATGGCTTTCTGCCATAGCTTCCTCCTTTGTAGACAACATCCCCTTTGTGGCCACCATGATTCCCCTACTGCAGCAAATGGGTCAGATGGGCGGCATTACCAACCTGGATCCCCTGTGGTGGTCTCTGGCCCTGGGAGCCTGCCTGGGTGGCAACGGTACCCTGGTGGGAGCCGCTGCCAACGTCATCGTAGCCGGCATGGCTGAAAAGAGGGGAACTCCCTTAAGCTTCCTTGGTTTTATGAAGATTGCCTTCCCCTTAATGATTTTGTCCATCGTTATAAGCACCGTTTACCTGTGGCTTTTCATTTTACGATAAATGATAAAGGAAGTCGGGGGCTGCCCCCGGCTCCTTTTGCTACCTGTTGATTTTTTCCAGACCGGACGAAGTGAGAAAATACCCCCCAAATTTATTAATGAGCTAAGGTTATCATGGGAGTATTACAACGTTCTATCAGAAATCTTAACTTATTCGGACAAACTACAAAGGGATCACCGGCTGCCCGTCCTTTATTTTGCCAATGGCCTTCCGGACAGAAAAGGTCGTGTTGTCCGGTAGTTCATTCTGGTAAAACCAATTCCACTCAATCATCTCTTTGGGTTCGGTAACCACCGGCTGACCCTTACCGGAAGCCAGCAGGTTAATAAAAACAACATGTTTTTCTCCCTGGGTTTCGCTGACTACATCGATCATCCCTTCTATCGTAACTTGCAGGGCGGTCTCCTCCCAAACCTCCCGCCTGCCGCACTGGGCCACAGTTTCGCCAAAATCCATTTGGCCACCGGGAAATATCCAGCTGTTGGCATTAAACCCCTTCTTTTTTAACCCCAACAAGACTTTCCCCTCATCATTCACCACCATGACTCGGATGGAAAACTTGATTTGTTGTTGCTCAATCGCATTCAGCAAAAAAATGCCCCCTTCTTGTAAGGCCCAATGCTGATACATTACGAGATGGGGGCAGTACTTCCCTGCCGGGGACGGAAAACAATTTACATAATTTTTTTAATCATGAGTAAAAACAAACTCTGCAGGACAAGATACCTTTGAAATTGATTATTAAATGTCTGAGGAGGTATAACGAAATGACAGTTGCATCCCAAGTAAAACAAACTCTGGCAGGACTTAAAGCTGCGCAATCCAGCCTGGAAACCTTTGCCCTGCAGACCCAAAACCAGCAGGCCAAAGATCTGTATACCCAGGCCGCTCAGCAGACCAAATCCATCGTTGATAGCCTGGAACCCAGAATTCAACAACTGGAACAAGAAGAACCCCAGTATAAAGGTTTCTAAACAAGAAGAACCGGGTCATTGATCCCGGTTCTTGTATATAAGTGCCTTTGCCCAAGCAAAATAAAGTTACGAGAGGTGATCCGGTTTGACCGTCGCTTCCCAGGTAAAGCAAACCATAGCCAGTCTGAAAGGAACCAAAGCAACGCTGGATGCCTTTTATCATGTTGAGCAAAATGAAGAAAGCAGGCAGTTGTTGGAAAACAGCTCACAACAAATCAGTCAGGTCATTGACAGTCTGGAAAACAGGGTTAAAGTCCTGGAATATGAAGAACCACAATATAAAGGATTTTAGGCAAAGGAGTCGTCTTTATGCCAGAATGGTTAAACATCCTGATTCGTTCCCTCGGTTTATTCGCCCTAACCCTGCTGCTGGTGCGGCTGATGGGAAAAAGACAGACTTCACAACTTACCTTATTTGATTTAATCACCGCCATCGTTATCGGCGTGGTGGCCGCTGCTTTGTCCTTAAACCTGATCGAGAATCTGGGTAACGGCCTGGTGGCTCTGGCGGTTTGGACCCTTCTTCCCATCGGCATTTACCTGCTGGCGCTGAAATACAAGACGGTGCGCAATATTATTCAGGGAAAGGAAGCCGTCCTGATTAACCACGGTAAGGTGCTGGAAGACAAGTTGCTGGAGGCCCGCTTTACACCCGAAGACCTGCTAAGTCAATTGCGGCGAAAAAACGCCTTTAAAGTGGCAGATGTGGAGTTTGCCATGTTGGAGCCCAATGGTGAGGTCAGCGTCCTGTTGAAAAAACAAAACCAGCCGTTTACTCCCAGCTCTCTGGGGCTGCAGCTAAACCACGAAAGTGTACCCCAAACCGTGATGCTGGACGGAGTGATGCTGGACGAGCCCCTGACAGCCATGGGATTAAACCGAAATTGGCTGCACACCGAACTGGAAAAAGTCGGTGTAGCCCCGGAGAACGTATTCATCGCCCAGGTTGATTCTGTGGGGCAGCTTTACCTGGATCTGTTCGATGATGCCGTACTGGTGCCGCAGCCTAAAACAAAGGAACTGGCCTATGCCACGCTGAAAAAATGCCAGGCGGACTGCGAAATGTACGCCCTGGGCACCCGGCAGCCAAAGGCTAAGAAAATGTATAGTGAATGTGCCGAAGAATTGGATGCAGTGATCGCAGAATTGAAACCTTTGCTTAAAAGGTAAGGGGTGAAAAAATGTCAAACAAGAAAAAGAAAAAATTAACCCCGGCACAGCAGGAATACCAGGCCTTTGCCAAGGCCAGGGAACCAAAACGTCCTGTCCCGGCCAATGTGGTCAAAGCTTTTGTCGCCGGGGGGGCCATTAGCTTGCTTGGCCAGGGTATCGGGGATTTTTTCATTTGGAACTTCGACTTTACGGAGAAAACAGCCGGAAATCCCACGGTGGCGGTATTAATCATAATCTCCGTTCTCCTTACCGCACTGGGGGTCTATGACCACATCGCCCAGTGGGCAGGGGCCGGTACCGCGGTTCCTGTAACAGGCTTCGCCAATACCATTGCCTCGGCTGCCATTGAACACCGCACCGAGGGCTACGTGCTGGGTGTGGGCGGCAACATGTTTAAGCTGGCCGGCTCGGTAATCGCCTTTGGTGTTTTCGCCGCCTTTGTGGTAGCCCTGGTAAAAACATTATTCACCACGTTGGGGGGAGCCTAGTATGCTGAAGGGGCATCAAACCTGGGTCTTCCCGAATAAGCCTACCATTTTATCCACCGGTACCGTGGTGGGACCCTTTGAAGGCAAAGGCCCACTGGCCGAAGATTATGACCTTATTCACGGTGATTTATGGCTGGGACAGGACAGCTACGAAAAGGCCGAAAAAAAGATGATGGAAGAAGCCTTTGAAATTGCCATCCGTAAGGCAGGCCTGCAAAAGCAGGATATCCAGTTCTTCCTTGGCGGTGACCTGTTAAATCAAATTATATCCAGCAGCTTTGCGGCCCGGACGCTGGCTGTTCCCTATCTGGGACTCTTTGGCGCTTGTTCCACTTCCATGCAAAGTCTGGCCCTGGGCGCACTTTTGGTTGACAGCAAGTCTGCCAATTATGTGCTGTGTGGTACCGCCAGTCACAACACCGCCGTGGAAAAACAGTTCCGGTATCCTACGGAATACGGCGCCCAAAAGCCCCCCACGGCCCAATGGACCGCCACCGCAGCCGGCGTTGCTCTGTTGGGTCCCGAGGGAGACGGGCCAAAGGTTACGTCCGCCACCATCGGCAGGATTGTGGATATGGGCATCAGTGATCCCTTTAACATGGGATCGGCCATGGCCCCCGCAGCGGTGGACACGCTGACGGCCCATTTTCGAGATCTGGGAATTTCCCCTCAGGAATATGACCTGATTGCCACCGGTGACCTGGCCCGGGTGGGTCATCAAATTGCCAGGGACCTGTTAATTAAACATGACCTGGAAATTCCGGAAGAAATCTTTACGGACTGCGGCATTTTGATTTACGGTGAGGACCAGCCGGTCATGGCCGGCGGCAGCGGTTGCGGCTGTTCGGCCGCTGTGGCTTATGGTCATATCTTGAACAGAATGAAAAAGGGAGAACTTAAAAAGGTTCTCATTGCGGCCACCGGAGCGCTGCTGTCTCCTTTGTCTTACCAGCAAAAGGAAAGTATTCCCTGTATTGCATATGCTGTTGCCATTGAAGCATAACCAAGGGGTGATTTCTTATGGAAGCTTATCTCTGGGCCTTTGTGGTCGGCGGGCTCATTTGTGTCATCGGACAGCTGTTAATGGATGTCGGAAAACTTACGCCGGCTCATACCATGAGTCTGCTTGTGGTGGCGGGCGCCGTTCTGGGTGGGTTGGGACTCTATGAACCGCTGGTGGACTTTGCCGGGGCCGGCGCCACCGTCCCCATTATCAGTTTTGGCAATTCCCTGGTCCACGGGGCGCTGGCGGAAGCCGAAACCACCGGGCTGGTCGGTATCCTGACCGGGATCTTTGAGGTAACCAGCTCGGGCATCTCCGCTGCCATCATTTTTGGATTTCTAGCCTCCCTGTTGGTCCGACCCAAGGGGTAAAAGAGAAAAAGGTGATCATATGAAAAATATTCTAAGAGTATCTTTGATTATTGTTTTAATCTTACTGACCGTAGGCTGTCAAATGCAGCCTCAGAAAAAACCACAGTCAGAGGGAAAACAAACGCAAAAGCTGGTGGAAATCAACCCCGAACTGGCTGAAAAGGCCAAACAAGCCGCCATGTCCGTCAAGGGTGTGGAGGAGGCCACCGCCGTGGTCATTGACAAAAATATTTCTACAGCCATCAAAGTCAGCGGTTTTAACCGTTTGAAATTGCAATCCATTAAGGAAGAGGTACATAAAAAGATCGGTTCGATGAATGAGGAGTACGGAGTTTATGTCACTGCAGATAAAAAGTTGTTTACACAACTGCAGCAAATTGAAAAACAGATAAACGAACAAAAAGTAAAGTCCGGTTCGGAACTGAAACAAAAAGTGAATAAAATTAACAAAGATATGAAAGGGTAAGGAAGGCTCCGGGCCTTCCTTGTTTTTGTTCTACAACCATTAGGCCGGGAATATTTTTATTAAACTATTATTATTTTTCGCTATAATAGAAGGAAAATTTAAAATTCTATGGAAATTAACAAAAAGGTAATATTATTGTGAAGGGTCGGGTGAGGGTCATGAGATTACAATTACAAAAAAATTCTTACCGGTCGGCCATTGATATTTTACTGAGCAATTCCGCTTTACTCGAAGAAATCGACCAAATTTTATTAAACCCTGACATTGACCTGTCCACTCTGTCGCGTTCACACTATAACCATATTCTGCGGGAATCATTTAGAAATTACGGCTGGCAGAATTCCCCTTCCCTGTTCCATGAACCCGTTAACCCCTTTACCAATATGGAGCTGATGAAAGAAAATATCGCCCTGGAAATTGGTTTTCGCCATGCCTCCCTTATCGGGCATAACCTGCTCAAGTTCCAGTTGTCTTCCTCTCATAATTCAGATAGAATTGATGTGGGCATTTTTGTTGTTACCACCCACAAATTCCAGAAGCAGTTGAAGAAAATGTATCACCATAACTGGGCCGGCGCTATGAACTTCGAGAAGGTAGACCGCTACCTGCGGCATTTTAAAACCGGCATCCAACTGCCCATTTATTTAGTGGGAATTGATGTGGCCTAACCCATTGAGTTGAATAAGAAATCGAAAAGAATGCCCGTACCACCAGGACCGGGCATTCTTTAATTTAAGTCTTTCAGGAAGGGGCAGACTATAACTATATTTAGCACAAAAGAGGCGATGATTTTGAAGTTAAGAATAGCCCTCGGGCAAATGGAAATCATCCCGGGCCGGCCGGATCTGAATGCCCGGACTATGCTGGAAATGATTGGACAAGCCCGGGCCAAAGGCGCCCATATGGTCATCTTCCCGGAAATGTCCATCCCCGGCTACTTACTGGGAGATACCTGGGAACAAAGGGCCTTTCTCAGGGACTGTGAAGAATACGGCAGGGAAATTGTTAATGCTTCGGACAACCTCACCGTCCTCTTCGGCAATGTGGGGATTGATTGGGAGAGAAAAGGAGACGACGGCAGGGTCCGCAAATACAACGCTTTTTTTGTCGCCCGGGACGGCAAATTGCTGGGCGGCGATAATTTCCCCTACCCTTTCAGAATCAAAACCCTGCAGCCCAACTACCGGGAGTTTGACGATGACCGCCATTTCTACAGCTTGCGTAAACTGGCCCAGGAGCTGGAAAAAATCCCGGAAGACTTACTAACCCCCGTTTACCTGCCTGTGGATGGCAAACAGGTGGGTTTAGGCTGCTTTTTATGTGAAGACGGTTGGGCTGAGGACTACTTTACCAAACCCATAACCGCCATCCATGAAAAAGGCGGCGTCAGCCTGTTTATCAACATCTCCTGTTCCCCCTTTACCCTGGGTAAAAACAGCAAGCGAAACCGGGTCTTTTCCAAGCATGCCCGGGAAACCGGTGTTCCTTTGATCTATGTCAATAACGTGGGCGTACAAAATAACGGCAAGACCATTTACACCTTTGACGGCTCCAGCACGGTCTATAATAAAAACGGCGAAGTCATTTATTACAGCCATCCTGCCTTCAGGCAAAGTTTGGACATCATCGAACTGGACCTGGCCTCCGGCGGCGAAAACTTTTCCCCTCTGGAAGTGCCGGAAGACCATGCTATCGGTTTTATCCACCAGGCCCTTTGCTACGGCATTCAAAAGTTTACCGCGGCCATTGGCATGAAGAAGGTTGTCATCGGCATCTCGGGCGGCATTGATTCTGCGGTATCCGCCGCCCTCTATGCCAAGGCCATGGGACCGGAAAACCTGCTGCTGGTTAACATGCCCAGCCGATACAATTCCCAAACCACCCGGAACCTGGCCCGGCAGCTGGCCCAAAATTTGAACTGCTCCTATACCGTATTACCGATCCAGGATGCGGTGGATTTTACCGTTAAACAAATTGAAAGCACCCCGGTGATCAACCCTGTGACCGGGGTGCAGTTTCACCTGAAAATAAGCCCTTTTATGGCGGAAAACATTCAGGCCAGGGACCGCTCGGCACGGGTCCTGGCAGCGGTGGCCGCCGCCTTTGGCGGGGGCTTCACCTGCAACGCCAATAAGGCGGAAACCACCGTCGGGTATTCCACCCTGTACGGCGACCAGGCAGGGTTCCTGGCGGCCATTGCCGACCTGTGGAAGCACCAGGTATACGCCCTGGCCCGCTACCTGAACGAAGAAGTGTACCGTCTGGAGGTCATCCCCCAGGGCATTATCGATATCGTGCCCAGCGCAGAACTGAGCTTTGACCAGGCCGTGGATGAAGGCAAAGGGGACCCCATTGCCTACCCGTACCACGATTACCTGTTCCGCTCCTTTGTCCAGTGGTGGGACAAGGCCACCCCGGAGGACATCCTCCACTGGTATGCCGAAGGAGTGCTGGAAGAAAAACTGGGCTGCGCGCCGGGACTGGTTAAGGAATTGTTCCCCACCCCCCGGGAATTTATCGCCGATTTGGAACGCTGGTGGAACCTCTATAACGGCATCGGTGTGGCCAAAAGAATCCAGGCCCCGCCCATCCTGGCCGTCAGCCGCCGCGCCTTCGGTTTCGACCACCGGGAAGCCCAAAACGGCGTTTATTACACCAGGAGATACCGGGAGTTGAAGGATAAGCTGTTAGGATATATCATTGGAACCGACCGGAATATATTTTGCCACCAAAAATAAGGAAAGCATTAAATTTAACTTGTTGAATATTCCTCCCACCATACAGGCATAATACCTTTTGTATGAATCTTTGGAGGGATCACTGTGAATCCATATTTGGAGATCGCATTACGTGCGGTTGCAGCGTTTTTGGGAGTGATACTTGTAACCAGAGTGGTGGGAAAACAGCAGCTTGGGGAACTGACCGTAAGTGATTTTGTTAATGCCATTGCCATCGGCTCCATTGCAGCAGCGATGGCCACCGATCATAAAGAAAATGTAATTTATTATATTATCGGCATCACCATCTTTGGCGGGCTCACCTATTTGACAAACTTTGCGGGATTAAAGTCCAGGGCAGCCCGTAAATTACTGGAAGGTGAGCCGACTGTTGTAATTCACAACGGGAAAATCTTAGAAAAAAATATGAGTAAAGAACGTTACAACATGGATAACCTGACCATGCAGCTGCGGGAAAAAAATGTTTTTAACATTTCCGATGTGGAATTTGCTATTTTAGAACCTAATGGTAAGTTAAGCGTATTGTTGAAGAGTGACAAGCAGCCTGTGACGACCGGTGACATTGGCGTTACTACACAATATGAAGGCGTCGCTTCAGAATTAATTGTGGACGGTAAACTGATTCAGCAGAATTTGCAGCAGAATAACCTCTCCAAGGAGTGGCTAATAACCCAGTTGCAAAAACAGGGGATTAAAAGTATTGAAGAGGTCAGCTTTGCCAGCCTGGATACCTCCGGGAACCTTTATGTAGATAAGTATCATGATAATCTGCAATATGTTGAAGATATAACCGATGAAGAAAAATAAATTAGCAGGGTGCCGGTTGTTGAATTCAACAACCGGCACCCTGTTTTACCTTCCGCCGGCCCTGGTGAGGGCGGCTAACTTTTCTTCGATTTCCGGGGTCAGCACCCCCTGGCGGAACCGCCACTCCCAGTTGCCGCCGACGGTGCCGGGATAATTCATGCGGGCCTCGCTGTCCAGGCAAAGCACATCCTGCAGCGGGATGATGGCCGTATTGGATTGACATCGAAAGGCCACTTCGATGAGCCGCCAGCAAATCTCCTCTGCCTCCATGGCCGGTTCCAGGTCCAGGTACTCTGCCAGAAACTCGACATCACCCGGCAGCAGTTTTTTGTACCAGCCGATGGTGGTATCATTGTCGTGGGTCCCTGTGTAGACCACCGAATTGGGTTCGTAGTGATGAGGCAGAAACTTTTCTTTTTCATTTTTATGCAGGTTAAATTGCAATATCTTCATGCCGGGGAAATCGAACCGGTTCTTTAGTTTCACCACCTCCGGCGTGATGATGCCCAGGTCCTCGGCAATGACCGGAATTTGCCCCAGGTACCGGATCATGATGGAGAAAAACTTTTCGCCGGGCCCCTTTACCCACCTACCGTTAATGGCCGTTGTCTCGCCGGCGGGGATTTCCCAGTAAGCCTCGAAGCCCCGGAAGTGGTCAATGCGGATGATATCCACCGTTTCCAACAGGCCTTTGAACCTTTCCCTCCACCACTTGTAGTCATCCTTTTCCATGGCCGCCCACCGGTAATGGGGGTTCCCCCACAACTGACCGGTTTCACTGAAATAGTCCGGCGGCACACCGGCCACCTTGGCCGGGTTCCCCAGTTCATCCAGCTCAAAAAGGTGGGGGTTGGCCCAGGCGTCGCTGCTGTCATAGGAAACAAAAATGGGCAAATCGCCGATAATTTTTATGCCGCGGTCATTGGCATACCGCTTTAATGCCATCCACTGTCTAAAGAAAGTAAATTGCAGAAAAAAGTGGTATTCAATTTCTTGCTTCAGCAGCTGCCGGAAATTTTCCATGGCCTGCTCTTGCCGCAGCGCAATGGATGCATCCCAATGGTTCCAGGGCAGCCCGCCGAAATACTGCTTAAGGGCCATAAACAGGGCATAGTCCCCAAGCCAGTGCGCCCCAGCGACAAAATCCTGGTACTCAGGCGCTTTCAACCGGTTTTGAAAAGCAGTGAAGGCCTTTCTCAGTAAATCTTCTTTATATGCCCTTACCCGGGCAAATTCTACCCTGTCTTCGGAAAAGGAAGGCAGCGGGTGAATATCCTGCGGTGTTAGCAACCCCTGTTCCACTAACCGGTCAATGCTGATCAACAGGGGATTTCCCGCAAAGGCGGAAAAACTCTGAAAGGGGGATTCACCGTAACCCGCGGGATTCAAGGGAAGCACCTGCCAGAGTTTCTGCCTGCTTCTGGTCAGGAAGTCCACAAATTCAAAGGCTTCCTTTCCTAAATCCCCGATTCCGTAGGGAGACGGCAATGAGGTTGGATGGAGCAGTATGCCGCTTTGCCTCTTTATTGTCACTTTGCTCCTCCGTCCATCAACAGTTTCCCCTCCAAAGGTCCCAGAGAAAGATGCAGGAACCCGTCTTGCACGGGATATTCCCGGCCCTCCTGGAGTAAATCAAGCAGACTGCCGCTGCACCACCGGCCCAGGTTGACAGAAAGGTTGGCCTCCCTCTCCGGATGCGCGTTTATTACAACAAAGGCAATGTTATCTTTTTTGGGCCGGTTGAATACATCTTTCCCCTGATCGATGATTCTCAGGTAGCCGTAAACCTGCCCCTGGACATAAATTGGCAGCCAGCGGCCGGTTTTAAGCACGTCATACCGGTTTCTATATCCGATAACTTTCTTGTACCAGTCCAGCAGTTCCCGGTTTTCCTTGCCCCAGGGATAGGTGGCCCGGTTTAAAGGGTCCTTATAGCCGTGCATGCCTGCCTCATCCCCGTAGTAAATGCAGGGGACCCCCGGAAAAGTCATTTGAATCAAAGAAAGCAGTTTCAACCGGGCAGTTCCAATCCTCTTTTGCTCCTCGCTTAACCTAATCCTGGCCTGTTCCTCCTTGGACAAAGTTTCTTCCGCCGGCGCCCCGCTCAATATGGTAAGGGCCCGCACCACATCATGACTGCCGATTAAGTTCATGGTGGAGTAAAAATGCTGCAGCGGGTAATTTTCGTACAGGCTCATTAATCGAAGATGGGTCTCGTGGGCATTCCTTCTGCCGGTCATAAAGTCTAACCAGATACTGCGGAAAGGATAGTTCATCACCGAATCCAATTCCTCTCCCAGCAGGTACTCCCGCATGGTCCCGTAGCTCACCTTGTTGGAAGCGTCTTCCCACACTTCGCCGATCAGTACCGACTCGGGGTCCTCTTGCTTCATGACAACACGGATTTTTTTCACAAATTCATCGGGCAGTTCATCCACCACGTCCAAACGCCAACCTTTGGCCCCCATTTTCATCCAGTATTTGATGACACTGCTGTCCCCGGTGATGATAAACTCCTGGTAAGAAGGGTCCAGTTCATTGACATTGGGCAGGGTGTCGATGCCCCACCAACAGTCGTATTTGTGGGGATGCTCGATAAAACGATACCAGGAATAATAGGGGGAATCCTTAGACTGGTAAGCCCCCAGAGAGGGATAGTTGCCCTCCCGGTTAAAATAGACACTGTCGCTGCCGGTATGGCTGAAGACCCCGTCCAGGATGATGGAGATGCCCATCTCCCGTGCTTTGGCGCACAGTTCTTTAAACAGCTGGTTGTTGCCGAACATCTGGTCAATTCTCTTGTAATCCCCGGTGTCATATTTATGGCTGCTGGAAGCTTCGAAGATGGGATTGAGGTAGATGACACTGATGCCCAGTTCCTTTAAATAAGGGAGTTTTTTCAAAACCCCCAGCAAATTTCCCCCAAAGATGTCAAAACAGACGGTCTTGCCGGTAACCGGGTCCTTGCCGTATTGCGGCACGGCATCCCAGCGGGGATAAATCACACAATGCTGCTTGGGATTTAAGATTTTTCCCTCTTCATGGCCGTTGCAAAAACGGTCCACAAAGATCTGGTACATGACGGCATCCTTAAACCAGTGCGGGGTGGCGCTGTCTTCCTTGTACACCGTAACCTGGTAAGAGGTCGGTTCATAATCGTAAATCTGGCCTACCCCCCCCAGGTTGCGGGGGTTGTTGCCATAGTAATAGGTCCTGCCTGCCCGCTCAATGATAAAGTAGTACCACAGCAGTCCCTGCCTGGGTGGGGCATATATTGCCGCCCGGTAAAGTTTTTTCTCTCCGCTGGCTGCTACCTGCTGCATAGGAATTTTCTCTTCCTCACGTCCATACTTCCACAAGCGCAAAATGACATTGTCCGGTGGGTCCTGGGAGTATATTTCGATGGCCAGCGCGATTTTTTCATGACAAGGAACAGCCCCAAAGGGGCTGCGGAACGATGCGTCATGGGAATCATGAAAGATCCAATGATGGTTCATCCTATCATCTGCCTATCTTTTTTTGGACTCTTGGCATCCTTGACCAGTTTCATATACAAGTCTTGATATTTTTGGGCGGATTTATACCAGCTGTAGTCACTTTTCATGGCGTTTTCCACAATTTTTGACCAGACCGGCCGCTGGTAAAAGAAGTGAACCGCCCTTTTTAAGGTATAGAGGAAGTCATGGGCATTGTAGTTGGTAAAACTAAAACCGTTGCCTTCCCCTGTATATTCATTATAGGGTTGTACCGTATCCTTCAGGCCGCCGGTTTCCCTGACCACCGGTATTGAACCGTACCGTAAGGCAACCAGCTGCCCGATGCCGCAGGGCTCAAAAAGGGACGGCATCAGGAAGATATCCGAACCGGCATAAATACGATGGGCCAGGGTGCAGCCAAACATGATGTTGGCAGACACTTTCTCCGGGTACCTTCTGGCGGCATGCCGGAACAATTCTTCATACCTTTTTTCCCCGGTACCCAGCACCACCAGCAGCACGTCCATGGACAAGATTTCTTCCAATACGCAGGCAATTAAATCCAGGCCCTTCTGGCTGACGAGTCTTGAAACCAGGCCCAGCAAGGGAACGTCAGGCCGCTTCGGCAGACATAAAATTTCCTGTAGTTTTTCTTTATTGACCTGTTTTTTATCCGGAGACTCCCATGAATAGCGGGCGCAAATCCAGGGGTCGGTGGCGGGATTATAAAAATCGGTGTCGATGCCGTTGACAATGCCATGCAAACGGTCCCGACGGTGCCGGAGCAACCCGTCCAATTGCTCGCCGTAATAGGGGGTCTGTATTTCCCGGGCATAGGTCTCACTGACGGTGGTCAGCAAATGGGAAAAATTTAAGCCCCCCTTCATAAAACTGACCTGACCGTAAAATTCCACCCCGTCCAGGGTAAAATATTCTTCACCCAAATCCAGAATGTCCCCTAAAATGGTTTTGGGGAACACACCCTGGTATTTTAAATTATGAATGGTAAAGACCGTACGCAGGTCTTTATAGAAAGAGTTATCCCCATAATGGGCTTTTAAAAAAACACTGACCAGGCCGGTGTGCCAGTCATGACAGTGGAGAATCCGGGGGGTAAAATTCAGGTGGGGCAGGGACTCCAGCACCGCACGGCAAAAAAAGGCATATCGTTCGGCATCATCGCCGTAACCATAGAGACCCTGTCTCTTAAAATAATACTCGTTGTCGATGAAGTAGTAGGTGATCCCCTCATGTTCCAGCTGTTCCAGACCGCAATAAACATTCCTCCAACCCAGGGGGACCGTAAAGGTTTTTTTACAGACCATACGTTCCTGGTAATGAACCGGAATTTCGCCATGTTTAGGCAAAACCACCCGTACATCCAGCCCCTGGTTGATCAATGCCCTGGGCAAGGAACCGATGACATCCGCCAAACCACCGGTTTTCACGAAGGGAACCCCTTCGGAGGCCACAAACAGCACTTTCATTGTCCTCTTCACCTCACAGCCCTAAATGACGGTTTTCTTGGTAATAACGAGGGGATAATGTTCTTCTCCCTTTAAATGTTTTCCCTTTGTGACGGTTACCCCTTTATCTGCGATGACATTTTCTACCCATGCCCCTTCTTCAATTTTACATTTCTGCATGATGATGCTGTCCTTAATACGGGCGCCCCTGCCAATTTCCACCCCTCTGAAAATAATACTGTTCTCCACAATTCCTTCGATGATACAATCATTGGCAATTAATGCATTATGAACCCTGGAACCATCGCTGTATTTGGTGGGCGCCCCGTCTTTCACTTTGGTGATAATGAGCCCCTTATCAAAGAACAATTTTTGCCAGACTTCCGGTCTCAGTAAATCCATGCTGTGCTTATGATAGCTTTGAATGGAATCGATAGGTGCCAGGTAGCCCTGGTGAGGGAAACCATAAATCCTTAGCCGGTTCAGATTTTTAATAAACCCGTCTCTCACCAGATCACATTCTCCCCGGAAGTGACAGCGGTGAATCAACTCAACCAGCAGCGACTTCTCCATGATGCACATTTCCATGGAAATTTTGGAGCTTTTGATTTTGTCCGGCTTTATTTCCAGATCGATAATGCGCCCGTCTTCCGCCGTTTCAATGATTTGACACTGGGATAAATTCTCGTCGGTGTTTTCCATATCCTTGTAAAGGATGGTGATGTCCGCGTTCATGGCCTGGTGAAATTTAAAGGCATCCCGGTAGTCAATATTACAAATCATATTGCTGCCGGAAACAAGAACATATTTTTGCCGGCTGTATTGGATATAATCCAGGTGAGTATAGAAATGCCGCAAATCCCACCTGTAAATTCCCTGTTGATAACGCTGGCCCGGGGGGAGAAAAAACAGCCCGTCCCGCTTCCGGTCCAGATCCCATTCTTTGCCGCTGCCCAGGTGGTCCATAAGGGACCGGTATTTGTGCTGCACGATAATGCCTACATTTGTAATTCCTGAATTCACCATATTGGACAGGACAAAATCAATCATCCGGTAGCGGCCCCCAAAGGGCACGGCAGCCGCGGGGCGGTGGTAACTGATTTCCTTTAAAAAATCCTCGTCTTCCATGAGATTAATAATCCCCATGATACTTTTCATGCCATCACCCCTTCACCAAGGCCAGGGCGCTTAATTGATTTTTCTCCAGGCTGCAGCTCTTTAGGACCGAACCGCTGCGAACAACAATATTGCCTTCCACCACCGTTATTCTGGAACAAGGCACAGAACACCAGCTGCATTCCTCGTCCAGGCAGCCGATTTGACACTTGTCCTCAATGACCGCTTCCACACCGATGATAGCCTTTTCGATTCTCACATTGGCCCCGATCTTTACATTGGGCATGATCACAGAATCGTTGATCTTCGCTCCTTCGCCGATAAAAACGCCGGGAAATAAAATAGAGTGGTTTACTTCCCCGCAGACCATACACCCTTCGTTCACCAGGGAGCCGCTAACTCTGGCGGTGGGGGTGATATACTGGGGCGGGTGATTGGGATTTACCGAGTAAATTCTCCATTTGGGATCGTTGAGGTTTAATTTTGGCTTATCCGACAACAGGTCCATATTGGCCTGCCAGAGACTCTCAATGGTGCCCACATCCCGCCAGTAGCCCTTAAAGGGGTAAGCATACATTTTTTGTCCTGCCTTCAGCATCATGGGTATGATGTTTTTGCCGAAGTCATTACTGGAGCGGAGATTTTGTTCATCCTCTTCCAGGTACTTTTTTAACAGTTCCCAATTAAAGATATACACTCCCATGGAAGCAAGATTACTTTTAGGCATGGCAGGTTTTTCTTCAAACTCAATGATCCGGGCATCCTGAGCGGTGTTCATGATGCCAAAACTGCTTGCTTCTTCCCAGGGAACTTCGATCACCGCAATGGTGGCATCGGCCTGTTTTTCTTTATGAAAATCCAGCATCAAGGAATAGTCCATTTTGTAAATATGATCTCCGGAGAGCACCAGCAGGTACTTGGGACGATACTGGTCCACAAATTCAATGTTTTGGTAAATGGCGTTGGCGGTACCCTTGTACCATTCTCCCCCCATTTCTTTGACAAAGGGCGGCAATACGGTGACCCCGCCGTTTTTCCGGTCCAAATCCCAGTGGCTGCCGATGCCGATATAGGTGTTTAAGGCCAGGGGTTGGTACTGGGTCAGCACCCCTACTGTATCAAATCCGGAGTTGTTGCAATTGCTCAGGGTGAAGTCAATGATGCGGTATTTTCCGCCAAAGGGAACGGCAGGTTTGGCCAACTTTTTCGTCAAAACCCCCAACCGGCTGCCTTGCCCGCCGGCCAGTATCATGGCAACACATTCCTTGCTCTGCATATTCCTCCCCCTCTCACCCGCCATAGGGTTCGTCAGTCACGTTCATTCCTGTTCTTATCCCACTTCTTGTTAATGGCCTTGAGATAAACCACGGCCAGCGGAGGCACTTTCATCTCCACCGAAAAGGGCTGGTTATGCCAGGGAGTATCTTGGGCCACCGCCAGGCTGTTGACCTGTCCGGACCCGCCGTAGATTCGTAAATCACTGTTAAAAACTTCAAAATACTCACCCAGGCACGGTACACCAATCCGGTACCCTTCCCGTACCACCGGGGCAAAATTGCACACAATGATTAAAAAATCCTCCGGGTCCTGCCCTTTTCTCATAAAGGTGACAATGCTTTGGCTGTAGTCATGGGGGTCAATCCATTGAAAGCCCCGTTCTTCGTGGTCCAGTTCCCATAAATTCCTTTCTGCTCTGTAGAAATGGTTAAGCGCCTTCACGTAATCCTTTAACTTTTGGTGCATTTCGTAGTCCAGCAAATGCCAGTCCAAACTTTGATCTTCGTTCCATTCAATGAACTGGCCGAACTCCCCACCCATAAAAAGAAGCTTCTTGCCCGGGTGAGCTATCATATAGCCGTATAACAACCTCAGGTTGGCAAATTTTTGCCAGTAATCCCCGGGCATTTTATTCAGCAGTGACCTTTTGCCGTGTACCACCTCATCGTGGGACAGGGGCAAAATATAGTTTTCGGAAAAAGCATACATAAAGGAAAAGGTCAGCAGGTGGTGGTGCCATTTCCGGTGTACAGGGTCCATCTGCATATAACGGAGTAAATCATTCATCCACCCCATGTTCCATTTGTAGTTATACCCCAGCCCTCCCAAGTAGGTGGGTTTGGTGACGGCGGGCCAGGCTGTGGATTCCTCGGCAATCATTAAGGCAGCGGGAAAATGCTGAAAGATCACTTCATTCAGCTTTTTCATAAAGGCAATGGCTGCCAGATTTTCTTTACCCCCGTATTGATTGGGAACCCACTGGCCCTCTTGCCTGCCGTAATCCAAATAGAGCATAAAGGCCACTGCATCCACCCGCAGGCCATCGATGTGAAAAACATCCAGCCAGTAAAGGGCGTTGGAAATTAAGAAGCTGACCACCTCAGGTTTAGCAAAGTCAAAATTTAAGGTGCCCCACTGCCAGTTTTCCGCTTGCAATGGGTCCGGCGATTCATAAAGGGTTGTCCCGTCAAAATTGCGAAGCCCGTGACTGTCCTTGCAAAAATGAGCCGGCACCCAATCCAGGATAACCCCGATCCCCCGTTGATGGCAGCGGTCCACAAAATACATAAAATCGTGGGGGGTACCGTAGCGGCTGTTGACAGAGTAGTACCCGGTTACCTGGTATCCCCAGGATGCGTCATAGGGGTGCTCCATCACCGGCAGAAGTTCCACGTGGGTATACCCCATGTCTGCAACGTAATCAATCAACTGGTCAGCCAATTCCCGGTAGGTTAGAAACCCACCGTCCTTTCTCCTCCAGGAACCCGGGTGTACTTCATAAATAACCACCGGACTTTCATAGACCGGTTGTCTTTTTTTACCTGCCAGGTATTCCTGGTCCCACCAGCGGTAGCCGGCCAGGGAAAAAATCCTGGAAGCAGTACCGGGTCTGACTTCAGAATAAAAGGCATAGGGGTCTGCCTTTAGAAACACTTCCCCCCGGTGCGTATGAATCTCATATTTGTATAAGTCCATTTGCTTTAATCCAGGGACAAAAAGCGACCAAATCCCGGACTGTTTTACCCTTTGCATGGAATGCCGGTGACCCTGCCATTGATTAAAGTCACCCACCACACGAACTTCCCTGGCATTGGGGGCCCACAGGGAAAACCTCACCCCCGGGACCCTGTTTTGTTCCGTCAAATGGGCGCCCAACATTTGGTAACTCTTATATAAAGATCCTTCATGAAACAAATACAAATCATCATCACTTAGGCATAATGAATTTAACATTTTTACCACTCTTTCTGCACCGAAGGCGCTTCCACATACTGGAATACATCTTTAATTATATACGCTTCCTAACAAGTAAATTCCTTTTTTTACCACTTAATTCTTTTGTGAATTTGATGACAAAGAAATTAACCCTTACCGTATTTCTACTACTAATTACCAATTGTTGCAACCTATTTAATCAAAAAGTAAGCTAATGACATTTATTTTTAAGAATAAAAACACCCGCTGCCCGAAAGACAGCGGGTGTTTTATATCCTTTTACTAGAAAGGTTTGAAAATCAAGATAAAGATGATTAATAAGCCAATTCCTAGTGTTAATGAATAGGAAATCAATTTTTTCTCAATGGGTTGTAATTCAAACCACTCGTCCTGGTAATCCACTTGCTGCTGGGCCTTCAACATGGTTTGATCCGCTTCCCGAATTTTCACTTCTGCCATGCTTTATACCTCCCTTACTCCAATTTTATCTAATTGATGGTGGGCGGCAGGATACCGTGATAGAAGACCCAGGAAATAAACAGGCCCACCCAGAGGATAAAGGCAAACAGGCATACGGTGTAAACTGCCACGATGCGTCCCATTCCGGCATCCCAGAGCTTGCGTACATTGGTGATCAGACCGATGGAGAAGAAACACAGGGCAAACAGGATGGTTCTGAAGCCGTTGGCCTCATCGATGCCGACCTTGGCGGTCTTAATGATGCTGGCGTCATTCAACCCCCATAACAGCAACACCAGGAAAGTGAGCGCAAAGCCAATGACAAATTTGGGGAATCTGTCCCAAATCTGACTGGCTGAAACTTTGGTATTTGTTGAACACCCTCCGTCATTTTGGTTCAGGTTGTACATACACCAGATGATCGCCAGGATAAAGGCCCACACACCAATGAAAATATCAATGAACACTTTGGTGGTGGTGGCCGTCATCAACATCCAGCCCTCTTCATACTGCACACCGGTTTCACTAAAAACCTTTGCCCGGATCATGGAATCGGTAATGGCGCCGCTGGCCACAGCACCGCCGTCACTTTTTACCGCCAGGCCCATCCAGGCCCCGGCCACCATGGGCTCTTCATGAAGGAAAGCCGTGGCAAACCAGGGGAGAATCAGCATTTCAACGGCCACGAAAACGATAATAACCGCTGACAGGATCACCGGCACAATGGGACGGGAACGGATGGCCCCGCCGGTGGCAATGGCCGCCGAAACACCGCAAATAGAGATACCGGAGGCCAGGGGTGCAGCCCATTCAGGGGTGAATTTAAAATATTTGCGGGCGATAAAATAAACAACCGGCCAGTAAATTAAATAAGCCTCCACCACAGCACACAAACCCCGTACAATAACGGTGGTGGCCAAGCCCACAGCACCCAGGGTTTTAATACCGACAGCCGCACCCAGGATAACAATCCCTGTCTTAATAAACCACTCCGGCTTGGCGGCTTCTTCAAGGTATTTGGCAACCCCGGGGAAAAAGTTCCCGATTATGAGTCCCACAATCATAGCGATAATAAAGCCCATTTCACCTAAACCCAGTGACCAGCCGATGCCTAACTTGGCCTGTTTATCAGGACTGGCAGCAATATAGGCATTGTCGCCGATGATCACACAGAGAATGGTGATGGCAAAGATAACCGTAAAACCGGTAGCAAACCTCTTGATATTGGCACCCATTGCTTTAGCCCCAATGGTTGTGAGAACCAGCAAGAAAAGATAAGTTAAGAATAACGACGTGAATCCGGACATGCCTTTGTAGGCCTTGGAAAGCGGCCCAAAGGATTTGGAGATGTCTGTCCATGTGTTGACTTTGACTACCCAACCCAGCAGGTCGGAGCCAAAGATGGGCCCCAGGCCCAGCAGAAAAATAAACAACCCCAGCCACACAGCCCACCAGTCTTCGTTCTTTAGCATTGGCACCTTGCCGCTGACAGAAGCATTTGTGTCCTGATGAATCATGCTATCCCTCCTTAACCCTAGTTTTGGACAACGTAGTTAAGGCCTTTCTTATCCATCGCATCCCCCCTTTGGATTAAAATATTCTAAATATTCAGTTTTCTAACTAATTATTAAATCTTTCAATAAAAAAAGTCAAGCCTATATCCATTCTTTTGCATTTTTTAATTAAATTGTTTTACTAAATTTATATTTATCAACAGAGTCAAATATTTCCCATTGGCCCGTAAAAACTATTTTTGCCTCCCTTGTAATACAGATCAGGCAGATCATTTCTATGTTAGATTCGCCGGATCAGTTCATTAGAATGAATAGGAAACGTAGAATATGCAAATATTACCCGAAAGGAGTTTGGTTGGATAAATTCTCTTGAGGTGTTAAATGACCCCAATACTTAAACGTCTTCCCAAACACATTGGAATTATTCCGGATGGCAACAGGAGATGGGCTCAGCTTCAGGGTTTACCCAAAGAGGCGGGATATCATCATGGCATTGACCCCGGTTTTGCTCTTTACGAACTCTGTATGGAGCTGGGGATTCCCGAAGTTACTTTTTATGGGTTTACCCAGGACAATACCAAGCGCCCTGCTGTCCAAAAACAAGCTTTTCAAAAGGCCTGCGTGGATGCGGTAAATATACTGGCCAACCGTGACGCTTCTTTGCTGGTGATCGGAAACAGCGAATCCCCCCAGTTTCCTAAAGAGTTGCTTCCTTACACCACCAGGCAAACCTTTGGTCGTAATCGAATTAAAATAAACTTTTTGGTTAATTACGGCTGGAAGTGGGATTTAAGCTATGCCCTTAACGATAAGGAACCCGGTGAGAGGCAGCTTCATGAGAGGATTGCTTCCCGGGATATTTCCCGCATTGATTTGATTATTCGCTGGGGTGGCAGAAGAAGATTAAGTGGCTTTTTGCCGGTGCAATCGATCTATGCCGATTTTTATGTGGTGGACGCCTATTGGCCCGATTTTCATACGGATCATTTTTTTGAAGCCCTCAAGTGGTATGAGAATCAGGATATCACCCTGGGAGGGTGATATAATTATGCCAACTAAATTATTGGCTTAATTGTTTATATATTTTTATTGAAATTTTACTCGGGACATGCTACCATATTTTTAAACCATAGCGAATTAGTTGCATAGGGTTTACTAACAACCTTTTGCTATTTGTCATACGGTAACTGATTGATTAAATGTTTCGTACTGTCATTTATTTTAAGAATATTCTAAAATGATGCAATTTATTTATTTGCCTGTCAAATAAGCGGCAAATAATTTGTCACAAGCTGCTGCCCTTAAGAAATTATAACCTTCCAAGAAATAGTATATTTACAAGGAGGTTCATAAAATGATCGATTCTACGGATTCTCTGGAAAAAAAGTCGAATCGAATGGTTCTTGTCTCCTCCGGGATTCCAAAGCCAACAACTCCTAAGGGTCATACTATTTTTCTGGAAGCTTTACCTTGGTCATGGGCAGTACGGCAGATCCATGAACCTTTTCTCCATTACGAAGTTGAAATCCTGGACAGCGGTACTCCCAAAGGCGCTGTTTTTTCCGTTTATGTTGTGTGCGCCTCTTCCCTTCGTGTTAACAGAGAGCTAATTGGTCTTTCTTTGGAATGCGACAAGCTTAAACATTGCATGGATAAAGCCTGCAGGCCCGTGATCCTGGTTGTCGTTGATGCCGATAAAGAATCCGCCTTTTGGCTGTTTGTACAGGATTATGTTCATCGTGTCCTGGAAAAGAAAACTCCCGGTTGGCGGCAGCAAAAAACCGTTTCTCTGCAGGTACCCTTAGACCAGGAACTGACGACCTCCCTGGAGCAGTTAAAAAGAACCGTGTTTTATGGTTTGGAACACCTGTACCTCGAGCATTTTCACCGTTTCTTTCAAAAATTCAACTCCAGGATCAGTCAATTCTTTAATTCCCCGGAAGAAATGGAACTGGCCGTTAAAGTGGAATCATCCCGGCACTATACCAAACAACTGCTTACCTCTCCGGACAAGTGCAGTTGCTCAACCGCCTCAAATCATTCCTGTAATTCCTGTCAACCACCCGGCGACGGTAATGATGGAACCGGTGAGTCCGATCATAAAATCCAGGCCAGCCTGGAAAAAGCTCAAAATATGAAAGTACTGGACCCCAAAGAAAATAGAATCGCTTATTACTGTATTAGTGAGGCCCTGGATTTTTTTGGAGACAGGGCTTCGGCCGGTATACGCTATTCGGCCCAGGGTGAAATGGTCTTTTACGATTACCTGCTTCACTTTTTAAAGGCCTTTGACGCCATGGGTACCAAGGCCATGGTTCATCTAACCCATAGCGACGACCACCGCCGCTACTTTAAGGCGATGGAAGAACTGACGGACATTATCAACACAGCCCTTGACGAAGGGGAGTTGATTGCAGCCAGCGTACTGACCATCCGTCTGGCCGATACCTATTTATTTGCCACTCCTTACCTGATCAGAACCTTTGGGCAGGAAATGACCGCCCCCCTGATGAACTTTGCCCAATCCCTGCTGGTGCTGGCCCATGAAATGGCATCCCTGGTGGAGTCTCCGGGCGCCGTACTGCAATAAAAAACCCGGCCAAAATTTGACCGGGTTGGTAATAAACTGACTAACCTATTTCTTTACATGTTTGGCGGCAAATTCTTCTTCATCCAGGAATTCTAAGAAGGGTTTGTCAAACTGAACCATTGCATTTACCACTAATTCAACCAAGCCGCCATAATGCACATTGAATTTAGCAGTAGCCTGGTAGTATTCGAGAATATCTCTGATGGCGCCTTTACAGTTGGAGCAAGGTGCTGCTACATACTTGGGAACATCCTCTTCCATGACACCCTGGAAGGCATCAAGAATTTGTTTGAATTTCATGCGGCTGGAAACCTTATTCCTGAATTCAGGGAAGTTGAAGGACTTCATAATGGCAAAGCCGCTGCCGCCGCCACAGCAGAAGTTCTTGGCGCCGTGCGGATACATTTCGATAAACTGGGGACAAACAGCTTTAATGATTTCCCGCTGGGGTTGAATAATCCCCATCATTCTAGCCACGTTGCAGGGATCGTGCATGGTGACCGGGAAGTCATTTCGACTGGGATCCAGTTTGTAGACTCCCTTTTTAATCAGGTCCGCCAGCAAGGGCAGGAAGCTCTCCCTGGGAATGTTGTCATCCCCTACAAAGGCCCGGTCAATGGAAACCATGGCGGCTTTGTGGGCGTGACCGCACTCGCCCAAAACAATTCTTCTGACCCCCAGATTCTTGGCGGCTTTCATTTGGGCAAGACCGATTTTTCTGGCCTGGGCGTCATCGTAAAAAATACCGTAATTAACATTATCATAACCGATCATATCGCTGCTCAGGGTCCAATCCAGACCGGCTTCTTCAAAGAGAACCACAAAGGCAGCTGGGTTTTCGGGCCAGGCCATGTATTCACCGGCGTTGTGGGTTAAGAGGATGTCTGCTCCCTTCTTGTCTACAGGAATCTTATACTGTTTCCCGGTTCTTTCGTAAATATCTTCTTCCAGGAACTCAATCATATCCAGGAAGGCTTCTTTGGTAATACCGGTACTGGAACCGGTCTTTAATTGCAGCATGGAGCCCTTCTCATGCAGGGGCTTGGGAGCGATCCCCAGTTCCATACTAAAGATTTTTCTTAGTTCGCGAGCCAGCAGACCGTTGTCCAACCCCAGGGGACAGGTTTGGGCACAACGACGGCACAGGTTGCAGCGGTAAGCTAGTTCACCCAGGCGGAGAATGGTTTCCACATTGATGTCAATGTCTCCACCGTTAAATTTGGTCCAGAAGCTGTCGCCGTTCATATGCTTCTTGGCAATTTTCCGCAGGACTTCCGAACGGAAAATGGGTCTGTAAATTTCCTGCTCGCCGCTGGCCTTAAATACGTGACAGGCCTCGGAACAGGTATTGCACTTCGCACAGTACTCAAAGCTCAGCAGGAAAGGCTGTAAATAGTTCCTGTTGAGCTCGTTGGAGAAAAGCTTCTCCAGACCACGCAGGAATCCCTTAACCAGAGCCTCTTCTTCCTCTTTGGTTTTGGGTCTGATTAAGGTTTCGTTGCCAACAAACCCATCCAGGGTGGTGCAGTATTCCTCTTTCCAGGAGTCTTTAATTTCCTTAAACTCGGGTTCCATGCCCGGTTTATCGTAAGGCGCCGGCAAAGGCATCAGATTTTCAACCTTAACGAGTTGTTCAGAGGATTTACTTATATCCTGAGGTCTAATATCGCCCATTAAAATTTACCTCCTATCTCACAGTAATTATTTACTTCTTGTCCTGCTGTTGCGCTCCAGGATTGATATGGGGGGCCGACCAGGAGGCTTTGGGTTTGTAGCTGATGGCCTCTTTGATAACGCTTTCCATCTTGGAGTTTCTCAGGTTGGGCTCGTTATCCCACAGCACCTTGTGGAATGCAAAGTACTTGCCTACATAGTGACTCATTTTGGTTTGAGGAATGTAAATCATGACCCCGCCCAATAAGAGGATATGAATGGTTAAAGCGGTATCTGCCTGAATGGGTGAGAAGGTAAACAGGGCTTTCATGATTTCCCGACCATAGTTAAAACCGGGGTCAGCGCTCCAGACAACCAGACCGGAAGCCACCACCGCAAACAGGAAGAACAGGTTGAAATATTCCTGGGGAGTGGTGTATTTGGCAAAGGTGTTGTTAAAACATCTCTTCAAGAAGAGGCTGAAGGCTCCAAAACCCAGCAGCAGCGCCCCTGCACCACCGGAAATGAAGGTACCGTAGTAAATCAGGGAGGCTAAGGGATTGCTGTTTACGCCTTCCGGGGTGGTTAAAGACAGTCCGGACAATTCAGTGATAGCACCTACGGCCAGTAAAACAGTCCATAAACCCAACAGATAAATACCTAAGTGCAATGCATAGGAAAGCCACCACTGGTGTCTTTGGTTAATAAACAGGTTTTTGATGAAAAGCATTTCTTTTAACATATCAATAACTTCGCCGGAATGAGAGACTTCTCTGGGCTTGTTCCACCATTCCAAATCTTCGTAGTAGGAACCACCGTAATGTCCCTTTTCGCCGGGCTCCTTGGGAACCGGATACAGTTCCCAGCGACCATGCATGGGCATCTTGGCATACTGATGGGCCTTGTAAAGTGAGAGACCGATGAAAGCAAGGATTGAAGCATAAACAAATACCGTCAGCAACAAGTTAACATACCTCCTTGATTAAAATAATTTTGGGTATCTCTTCAAGAACTACAACCAGGGCAGTGGCTCTGTTTTTATCACCCTTTGCTGTAGGTCGGCCTGAGGAGATACAAAAATCCGCCCTTGATAAATAAGAAGTTTGTTAGCAATTCGTTAGGGCTTGTCCTCCCGGGGGTGATAGCCCAACTGCCTCCTCACTCCTTCCAAAATAAATTATACAAATCCTATATAATTCGACAATTATACAAAGGTAATTATAGACAATTATAGTCAACTAATCAATATAAAATAGACGGGCAAAATAGCATATTATGTCACCTGAACACGCCTCTGACAGATAACCTATAGCGTATGAATTAGATTATACCATGTTTTTATTTAGATTTGCTACACGAACTTTTGGCATTAAGGAACTTCTGTTTTTATTATTTTTATTATATAATTACACTAGCGTTGCATAAATAAATTTCCAAAATGTCAATATCTAAAATTCTAGAAAAAAACCAATAAATCATTGTTTTTCCAGCAATATCCTGTAAAAATGATTAAAATCTCCTTATAATTGAGGTA
>JBFMCH010000043.1:0-10943 GCA_040754595.1 Bacillota bacterium
GTTCTGTGAGGGGTGCGTGCTCAATTCAGCCATGGAGCAAATATTGTGACACTCCCAGAGGAAACGGGGAGAAACCGGGAAAACAAAGTGCTCCTAAAGCTGGAGAGACGCGCATCTACTCGACCTTAAAGTTTTTAAGTGATTCGTTGGGTTTATTTTCTAACTGCAAATTGTTGTAAGGCGCATTTTTACTTTTTTTAATGGCAATAATAATTGACAGTAAGAAATTGATTTTGAGGGGGCCTGTTTTGTGAACTGCCCGGTTTGTGGGGGGAAAGCCACCGGCAAGGTCGGGATAGACCAGTATTACTGCTGGGATTGCTGCGTGGAATTCCGGATGAACAGAGAAGGTGTAGACATATTTGAAGTGGTCGAGGACGGCAGTCTGGTTGCCTTTGACCCGCATAATACAGGCTTATATTAAAGTCTTAGGGGGTGAATAGAAATGGGATTTTGGAGGGGTATTATCACCGGCAGCCTGTTGGGAGCAGCTCTGGGAATGATTATCAGACCGCAAAGAAAACCTGAGCGAATGCTTCTGGGCACCACCCGGCAAGCCGGACGCCGGGCGCAAAGAATGATGAAGGGCATGACTAAGAGAGTCAGCGACATGATGAAGTAAATCAAGGAGTGGGGACACGAGTCCTCACTTTTTTAGTACTCTACAAATCTTATTAGACATTCATGCAATCAACGCGGCACCAGCAGAGGACGAAAGTGTTCCCCGGGTAGGGTGTTATCCATAGTGAACGACTTGTGGAGCATTGGAGTAAGCAATGGATAACACCCTACCCAAAGGAACTATCGATTTTCAGGATAGAATTTCAATGATGGCAGTATAAGGGAGGAGCCTATGTCCTGGTGGAAGGAAAAGCGTACCTACCGCTACCTTTTTCTTGTTTTATTAATGAGTCTGATCATTTATTTTCTTTACCTGGTACGGCAATTGTTTCTGCCCTTCATCCTGGCCATTGTTCTTGTTTACCTGCTGAACCCTCTGGTAGGTCGCATGGAGAAAAGGGGTTCCCAAAGGGTTGCGGCAATTTTAATCCTTTACCTGGGTGTCATCATTGTGGTGACCAGCCTGTTAATGTACGGAGTTCCCAGGATGGTTAATCAATTAGAAACTCTGGTAGAGAGTATTCCGGTTTATACGGACCAGGTGGAAGGGATCGTCCGAAACGTTCAGCAGCGGTTTGCGGACAGCACCATGCCCCCCGGGGTGCATCAAATCGTGGATGAACGCATCCGCTGGGCAGAATTACGGTTATTGGAGGTGGTTCGAAATGTTATGGACTTTCTGCTGGCTCTGTTAGCAAACCTGTTTAATTTTGCCCTGGCTCCTGTGCTGGCCTTTTATATCATGAAAGATTTAGAACATCTGAAAAAATGGGGAATTTCCCAAGTTCCCAGGGAATGGACCGAGGATGTTTTATACCTGGCCAAAGAAATCGACCATGTTTTTGCCAGCTTCATTCGGGGCCACTTGACCGTGGTGTTTATTGTGGGGGTTTTAACCAGCCTGGCCTTTATTTTCATTGGTCTGGAGTTTGCCACCATGCTGGGGATCATCGCCGGTCTGGCCGAACTGATTCCCTATTTCGGACCCCTGATCGGCGCTGTTCCTGCGGTGGCCCTGGCCTTGCTGCAGTCCAAATGGCTGGCCCTCAAGGTGATCATTGCGGTCTTTGTGATTCAACAATTGGAAGGAACCGTTATTTCACCAAAGATTTTGGGAAACAGCGTGGGGCTCCATCCTCTGGCCATTATTATCGCACTGCTGGCCGGCGGCCACCTGTTTGGCATTGCCGGCATGCTCCTGGCGGTCCCCCTGGCCGCCATCGCACGTATCCTGGTTTCCTTTACCTGGGCGAAATTAAACTCGCCTTAGGGGTATTTCTGTTGGGTCTAGTTGTTAGACTAAGGGGTATTTCTTTGGGGTCATGTTGCTTGTTATTTTTATTTATTACTGGACCCCAAAGCATGACCCGCAAGCATCCTTGACCACTACATAAAATTACTATAAGATATAAATATTTGAAAGTATTTGTGCTTTTATGTCGTTTAACCGGGTTATTCACCAGCTAGGAGGTATATTACGTTGATGACCGGAAAAGAAATCAGGGAAAAATATCTTAAATTTTTTAAGGAGCGGGGCCACCGGATTCTGCCCAGCGCATCCCTTATCCCGCATAATGACCCCAGTATTCTCTGGACCGCTGCGGGGATGGTTCCCTTCAAACCCTTCTTTACAGGACAAGCGGTGCCGGAATATAAAAGAGTAACCACCTGCCAGAAGTGCATCCGCACCCCGGATATCGAATCCGTTGGGCGGACGGCCAGACACCATACCTTTTTTGAAATGTTAGGGAATTTCTCCTTTGGTGATTACTTTAAGGAAAGCGCCATTCCCTGGGCCTGGGAATTTGTTACCGAATACCTGAATTTACCTAAAGAAAAACTCTGGATCACCATTTACCTGGATGATGATGAAGCCTTTAAAATATGGAACAAAGAGGTGGGCGTGCCGGCGGAACGGATTGTTCGCATGGGCAAAGACACCAACTTCTGGGAGATTGGCGTGGGTCCCTGCGGCCCCTGTTCGGAAATCTATGTTGATTTAGGGGAATCCAGGGGCTGCGGTTCACCGGACTGCCAGGTAGGCTGCGATTGTGACCGCTTCCTGGAAATCTGGAACCTGGTCTTTATCCAATTCTTCCGGGATGAAGAAGGCAATTATTCTCCTCTGGAGAATAAAGGCATCGACACCGGCATGGGTTTGGAGCGGGTTGCCTCTGTTCTGCAGGGGGTTGCATCCAACTTTGACACCGACTTATTTCGGGAAATCATGGACTTTACCGCCGACCTGGCAGGGCAAAAATACGGCCAGGACAGTAAAATTGACCTGGCCCTGAAGGTGATTGCCGACCACTGCCGGGCTGTTACCTTTGCCGTCAGTGACGGGGCACTGCCGGGTAATGAAGGCCGGGGCTATGTCATTCGCCGCCTGCTGCGCCGGGCTGTACGTTTCGGCCGGGTGCTGGGGGTGCATGAGCCATTCCTTTATAAAGTGTCACAGGCCGTCATTACGCAAATGAAAGACGCCTATCCGGAGCTGCAGCAGAAAAGCGAGCATGTGCTGCGGGTGATCCGCACCGAGGAAGAGAGATTCCTGGAAACCCTGGCCGCCGGCAGCGACATTTTGTCTGCCCTGATCAATGAGGCAAAGGCTGGCGGCGTCAGTGAAATTACCGGCCAGGATGCCTTTCGATTATACGATACCTTTGGTTTCCCGTTGGAACTGACCCAGGAGATCGCAGCCGAACAGGGTCTGACCGTAGATGAAGACGGTTTTGCCGCCGCCATGGAAGAACAGCGGAAACGGGCCCGCAGTGCCCGGCAGGAGACCGAGTATTTATCCGAGCGGGGCGTATTGTACAAAGCCCTGCGGGAAGAACTGGGGGAAACCCGCTTTATGGGCTACGGCACCCTGGAAACCGATTCCAACGTACTGGCACTGCTAAAGGACGGCCTGCAGGAACTTTCTGCCGTGGCCGGGGAAGAGGTAGAAATTATTCTGGATGTCACCCCCTGTTATGCCGAATCCGGCGGGCAGGTGGCGGATCATGCGGTTTTACGGGGTCCCGACCTGGAAGTTGAAATCACTTCGGTCAACAAACCGGTAGAAGGTCTTATCGTTCACCGGGGCAAGGTGCTCTCCGGCATCCTCAAGCGTCACGATTCCGTGAAGGCCATGGTGGACTGCGCACGCCGGCAGGATACCGCCCGCAACCACTCCGCCACCCACCTGCTGCACAAGGCGCTAAAGGAGGTGCTGGGGGACCATGTCAACCAGGCCGGATCGCTGGTGGAGCCCGACCGCCTGCGTTTTGACTTTACTCATTATGCTGCGGTCACGCCGGAGGAACTGCGGCGTATTGAGGAACTGGTAAATGGCGCCGTAATGTCCAACCTGCCCATTGACATATTTGAAACCTCCCTGTCTAAAGCCAAAGAAATGGGTGCTGCCGCCCTTTTCGGAGAAAAGTACGGCAAAGAGGTACGGGTTGTTAAGATGGGAGATTACAGCCTGGAACTCTGCGGCGGTACGCACTTAACCTCCACCGCCGAAGTGGGATTGTTTAAGATTGTCAACGAAACCAGCATCGGTGCCGGGCTGCGCCGCATCGAAGCTGTCACCGGACCGGGTGTGTTGAAGGTCCTGGAGGCCAAAGAAGAGCAGCTGCAGGAAATCGGCGCCGTTGTAAAGAGTCCCGTCCATGAACTGGTGCGCCGGGTTGAGGCGCTGGTGCAGCAGAACAAAGCCCTGGAGCAGGAAATTGAAGCCCTCCGGGGTAAACTGGCCAGGTCCGAGGTGCAGGAAATCCTGGCCAAGGTGAAACAAGTTAACGGTGTGCCTGTCCTTGCTTCAGTGGTGGCCGCACCGGATATGGATCATTTGCGGAGCATGGTAGACATGCTGCGGGATAAGATGGGAACCGGCGTCATTCTGCTGGGCAGTGTGGCCGGTGAGAAAGTGAACCTGGTGGCGGCTGTCACAAAGGACCTGCTGGGACGTGGCCTGCATGCCGGCAACCTGGTGAAGGAAATCGCCAAAATGGTCGGCGGCGGCGGCGGCGGCAGGCCGGACATGGCCCAGGCCGGCGGCAAGGACCCCGCCAAACTACAGGAAGCCATTGATAAAGCGGTTTCCGTGGTGGAGGGGCAATTTAAATAAAGAAAAAAGGGAGAGACGGCTGCCGTCTCTCTTTTTACATGCCCCCTGTCACCTTATACATCACAGATTCATATGATGAAAAATCAGAAGGTCTTTTCTATTTTTCGGAAGGGGGTTGTTTCGGTGTTTTTTCCACCCAGAAGGCCCGGCCCGCCACCCAAAGGGATGCCGATCATGTCAGCATTCCCCGGCTTGCAGCTAAATTTAAATGTTGATCACTTTCAACTGCTTGGCACCCTGGTGATGATGGGCCTAAGCCGGCGTCCAGGGTTTAAGAGGGAAATGGAAGAGCTGGTGACTTTCATTCAAAAAATGCAGGAGGCTGCAGAAACCATTTCTGCTCAGATGGAGACAGTGCATAGTGAATTCCAAAGGGTAAAAACCAGGATTGCAGAACAGCAAAATGTAAAACCTGTTCAACAGGAAGTGCCCAAACAAGAAAGGACCCCATATGTGAATCCCCTGCTGTATCACCTGTTCAGAATGATGTCTTAACTTGTTTTAGCAGTTAAAACGCACCGGCCCGGTGCTTTTTTTTTAATTGATTGCCGGGGTTAAACGGATAATTCACGGTCAAAACAAGTTTAAATTGAATTTTGGTTTTTATTTTTTTAACAAATAGAGGGAAATGCAACATCATGTTGAATTAATATTGCTAGTACAGGTAATATTAGGACTGGGAGGTCTTTGCCATGGCTCATGATTCTTCACAAGAAACAGTAATGTTTAAAGTCCAGGCGGAAGAAGTTAACCAGGCCCGTGAGATACTGCTGGCTGTTTATGCTGCCCTGAAGGAAAAAGGGTATAACCCCATAAATCAACTGGTGGGCTACCTTTTGTCCGGAGACCCTGCATACATCACAAGTCATGGAAACGCCCGCAGTCTGATCCGCAGGTTGGAGCGGGACGAATTATTGGAAGAACTCGTGAAAAATTACCTGGAACAGAAATAACCCCTTCCCGAGGGGGTTTGTTTTTGTTGAGGGGTGAAGTGATGGAGTACCGGATACTGGGCGGCAGCTCTCTATCTGGATGGAGAGACAGCCCTGGTAAAGGCCGAACGGTGCCGCCTGTGCGGTTACTGCGGCGCTGTCTGCCCGCTGTTTGCCATTAAGGTTATTTAAAGATAGGAGTACCAGCATGAGGATTATGGGTTTGGATGTGGGGGATAAGACCATCGGGGTGGCCCTAAGCGACCCGCTGGGCTGGACGGCCCAGGGACTGGAAGTAATACGCCGGGAGAATGTTGAAAAAGATATCGGCCGTTTGAGTGAGATTGCCCAGGAATATGGCGTGGAGAAAATTCTGGTGGGCATTCCCAAAAACATGAACGCCACCATTGGTCCCCAGGGAGAGAAAGTACTGGCCTTTATCGAGCAATTGAAGGCAAGGATTGATTTACCCATTAAGACCTGGGACGAGCGGCTCAGCACAGTGGCTGCCGAGAGGATGCTCATCCAGGCGGATGTCAGCAGAAGTAAGCGCAAGAAGGTGATTGACAAAATGGCGGCTGCCGTCATCCTGCAGGGTTACCTGGATGCAGGGGCCAGGTAGAAAGTTAAAGGGGATAACAAAGCTTTAACGGTGAATTTCTTGACATGGAATGGTTTTTTGCGATACAATACAGACAATCTTTGGAAAAGAGGTGCACATGATGGCAGAACAGGATGAAGTAATCACTTTGATTGATGAGGACGGAGCAGAACACGATTTTAACGTAATTGACGTAATCGAGGTTGAAGGTTCCGAATATGCTATTTTATTACCGGTAGAAGACGAATCCGATGAGGCTGTGATCCTGAAGTTTGCCAATGACGAAGACGGCAATGAAATTCTGGTAGATATTGAAAGCGACGAAGAGTGGGAAAAAGTGGCAGACGCCTGGGAAGAAATGGTTATGGCCGAAGAAGACGAAGAAAAATAACTGATCAAAAACCCTGACCGAACGGAAAAAACCGTTCGGTTTTTTTATGCACTTGAACAAAGTGATTTTTGGAATAGCCGGTGCCTGTCCCTAGTAAGATATACCTAGGTAAGAGTTCCGGGGAAGGGGGCTTAGATTTGGCCAAAGGAAGCAAAGGAAAGGTTCGGGTTCTCGCCCTGTCACTGGTATTCATGGCTGGGGTGGCGATTTATCTGGCTTCTCAGATGAGTTTTGGCCCTGCGTACAGGATTTTACCGGGTATTTATGTACTGAATATAAATTTATCCTTGATGAATCACGACCAGGCCATGTTATCACTGAAGAAAATGGAACAGGAGTTTCAACGGCCCCTCACCGTTAAATACAAAGACATTACCTGGACGCTGCCGATGGACCGGGTGGGTTTGCGATTAAACAGCCAGCAGGAGGTTCAGAGGGCCATGGACATCGGCAGGACCGGTTCCCTCTGGCAGCGATTTCTTGAACGAAGACAAGCTTACCAAGGTATCCGCCTGCAGCCCCAAATTATCATCGACTCCGGGCTGCTGGAGAAGCAGGTGGCGGAAGCCACCGAAGTTATTTTGCTTCCCCCCAGGGACGCCGGGTTGATTATAAATCCTGACAATAAAGTAGAAATCTCCCCCGGGCACAGTGGCCGCCTGGTCGATATTCACCAGCTGTCGCAGGACATTCGGCAAAACCTTTTGCAGCGGAGCAAATCGCCCATCGAGCTGAAGTTGGTGGAAGTTCCCCCTGCCCGCACCACCGAAGAGGTTAAAGCCATGGGGGTGGATACACTCCTGGGGATGTTTTCTACGCAGTTTGACCCCAACAAGGTAAACCGTGCCTATAATGTAAGTGTGGCGGCCGCAGCCCTGGACGGGCTGATCGCCAGTCCCCAGGAAATTATTTCCTTTAATGAGGTGGTGGGTCCCCGCAGCACGGAGGCCGGGTATAAAAACGCTCCCATTATTGTCAATAACGAGCTGGTGGACGGCCTGGGCGGCGGGGTATGCCAGGTGTCCACCACCCTGTACAATGCCGTACTGCTGGCCAATCTGGAAGTGGTGGAAAGAACCAATCATTCTATTCCCATTCCCTATGTACCCATCGGCAGAGATGCCACCGTGGTATTTGATAACGTTGATTTGAAATTCAGGAACAATACCGATCACTGGCTCTACATACAGTCCTACGTCACCGGCGGCAGGCTCACCATCAAGATATTCGGGAACGGCAAATTTAAAAGGGATGTTGTCATTCGCAGTTGGGTGGAGGAAACCTATCAGCCGGAAACCATCACCGAGAAGGATTACGGCATCCGAATGGGAGACCGGGTGGTAAAGCAAAAGGGCGCCCAGGGGTATAAGGCGGCTGCCGAAAGAATTGTCATACAGGACGGCAAGGTCATCAAGGTGGAAAAACTCCCTTCCAGTGTCTATAAGGCCAGAAACCAGATCATTTCCCAGGGCATGGCGCCGCCGGGGTCCATTCTGAAAACCACGGATTTATTAAATGATCCTTTGCCTGAAACTGAATCAACGGATGGGGTTCTCCAGGAATAGATAGGGCTTGGTCCCCATCTCTTCTTTTTTAAAAAACAGAATGCGGCAAAAGGTTACATATTTCTTAAAATTGAAGGAATTGTTCCATGGTATGCTGAATCTATAGCGCGATGTAAAATTTTCCTGGAGGTGGGGGTATGGGATTCGTCAATAGATCAATCAAGCGCCAACTGGCTGCCATGGTAGTGGGTTCATTTGTTTTGCTGTCGGCAACCTTGCTGATTATCTCTTTCCTATTCATTAGATCCGAATTGACCAATGCTGCCGACAATAAGGTAAAAAGCGACTTGTTAACCGGGGAAGCCATTATTAATGCCATGTACCCCGGTCCCTGGCAAATTAGGGGAGATAAGCTCTACAAAGGAGAGCGATTGATCAACGATAACTACGAGATGGTTGATTACATTGCCGGTTTAACCAAGGGCACGTGTACCATCTTTATGGGAGATACCCGGGTTTCCACCAACGTCATTAAGGATGGCAAAAGGGCGGTGGGCACCAAAGTTGCGGAGAATGTAAAAAAATTTGTGTTGGACCAAGGAGAAATGTATAATGGACCGGCCATGGTGGTCGGCAAGCCCTACCGGGCAGCTTACAAACCCATTAAGGATGATTCCGGCAAGACCATTGGGATCTTTTATGTGGGAGTTCCCCAGGAAGAATTTGACCAGGCTGTAAAAAAGGAATTTGGCATTCTGGCTTTCCTGTCTTTTCTGGTATTGTTGGGGTTCGCCCTGGCGGTGAGGTTAATTACCGGGAGCATCATCCTAAAACCGGTCAAGGAACTGCTGAGCGGGGTTCAAGCCATGCAGTCCGGCAACCTCAATTACCGCGTACCCGTCAAGGGCAGCAATGAGTTGGCCCAATTGGCCGATGGTTTTAATCAGATGGCCGCCACCCTGCACAAACTGATTGACCAGGTGGCCCAATACAGTTCCACACTGGCTTCCCAAAGCCAGGAAATGGCTGCCTCCGCCCAACAAATCGGGGCCATGGTGGAGGAAATCACCAGCAATACCACCGAGGTGGCAGCCACCGCGCAACAGGGCTCTGCCGCCGCCAACATTGCGGTGGAACAGGTGGAAAAAGTTGAAGAAAATGCCCAGAGAGGGAATCAGGCTGTTCGGCAGGCAGTGAATAAAATGGGAGCCATTCAACAGTCCGTAGAGGGGACAGCGGACTCCATCGGTATTTTAAACCAGCGCTGCCAGAGCATCGGTCAAATCATTGAGGTGATAAAGAATATTGCCGAGCAGACCAACCTGCTGGCGCTGAATGCCGCCATTGAAGCAGCCCGGGCCGGGGAAAGCGGCAGGGGATTTGCAGTGGTGGCCGAAGAGGTGCGCAAACTGGCGGAACAATCCGCCAGAGCAGCGGAAGATATTACCGACCTCATCCAGAGGGTGCAGAGACGGGCCACCCAGGCTGTAAAAGACATGGGCGCCAGTGCCCAGGAGGTGAACGAAGGGGTTGACATTGTCAACCAGGCGGGAGAATCCCTTACGACCATCATCGAACAAGTAATGGAAATGTCCCGCATGATGAAAGAAATCGCCAGGGGCATTTATACCACCACAGAAAATACGCAGCATTTGGCTTTCAGCAGTGACCAGATTAATGCTTCTATCCAGCACCTTGCCACCTCCAGCCAGAGCGTGGCCCAGCTGGCCCATGATATGCAGCAAACTGTGGAGGAATTTAAACTTTAGGGATTAGGAGTGTTAGTATGGACGGTAAAGAATTTCTAAAGAAGACATTACTGCAGGCGGAGTTAAACCGTGTCCGTCACGGGAATCCCGGGGCCGATGCGGTCAGACTTCCGTTGGATTGGGGACTGATTGCCGGGGAACATTTTGGGCACCTGATGGCCGCCCTGCGTAAAGAGGACCCGGATGCCATTGAAAAGGAAGTCCTCCATGTCTCTGCTGTATTGCTGGAACTACATGACGCATTAGTAAGGGACAGGGCGCGATGACGCATCGTCGGTGTCGCTAGTGTGTTAAGCTCCACAACGAAAGGGCCGGGGTAAAGAACATTTACCCAGGCCCTCACTTTTTATAAATAGGCTTCCTTATCGCTTTACAGGTAAAATAACTGAAAAGATGGATCCTTCTCCGGGTTTACTGAAAACCTTGATTTCTCCTTCATGGTCATTGATAATCCGGTTGGAAATGGCCAGGCCCAAACCGGTGCCGTCGTCCTTGGTACTGAAGAAGGGATCAAAGATTTTGCTTAGATTTTCCGGGGAAATACCTTCACCGCTATCGATAAAATCAACAATTAATTTGGTTCCGTCACTTGAAACCTTGGACTTAATGGCAAACTTTCTTCCTACCGGCGTTGCTTGAAAAGCGTTGTTTATAATGTTTAAAAACACCTGGATGAGCTGGTGTTTATCCCCTTCAATAAAAGGCAAATTGTCTTCCAGCACAATATCAGGGGTGATTTCTTTACGCAGGGCCTCATTTTCCACCAGAAACATGACTTCTCTGATAATTTCATTGACGGTTAGTATTTCTTTGTTAATCTTTTTCGGCTTCGCCAGGTTTAAGAAATTTGAGATAATCCCATCCACCCGGTCAATTTCTCCTAGGAGACTGTTGAAAAACTCCAAACAATAATAACCAAAAATAGATATTTTTAGCATAATAGGAAGGAAAATAGAGATATTTGTAGAAATAAATACCTATCATCAGATAGGGAGTGCTAATTTAAT
>JBFMCH010000044.1:0-7372 GCA_040754595.1 Bacillota bacterium
GTCCAAAAACAAAATAATTCCCTCTGGGAATTGAAACACTGAATATATTTTCTTTGATATGAATAAACATGAATCGTCCAAAAACAAAATAATTCCCTCTGGGAATTGAAACCAACCGCCCTGTCCTTTTCGACGGACAAGTCGACGGTGATTAGTCCAAAAACAAAATAATTCCCTCTGGGAATTGAAACTTGACCAATGCCACCATTGCTAGCGGCGTTTTGGCGTGTCCAAAAACAAAATAATTCCCTCTGGGAATGACCAAACCGCTTACTAAAATAAAAAGCGGTTTTTTATTTTTTGAAATTATTCTCCGGTAAAATCTTTGTAGAATGTGAAAGAACAAACCGGGGGCATATTTCAAACATGTTAAAAAAACTTGCATCTGCTGCCAAAAAGTATCTTCTTGCGCCAAAAAGCAGAAATCTATAAGTTTATTGATATAAAACGACAAATATCTACAATATATTTCCGCAAAATAAATAAAGTAAGTGCAGGAAAAACATTGGTTATGACGAAAATTTGTATAAGAATTTTTTGCCAATTAACTGATATTTTCATCAACAGCCGGGAGGTGATCGCTTTGAACCTATTAGATGTTGTAAAAGGGGCGTTATTGCATGATATTGGCAAGTTTATTCAGCGAGGCTGCCATGACGGGCAATCCATGACTCACCAGGAGCACGGTTATCATTGGCTGTCCCAGCAGGGGCTGCCCGGAAATATTTGCGAGTTTGCCGCACGGTACCATGCTGTCGATAAAAATAACCCGAAGCACGACAGAACGGACGCTTTTTACCTGCAGGCGAATGAACTGCTTATTGTTTGCGAGGCTGACAGTCTTTCCTCGGGCGAGCGGTTTGTTAAGGACAAAAGTAAAAGCCGCTGGTGTGGTAATACCCCTCTGATGTCCCCCTTTTCACGGTTGTCGGCTAATCATTCCGGGAACCAAGCAGCTTATCATAACTGCTGGCAATTTCAGGTGCTTGGTACAGCGGAAAACCTGTCTTTTCCTGTTAATTATGAAGAGGCCCTGAACAGCTACCGGGTAGATAATTATAGTAGCTTGTTCAGGGCCTTTGAAGAAGAGTTCCATCAGCTATCTCCCCGGTTCAACGAGAACGCTCTGCTAATGCTGTTAGAAAAATACACCTCCGCCATACCTTCGGAGACGCAGGTGGAAGAGGGGAAGCCCGAAAACCATCCGGATGTATCTTTGTTTGACCATTTGAAAACCACAGGGGCTATAGCAGCCTGCCTTTATCAGTATCTTTCAGAAACATACAGCGAAAGGTTCCGGGAAGAATACTTAAAAGAAGAAATACTGAACAGGTTAGAACCAAGATATTTGCTGGTTGGCGGGGACTTTTCCGGTGTGCAGAAATTTATTTATACCATCAGTTCCAAGGGGGCTTTAAAGACCTTACGAGCCAGGTCCTTCTTCCTGGAATTGCTGACAGAACATGTGGTGTCCAGCCTGTTAAAAGAAATGGGTCTTACCAGAGCAAACGTGGTTTTTTCCGGCGGCGGGCGCCTTTATCTACTGGCACCCAATACCATCTCTGTCAGAAAAGCCCTGGGAGACATAGAGACCAGGGTCAACAGTTATCTCTACAACTCTTTTGACGGCCGGTTATTCCTGGCCCTTGACAAAGTAGAATTTTGCGGCCAGGCTTTGATGGTAAATACCGAAGATAAAAAGATAAAGGAAATAATAAAAAACTGCCGCTCGCAAAACCATCCGCACTGCAGCCTGTGCCGGGAGAGCATGGAGCAGCAAAAAAGACCCGTTGACATGGGTCAAATATGGGGCCTGCTCAGAAGACGTTTGACGGAAAAGAAAAATCGAAAATTTGCCCATATTATTGCGGACAACCCGGAGGTTTTCTGGTCTGTCAGGGAACCCGGGGAGGAAACCTGTGCGGTTTGCCACAGTGAGACCGGTACATTATCGGTCCTGCGTTTGGCGGCAGACGGTGACGGACCTGTCCGTGCCTGTAAACTTTGCAAACAGCTTTATGAACTGGGAGATGAATTGCCCGGGGCAAAATATATTGCAGTTAGCGATGAGAAGCCGGCACAGCTTCCTTACATATGTATTGAAGATTTTTATTATATTATTTGTTTCGGGCAGGAGGACTTAAAAGATTTAAATCCTGTGCGAGTGCTTGTCTTAAATAGCTGGTCAGTTGACGATTATTTGCACCCGGAATCGGTGCAAATGCTTACCGGTAGCTATGCGGCTAAAAAGGGCAGGAGTTATAAAAGTTTTGACGAACTGGCCAGGGATGCTGTAGGAGGAAACAGGATTGGCATTTTGCGCATGGATGTGGACAATCTCGGAACTCTGTTTACCCGGGGGCAACCTTACAAGGCCAGAACATTTTCCAGGTTGTCGGCGCTTTCTCGCAATTTAACAAGGTTTTTTAAATATCACATAAACCAGATATGCCGGGGGAACCTGCCGGCGGGCGATCCCTTTAAACTGGTGCCTGGAGATTCGGGAAGGAATGTAACTATTGTTTATGCCGGCGGGGATGACTTGTTCCTGGTGGGATCGTGGGATGACGTTACTGAGGTGGCCTTTGATATAGAGCGCTGTTTCAAGGACTTTACAGGAAGAAACCCGGACGTTACGATCTCCGGAGGCATCACTGTGCAGGGTCCCAAGTACCCCCTGTACAGATTAGCGGAAATGGCCGGAGAGGCAGAGGAGCAGGCCAAAGCAAACGGCAGGGACAGCATCACCCTGTTTTATTCACCCCGACCGGACTTTCTTAAGGACGGTGTACTTGCCTACACAGGAACTTTTAAATGGCAACAGGCCCGGGGTATGCTGGCGGAAATCCTGCAACCGGCAGTGAACGACCTGGGGGTCTACGATGCCGGAAGCAGGCGGGTTGAATTTATCTTTGGCAAGAGCTTGCTGCACAAACTACTAACAGTATCAGACATCTGGTGGCGGGAAGGAAAGCTCTACCTGCCCAGACTGGTCTACGTTCTGGCCAGGGAAAGTGAGCGCTTGAAAAAATATCAACGGTTTGGACAGTGGGAGAACTGGAAGAACAAAGTTTACAAAACTGATAACGTAGCCAGCCTGCGTATTGCAGTAACCTGGCTGGATTTACTAAGCAGGAGGGGAGCAGAAGATGGCGAACGGTAACATTTCCCGTGGCGGCAGTGATTACAACAAAGGCCGAGGGGGTCAGCAGGGCGGACCCGGTGGCCAGGGCAGAGTGGTTGAAAATATTGTTAATGGGATTAGCAGTCTCAAATATTTTAGCGATATGGCTGTGGATAACCTGGTTGAGTATGCAGAGAAGGCTGGCGAGTACCTGTGCCAGATAAATTTAAAGACCAACCAGATCAGAAAATTTCTGGATGCAGTTAAAAAAATTGAGTCCGAGTGCAGCAAAGGTAATTTTGACAGAGATTCTGTCAAGCTGCTTAAACCCAAGCTAGCCTATGCTGCCGGCCGGCAGAAAGAGGTTAAACCGCTGATGCAACTATTGGATCCGGCTATTAATAAAGTAAACTCTATTGATGATTTTAAAAAATTTGCTCGCTTTGTAGAAAGTATTGTGGCCTATCACAAGTTCTACGGTGGCAGAGACTAGTTAAGGGGAAGGAGATGTAGTATGTCTGATCATAAACGTAAGAGACCCCTCAAGGGTAAAATTATTTTAAAGGGCGAAATGGAATGTGTGACGGGCCTGCATATTGGTGCTGCCGGCAATACTCTGGATATTGGCGGGCTGGACGCACCGGTGGTAAGGGACCCGGTTACACGGGAGCCCTATGTTCCCGGCAGTTCTCTCAAGGGCAAGATGCGTTCCCTGTTGGAGAGGAAAACCGGTGTACCCTTTGATCGTTACGGGGGTAACGGTGTATACCGCCACGAGTGCACGGACCGCAGTTGTCCGGTTTGCCGGGTCTACGGAGCCACCGGTGGCCGGGAAGGCAGTGATAAGAATATACCGGGTCGCTTAATTGTCCGGGACATGCACATGACACCTGAGAGTGTGGAACTGCTCAGCCGTATAGAAACCGGCTTACAGTATACCGAGTGGAAATTTGAAAACTCCCTGGACCGGGTTACCGCAGCAGCTAACCCACGTCAGTTGGAACGGGTGCCACGGGGAACGAAGTTTAATTTTGAGATCTTATATACGGTAGAGACAGATAATATTGCTGAACTGGAAGAGGATATTACTTATTTGGTACAAATTCTTGGCCTGGTGGAAGATGATACCCTGGGTGGCCACGGTTCCAGGGGTTACGGTAAGGTGCTTTTCCATTTTACCAGTTTTGAAGGACGTTCCCTGGCCTACTACTCGGGCGATAAATCGGCTGTTTTAAGATTTGATGTTAAAACCCCGGAAGAATGTGTGGCTGTGGCAGGTCAAATGGCAGCCTTCTTTGGTTAGGAGGGGGGCGCAGATGACCTGCTGGTTGGTTAAGTTGAATTTTTACTCCCCCCTGCACCTGGGGCAGGATGGAATCGGCATGGAAAAGGTAGATAGTTACCTGCGCTCGGATACCCTGTTTGGCGCCCTTTGTCATGCATTAGCCGCTATATATGGAAGAGATGCGGTGGATGCCCTGCTGCACGACTTTAACACCGGAAGGCCGCCATTTTTACTGACTTCTGCTTTTCCATATTTTAAGGAAACATTTTTTCTTCCCAAACCCTTGGGGCCGGCGCCTGTGTCCCGGGAGAGGATGGAGGATGTCAGCTATTTAAAGGAACTTAATAAGCTGGAATTCCTTTCCCTGGAGGCCTTTGCCCGCTGGGCAAAAGGGAAAAGTGTCAGCCCGACGGAAGTTAAGAAGATTAAAGAAACATATGCCTGCAGCCGCGTTTATCACTTGGTTCCCAGGGTCCAACTGGACAGGGTAACCGCCGCCTCCGGCATCTACTATGCTGGTATGATAGTTTTCAGCCCCGGGGCCGGGCTTTATTGCCTGATAAAATCAGAGAACCAGGAGGTTATTCACGGGTTGGAGGCAGCTTTCCGCTGGCTGGGCGAGACAGGCCTGGGAGGCATGCGCAGCCTGGGCCTTGGTCTTTTTGAACCGGAGTGGCAGAGGGCGGAGGGTAAATGGCAGCTGCTCCTGGAAGATAACAAAAAGGCAAAGACTCGATGTCTGCTATCCCTGTATCATCCATCAGAAAAAGAAATAAATTTATCCCTTAATGGATCATATTACGAAATCATTGAGCGCCGGGGCTGGTCCTCCTCTCCCTTTGCCCCGGGGCAGGTAAAAAGGAAATCATGCCGGATGTTTGCCGAGGGAAGTGTGTTGGATTACTCCCCCGGTGGCTGTCTGGTAAATATAACACCGGAAAAATGGGACGCCGGGCGTCACCGCCTGTACAGGTATGGTTATGCCTTTGCTGTACCGGTGGGGGTGAACTAATTGATAAAAAATATAACCATTAAAACTGTCAGCCCTGTGCATGTCGGCGGAAAAACTCAGGAACTGACGCCGATGGAAGCGGTCGTAACCGGCGGCAACTGTTATGTTGTGGATGAAACCCTGCTGGGTGCAGAGCTTTTGGCTAAAAAGAGGCTGGACAGTTTAGCTGTTGAAATAAGCCGTCAGGGGCCTCGCTTTGAATTGGGGGGTTATCTAAAGGGTCTGGGCTTTTTGAATAAAAACTTTCTGGATAAGGTCAGCATCTATCGCTGCCAGACACCTCTGACCAAGACGCCCGGCCGACTGCGCCCTTTTGTGCGGGATGCCTATGGCCAGCCCTTTGTACCCGGATCTTCCATCAAAGGGTTTATCCGCACGGCAATTATGTACAGCATTCTAAAGAAAATGAAGTCTCAGCAAAGCCATCAGTTTGAACTCTTTGTAGAGTCAATAAAAAGAAAATTAAATGAATACCTGAGAGCAGAGGATTGGCAGCGAAGCAAACCGGCCTTCAAAGACAGCATTAAACGAAACATGGCAGCGCAAATAGAAAATGAACTAATGCAAAAATTTAATCTGCCAGTGCCTGTTTCGGGAGGCAGAGGACCAACCGGACCCAACCGGGATTTCATGAGGGTGCTCAAAGTATCTGATTCCACAGCCCTGTCCAAAGAGGCTCTGACACTGCAGGAGGTTCAAATATTAAGCCTTACCGGTACTGGGAAAGAGGTTTATCTAAAAACCCCGCTCTATGCGGAAGTAATTCCTCCGGGTGCAGAGCTGAGTTTTAGTGTTACCCTTGATGAGCCCCTGCTGGAAACCTTTGCCAGGCAGAATAAGGGCAATGTCCCCTTTGAGAGTCTCCGGGATGTTATGCAAATGATTGAAGATTTTGCTCGTGATATCTGGGGCTATGAAAAGGACTATTGGCAAAAATTAACCGGACCGGGTGTCAGAAACATGAGGGATTTTTACAGCAGTTCACCCGCTGGCTGGCGAATAGGCTGGGGTTCCGGGCTGGTTGGAGCAAGCCTTCTGATGTTGCTCCCCGTAGACCTGGCAAGGGAGATCAGGGACGCTCTGTTTATGCCCAGGGGGGATGCTGCATTTCCTAAATCCCGCCGGGCGGTTATGGAGGATGGCATCCCCCGCTGGCCCCTGGGATGGATGACAGTAATATAACAAAAACCGGAGGTTGTACTTTGCTGTTAAGCTGTGTTGTTAATTTGAAAGTTCATCAAGAGTCTCTGGTGCCACCTTCAATGGGTCAGTTATTACATGCCTTTTTTCTGGACAGGGTACGCAGGTTGGCTGAAGAACGGGCAGAGGACCTGCACCGGGCAGAGGAAATAAAGCCTTTTACCGTTTCTCCCCTGTGGGGAAGGGTTACATACCAGGATAATCGGTGGCGACTGTATCCCGGTGAGACATATTCCTTCCGGGTAACCAGTATAGACAAGGAATTGTCCCTATGGTTAGTTGAGGAATGGGCTCCTTCTTTGAAGGAGGAGGTTGTCCTGGCGGGAGCTTCTTTCCAGGTTGCAGGTATCACCGTAAAACCTGAAGAGCACGCTTGGGCAGGTATGACTGCCTTTGAAGAAATTTATAACCGCTATATAGACTGCCAGGTAGATAAGAAGGTGGGCATATATTTTCACTCTCCAACTACCTTCAGGGTAAGAGGAAACAACTACCCCCTGCCCGATCCCAGAAAAGTATTTCTAAACCTGTTAAATAAGTGGAATATGTACTCACCTGTGCATCTAGGAGACTGTTGAAAAACTCCAAACAATAATAACCAAAAATAGATATTTTTAGCATAATAGGAAGGAAAATAGAGATATTTGTAGAAATAAATACCTATCATCAGATAGGGAGTGCTAATTTAATATGTTAAAGCAAAAAGGACGTCAATTATCTATAACCGACATTGATGTATTAGAGCAATGGA
>JBFMCH010000045.1:0-58781 GCA_040754595.1 Bacillota bacterium
GGGTTTTAGAGATTTTAGACATCAAAAAGTATGCCCTCGGGGGGTAATACGTTTCTATCCCCTGAAAGTCTTGTGGTTACTGGGCTGAGGGGTTATTGTAATCGTTATTTCGTAAACTCACGCTAGGTTAGCCATAGAAAAGGGCGGTATGCATGTAACAGAAGCTTTTATACTTGCTCGCTATTTCATGTTTACGCAAGTATACTTCCATCGAACAAGAAGACTTTTTGACCTTATGCTGACTAATTTTTTAAAGGAAATTCTACCCGGTGGAACATACCCGGCTGATATTAATCAATATCTACAAATGAACGATGATGTCATTTGGTGTATGATGACCAAAGAACAAAAAAATAACGAATGGGCACATCGAATAGTTAACAGAGACTTAATTAGTCTAGTTGATGAATCTCCACCACACTCTGATACCAAAGATAAAAGATACTATAACATGATAGTAAGAGATATTGAAAGAGAATGTGGAAAGGAAAACATAATCACAGACTCTGCCAGTAAGTTACCTCATAAAATTCCTTCTCGTATAGAAGTAGACGATGAAAAGGCTATCCCCGTGATACGCAAGAATTCTACGTTTCCAGTGTCAATCGGGTCTGAGTCGGAGATAATTCAAAACTTAACGAAACCTATTAACATCATACGGATATACGCTAAAAAAGAAGTTTATGAAAGGGCAAAACAAATATATGATGAGAAACAATCAGATGCTTTGGGTGAATGATTATGAATGGAGGGAATTTTATGAGAGAATTGAAGCTTATATATGTAATTAATGAAATATGCAAATATGTAAACCCTGGAAAAAAGGCAATGCAAAAGTTAATCTACTTCTTACAAGAAAAGGGTTTCCAGCTAGGGTATAATTACGGCATTCACCATTATGGTCCATTCTGTTCGTCAGTAGAAAATGATATCCAAAAGCTTGAAATGGATGGTGTTGTAGTAAGGGAGCAATATCGTAATTCCCTTATAATTAAGCCCTCTCAATATCTTAATTTATATTTAAATGATGCTGGAGAAATCCCGCTCAGTAGTAAGGAAAGAGGGGCACTGGATTTTGTATTAACAAGTTTATGTAACATGACCCCTATGGAATTAGAGTTACTTTCAACTGTACACTTTATTGTGAAAGAACTTATTGAGAAGGAAGGAACAGCAAACCATATTAAGGTGGTACAAACTGTTGAAAACATTAAAGGTGACAAATTTAGTGAAAGCGAAATTGAGGATGCTGTTAAGAAACTGTTAGACTTTAACTTTATAGAGAAAAAACGGAACTAACATTTTTCCCTTACCCAGTAGGAGATCACCCTTTTTTCATCAGGTAGTGGTTGTGGCCATTGCATTGCCCGTTCTTGTTTTGAGGGAGAACGGTTGTAATGTAAATCAAAGCCCACCCCTGTTGGGGGTGGGAACAATAATAACCTTTGCTGTGGTTAGATGCTATTGGTATACTTTGATTGACTATTTCTTTTAACCGGCGGCAGGTAAGTTTTGGTTTTAAAACAGTACGCCCCGCCTCCACCATACTATCAGCAAAACAGTATGCTTTCATTCCTTTATAATATTAAGATTTTCGAGCGGTTTTTCGACTGGGGTATCGAAAACCGCTATTTAATTTGGATTACCATTTAGTAGTTGAAATTTCTCTTGGGTCGATCATTCCTTGCCGGGAATACATTCAGAATTCCTTTGGGGAAGTGAGTACCCTAACCCCTAAGTCCAATTAAGCAATATTATGGAATAAATTGCCTTTATAACAAACTCGCAGTATAATTTAAAGGTCATTAAGGGAGCGGTTTTCGCCTAACAATTATAATCAGCATACTTTCAACAGGAGGTGTTCTATTGGCAAAGGAACCTACTATACAAGTTATTCCCCTGGGTGGTCTGGGGGAAATTGGTAAGAACATGACAGCCATTAGATATGGCGAACACATTATATTAATTGATTGTGGACTGGCCTTTCCAGGGGAGGAAATGATGGGCATTGATATTGTTCTACCTGACTATACCTACCTGGTGGAAAACCGGGACAAAGTGCAGGCAGTACTGTTGACCCACGGTCACGAAGACCATATTGGGGGGCTACCTTATTTCCTGAAACAAATCAATGTTCCGGTGTACGGCTCCAGGTTGGCCCTGGGGTTGGTGGATCGTAAGTTGAAGGAGCATCATATGGATGGTCAGTCAACCTTGCTGCCGGTGAAACCCCGGGATAAAGTGGAAATCGGCCCATTCAAAGTGGAATTTATCCGGGTCTCCCACAGCATCCCTGACGCAATGGCCCTGGCCATCCACACTCCGCTGGGGACAGTGGTGCATACGGGGGATTTTAAAATCGACCATACACCGGTGGACGGAGATGTTATAGACCTGCACAAATTTGCCTCTCTGGGGGAGCAGGAGGTACTGGTGATGCTGTCCGACAGCACTAATGCGGAGCGGGAGGGTTACACCCTGTCGGAGCGGCTGGTGGGCAGGTCCTTTGAACAGTATTTCCTGGAAGCAAAAGAGCGAATTATCATTGCCTCCTTTGCTTCCAACATCCACCGGCTGCAGCAGGCCATTTTAACGGCCCATAAATACGAACGCTACGTGGCAGTGGCTGGGCGCAGTATGGTGAACGTGTTGGCGGTGGCCAGCGAACTGGGCTACCTGCATATTCCCGAGGGGATGTTGATTGACCTGGACGAGGTGGACAGGCTGCCCAAGAACCAGGTTGTGATTCTTACCACCGGCAGCCAGGGGGAACCGATGTCTGCTTTAACCCGTATGGCACACGGGGATCACCGGCAAGTAGAGGTGATGCCGGGGGATACAGTAATTATCTCAGCCACACCCATTCCCGGTAATGAAAAACTGGTATCCCGCATCATTAACCAACTCTTTAAGCTGGGAGCCAAAGTAATTTACGAAGGCAGCTCCGATATCCACGTTTCCGGCCACCCCAGCCAGGAAGAACTGAAGCTAATGTTAAACCTCTTGCGACCTAAATATTTTATCCCGGTGCACGGTGAATACCGCATGCTAAAGAAACATGCAGAGCTGGCCCAACAGCTGGGCATCCCCGGAGAGAATATCTTTATAGGGGAAATCGGCCAGGTCTTTACCTTTACCCGCCGCTCCGGCAGGCTGGCCGGGCGCGTCCCCGCCGGTAGAGTGCTGGTAGATGGCCTGGGGGTCGGTGACGTAGGCAACATCGTACTGCGGGATCGTAAGGAGATGGCCCAGGAGGGCATATTAATTGTGGTAGTAACGATGGATAAACAGACCCACCAGGTATTGGCAGGGCCAGATATCGTGTCCCGGGGCTTTGTTTACGTTCGGGAGTCGGAGGCCTTAATGGAAGAGGCTCGGAGGAAAGTAAACGCTGCCCTTGATAAGTGTACCGGTCAGGGGAACTGCGGCTGGGCCTATATTAAACAGGAGATTAAAGGGGCCCTGGGTAAGTTTTTATACGAAAAGACCAGGCGCAAACCTATGATAATGCCCATTATCATGGAAGTGGATAAAAAGACAAACTAGGGTTATAAAATCAAGAATTGCCCCTTAATCGGGATCGGTTTTTTGAGTTTAAAGGATATTGTTAAGCTAAGTTGAGTAAAGGCATGAGACTGGGGGCGGTGATGAGTAGTGGCCTTTGTGCTAACCATTGTTATTGTGGCCATGCTGGCCGGTTATGTATTTGAGTTAGTTATTTAAAAGGAGGAGTGGCTGTGAGCGACAAAGAAAAGTCGGGGCTGGGAGGTCTCGTGGGATTGTTCAAGAAACCTAAAAAAGGCTGCTGCGACATGGAAAGTGTTGAGGTGGAGGAACACCTTGCAAGCAAAGGGGTTCCTCTTTTGCGTATAAATCTATCCTCTAGGGGCAGACAATGAGCCGCCGGGACCATAGGCACTCAGCACAGGAGGGATTATTACCCCAGCAGTCCGATTCGTTGGTGTCGGTATAGGAGCAGCCGTCTACGTATTTGCAGTCGGTGCAGGAGGGAAACTTAAAATCTTTCAGCTTGCTGCGGAAATTGACATAGGCCAAATCGGTCCAGATGTCGCCCAGGGTGGATTCATTGACGTTGCCCAGATAAAAGGGGTATATTTCCTTTTTGCGCCCGTAAATGTAACAATGGTAAGCGTGCATCAGGGCATAGCAGGGAGCCACCTCGCCCCGGTAGGTTACGGTGGCAGCTTTGTCCTCCACAAATTTGCACTGGCGGTCAGTGCGGATTTTCATATAGGGCATCTTGGCCAGCACATTCACCAGGATGGTGTCCTTGCCGTGGTCTAACCAAGTGTCGTCCAGGTCGTAGAGGATTTCATCCTTCATTTCTTCGTTATAGGGCAATACGTTGGTGACAATAACCTGACGGGCCTTTAACTCCAGCGACAGGCGGATAAGCTTGGTCAGCTTATGAAAATTTTTCTTCATGGCCACAAACTCAATACCCAGCTCCGGCAGTTTACTTTTGGCCGCCTCTTTGGCGGTGTTTAAGGCTTTGATGTTGTCCACCACCGGGGCAAAGTCCGTCTGGCGGATTTGGTTATATTCTTCTTCATCGGGGCCGTCCAGGGAAATAAAAATAGCGTTTAAGGGCAGGTTGATAAACTTCTCAATATTCTCCGTTGACAGCAGGGAGCCGTTGGTAATCATTTCCACCCGCAGTCCCAGGGCTTTCACCGCCCGCAGCATATCAAAAATGCGGGGGTGGCTCATGGGTTCACCAAAGCCGCCAAAATGCACCGTTTCCAGCTCCGGCAGTTCCTTCAGCTGGGCCAGTAGCTTCTCAAAGGTGGCCCACTCCATTTGACCCATATCATCCTGCCAGGAGTTGCGGATGCAGGTGGTGCAGGCAAAGTTGCAGAGAGTGGTTACTTCGATATACAGTTTTTTAATGTCCCGCCGCAGGGGGATGATTTTATAGCCCTCCTCGGTGGGCAACAGCAGGGCTTCGGAAGCTTTGGGGTCTGCCGGTAGCAGGCCGATATCGCTCAGTTTAATTCTTTTGCCACCGGCCAGATTGTCTTTAGAATGGATATTAATTTTGCTCATGACGTGCCTCCTCAGTCAACCAGATCAAGATTTAGGATATTTCCCGCAGTCTTTTGCTATGATAATTTGACCTCACCGGCGGCGGTGAAGTATTTCTTCTTAAAGCCCAGGGCCACATTCACCAGGGCAATCATCACCGGCACCTCAATGAGGGGGCCGATAACAGCCGCAAAGGCAGCACCGGATTCGATGCCGAATATGGCTATGGCCACTGCAATGGCCAGCTCAAAGTTGTTGCTGGCAGCGGTAAAGGCCAGGGTGGTGCTTTGACCGTAGTTGATGCAGCTCTGCTTGCTCATAAAGAAGGACAAGAAAAACATAATGGTAAAGTAAATCAACAGCGGTATAGAAATTCGTACCACATCCATCGGCAGCTCCACAATGTATTTACCCTTTAAGGAGAACATAATCACGATGGTAAATAGCAGGGCAATTAACGCCAGGGGGCTGATGCGGGGCACAAATTCCTTTTCATACCATTCCTTGCCCTTGCGGGGCAAGAGACAAGCCCTGGTCAACATACCTCCGGCAAAGGGAATGCCTAAGTAAATCAGTACGCTCTTGGCCACCTCAGCCATCGAAACATGTACTTCAATGGACTCCATGCCCAGCCATCCGGGCACCAGGGTGATAAAGAAGTAGGCGTAAATGGAATAGAACACCATTTGGAAAATAGAGTTTACAGCCACCAGGGCGGCGGCATATTCATTGTCCCCTTTGGCTAAATCGTTCCACACAATAACCATTGCAATGCAGCGGGCTAGGCCAATTAAGATAAGTCCAATCATATAATCAGGATAATCCCGCAGGAAGGCCAGGGCCAGGATAAACATCAGGGTGGGGCCGATAATCCAGTTTTGGATGAGGGAGAGACCCATCACTTTACTGTTACGAAAAGCTTTGCCTATTTCTTCATACTTCACTTTCGCCAGGGGAGGGTACATCATCACAATCAAGCCAATGGCAATGGGAATGGATGTGGTGCCGATAGACATACTGTTCAGCCAATCGGCAATGCCAGGGAACACATAGCCCAGCCCCACCCCAATGGCCATTGCCAGGAAAATCCACAGGGTTAAAAACCGATCCAGGGTAGACAGTCTTTTTTCTGCCATATTACAAAATCCTCCTTATTCATCTTTTTCACAGATGGATTTTTTAAGGCCCATCAGTTCGCAATAATTGGGGTTTTCCCGCAAAGCCGAGGGTTTGGCGTCAGCGGCGGCAAAGCGGAGTAACTCCCCCAGGTGACTGTCAACCAGCGGGTGAATTTGTTTCAGACCGCAGGTATTGAGGGTGTACAGTACCAGTTTGCCGTGCTTGGTGTTCTTTACTAAATCCGCCTGCCGTAAAATTTTTAAGTGGTGTGATACCGCCGGTTGGGAGAGGCTTAAACCGTGCATGATTTCACACACGCTCATTTCCTGACCGGATAGCATTTGCAAGATGTTCAGTCGATTGGCATCCCCCAGGGCCTTGTAGAGATTGACTAACCGTTCCATTTCTCACCACCATATGTATTTAAATTTTTAAATATGATAAACTATTATATAACTATGTTATGATATAATCAACTTATAACCTGTTAAATTTTTTTAACCACAAATTGACACTGCCTTAAGTGACTTAAAGGGCTGGTTAGACTAAAAATAGCATTGGGCGGTGGGCACAAAGGAAATGATAATGGTCAAATGATGGGAGTTTAAACCATTATTGCGGAGTGGGCAAGTGGAAAATGTATTTTATTAATACCCAAGACAATAGTAGCCGAAATGGTTGGTTGAATACTTCCCACCAGCTTTTCTATAAAAGATTCCTGGTAAACAAACAGCTTTCTTTCTTTCATCCTGTCAACCAATTGCTTGTCCCAGGGAATATCAATCCGTTTCAGACCGCTTAGTTGATTAGAAAACATTGTTTTGCCATTGGATACCACGAGATAAGTTTCACTGTCATAACACCAGGGTTGAAAATGTTGCTTATAGCGCTGTGCCAGGCGGGTAGCAATTTCCAGTCCCTTGACATCAAAATCCCCACTGTAATGAATGACACACCCCGCTTGGACAAGTTGGTCCAACAGGGTGAGAGCCGCAACACTGGGTTGGCCGCTGCCGCAGATGATTGGAGGGAGGGAAGTGGTGGTGCAGGCATCCAGGATGGTGCTGAATACAGCCGGGTTTTCCACCATATAAACCCGTTGACCTGGCTGCCAGCGGGTCGGCATTTCCAGGAAACGCAGGGGTAAGATCAAGGGACTGCCAGTGGTATTTGCACCGCTGAAAACGGCAAACCTCGGGTCCTCCGGGCACACGCGTAGGCCGGCAACAATTACACTGGATGAAACATCGTCGTCCAGGAGACCTACCTCCCGGAATAGGGCTCGCTTTCCTTCAGCGGTGTAGTCGGTTTCCGATTTGCCCAAGAAGTGCTGCAGGCCGTAATAAAGCAGCCGCCCCAACGAGTTTTCCATATCCAGGGCATGGGGATCACCGGTTAATGTTGCTGCAAAAACAGGGATACGAATTTTATGCCCGGGATGGGTGGCCAGGTAATCCAGTGCTTTCACGCAGAGGTAAGCTTCTTCAAAGGCAGTCTGCGGGTTCTCCTGGTACCGGGCCAGCAGGGTGCGGTAACCGCTCCCTGCCCCTTCAAAAAGTTGTGTCAACCAGACCTGAGTTACCGAGGTTTGGGCTTCCTGATCTAGGCGTTGAAAAAATTCTGCCCAACGACGTTCCCCAACTTCGGAAATCTCACGGTTCGTAAGGAGTTTTTCGCTAAAATAAAGTTCCAGGAAAGGACAGAGCCCCATCTCCAGGGGACTGTTTTTTAGAACTTCATCCATTACCGTTAAAGGGATTTTTACCTTCGTTTTTCCCAAACAGTTTTTCCCCAGGAAACCGCTGATCAGATCCTGGTCCTCCGGGGAGAGGTGATCCAGGATGACCGCACCCCGGAGGCCGTTTAAAGACTTGATTTTTTTCTTTGCCTGGGTAAACAGCCTCTCAAAACAAGGCTGTTGCAAATAATCAAGCATTTTCTTCCACCATACCTTCGTCAACAAGCATACGCCGGAACCCGTTCCAGTAATACTGGATCAGGGTCACATACTTGGCATCTTTCGGGCGGTAGATTTCATAAACGGACAGTTTTGGTACCGTATCGTAGCAACCCCACAGCACCTGGCTGGTCATCATGTAGTCAAAATCCAGTTGGGTTAACAGCCCGAACATATCCCGCATGTTTTCATCATCGACGCCGGCGAAGGCTTCGTCCAAAGAAATGATTTTCGGGGCTTCCGGCCGGCAGTCATTATAGCGTGAATAGGTGGCGGCAAACAACGGGATGTACATGGACAGGGCCTTTTCGCCGCCGCTTAAGGCATTAAAACGGCTGTCAGTTAATTCCCGGCGGGGCTGCTCTCCCTTTTCATAATAGAGAGTAAACCGGAACCACTCTCTATAATCCAGCAACCGGTAAATCCACTGCCGCAGGGTATCATGCTGGTCCGCCTCCTGTTTGGCCCAGGTGATGCGGGAGCGGAAGTGTTCAATCATCTGCTCGATTTCCTGATTTCTCAACATTTGAGGGTCTTTCTTCAAAAGATTGACCAGCTGAAGAGTGTCCAGTTCCTTCTCATTCGAGGCTGCCCTGGGTTCCCACTTGAGGTGCAGGCGCAGGCCGCTGGAAGTATCCCGCTGCTCCATCAGCCGGTTCATTTGCTGCACCCATTGCTCTGCCCGCAGGATTTTATAGCGGATGGCTTTCCCCACACTGTGAATGATAATCTGCTCGTACAGTTCCCGGTCCTTCTGGCTTAAAAGCAGGCGCTGCTCTTCCTCTGTGGTTTTCAGTTCGTGCACCAGGGCATGGGGCGGCAGGGGATTATGCCGGTCCCGCATAAACAGCACCAGGTTCCGCTGGTGCTCCTCGTCCAGCACCAACTCGGGTCCGTAGGAGTGCAGGTTGCCGCGGCATTCCTGGAAGGCCAGGAACAGGTCATTGGTAATGCCGTCTTTGCTTTTTTGAATGTACTTCTCATCTCGGTATTTTTGCAGGACCTGCTGGACCACACGGTATAATCCGGGCAGCTGCTCTTCGGAAACTTCGGTTTCCGACCACTCCGCCACCAATCGCCGGTTCCATTCCGCAAGCCAGGCCTCCCTGGCTTGCTTTATGGTAGTTTCTTTTTCTGCCAACAGTTCCTGGGCGCCGGACAGTTTGCTTTCCTCAATGCCCTGCTCTCTCTCCAGCTTACGAATTTCTTTGTCAAGGGAATCCATCCCTTTTTTTAATAAATCCCTTTCATGCTCCAGTTCCCGCAGTTGCCGGTCGATGTCCTCAATACCCAGGTCTTTGAGGGCTTTTTCAAAGGCCGCAATTTGTGCGTTGATGTGCCGGAGGGTTTCCTGCAGGGACTCCAGCTCAACAGTTTCCTCCTCGATCTTTCCTGCCGCCTCCAGCAAGCCCGCCGCAGTTCGGTCTAAGGTTTCCAGGCTTATCCGGTAGCTGGACCAGTGGGAACGCAGTTCGCCCAGAAGCTGGCGGTAGGATTGAAGTTGTTCCCGGGCGAAGGTGAGGCCCCCGGTATGTTTGGGGATTGTCCAACCCTGCATGAACCTGTGCAGTTCCGCTGTGGTCTCCTGGTAAGCCTGGGATGCCTGGCGGAAATGATCCACCTTTTGTCTTTCTTCTTCCAGGGCGGACTCCATTTCCCTCCTGGCCTGGGCCAGTCTGGAGAAGGCTTCTTGCAATTCGTCACCGCCGGGGAAGAGGGATTTTTCCGACGCCAGTCTGTTCAGTGAACCTTCAATCCGGTCTATTTGAAGGGTGCAGCCATCGATGCTTTGCTGCTCTTGTTCCATCAGCGTTTCCAGCCGGGCCATTTCGGCCAGCCGGGTGCGGTGCCTGGTTTCTTTGCCGATAAATTCGGCCCGTTTCTTGGGAGCCGCCTTGCCGCAAAGGGCTCCCAGGCGGAAATAGCCCTGCTCGCTAACAGAGGCACCCGGGTTGTCCGCACCGGAGTCCCCGAGGCTAATGGTACGGAGAATTTCATCAATGCTTTCCGCTTGCAGAGAACTGTCCTCCGGTGGCGTAGGGTACAGGTAATCCGCCAGGGTATAGCCAAAGAATTGAGGGTTGGGGGCGATCCATACCTCTTCTGCCTCAGCACTCAGAATCCCCAGCCCCTGTTGGCTGACCCAGGCGTCCAGCAGTCCGCTTTGCTGCAGGGCCGCTTCCAAGGACGCCTTCAGTTCTTCGGAAACCCCTTCCCGGAACTCGCAGACCGCATAAAGGGGGGCCCCACCACCTCGATGACGGCGGGAAAGCTCCCGGGCTTCGGTACGGGGCGGCTCCGGGTCTTTATGGTTTTTCCATTCCTGCCATGCCGCCTGCAATCTTTCCTTTTCTTCCCGGTGGTTGTTTCTTTGCTGCTCCCATTCAACCTTTTGTCTTTGCAAATCCAAATAGCGTCGGTTGGAGGCCTCCAGCAAGGGTTCTTTAACGGATTCGTAGGGGACTTCCGGGAACAGGGAGAGGCGGTGCAGAATTTTTTGCAGTTCATCATCACTGAGATGAAGTTCCTGCAGGCCTTTGCGCCAGGCAAAGATTTGCTCTTGGTAGGATTTTTGCACTAACTCGCAGTTTTCTTCCTCAAAGCGATAAGACTCTTCGGCGGCGTCCCGCCGCTGGCGGGCATTGCCCACTTCCCGCTCCGCCCGGTCTCTCTCATATTTTTTCTGATCCACATGACGGGCTATCTCCAGTGCCCGGCCGATTTGCTTATCCTGTTCTTCCAGATCCTTTTGCCAGGCAGGCCACTGGCTAAATTCCCGGGGAATGTCCCGGTCCCACTGGCGGTGATAGACATCGTGCCGGCTGAAATCAAATTCCCTGGCGGTGTCCTCCATATCACGGAGAGCATCCCGCTGTCTGGCGGCATAATCCTCCACTTCGGCAGCGTACCTCTCTTGATCCCGCAGGTGGTCCTTTTGCTTGCCTTGCCAGTACTGCAAGCTTTTGCCGACCCGGTCTGCCTGACGGTCTGTTCTCTCTTTTTCAGCACGCAGCCGGTTTAGTTCGTGCCGCTTTTCCAACGCTTCGGAGGCCGCAAGCACCTCGTGCCGTGCGTTAACTTCCAGGAGTTTGGCGGATTGTTCTGTGAACCGCTCGTTTCGGTCCTGCAAAGAGAGGGAGAGCTCCTGCAATTTGGCTGCCAGTTCCCGGGTGGCAGTCTGCTGGTTGTCCCACTGCCTTTTGGCCTGCAGAAGTTGGGCGGAGTGGCTGTAAAGCAGGTATTTATTATAACGGTTGTAGACCTGCTGGAGTTTTTCCGCTTCCCGTCGGTGCAGGCTAACTTCCTCCAGGCGGTCATTGATCTGGTCCATATCCTCCATTACTTCCGATAGCGGGCGCAGCTCATCATCCTGCAGGGGAGGCAGGGCGTTACTGAGGATTTCGTAAATGGTGGTTGGTTTAAAATCCTTGGACAACTTGGGGCTGCGTAGTTGAATCAGTAAATCTAGCAGTTCCTGGAAGGACTGTAAATCGCCGTAGCCAAAGAGCAGTTTATTGACCATTTCCATATATTTTCCCTGCTCGGTAACCACCTGCCCGCCTTCACCGATTACATCCTCCAGCTGGGAGCGGGTGAGGGGAATTTTTTGCTCCTGCCCCTGGCTGTAATCTTTTTCATAGAGCAGAATATCTTTACCGATCCGGCGGTTATCTGTGATTGCAAAGCCCCAGAAGCCGGTGGCGGCATTCCGGCGTGCCCGCAGCCCGATGCCAATGGTAAGGTAGCGGTGTTGTTCCGGGTGATAAAATTCCAGATAAAGATAACCGATCCGGTCTTGGATACCGCTGTCCGGCTCCAGCAGCAGGTAATAGTCGATCTTCCGGTCCTTTGAACCAAAGGGGTCCAGGCGGGAGGGGCGCTTGTTACCATCCAGCACCAGCGGCAAAAAACTTTGCATGGTTACGGACTTGCCGGAACCGTTCGCCCCCCGGAGGACCAGGCGGCCGTCACTTAACTGAAACTGCACTTCATCGGTGTAATACCAGAAATTAAAGATACCGGCCAGGTTCATCTGCCAGCGGTTTCGCATTATTCTTCATCCTCACCTGTGAAATAATTTCCGTTCCAGCGGCCCAGGGCCGGGTGGAGTGAAACCATTTGCTCTGAATTTACGGTTGCCAGGCCCCAGCCCGTTAAATGATCAAGCAATTCCCGGGCCAGTTCATTGCTCTTCGCCTGGCGAAGCTGCTGGCTCCAAAGGGATTTGTGTCTTTCCCGCAGGCGCAGCAGGAGCCCTTCCAGCTCCGCCAGTGTCAGCGGGATACAACCGCGTTCATCGGTATAAAGGCCGGTACCCGGCTGGTCCAGCAGGCGACGGATCTCTCCCGCCAGCAGCAAAACCAGATCGGAGATATTTTTGGCTGTAGGAAAGAGGTCCATTTCTGCTGAGTGGTCCGGGTAAAAAAGGATCAGTCCCTCCCGGTAACGCTGGCCTTCCAGGCCGAAACGGGCAGACAGGTGCTCCAGAATGGTGTGCCGCTGGGTCAGCACGTAGTAGCGCTCATCCTGGCTCCAGTCCCAGTCGTGCACCACCGGCTCCTGCAACAGCCTGCGGTAAATTCTGTGACGGCGCCGGCGGAGTTGCCCTTCCTGGTCGTCCGGGTAGGTCAGTTCCCCCAGGGATTCGGGGGTCTGATAGGTGGTTAAATCTTTCGGGAAGTGCCGGAGCACATAGCGGGACAAAACAGAACATTCGTAGAGGACGTTTTTGTCATTGCCCACCCGTGCCCACTCCGCTTCATCCCCGTCCACCGCCACCAGCACCCGCAGTTCCTTTAGTTGTTTGAGTGCGCGGTACATGGACTGCCGGTGGTGGTAGAGGGTAAAGTCCAGCGATGCCCGGGAACCGGCCAGATGATTTTTAATTTCCTCAATCATTTCCGTGAGCAGGAATTGGTCTGTTTCATTCTTGCTTTCCAGGTACCAGAGACAATAGGTAAAAAGGGCATAGTCCAGGGGTTCGCTTAATAACTCCAGCCCCATCCAATCATGGGCCTGGCCGGGGAACTTCTCCAGCCTGGCCAGTTGCCGGGTCAACAGCAGGCTGAAACCGCAATATTCTTGAAACCAATCCCTCAGTTCCTGGTAATGACTGCGAATGCTCTGGTATAGTTCGGGGTCATCCGCCTTGGTTACCCAGGGGCGGTTCAGCAGTGCGATAAAACAATCCTTTTTTTCTTCCCGGTTGTTCCGGATCGTACGGGACATGTGCTTTCCTCGCTTTATAGTTCGTTGCTGTTCGCCAATTGACGGAAGTTTAAGGTATAGTCGGGCATGTCCAGTTCCCCGTCTTCACAATGTAAAACGGTGCGCTGCCGGTTTTCCGGCAGCAGGAGACTGATTTCGATGCCGTCCGGTGTCCGAATTTGCCTGGATTTATTGGCCAGACAGAGGCCAATCCATTTAAGAAGTACTTGCCTGGTTGAGGCAGGAACGGTGTCTAAAGAGGAAATGGTGATCGACCCCTGTTCCAGGAATTTCCCCAGCAACTCTGCCTGCTGCCGCTGGTGGGCCAGGTACTCGGCTTTGGCCTTCTGCTGCCTGGTTTGCTGATTTTTAACCGGGTCGGGGCCGGAACTGCGGCCTTTCTTCCGGCTGCGGGAACGCAGGCCGCGGATGTTGGGGCCCGCCTGCCACATAGACACATCCGGAGACTCGGTATCTTTGTCGTCCTCTCCCTGGAAGTGGCGGCAGCGGTACAGGCCGAAGGCGTAGGCTGCCAGCCGGTGAGCTTCCTCGGCGGAAGCAAGGGAGAAAAACCACTGACCCAGGTAATCCAATTCCCGCCGCCGGCTGATGCCGGAGCGGCGTTTTTCCTGAATGCGCAGGGCCGCCCGCACAATGCGGGCAATGGTGTCTTTGGTGGTCTGCTCCAAATAATATACATCGCTTTTCTCCCCGGATTCACCCAGAAACCAGCGGTTCAGGCTGTGCCACTGGGTCTGCAGCCGGTGCATGTATTCTTCCGGGGTTACCGGCTCATCCAATTGGGGGCGGGCCAGTAAAGCATTTTGTACTTTTTCGAAAAATAAATTGATGAACTCCGGGTTGAATAGGGGGAGGATCCCTTCAATGCGATAGGCATGACGCTGCAAGCCATGTACAAAGCCCTGCAAGTATCCGGCAACAGAATTTTTGTAGGCTAAAAAGGCTTCCGTTTGCATCAGTTCTTCGGTTTTGCTGCTCTGCAGGCTGGCAATATAGTCGGCAGCGTTTTCAGTAAGCTTGGTAAAGGTTTCGTAGAGTTCTTCCCACAGGGCCAGGGCCTCCTGAGGAGTAATGGCCGGAGAGGATTCTTTCATTCTCTGGAGTGACAACGCGATGCTCTCGAAAAGGGAAGGCTCCAGTGAGCCGCCGTAGCCCCGGATGTTCTCCAGGCTGACCACCAAACGTTCAATCTCTACGGAATAGGGAGTCATCATGTAGCGAAATTTTTTGCGCAGGTATTCTTCCACCGTGGTGGAGCGTCCGCCGTCGTGCTGGGGGACAAGGTTTTTCCACTCCACTAACTGGTTAAGGTCCTGCTGGCATTGTTCTATCGTATAGTTTTCCAACAGGCCATAAGTCATGACGCCCCTGTATACTTCTTCGGGCCGCAGCCAGTATTGCAGTCGCCGGTGGTGCTCGTAGAAGCACCTCATAATGCAGCGGTAACGGTCGACATTTTGAGCGTTTAGATAACTTAATTCAACAATTGGCTTTAATAAATTGTTATTCATTGTAATTTAACCTCTAAAATTACACCTGTTTTAACTAGAATTCTATTTAAGTCATAAAAAACCTTTTGTAATGTATTGCTAAGATTATAAAAAACCAAAGCGGTGATACATAGAAATTTTTTAGAATAAAGTGGTATCAGTGCCTTAGTACCTGAAAATCATCTACTGCGAGCCGGTCTTTTTACTAAACACTAATTTCTTATAATCCAGCATTTTGACAATAACTTTACAAAAAAATAGTCTTAATCTGGACATAAGTATTGTCACTATTTTGCTATTATCATCGTTAATAATTTACTTTCCGAATCATCTGCCTTTTGAAAATAATTTTTCTTGGAAGGAGAAACAGCCCCCATGAAGCATGAATACAGCATATGCCTTATGTGCACGGTTCGGTGTCCTATTAAGGTGATGGTACAGCATGATGATGTAAAGCTCATTGAAGGCAATCCCTATGTGACAGGCATCGAAGGAAGCATTTGCCCCAAGGGTGCCGCCGGTGTAAGTCTGTTAAATGATAACGAAAGGCTGAAAAAACCCCTGATCAGAACAGGTCCCCGGGGATCCGGCCAGTGGCGGGAAGCTACCTGGGAAGAAGCACTGGACTATGTGGCAGGGAAAATCAGGGAGATCAAAAATAACTACGGCAGCCGGAGCATTGCTCTTACAGAGAGAGCACACCTAAATTCCCACATCAGCAAAACTTTCATGAAAGCCATTGGATCACCTAACTATTTCACCCATGACTCTTGTTGTAAAGGTTCCCTTAATACGGCCTTTCGTTCCCTGCTGGGATATGCCGACGGCAGTATAGGTGTTGATTTAGAAAACGCCAAGCATGTAATACTTTATGGTCGAAACTACTTTGAATCTTTGGAACTTAAGCAAGTGAAACAACTAACCAGGGCGATGGAAAAGGGAACCAGGCTGACTTATATTGACCCCCGGGTAACCGTAACCGCCACAAAGGCGGATCAATATCTCATGATCAGGCCCGGTACCGACCTGGCTCTCAACTATGCCCTGATGAACGTTATCATCAAGGAAGAACTCTACGACAAAGAGTTTGTGGACCGCTGGGTCGAGGGGTTTGCAGCGTTGAAGAAATTCGTTGAACCCTATACACCTCAATGGGCGGAACAGGAAACAGGCATTCCTGCCCGGGAAATTATCAACCTTGCCCGGGAAGCAAATGATGCCAGGCCCGCAGTGATCTTTCACTACGGCTACCGTTCATCCCACTATACCAATGAAATCTACATTCGCAGGTCCCTTATCATCTTAAATGCCTTAATGGGAAGCATTGAAGCCCCTGGCGGAATCTTTATCAAGAAGGGAGCCGGGGATGTGGGCAGAAAGCCCCTGAATAAGCTAACCGGTCAGAACCTGCCGCCGGTAACCGATGAAAGGTGTGACGGAGTGGGTACCCCAAAATTCCCCACCGCCGACCCCAACCACGGTGTGGTGCAGCTTTTGCCCCAGGCCATTTTGTCCGAGGACCCGTATCCCATCAAGGGATTAATTGTTTGGCGCCATGACCCGATGCTTTCCATCCCTGACTATGAAACCAACAGGCGGGCCATGGAAAAATTAGACCTGCTGGTGGCCATTGACATTCAGTTTAGCGAGACTGCATGGCTGGCAGATGTTATCCTGCCGGAAAGCATTTACCTGGAAAGGGGCGACTCCATCCAGGAGTTGGCTGGCTTAAAGCCTGCACTGTTTATCCGCAAGCCGGCGGTGACACCCAGGTATGATACCAGGCCCGGCTGGGAAATTATGAAACACCTGGCGGAACGGCTGGGCATCGGTCAGTACTTTCCTTATAACTCATTGGAGGAGTTATGGTCCTACCAACTGGCGGACACGGGTATTTCCCTGGAAGATTTCAATGCCAAAGGATTTGTATCATTAAGCAAAGAGCCCTTGCGCTGGGATAGGAAGAATGGCATAAAGTTTAAAACTCCTTCGGGCAAGATTGAATTCGTTTCAAGTCTGTTGGAGAAGCACGGGTATTCGTCCTTCCCTTCATATGAGCCGGTCAATCCCCCGGCAGAAGGGACATTCCGACTGATGATCGGTCGCAACGCCGTACACACCCATGTTTCTACCCAGAACAACCCCCTCTTGAACGAGTTAGTGCATGAAAACCTGCTCTGGATCAACACCGGAGAGGCAGAGAAGCTGGGTATTAGAAACGGGCAAATGGTGGAAGTTTGCTCCAGCAGAGGCAAAGAGACCATCCGGGCCTTTACCACCGACCACATCCACCCTGAGGCAGTGTTTATGCTGCACGGCTTTGGTCGCCGGGTACCGGCACAGAGCAGATGTTTTAACCGGGGCGCCAGTGACACGTTGCTGCAGGAGAACATCACCGACCGCATAGGCGGCAGTCCTGCCCTGCAACACGTCTGTGTATCGGTGAGGCCGGTTTCTGAATAATTAATGGGAGGGTCTTTCTAATGAGCAAATACTACCTGTTTCAGGATGAGAAGAAGTGTATTTCCTGCCGCAGCTGCCAGGTTCAGTGCAAGATAAACAAAGGTCTGGGAGTAGGACCTAAGCCCAACCAAGTTATTGAAGTAGGGCCCGTTGAAGAAAACGGACGATATAAAGCGAACTATGTCTTTTTATCCTGTTTCCACTGTGACAACCCCTGGTGTATACCCGCCTGCCCCAACGGAGCCATGCAAAAGCGGGAAAGCGACGGTGTGATTTATATTGAACAGGAACGCTGCGCCGGTTGCAAAAGCTGCATTATGGCCTGCCCCTGGAGCGCTCCCCAGTGGGACAGTAAAAAGGGGAAAGCAGTCAAATGTGACTTCTGTAAGGACCGTCTGGACGCCGGACTGAAACCGGCCTGTGTAACTGCTTGCCCAACGGACTGCCTGGACCTTGTACCAACCGAAAACCTGCCCGATACCAAGCGGGTCAGATTTATCAAGGAGCTAATCTCCGGGGAAGCCTGTTCATAAGGATGTGTTGACAATGGCCAAATGCAAGGTTAAACAAACAATCCAATTGATAAATGATTTTCTCCAGGTAGGGGAATATTGCAGCGTTTGCCGGCGGCATTTTAACCAGATTTTAGAGAAACTTCACAGGGTAGAAAACGGTACAGCAGAACAGGGGGACCTGGACTTCATTGACCGGTTGGCTGGCCAGGTAGGCGTTTTCTGCCAGTGCCGGCAAGGGCAGGCGGTTGCCGGGGATGTTATAAAACATCTGCAGGAAAACCGCGATGAATTCCTGGTGCACATAAAAAATCATGTCTGTCCTGCCGGTGAATGTGCCAGGTTGATACTGGCCCCCTGCCAGGCTGCCTGCCCTGCGGGACTGGATATACCTAATTACGTTGCACTGGTGGGTATGGAGAAATATCGTGACGCCCTGGCACTGATCAGGGAAGACGTGCCCCTGCCCGGCTCCCTGGGGCGCATTTGCGAGCACCCCTGCGAACGGGCCTGCCGGCGTGCCAAGGTGGATAAGGCCATTTCCATTTGCGCCTTAAAAAGGGTGGCCTATGATGAAGCGAAAGAACAGTCCAAAGATTTTACAACCCTGCCTGTCAGAAGGTACCGCCAAAGAGTGGCTGTGGTTGGCGCCGGTCCGGCGGGTTTGTCAGCCGCCTATTTTCTGTCCAAACGAGGCTACGGGGTGACTGTATTTGAAGCCATGCCCGAGCCGGGCGGCATGCTGGCCTATGGCATTCCCCCCTACCGGCTGCCCAGGCAGGTTTTGCGGGATGAAATTGCCAGAATTAAGTCTATGGGAGTGGAGATTCGGGTCAACAGTCCGGTGAAAGGCGAACAGGGTATCCGGCAATTACTCAAGGAAGGGTACAGCGCAGTCTTCCTGGGCACCGGCGCGTGGCAGGGCTCCGTTCCCATTGCAGGCGCTGAACAATACCGGGGCGTTTATGACGGTATCACCTTTTTAAAGGAGATTAACCAGGTACTCTTAGACAAAGAAACACCCCCGGACCTGAGCGGCAAGAAAGTGGTGGTGGTGGGTGGCGGTAATGTAGCCATTGACGCTGCCCGGGTTTCCCTACGGCTTGGGGCTGCAGAGGTAAGGATTGTCTACCGGCGCACCAGGGAAGAGATGCCGGCCCTGGTGGAAGAAATTGTGGACGCCGAGCATGAAGGAATCATTTTTGACTTCCTGGTGTCCCCTGTCAGTGTAGCTGGTGAAAATGAACAGGTATCCCACCTGACCTGCTTAAAAAATAAACTTAGTGAACCGGATGCCAGCGGTCGTCGCAAACCGGTTTCTGTTGAGGGCTCGGAATATAACCTGGCGGCAGACCTGGTGGTCTTTGCCACCGGCCAGCAGCCCGACCTTTCCTACCTGGAATTCGAAGGAGTAGAGGTGACCAAAAACCGCATAACTGTAGACCCCCTGACTCTGGAGACCTCTCTGCCGGGTGTCTTTGCGGGCGGGGATGCGGTTACCGGTCCGGCCAGCGCCGTTAAGGCTATGGCCGCAGGCAAGCAAGCTGCTGCCGCTATTGATGCTTACCTGCGGGGAGAGCAGCCGTCGGCATCTATTCAATACCCGTTAAAACGAAAAAGCATCAACCCCATGCCTGTAACGGCGGAACAGAAGTCCCTGACCGGCCAGGTGAAATTACACGACCTGTATATGGAAGACAAACAACATAGCTTTGAGGAAATTATGCAAGCGGTAAGTAAGGAAGCGGCCGCTGCCGAGGCAGCCAGATGCCTGCGCTGCGACATGTGCATCGCCTGCGGCCGGTGTGTAGAGGTCTGCCAACAGCAGGTTGGCGCCGGGGCCCTGCAGTTGGGCTATGTTAGGGAAGAGGAGCCGCTCACCGACTTTTTACGCCCTGGTGAAAAGTGTATCGGTTGCGGCACCTGTTCTATTAATTGTCCCACCGGTGCCATCACCGCGGAAGATAGAAACGGGTTTAGGGAAATGCGCATGTGCGGGGGTCTTATGAGCCGTCTGGAGCTTATAAAATGCCAGGAGTGCGATCAACCAATTACAACCCAAAAACACATTAACTTTATTTTGAATAAAAATGAGAATGATTATAGTGAAGAACATCCCACAAAAAGGGTATGTCCCGAATGTTCCCGGCTTATTTGGTCGAAAAATATTTATGGAATGAGAATTGTATAGCGGTTCTTGGAAACTTGAAGAAAGCCCCGGTTTGAAAGGGGCTTTCTTCAATTCACCAATAAACAATGACCTATCAATCTTCAAATACTGTCATTAATTATAACCGAATATTTTTCTTTATTTTTTTATTATTTTTTATTGACATTGGTTCATAATAGCTATAATATGATTTTGAACGGATGTCAATAACTCTTTATAGGCGAGCTGTAAAGCTGTTCTGGTAGTTTTAAAACAGGGGTTTTTGGTTTCTGCCAGTACATAACAAATACTATTCCATTTAAAGGAGGATGGACCATGAGTAACCAAAGTAACCAGTGTTCAAGTTGTGGAGAAATGAAAGAGGGTACCTGCGGCGGAGAGAAATGCAGTCCCCCGCCAAAACTCTATCCCGGTGGGCAGAGCAAGATCGGTCGAGTCATTGCCGTGATGAGTGGTAAAGGCGGTGTGGGCAAATCTTCTGTAACAGCGCTAATGGCCGTTAATTTAAGGAGAATGGGCTATAAAGTTGGCATTCTGGATGCGGACATTACGGGCCCCAGTATTCCGAAGATGTTCGGGGTGAAAAGGATACCCCCCAACCAGGGTCTTTTGCTTCCTGCCACCAGTGGCAGCGGTATTAAAATCATGTCCTTAAACCTGCTGCTGGAAAAGGAGGATGAACCCGTTATCTGGCGGGGACCTATTCTTGCCGGTGCTGTTAAGCAGTTCTGGACCGATGTGAACTGGGGTGAACTGGACTATCTCCTGCTTGATATGCCGCCCGGCACCGGAGATGTTCCCCTGACTGTAATGCAGCAAATCCCGGTGGACGGCATTGTGGTGGTCACATCCCCACAGGACCTGGCTGCGATGATCGTTAAGAAAGCCGTTCGGATGGCCGGAATTATGGAGACCCCCTTGCTGGGATATGTACAGAACATGGCTTATGCTACCTGCCCCAGGTGCGGGGAAAGGTTTGAACTTTTTGGCAAGGCCCTGCAAAAGGGGGACACTCTGGATGAATTACCCGTCTTGGAAGTTCTTCCCATTGATCCGGAGTTTACACGTCTGTGCGACAACGGTCTGGTAGAAGAGGCTAAAACACAAGCCTTTGAAGAAATACCGAAACTGCTGAAAGTTAAGAGCCAGGTAAGCTAGTAAGTGAGGGGTTACCGGTGAGGCGGAATAGAAGCTTTTTTGGTAAGCAGCCGATTACCGGTTACAGGAGGGGACGCTGCAGGCAGGTTCTCAAAAGAAAAGGAGAACCGGGAATCGTAGGGCGATGCCTGGGGCTTTTGGGTGGACGGTTGAAAAAACTTTGCCCGGCAAGAGGAACAAGAGGAATAAGGAGTGAGTGAGCAATATGCTAATAGCCGTTTCTGCTTTTGGCAAAAACCCGGACAGTGAGGTTAATCCACGCCTGGGAAGGTGCGAGTACTTTGTTCTTTATGACAGCGGTACAGGTGAATATTCAGCCATTGAAAATACCGGCCGTTTTTCTCCGGGAGCGGCTGGGATTGCTACTGCCAGCTTATTGAACGAACACCGGGTACAGGCGGTGATCACCGGTAATGTTGGCCCTAACGCCTTTACTGCCCTGAAGGCAGCAGGTATAAAGGTATACACAGGAGCTTCCGGCAAGGTAAAAGACATGACGGAGCGCTACAAAAAGGGTCTCCTGACCGAGGCTGCATCAGCCAATGTCGGCCCACACGGTAGTTAGGGAGTGAGCACATGAACATCTCTGTAGCCAGCGGCAAAGGAGGAACCGGCAAAACCCTGGTTGCCACCAGCCTGGCCTTATCTATCCTGAATAAGCACAGGCCTGTTCAACTGCTGGATTGCGACGTGGAAGAACCCAACGTCCACCTTTTCATCGAACAAGAACCTGTTAGTAAACATAATGTCAGCTTACCTATTCCTAAGATCGATTATGATAAATGCCGGTACTGTGGGAGATGTGCGGAGGTTTGTCGTTTTAACGCTATTGCCTTGTTGAAAAATACCCTCGTTATTTTCCCGGATGTCTGTCATAGCTGCAGTGCTTGCTGGCACCTCTGCCCAACCGGAGCCCTGGTGCCTGCCCCCAGAGAAGTGGGAACGGTTCACGTAAGCCAGTCTGGTGATTTGAAATTAGTTACCGGCCGATTAAATCTTGGCGTACACGCCAGTCCCCCGGTTATTAAGGCAGTAAGAAATACGGCGGAGAAGGGTGTTGTTACTGTTATCGACGGTCCGCCCGGCAGTTCCTGCCCGGTGATGGCTGCTGTTGAGGGGACGGACTACTGTATTCTGGTAACTGAGCCCACTCCCTTTGGATTAAATGATCTGTCGCTGGCAGTAGATATGCTTGAGGTTCTTAAAGTCCCCTGCGGTGTAATCATTAATAGAGATGTGCCTGGTAACGATTTGATTGATCATTACTGCCAGGAGAAGGGATTAAACATTTTAATGCGTATCCCTCTGCACACAGAAATTGCCCGGGCGTACGCCAGAGGTATACCCCTTGTCAAAAGTAACCCTGTCTGGGCTGAAAAATTCATTGGTCTGTACCAGCAGGTAGCCAGGGAGGTGTCCGGATGAAAGAGCTAACGGTTATCAGCGGCAAAGGAGGAACTGGCAAGACCAGCATCCTGGGTTCTTTTGCCACCCTCTCAGGCAAAGCTGTCATCTGCGACTGCGACGTGGACGCCGCAAACCTGCACCTGATATTAAAGCCGGATATAAAAGAAACCCATCCTTTTATAGGCGGAATAAAGGCCCACATATCCTCTGACCTGTGCTCGAAGTGCGGTACCTGTGAGGAATTATGCAGGTTTTCTGCCATCAATGACAACCAGGTGAATCCCTATGCCTGTGAAGGCTGCGGCCTGTGCTACCAGGTTTGTCCCTCGGGAGCGGTGCAGCTTAAAGAACATTTATCCGGCCACTGGCATGTGTCGGAAACTCAGTGGGGACCAATGGTGCACGCCAAGCTGGGCATTGCTGAAGGAAATTCCGGACTTCTCGTGAATGTAGTTCGCAAAAAGGCCAGGGAGATTGCTGCTGATAGAAATATGCCTCTCATTATCAGCGACGGACCACCGGGTATTGGCTGCCCCGTTATCTCTTGCCTGGCGGGTACTGATATGGCCCTAATAGTTACGGAGCCTACCCGGTCCGGACTGCATGATATGGAAAGGATTCTCCGGGTGGCTGCCACATTTGGCTGTGTTACTGCCGTTTGTATTAATAAGTATGATTTAGATGAAGAGAACTGCAGGGAGATAGAAACCTCCGCCTGCAAACTCGGGGTTCCGGTGATAGGCAAAATTCCTTATAACCAGGCTCTGTCGCAGTCTCTGTTACGGGGGAGGCCGGTTACCCAAATAGAAGAAAACGAGGCGGCTTCTGTAATTAGGGATCTCTGGCACCAGGTTACCCTTTTGTTAGGAGTATAGTATGAGTATAGTAAGGTTCCGATGCAGCCAGTGTGGAAAAATTGTGGAATACCTGCGCATGTATCATAAAGGTTTAAAACCACTCAGGTGCAGTTGCGGGGGAAACTTACAACCTGCCAATGAAAACAGCAACGATACAAATAAAGGAGGAGTATCAGATGAAAATCGCCATGCCGGCAAAAAGCGGGTGGGTCAATGAACATTTCGGTACTACACAGGAGTTTGCCATTCCCCATGTCGCATTGGTTTAAACCAACTTCTGAAAAAAGAAGAAGACCAAGGTGATCCCCATAAAACGAAAAAAATTTGGTATACCAAAATAAGAGCCGTATTCCCTGAGTTACAGGGACTGCGGCTTATCTGTTTGAAGTACATACCGCCCTGGCAGCCGTTTCAAACGAAAACCTTTAAAACAGAGAAAGAACGATATTTTGCATGATATTTAAGCCATCATGCCAAAAAAAGCAGGGGTTTCTCCCGTATAGAGAGGTTGCGGTTATTTTTCATAATTTTTAGTATAAAACCAAATATGGTATACCTGTATACCATGAGGGGGATGGACAATGACAGGAAAATTTGGTCTGATGCCGGTGGAAACCGTTCCTCAACCCCAGGTAAGAGACAAGGTTTATGAACAATTGAGGCAGGCTATCCTGGGGGGCCGTTTAACGCCGGGAGAGCGGTTAATTGAGCGAAAACTTGCGGACTTTCTGGGGGTCAGCCGGACCCCTGTGCGGGAAGCCATTCGAATGCTGGAATTGGAGGGATTGGTGGCCCATCTGCCCCGGGGCGGTACGGTGGTAGCGCAGGTTACCGATCTGGAGGTACTGGAGATCTACCGCATCAGAGCTGTGCTGGAGGGTTTGGCAGCCCGGATGGCGGCGGAGAAAATTAAGCCGGAGCAGCTGCAGCAGCTGGTCAGTCTGCTGAAAGATATCGAAGAATACGCCTCCGAGGGGGACCTGGAAAACCTGGAAAAGGCGCATCAGCAGTTTAACGACCTGATTTATAAGGCGGCGGACAGTCAAAGGCTGTATGCCATGATTACCACCCTGGTTGATCATATCAGCAGGTATACCAGGGTTGGCTACTGCCACCCGGGGCGTATTGAGGAAGCCACCCGGGAACACAGGCTTCTGGTGGAGGCCATTAAAATTCGGGACGGCAGCCTGGCGGAACGGGTTGCCAGGGAGCACATCGATAATTCCCGCCGGGCCTATTTCAATGAAGTGGCCCAGAGCCGGGGACTCACCACAGCGACCTGATTTTGAATCATGGGATTTTCCTTTGAGAGGAGAGGGTTTCTTTGACAATATCGGAGATTCTGATTATTTTAGTGGCCGGCATCGCGGCCGGGTTTGTCAATGTGGTAGGGGGCGGCGGTTCCTTAATTGCCATGCCGGTATTAATATTCCTGGGTTTGCCTTCAGCGGTGGCCAATGGAACAAACCGTGTGGCGTTGATGGTGCAAAGCCTGGTGGCCATCGGTTATTTTCGCAATAAAGGATATTTTTACCCCAAATTAAGCATACTGCTGGGGATTCCTGCGGTGATCGGTTCGATTATCGGCGCTCAATTTGCCATCTCCCTTTCAGACGAAATGTTTAACAGGGTTCTGGCTGTTGTCATGCTGGTGGTTTTAGTTTTAATCATCTGGCGGCCGGAGAAAAAGTTTATAAAATCAGAAGAGGCCATGGAGAATCTGAGCAAACCGCGCCTGGCCGTAGCAGCTCTGGTTTTCTTGGGTGTAGGTTTCTACGGAGGGTTTATCCAGGCGGGCGTCGGTTTTGTCATCATTGTCGCCCTGGCGCTGATCACCGGGATGTCCCTGGTTAAGATCAACAGTCTAAAGGTCTGTGTCACCATTATCTACATGCTTTCCTCCCTGATCGTGTTTGTCTGCAGCGGAAAGGTGGATTGGATGCTCGGTCTGGTGCTGGCTGTGGGGAATGCCGTGGGGGCTTACCTGGGAAGCGTCTTTACAGTCTCCAAAGGAGACAAATGGATACGCATCTTCTTAATTGTATCGGTGCTGATTATGGCGGCAAAATTGTTGGAAGTTCATAAATGGCTGGGATTCTAAAATATTAACGTAACACGAGCTTGTGTGGCTTGTGTTTTTTTGTATTAAAAACGTACAGCGGCGAACAATACATTTACAAATGTTTCAGGGAGGTTTGGTGATGGACCTGAGAATCGGACTGTGCGGAGCCCAGGGTACCGGTAAGACAACTTTATCCAGGTTATTGGCCAGGGAACTTGATTTGCCGCTGATTGAGGAACAGGCCCGGGTGGTCGTGAGGGAACTTGGTATAGAAAGACCCGGCAACATCAGAAACAACCCCAGGATGGGGATGCGGTTTCAAGTTCTCTGCCTGCAGAAACAAATTGCTGCGGAAGAGGAACTGGCCGGGGGTTTTGTAAGTGACAGGACTGTAATGGACAGTGCCATTTACTGGATGAAGTGGCACAGTCACAGGGTAGACAGCAGGAGAAACATGGAGATCTACGATAAAATCCAAAAACATTTGGACCGTCGTGGATATGATCTGATCCTTTACCTGCCCGTTGAAATTCCTCTGAAAAACGACGAGTTTCGCTCCACCAATCCGTACTACCAAAGGGAGGTTGACCTGCTGACCCGGTGTTTCCTTGGGTTGGTCAATCGGGACCGCTGCCGGGTGGCTGCTTTGTCCGGGACCGTGGAGGAACGATTAAAAACAGCTGTTTCCCTGGCAAAGTCACTCTGGCGGGAGAAAACGGTGAAGACCCCTCGGGAAATGCCCCGGCCCGGCCAGGTGCCCCGGAGTGAGGGTCGGGCATTCCTATCGTAAACTTTATTGTTAAAATAGGGCCACCTGCCTACCGACAGAGCCCTTTTTATAGGTCCAAAGGCCTGTTGACAACAAAAAGTGCCGTGGATAAAATGTGGATAAATCTGTGGAAAAGCACCCTTTTATGTGGATAAGTCGAATAGTGTAAAACTATGTAGTAAAGATATTTTTGCCGGAATCAAGAAAAAATGGTACTATGAAAGTAATTTGACTTCTTAAAAAAGATTATCTTTGGAGCAGCAAATAATGAGCATGAATCGGGAGTTGAGCGAATGGACAAAGAAAAACGTGAATAAAGGATATTCTTAATTTAATTGATACTGGCGTTCTGCAATTTTAAGCCGGTAAAGCTGCGGGTAAATTTGGTTATACTAAAAATAAAGGAGGTATGCCTTCATGTTTTGCCCCAAGTGTAAAGTAGAAATGCGCCAGGCTGTTAAAGAAGAGGTCGTAATCGATGTATGTCCCCGGTGCCGGGGGATCTGGCTCGACCATGGAGAGTTGGAAAAGATTATGCACGAGGCCAAACATGCCATGATTGAGTATGATGAGCTGCACAAATATTATGATAAATATAAGCACCATGACCATCACCATGGATACAAGCACTACAAGAAAAAACACAGCCTGTTTAGAATCTTGGAAGATATTTTTGATTAACTTTGTTCAGTTATTTAACCACACTTCTAACATAAAAGCCGGATTCCGGCTTTTTTTGTTGGTTTATGGCAAAAGTTTAATTAGCCAACCGGGGAGTTGCAACTATCTTCCAATATACCGCAGTATGGACGGATGTCATAAAAAGTTCTTGGGAATAAAGCCAAAAAATTAATCGTTCTACTTATGAAAAAACTGTCTTTTTGACATTGAATAGTACCGGGGGTTTTTGCTTATGCTGTTAAAGAAAAAATGTTGTCGCATATGGAGGGCACGGTGTCTTACAGAGATTTATCCTTGGATCAGTTAAAACAGAGGGCTGAAGAAGCCGGGGAAATGCTAAAACAATGTAATGTATGTGCCAGAAACTGTTTAGCCAACCGCCTGGAAGGTGAAAGAAGGGCCTGCCGTGCGGGCCGGTTAGCCGTGGTGGCCAGCTATGGACCCCATTACGGAGAGGAGGAGGTGCTGGTAGGGACCCGAGGTTCGGGAACCATCTTCTTCTCTTACTGCAACCTGTCTTGTAAATTCTGTCAGAACTACGATATCAGTCAATGCGGCGAAGGAAGGCAGGTGACCGCAAAGGAACTGGCAGACATCATGCTGGAACTGCAGGACTCCGGCTGTCACAATGTAAACCTTGTTTCCCCCAGCCACTTTGTTCCCCAAATTTTAGAAGCTCTGGTGTCAGCCGTGGAAGACGGGCTTACAGTCCCCCTGGTTTATAATACGGGAGGCTACGATTCACAGGAAACCCTAAGCCTTTTGGACGGGGTTGTGGACATTTACATGCCGGACATTAAATTCGGCAGTGATGAAGCAGGTAAAAAATACACCGGCGTACCGGATTATTTTTCCGTGGTCCGGCGTGCTGTCAAGGAGATGTACCGGCAGGTGGGGGATTTGCAGGTGGACAAGAACGGCATTGCCGTCCGGGGGCTGTTGGTGCGCCACCTGGTCATGCCCCATAACCTGGCGGAAACCGGGGAGATCATGAAATTCCTGGCAAAGGAGATTTCCCCCCGTACATTTGTCAATATCATGGACCAGTACTACCCCGCCCACGAGGCCCGGCGTTATCCGGAGATTGCCAGGCGAACCACAGCGGAGGAATATCGCCGGGCCCTGGAAGAGGCGCGCCGGGCAGGGCTGACACGGATTTATTCCTGATGAAAAACAGGACCCGACCGGTACCGGTTAGATCCTGTTTTTCATTGCGGTGGCGATCATTTTCAGGCAGTCGTCCCCTGCCAGGTGACCGTACGTGTCGTAAGGAGCACACAGGCTCCAGAGTTGATAAATTGTTACTTTGTTAATTCAAGCAGAAAATTATCAGACTGCCCTGAAACTTTTACCTTCCAACTAAGGTTTTCCGCTGCCCGGGTAACATTTTCTACAGCAACTTTATTATCTAACATTACTTTAATTTCCTTTACACCTTGTTCTTGAAGTGCCTGCCTGGTCAGGATCACAGGTTCAGGACACGACAGCCCTCTGGCATCCACAATTTTTTTCATATTTTACTTCACCTCCAACCTGAATCTACAAACGGCAAAGCCTAAGCCAATAGTAAATAGCAGCCCAAGTATAACGGCTAACTGGCCAGCTGCAGGAACTCCTTTAGGACTGGCTGCAAGGCCAAAATTGTGTGCAAAAGCTGCACCGGCGATTAACCCAAGAACGGTTATAACTGCATCTGTGTTTCCCTCAGAGGCTGCAACCAGTTGTCGTAAGGGGCAACCACCTAAAAGTACGGCAGTTAAACCTGCTAATAACATACCAAGGAAGTTCCACAAGCCGTCTGTATGTGCCAAAGGCTGACCTGCAAAACCCAGCTTAAAGGACCCCACCAGCAAATTTCCTACTAAAGCAGCAATAAAAACGGCAATAAACCCGTACATCAAGTGAAAATCTTTAAAAAAGATTATATCGCGGATACCACCGGCCATACATATTCTAGAACGTTGGGCGAAAATACCAACAATTAAACCTGCAACTAGAGATATAAATAAAGGTGCGTGCATTGAACCAGGACCCGTTTTACTTGCAAAAATAAATGAAGGCATCATAATTGCTGCAATTAACAAACCAATAACAAAGGTAGGAAATATATACCCATTTGGGGGGGACATTTTATTTGCCCGGCCTAGAGAGAAACCTCTTATTAAGAACATCGTACCAATAATTATACCGACAATAAGTCCAATTAATCCGATACCGGCGTTCAAGTCCCCGCTGGCCAAACGTAAAACGGTACGAACAGGACAACCAAGAAACACTAGCATACCAATCATGCCAACAAATCCAAGGGAAAATCTCAAGAGGGGACTGGAACCTCCCGTGGCCCTAAATTCCTTGGTAGCTAAAGCAGCCGTGGTAGCACCTAAACCTATACCGATGATTTCCGGGCGTATGTATTGTACAACTGCCACATTATGTAGTCCTAAAGCACCAGTGATGTCTCTGAGCATACAGGCGATACAAACACCGTAATTCCCTGGATTACCCATTAACACAAGAAAAACTGCAACCCCCCCCAGAGTAAGTCCGCCAAGTATTACTAAAGCATGTTTTTTCAAAGATTAGTTCCCTCCCTAAAAAACAAATTACCAAAATTTATCTGAGTTTATCTGTTATTTTGTGAATTAACCACCTCCACTTATCAATGTATCGTATCACTTTATGGAGGGGAGAAATCTGAATCGAACCGGACTCCCACTTGTTCTGCAAGTCACTCATGGGTTTGCAGGCCATAGGGGGGACCACCCCCGTTCTCCCCACTGCATAAAATTATCCATGATAATACATTATCCATACACAATAAATCTCCTTTATATATTGTATAACTTTATGTTATAGTTTTCTTGATATTAATAACTTCTTTTATACATATATGACCTTAATACAAATTTGTAACTGTACTGGTTAATGACACAATTAGACACGATACAGGAGATAAACTGGTTAAATGTCAACGGGTAGAGGTATAGTTCTGGAAAAACTTCCATAATGTCATATGGACAATATTATCCAAGAATGTTATCGTAATATAAAATTAAATCAATACATTCTCATAAGGCTAATAGAAGGCCGATTTATTGATTTCAACCGAAAAATAAAAACTTGTATTGAAACGGGTGCTTTACCGAAGCGGTAAAGCTTAAAAGGGAAGCCGGTGAAAGTCCGGCGCGGTCCCGCCACTGTAATGGTTAGGGGCCCCACATGATGTCCACTGGGAAACACTCCTGGGAAGGCGTGGGGTTCTGATGATCCAAAGCCAGGAGACCTGCCCGTTCTATGTTACCACAATGCCTACGGCGTATAGGAGGTGGTTTTTTGTGTTTTTGCCGTCTTTACCGGCATCACCATGATACCCCGGTCTATTTGTGGGCCGGGTTTTTTCATTAGTTGCAATTCGTTTTTTAAAAGTGTAAAAGAAAGGTGAGCTTTAAGATAATGAGGAAGAAAAAAGTAAAATTACAATTTCTGTCCCTGTTGATGACAGTTTGTTTTATCCTGAACATTGTAACGTTCGTTAGCTTGCCAGGCCAGGCGGCGGCAAACGAGCAAGCGGCGATCACTGCTGGCGAGATGGTCGGTAAGGGCATAAAATTTATTAATGACAAGTATAAGGCCGGAGAAAAAATTGACGGGTACACCGCCTATGTACTGACTCTGGCCGGTGAGGACCTGTCGACTGAAAAATGGACCAGTAATGGTAAAACCTTAAAGAGTCAAATTGAAAACCTATCCGACCTACTGGGGAACAGTAACAGTTTAATAAACTATATATCTTCTACCCAGAACAATGATGGCAGTTTCGGCCCTTACGCCAATGAGTACGGAACAAAAGTACCCTTACAGGCCCTGGCAGCGGTTAAAGATGACCTTACGGTCGGCACCGATGTTTATAATCAGGTGCAGAATTCCATTAATAACGCTATCAACTACTTTAAGACCAAATACCAAAACGGTAGTATGACCTATGACGTAAACGGTTGGAATTTTGACTACCGGTGTGTGGAAGCACTGGCTAAAGCCGGTGAAGACCTTTCCGTGGGCGGGTGGGTTTATAACGGTACATCCCTTAAAGATACAGTAATAGCTTCCGCCGGTGCCACTGCGGCTAATCCCACAGTAAAAGATGCTGTGTATTTGGCCAAAGAACTAACGGCTCTTTATGCTGTTGACCCAACTTCAACTAATATTAATATCCTGGCTGATGCCATAGTATCTAAACAGGCTGTGGATGGCAGTTTTGGAACAAGTATCTATGACCATATTATGGTTTTGACCGCCCTGGGGAAAACGGGCAAGCTTAGCGGTATTGACCAGATAAAGGCTTTTAATTATATTAACAGTTTAAAACAAACCCATAAAAACAGTTGGGGTCAAGATGCCGGGGTGGCCTGGGGATCTCGGTGGACAACCGGCTTTGAGGAATCCGATACCACTGCCCAGGTTATTACTGCGCTAAGTTATTTTTCCGGGGCCAATACTGAAGGTAGTGATGTTTATAAGGTTATCCAGGACGGCCTGACCTATCTTAAAGACGTACAGGATGCCGACACGGCGGCTATTGTACGTACAGAAGGGGACAGCACCTTTGCCACAGCTGAAACACTGATTGCCCTTAAATCAGTGGGAAAAACGTTCAGCCAATATGCCGGGTCCGATTCGGAGTGGGTAAAAAAATCCCGGACCAAAACCATCGCCCAGTGTTTACTGGCACTGAACAATTGGAACGATACAACCCGCCGGGACCGGCTGGCAAATCTGCTCATCGATCGGCAAAAGACTGCAGATCCGGGCAAGGGATCCTTTGAAAACAGTGTTTACAGCGATATGTGGGCTTACATAGCCCTGGGTGAAGCCGGAAAGATTGGTAATCTTAACGTAGATGATGTCAAGACATACATTTTATCCAAGCAGAGTGCAGACGGTTCCTGGGGAGAGAAGTTTGGAGATACCTATTATCCGGACGTTATGTCCACCGCCCAGGCCATCCGGGCGATCACTTACCTGCCGGGCGCTGCTTCCGACCAGCAGGTCCAGGCGGCCATCACCCGTGGGCTGGCTTATCTAAAAGGCCTGCAGCAGGCAGACGGCGGTGTTTACTCCACCTGGGACGACCCGGCAGTGGATAATTCCGAGCTCATCGTCACCCTGCACAGGCTGGGTAAAGACCCGGCCGGTACCGATTGGAAGAGTGCTGGGGGCTTAACTCCGGTAGATTATCTGCTGAACAAGACCATGAACAATGACGGTAGTTTTGGTACATCCAAAAACGTTTTTGGCGCCACAGAGGCATTGGCTGCTTACCGCCTGGTAACCGGTCAGGGCACACCTGGTGGAAATAGCCCGGATCCCCCGGCGCAGGACGAGTATAGCGTCGGCATCGCCGTGGTAGGCAGGAACGGTGAACTGCTCTATGGTCCCGGTAGCGTTACGGTGAGCAAAAACGGCAAGTGGGGTCTTACAGCCCTGGGTGCGCTCCATGCCACCGGGCTGAGCTACACGGACGACGGTGGTTTTGTCAAAAGCATTGCCGGGCAGGCTAACAGCGGGATGAACGGGTGGATGTACAAGGTTAACGGTACTGTACCCATGATGTTAGCCTCCGATAAAGCGGTCAACAAGGAGGACAAAGTGATCTGGTGGTACAGCAAGGACATGAATTCCCCCGGTCCGACATGGGACAGCCTCTTTGAGAATCCCACTGTTACCCAGCCGGGAGCAGTCATTCCGGCGAACCTCCAAGAGCAAAATAAAAACCTTCCTGTTGCTCTGCAGGCTTCAGAGAATGCCCTGACAGCGCTGGAAAAAATCGAGCAGTTACTAGGCCTGAAGGAAAAGACAGTTGAACTGGGTACCCCGGGTGAAGCGGTCAGTACCGTAGCCGTGGTGGGTAACGAGCAACCCCTGGACCTGGTTGCTCTAGCGGCAATGAAAAAGGAACTGGCTCAAAACGTGGTAGAATTAACTCAAAAGGTAACGGCCGATAAGGGAGCAATCATAACTGACGCCAATGCTGAGGTAGCTTTGAGCGTTCCGATCCGGGCGCTCAATAATGACGTGGAAATAACCGTTAAAAAAATAGCCGCTGGCAACATCCAGGGCAACGGGACACAACCTACTGCACCCGCGGGGTTCTGCCAGGTATCTGCGACTTACGACTTCGGCCCGGATGGAACTACCTTTGACATACCGGCAACATTAACCCTTAAATTGGCCATTCCGCCCCTGATTAAACCGGATAATCTGACCCTGGCCTGGTACAATAAATCTACCGGTAAGTGGGTAGCTATCCCGGCAGTAGTGGATGTAAACAAGGGATTAATCCTGGCCAAGGTACAACACTTCTCCAATTATGCCGTGTTTGCCAGAGAACCGGCGAAATCCTTTGCAGACATCACCCCTAATTCTTTCGGCTGGGCGAGAAATACCATTGAGACGCTGGCCGGGGCGGGTATTGTCGCCGGTGTAAACGGGACGCACTTCGAACCGGCACGGGCGGTGACCAGGGCGGAATTTACCAGTCTGTTAGTTAAAGCGTTAAGGTTACAGACAAAGACATACACCGGCAATCCACTTAAAGACGTGCGTGCCGATGACTGGTACGCCGGGGCGGTAACTGCGGCTTATGATGCCGGGCTGGTCAAGGGATACGAGGACGGTACTTTCCGCCCGGACAGCACCATCACCCGGGAAGAAGTGGCGGCTATACTGGTAAGGGCCATGAAACTGCAAACCACGGAACAGAAGCTGCCTTTCACCGATCGCTACAAGATTAACTCATGGGCCAGGGCCAGCGTGGCAACTGCATCGACGTACGGCCTGATTAAAGGCTTGCCGGACGGTACCTTCCGACCGGATGTTACCGCCGGTCGGGCCGAATGCGCGGTGATGGTTTACCGGATGCTGACAAACTATTAGCTTTATTTCCTTTCTGTCTTCGTTACCTTGGGCAGGCTACGACCTGCCCAAGGTGAGATATTTGATAAAAGGATACTGATATGCAGGAAAGTTGGGCCTTACTAACCACTTTAATTGCTGTTTTGGCTATTTCTTTATTATTCCTCGGTATGGAGAGAAGTAGACTTTCGGCGCGGGAAGTAGCCGCTATCGCTGTTCTGGCTACTTTGTCGGCGGTAGGCAGGGTAACTACCGGGATCGTGCTTTGCCTGCAACCTACAATGTTCCTGGTTATCATTACGGGGTTTGTTATGGGTACGCGGGCTGGTTTTCTGGTTGGGGCCATAACTCCCCTGGTCTCTAATTTTTTGATCGGCCAGGGCCCCTGGACTCCCTGGCAAATGCTGGCCTGGGGGCTGACCGGAGCTTCTGCGGCCTGGTTGAAATATTTATACCCGCGAGCGGGTGAGAGGGTATTGATTGTCTTTTGCCTTTTCTGGGGGTATTTGTACGGCTGGCTGATGAACATCTGGTTCTGGAGTGTTTTCGTGCATCCCTTAACATGGCAGTCCTTTCTGGTCACCTGTGTGGCCAGCCTGGGTTTTGACTCCGTACGGGCCCTGGGCAACGGTTTGTTCTGTGCTGTCCTGGGGCCAGGAGTTATGAAAATTTTGCTTCGTTATCGAAGGAAGGTACATGTTTCCTGGTTACCACACAAGGAGTGAGCTTATTGAAAAGGAAATTAATCTATATTGTTTTGTTTTTGGCAATATTAGCCGGCATCATGGGGCCGGCCATTTATACGGATAAGATAAGCAGCCACAACCAGGCAGCGGAGCGTTCCGCGAGCGGTGAATCAGTCGGCTCTACGACAGGCGGGCAAACATCCCCGGCTAGCACATCTGCCCAATCAACCGGCCCGCAGGTGGATAACGACCTTGCCGCCAAGGACAAGACTGTCCCGAAAAGTAACCCCTCCTGTACTGCCGGCCAGGATAGCACCATGCCGGAGCAGAAGCCAACCGGCATGTCGTCTGCAAATGTGCAGGAAAACGGGTGTGTGGTGGGTATTGCCGTAGTAGGCATGAATGGTGAACTGCTTTACAGTCCTGGGAACGTTACGGTAACCCACAAGAACGTGTGGGATGTCACGGCGCTGGGCGCATTGGACGCCACCGGATTGCCTTATACCATGTCCACCCGCTGGTCCGGTTTTGTCGAGGCTATTGCCGGGCAGCGCAACAAGGGGCAGTCGGGCTGGATGTACATGGTAAACAATGAAATTCCGATGGTTGCCGCCGATCAAAAACCGGTAAAAAAAGGAGATAAAGTGATCTGGTGGTATAGTAAAAGCATGGATGTCCCTTCTCCTAACTGGGACGAGTTGGTCAGACGCAATTAGCTGTAAACTAACAATATTTTATGGCATAAAAATACGGAATCATTTTTACCTAAATCACATATTCAAAAAACTGGTTTACTAAAATATTTGAAAAGGAGAAAAACCGGTGTTGAAAAAAACGTCTATTTGGGGTCTTATCATAATCATGGCTTTTTTGCTTATTTTCCCGGTTCAGGCACCGGCACTGCCGGCATTTGACGTGAAGCCGGCAATGGATCGGGCAGTAAATTATTTACTGGCCTGTGAAAAAGAGCAGGGTAAGCCGCTGACGCCGTGGAGCTACGTGGCCCTGGCGGCTGCCGGGGAAAACCTTGCAGGTACCCGAGCCGGGCAGTCGTGCGGGAAACAACTGGCTACGGCCCGGTCTACTGCCGACTATTGTCTTTTGGTCTTTACCTTACTGGCTGCCGGAGACAATCCGTCCGATTACCGGGGGCAAAACCTGGTGCAAAAAATCCAGGCCGCCCAGCTTTCCGACGGCAAGTTCGCCGATAACATAGACGGCAGCGGGCAGGGGGACAACGGGGAACAAATACTGGTCAACGCGCATATTTGGGCGGTACTGGCCCTGCATGCTGCCGGGGCAGGGATACCGGACGCAGTAAAGGCCAGGCAGTGGCTCATTGATCAGCAGCATGCAGACGGCAGTTTTAACTGGTGCGTTACGGAGAAAACAGCGGATGTCGATTCCACCGGCATGGCATTGATGGCCCTGGGTGCCCTGGGCGAAAGAAAAAACAGCCCGGTGGTACAAAAGGCTGTGGCCTACCTGAAAAGGGTTCAGGAAAGTGACGGTGGGTTTACTTCCTGGGGGGCGGCCAATACGGAGTCATGCAACATGGTTATCGAGGGCCTGACCGGGGTAGGGATCGATCCGGCCGGGGCAGAAATGAGCAAACCCGGCGGCAACCCGGTTACGGCCTTGCTTGGTTTTCAGTTAGCCAACGGTTCCTTTGCACACATCAAGGGTGCCGGGGCCAATGAAATGTCCACCCAGCAGGCGTTGATGGCCTTATCTGATGTATATTACGGAAAGACTCTGTACGATCGGTTAAGGGAAAAAAGTAAGACAATGGTTGGGGGAGCGGCACCTCAGGGCCGGAAGATTCTGTTTAAGGTAGGAGCAAAAGACTATGAAGTGCTGGTTGTTGGACAAAAGCGAATAGAGAAGGCAGATGCCGCACCATTTGTGGAAAGCGGTCGTACATATGTGCCGGTACGTTACCTCGCTTTAGCTTTAGGTATTCCTGAAACAGGTATTTTATGGTCACCTTCCGCTCAAACGGTAACCCTGCTCAATAACGGTATAACCGTAACACTGGCTATCGGTGGGAATATCATGTACGTCAACGATACTGCCCGGCCGCCAATGGACGTTGTTCCGGTGATCAGGGATGGCCGTACCTATCTGCCCGCCCGCTATGTGGCTGAGTCCTTTAACTACCGGGTAGCCTGGGATGAAAAGACGAAAACGGTGAGTATTACCAAGTAGCATTTGTTCCCGTAAGGAGTGTCAAGCGTTGCTGGATAAGTTGTTTTATCAAGAAAAGGGATTGTTCTTGCAGAGCCTGCACCCGCTGGCGGCAATGGTCTACCTGGGTACGCTGCTTGTGCTGTCGATGGCTTTTACCAACCCGCTTTATTTAGTCGGGCTCTTGCTTGTTGTGGCACTGGCTATTTGGGCGGCAGACGGTTTGGAAACCTGGGAAAGTTACTTAAAAATCGGACTGTCCATGATGGTGCTGCTCATGATCATCAACCCGCTGGTGACACATGCCGGGAAGACCATCATCTGGTATGGCCCGCGAGTTCCCATCTTCGGCCGGCTAACTATCTCTTTGGAGGCGATTTGCTACGGGGCTGCCATGAGTGTCAGGCTGCTGGACATCATCAGCGTGTTCTGCCTGTACAATCTAATTGTAAACCCGGATAAGGCTTTGAACCTGTTTTCCCGCTTTGCCGGCAAGTCCGCGCTGGTAATATCCCTGACCACCAGGATGTTTCCGGCTATGGTCAGAGAACTCGAGACCATCCGGGGTGTGCAACAGATGCGTGGCGTAGATTTTAACAAGGGATCGGTGAAAGAAAAAGTCAAAAAGTATTCGTCTTTAATTAACATATTGCTTTTGTCCTCCCTGGAAGAATCCCTGGAAATTGCGGAGTCCATGCAGGCGCGGGCCTTCGGCAGCGGACCACGTTCGTGTTACACCCGGAATTTGTGGCGGCCGCGGGATGTGCTGTGCCTGTCTGGCAGTGCGTGTGCGCTTGGAGTGGGCATTTGGGGTTTGCTGCACGGTTTTGGCGCTTACACTTATTACCCGTTAATGGGTTACTTAATCAATGGGACAGGAACAGTTGTGGTTTTACTCATTGTGCTTTTTGGTTTATCCATCCCAGTGATCTTGAGTTGGTGGTGGCAGTATTGTCATTATTTAAAATCGAAAATTTGATTTATTATTATCCGGATAGCGAAAGACCGGCCTTAAACGGGGTTAACCTGGGTATAGAAGAAGGGGAGTTTCTCCTGGTGGCCGGCGCATCCGGTTCGGGCAAGTCTTCCCTGGCACGGGTACTGGCAGGGCTGCTTCCGGATTTTTACGGTGGTCGGTTTGGCGGACATGTTTACTTTAAGGGACGTGAGATGCGCAGTATCGACCGGCGCAAACTGGCGCGGAACGTGGGCATGGTCTTTCAGGACCCGGAGAAGCAACTGGTAATGACCGGCGTGGAAGCCGAGATCGCCTTCGGCCTGGAGAACCTGGGGCTGTCCCAGGCGGAGATGTTCCGCCGGGTGGCCGAAGTGATCAGTTTCCTGGACCTGACAACGTTAAGTCAGGAGTTCACCGCCAACCTGTCGGGCGGGCAGAAACAAAAGCTGACACTGGCCGCCGTGCTGGCCATGCAGCCACAGGTGTTGATCCTGGACGAGCCCACGTCGCAGTTAGACCCGGTAGCGGCAGAGGATTTTTTTAACCTGGTCAAGCGGCTGAACGAAGAGATGGGGTTTACTATCGTCTTAATCGAGCAAAGGTTGGAAAGGTGCTTTCACCTGGCTGACCGGGTGGCGCTCATGGAAGGTGGCCGGGTCGTGCAGGACGGCGCCCCGGAGCAGGTGGTCCGCTGGGCGGTAAAAAGAGGTGTGCCCTTTATTCCACCGGTAGCCAGGTTCTTTTCCATGCTGGGGTTCCCCGCCGTTCCGGTAACCATAAAAGAGGGTAGAAAACAATTAAGACTATCTTTAAGGACAGGGTCTTTTTCTAACAGGTCAAATTTTCCACTGCAGGAAAAGGGAAATGCCGGTACAGAGCCTGTACAAACTCCCTTGGTCGAAATGAAAAATTTATGGTTTACCTATGCCAATGGTAAAGAAGCATTACAAAACATAAACTTTAAAATTAGCGTCGGAGAATTTGTGGCTATCTTAGGGGAAAACGGCGCCGGCAAATCTACGTTATTGAAAAATATGGTCGGGCTTTTGCAGCCAGGACGCGGCAAGGTGCTGTTAAGAGGCGACGATTTAAGTAAAAATAAGGAACAGCATTTGGGGCGCCGGGTGGCCTACCTTTCCCAGAACCCTAACGACTACCTTTTCCAGGATACCGTAGAAGACGAACTACTGTTTACTCTGAAAAACTTCGGCATGGAGGATGACGGCATTGTTGATGAATTACTGGAAGGACTGCATATAGGTTGCTACCGGCAGGCAAACCCCCGTGACCTGAGCAGTGGGGAACGGCAGCGGGTAGCCCTGGCTTCGGTGCTGGTGACCAGGCCCGAGCTTCTGGTGCTGGACGAACCGACCCGGGGAGTGGATTATCGCCTGAAGGCCGAACTGGGTAGTTTTTTGGCCGGGCAGGCTGCGGCAGGGGTAAGCGTAGTTTTGGTTACCCACGACGTAGAATTTGCCGCCGAATACGCCTCGCGGGTGATCATGATGTTTGCCGGCAGGATAGTCAGCGATGGCACCAGGTATGAAACTTTAGGGAAGTCGGTATTTTACTCTACTCAGATCGGTAAGTTATGCAGAGGCTTTAGTGACGATGTACTGACATTTCACGAGGCCATGGAAAAGATTGGACCGCTGCTTCAGGAAAGACAAATTGCCCGGGCGGGCAATTTAAATGAGGGATTGGTATGAGCACAGGCATTTACAATAATAAGACGAATCCCATGCTCAAAATCCCCCCACCCTTTTTTTTACTCATTATCCTGGGGTTACTGTTTGCCGGCATAAAACAGAATAATTTTGTAGCCAGGCAGGGTTGGGGGTTGCTTTCGGCAGAAATAATGATCGCGACATTAGCTTTTTTTTACTGGGGATTTGAACAGGGTAAAATCTCGTCCCGGGAAATAGCCCTTATTGCCGTTCTGGCCACCGTTGCCGCCTTGGGACGCATTCCGTTTGCCGGGTTGCCCAACGTGCAGCCGACTACTTTTATGGTGATCATTTCCGGTTATGTGTTTGGCTCGCGGGCCGGGTTCATGGTTGGATCGACGGCGGCCCTGGTCTCCAACTTTTTCTTAGGGCAGGGTCCGTGGACGCCCTGGCAGATGTTTGCCTGGGGGCTGGCCGGTACCTCAGCCGGTTTAATCAAAATGGTTTATCCCAACATTGGACCCAAATCTATGTTGGTTTTTAACTTTATCTGGGGCTATCTTTTCGGCTGGATTATGAATGTGTGGTTTTGGACGGCTTTCATTCAACCTTTGAACTGGCAGTCGTTTATTGCTACCTGTGCCGCCAGTTTCTGGTTTGACACCTTCCATGCCGTTGGGAATACCATCTTTTATCTTCTTTTTGGTGCTGGTTTTATTAAAATTTTGCAACGCTTTCGGAGGAAGCTGGAATGGGGTCAGGCTTGACTTTTTGATTTATTGCATATTAATTCTTTCATCTTCTGAAAGCCTCTGGTTATTCTTGCTGGGTCGATTTGCAGCCTCTTCGCTAGATCACTTCGTGATAATACTCCCTGGCTAATTGCTTCGTAAATAAGCATATTTCTAGCTGTTACAATCTTTCTTTCCCGGCATCGACCTAGGAGTTTTTCTTTTTCAACATCAAAGTCAGTCATAATCTTTGCAACGATTTCATCCCAAGTTAGCCGGTTTATTGTGTTGAATTCCTTTTTGTCGTCCCCTCTCCCGACGTAGGCTTCATCAGGCAAACTTACTTCGGGTGGTACTTGTGGAGCATGAATATCTCTAAACATGTCTAAATATTGTCTATAGGCGTAACTACGGTTCGAATGTAGAATGTTTAAGATAAAGTCGATATCTACCAACGAACTATTTCCGGCGACGTATTCTTTATGGCTACTCCATGGGTAATATAGTCCTTCCAGAAGCCTGGCTCGTATAGGGTTTTGATGTATATAAACAACCAGTGTTGCTAGGTAACGATCATTGTCACATAAAAACGCCTTATATCTCTGTTGAAAAACATGTCCTACATGTTTGTATTTCCGATTAAAATATTGTGTGTAACATTGTTGAATCCCCTGCATGATCTTCGATAAGGGGGTCTGGTCAACACGGATAAGTATATGCAGATGGTTTTCCATGAGCACATAGGCCAAAATTTCATAATTATACCTTCGCTTATACCTTGCAACAAATTCAAGGTATTTCTCTTTATCACACGGATCTAGAAAGATGATCTCTCGGTTATTCCCTCGTGCAATAACATGATAAATTGCACCTGCATAATGAACCCTCGGTTTCCTTGCCATAAAGAACTCCTTGATGGAATAGTTTTCCTAGTGCAATTGTATAGTGAGATTAAAAATAAGTCAATAAGTAAATAAGTCAAGCCTGACCCCGCGACCCGAAAATGCTTCGTGTACTGTATTCATGCGCCGAACCTATTGTACTGCTGAAATTCATTTGCTATAATCAACTCAACTTCTATAATCTATACTGAATCACCAGTATACAAAAATAATAATTTAGAGGATAACTGATGGGCTATTCCAAGGGTCAGATGGAAGATGAGATTACAAAGGCAATGATTCTATGGGAGAAAGAATATAAGGGCAGGGGACCTACTGAGGCAAAGACAGATATTATCCGCAACATGGTGATAGTCACCCTCAAAGGGGTATTGTCTCAGGCTGAGCTGGTCCTGGCCCAGAACAGAGAAGGGAGGGTCTTGATCAAAAAGTTGCGGCAGCAATTAGTTGAACAAGGACGTCCTGAGATTGAGGAAATAGTCTCCCGTATAACCCTTCGGAAAGTGGTCAGCCTTCATACTGATATCAGCACCAAAACTGGAGAACGGGTTTTTATTTTCATAATGGACCAGGAAATAAGGCCTTGGTAGACCTAATATAACTAAAATTAAGTTGGAAAACTTTTTAAAGGGTATATACTATCAGTTAAAATGAAGTCCAACACCAAATGCTTTAATGCATTGGTGTTGGATTTTTTTGTTTGAAAACCATGTACACCAAAAAGGGAGGTTATAACTTATGAAACCACTCGTAGCCGTGATTATGGGAAGCCAATCCGATTGGGCGGTGATGCGTGAAGCTTGCCGGGTACTTGAAGAGTTGGGGATTTCTTATGAAAAAAAGATAGTTTCTGCCCATCGCACTCCCGATTGGTTATTTAGTTTTGCTGAAAACGCACCGAAGCAGGGGATCAAGCTTATTATTGCCGGGGCCGGGGGAGCGGCCCATTTGCCGGGCATGGTTGCCGCCAAGACCCTGCTGCCCGTTATCGGCGTGCCGGTGCCGACCACGCATCTCCAGGGCATGGATTCCCTGCTGTCCATTGTGCAAATGCCGGCCGGGGTACCGGTAGCCACCGTGGCCATTGGTGCCGCCGGGGCGAAAAACGCCGCACTTTTAGCAGCGCAAATCATTGCTTTGCATGACGAAGAGCTGGCCGGGAAGCTGGCGGACCGCCGGGACAAGGCAGCGCGGCAGGTCCTGGAAACTGAGGAGTGGTCTTGAGATGCCGGGCAGGATAATACTTCCAGGGTCCACTATCGGTATCCTGGGGGGTGGTCAATTAGGGAGAATGACAGCCATTGAAGGCAGAAAAATGGGTTACGGTATTATCTGCCTGGATCCCACCCCTGGTTGTCCCTGCGGCCAGGTGGCTGATGACCAGATTGTGGCCCCTTTAGATGATCTGGCAGCGGCGGTAAGGCTGGCGGAAAGAGCGGATGTGCTGATATATGAATTTGAAAATATTGATGTCCGGGTGGTGGAAGAACTGGCCAGACATTATTATCTCCCGCAGCAAAGCCGTATTCTGGCCATTACCCAAAACCGCATTGAAGAAAAGATGCAATTGAAAAAAGCTGGTTTCCCCGTTGTATCCTTCCGGACAGTCAAAAATCCGGCCGAACTGGAACAGGGGATAGCGGAACTGGGTTATCCCTGCTTGCTGAAAACTGCCCGGGGAGGATATGACGGTAAAGGGCAGTTGGCACTAGGTGATCCCGAAAACTTAAAAATTGCCGTAGAAATGTTGCAGTCCGCCAACCGGGAATGGGTTTTGGAGAAAAAGATTGTCTTTACCCATGAGGTTTCCGTTATCGTGGCCAGAAAGGCAACCGGTGAAATGGCGGTCTATCCAGTGGCGGAAAATATCCACCGGGAAAATATACTTCATATGACGGTGGTGCCGGCCCGGGTGCCCCTTCAGGTGGAAATGGATGCTATCGCCCTGGCAAAGGAGATCGCTCAGAGTTTCCAGGTGGTAGGCCTGTTGGCGGTAGAGTTTTTCGTCACCCCCGATGGTTTGCTGATTAATGAGCTGGCACCACGGCCTCATAATTCAGGACACTTCACCTGGGATGCCTGCTGGACCTCCCAGTTTGAACAACTAATCCGGGCAGTCTGTGGTCTTCCTCTAGGGTCCACCCAATTATTGACTCCTGTGGTGATGGTGAATATATTGGGAGCCGACCTGCCTCGGGTTCTAAAAGAAGTCCCCAATTTTCCGGAAAATTGGAAAATTCATTTATACGGGAAACGCGGCAACCTGGAGGCAAGGCGGAAAATGGGTCACCTGACCATTAAGACAGGCCAACCGGGCCAAGAAGTTACCCGGATAAAAACAATCTTCCAGGAATGATTGTATATGTTTTTGAGAAAATGCGAGGAGAATGAGATAAAGTATGGGAAACATGTTAGAGCTGGCAGCAACAAACCTGACATCACCGGTAGTGCTTTTCTTTGGCTTAGGTGTACTGATAACTTTGGTTAAGGCTAAAGTGGAGTTTCCAACCGCTGTCAGCGATTTTATTACTATTTATCTTTTAACGGCTATTGGATTTAAAGGAGGCGCAGCCATTGCACAGGCTGGGATGAGTTCAATCTTCTTGACTATCCTGGGCGCTGTTTTCCTGGGTTTAATTATTCCTGTTTATTCTTTTTATATTCTTTGGCGTATCGGTAAGTTAAAGTCCGATGACGCAGCAGCTATTGCCGGTCACTATGGTTCAATCAGTGTGGTTACGTTTATGGCTGCTGCGGCCTTTCTAAACAATATGCATGTGGAATATGAGGGTTATATCAACGGCCTGCCAGCATTAATGGAAACGCCGGCTATCATTGTGGCATTAATTTTGGCTTTCTGGGCTAAACAAAACAGCGTGAATAATTCTTCGCAGAAAGATATTTCTCTCGGCCAGGTGGCAAAAAATGTAGTATTAAGCAAAAGTGTTATTTTGCTGTTGGGAGCAATGGCGGTGGGTTACCTGAGCGGGCCTAAGGGAATGGAGACAGTAAAGGTTTTTTATAAAGATATCTTCATGGGGATTTTAAGTCTGTTTATGCTGGAAATGGGAATGATTGCGGCAAGCAAATTATGGGAACTAAAAAAAGCAGGGGTGTTTCTGATATCATTCGGCATTTTAATGCCCCCGGTTAATGCTTTGATGGGGATACTAACAGGGGTTTTTGCCGGCTTGAGTGTGGGAGGCGCAACTCTGCTGGGGGTACTTGCTGCAAGTTGTTCTTATATTGTCGCCCCGGCGGCCATGCGCGTTTCTCTGCCTAAAGCCAACCCGGCCCTGTATTTAGGGGCTTCCCTGGGGGTTACGCTACCTTTCAACTTAATTGTGGGTATTCCCATTTATTACAAAATGGCTGTTTACTTTACCAAGGTACTTGGGTGATTATATCAGTAAAGGGGGTTGATAATAATGTCAAAAAAACCAGGAGGATACATGGGTTACCCAGGGATGTTGAGCCATCAAGGGAATTAGTCTGTAAGGGATATTCAAAGGAGGGGGTGGATAATGAAATTCTTTAATAAGAAACGGGTCAGCGTCATTGTAGAGAAGGCATGGAAAGACAAGGTTATTAAATTGTTTGAAGACTCAGGAGTAAGTGGATTTACAGTATATAAAGAAATATATGGTAAAGGGAAACACGGTGTTAAAGGTGCCCATGGCAGTTTGAATGAAATTTCCGGGAACGTGGAAATTGTCAGTATCACCGGTCCGGAGGTTGCAGAGCGCATTCTTCAAGGGCTGGAAACTATGATTGACAGGGGTATTATCTTGATAGTACATGTTACAGATGTAACTGTGCTCAGAAATGACCAATTTAAATAAGGTCGATGACCTCGTTTTATGAGAATCAGATAATGTACCAGGAGGGATGTAAATGTCATTAAGTGCATACCGGGTTCTGGCTGGACCTGAAGGTTACCTGCCGCCGGCAGCCGCTTCAATGGGGGTGATGCTTCCCGAGAAAGGGGAGTCACTGGTGGAGGGCAGGGTAGTACCAGAGGAGGAAGCACTACAGAAGATAGCGGAAAAGCTTTTAGCTGCCAAAAATCCGACGTTTTTCCCCGGCCCCCTTATTCTGTGGGACTGGAAAGCTGGGGTAGCAGAGAAAGCTGCGGCTATCAAAGAGCTGGCAGAAACCGTGGGAGCTAAGATAATCCCTATGCCGGATTACCGACCTAAGTATCCCATGATTAATCCAGCCGTAGAGATCAATCCCAATCATCCTAACTTAACCATCTGGCACAACAAAATAGATGTCTGTATTTTTGTTGGTGTCCACTGCCATTATGCCAATGTGGCCTTGAAAATAATTAGAGGCGGTACAGACTGTTTCACTATTGCCTTGTGCGGAGAAGCAGGCCATGAAGATGCCATGATTACTCTGCGGGATGTCAACCTAGCTAAAATTAAGCGACTTAATGAGGTTATTAAAGCGGCGAAGGAGGGAATGAAGTGATCACGCAAAGGATAGTAGAGCCTGAATACCTTTTTTTTGAGGCAGCCAGAGAGAAAAAATTCATTACAGGTAGCGAAGCCGTTAAGGAAGCCATTAAGAGAGCTAATGTAGATATGGCTGTTTCTTATCCCATTACACCCCAGTCTGAAAGCATGCATTTGGTTGGCGATATTTTTGCGGAAGGGTACTTAAGGGAGTATTTCCGGGGTGAAAACGAGTTTGCTGTAATGTCGGCGGTAGCCGGTGCTTCCATGGGCGGGGTACGGGTATTTACTGCCACGGGTGGTCCGGGGACTTTGCGGGCTTTTGAAACTTTTCCCACCTGGGCCGGGGCCAGACTGCCTATTGTTTGCGCTTTTATGACTAGAGGGGTGAACTCCCCCCTCACCATTCAACCTGATACGATTGAAATGGCCTTTATGCTTGACACCGGGATTGTGATGCTCCATGCTGAAACAGCTCAGGATCTTTATGACATGATTTTAAAGGCCTTTATTATTGCTGAACAAACTGATGTCCATATCCCGGTAGGGGTTTTTGTGGATGGTTTTTTTGTGACTCACTCTAGGGATAATGTAGAAATAGCTGCGGAAGATATTAAACTGCCTCCATATAATCCGTATAACTCCCCGGTGCCGGTGATGGATATGGAAAATGTTCCAATTAGGCAGATGCGGGATCCTTTTGTAATGAAAAGTAACTTTATAAGCTATGCCGCTCATGCTTCCTGGCAGCAGGAAATACTGGCAGCGGCAGAAAGAGCAAGGAAGTACATCCATAAGTATTTAGGTGGCTTGGTGGAAACAGACAACGAAGGGGCCGAAATTCTTGTTGTAGCTTCTGGGACAGCTGTTTCCCAGAGCCGGGAGGCCGTTGCCCTGGCGCGTCAGGAAGGCATAGATGCCGGACTAATCCGTATAAAAAGCCTGCGTCCATTTCCAACTGAAGAAATCAAAGAAATGACTAAAAAAGCCAAAGCCGTCATAATTCCCGAATTTAACAGGGTGGGCTGGCTGTGCCGGGAGGTTAAATCAGTGATGGTTGCACCGGAAAAAGTGCTGGGTGGGCCCAGGGTTTACGGTGGTATGACCATGCCCCCTGAATTGATTTTGGCTGAAATCAGGAGGTGTTCTGCGTGAATAAAAACCTGTTCAGAATTTCGCCCGGTTTTGAAGATATCATGCCTACGGAATACAGAGAACTGGTGGAGCGCGGGCCTTTCGGCAAAGGGCTAGGCGTTTCTGACTTGGGGACCTTCAAAGAACTGCTGGAGGAGCATCCGCTCTGCGCTGGTTGCGGTCTAGCTCTTTCGCTGCGCTTGATTCTGGCTTCACTGCCGAATCCAGAAGACACAATAATTGTGGGATCTACCGGATGCAGCGCACTGGCTTTTCCCCAAGTGGCATTGCATAATATTCATTCCCTGTTTGGCAATCAGAATGCCGTGGCAACAGGATTAAAGCGGGCCTTAAAATTAAGGTTTCCCGATAAAATAAAAGACGTTGTAGTTATTGCTGGCGATGGTGCCACCGCCGACATAGGTCTGGATATGGTAATGCAGTCTTGGTTCAGGCGAGAAAACATTACTACCATTATGCTGGATAATGAAGCCTATGCTAACACCGGTGGCCAAGAAAGCGGTATGTCTCAGGAAGGAACCGTCCTTAATATGGCCCCAAAGGGTAAAAAATTTCCGAAAATTTCATTGACCGAAATTGCCAGGGAGTCTGGTTGCGCTTATGTGGCCTCCGGTTCGCCTGTGCATCCCAAAAAACTCGAAAAGATTGTTCGCCGGGCTATTCTGGTAGCCAGAGAGACAGGCCCCGCCTATGTACAGGTGTTCTGTCCCTGCCCTACAAACTACAAATTTAAACCAGCAGAAGTGCAAAAAAGAATCAAGGAGCGGATTAAGGCTGGTACCTACCGCATCGTAGAGTATATTGCACCGGAGGCGCAGGAACTAATTAACCAATTGGAGGGGGGGAAAACTGATGAGCAATAAAATATGCATCAGGATGTCCGGTTTAGGTGGCCAGGGTGTGGTAACTGCCGCTCATATTCTAGGCTCGGCTGCCACCCGGGATGGCAAGCAAAGCACAGTCAACCCATTTTTTGGTGCAGAAAAAAGGCTGGCGCCGGCTGAGAGTTATGTGAGAATTTCACAAGAGCGGATTTATGAGAGAGGAGAAATCCTTTATCCAAACATTATTATGATTTTCCATCCACATGTAATTACTCTGGGAAAATGCTATACCATGCCGTTTTTTGACGGACTGCAGCCAGAGGGTAAAGTGCTTATTAACTCAGACGGACCATTAGATCTTAGTCAAGAAGAGCTGGGTATTTTAGCTAAGTTAAAGGCCAAAATATACTATATTCCAGCCACACGGGTTGCCAGCGAGATTGGGGGGACGGAACTATCCACCAATATGGCCATGTTGGGCGGATTAATGGGCATTGCTGAGCTGGTTTCTAAAGAGTCTCTTAAGGAGGCTTTGTTGGAGAGATTTGGCGGCGGTAAGTTTGTAGCATCTGGAACAACTGCTGCACTGGACGATGTCTTGAAAAGCAAATATGCTAAATTAGCCGGGCTGATAGAAAAAAACATGGAAGTAATGGAAAAATCCGCTGATGCTGTTGTGGAGTTTTTATTTGACAACAAAGCTAAAGAATTGGGGGGGAACAATTGTGTATGTTGCAGCTAAAGTAACAGAGGAAAAATGCATTGGATGCAAATTGTGCGTGTTAACCTGCCCCGACCCGAATGTTATTAGGGTATTAATGCCAGATAAAAAAGTGCAAGTTGATGAAAACCGCTGCAAAGGCTGCGGGCTGTGTGTAGAAATTTGCTCCAAAGGGGCTCTGGCCATCGTCGGTAATTAGGAGAGCCACCATGGCTGACGGCAGTTGTTTCTTTAAAGGGCGGCGGATCGTGCTCATTACCAAGCACGGGAAGGAGCGAGTAATCAAACCCACTCTGGAAAAGGCCACAGGCTGTCAGGTGCTTCTTGATACAAGCTTTGATACCGATCAACTGGGTACTTTTACCCGGGAAATTGCCCGACCGGGAACCCAGTTGGAAGCGGCTAGGCGCAAGGCCCAAAAAGGGATGGAGTTAACCGGCCTAGACATCGGTCTGGCCAGTGAGGGAAGTTTTGGCCCCCATCCCTTAATTCCTTTTTTGCCATGGAATGTGGAAATAGTCTTGCTGGTGGATGATAGGGAAAAACTAGAAATTTACGGCATGTGCGCCAACAGTGAAACCAACTTTACTCAGACTTTAGTTGCCGACTTGCGGGAAGCTGAGGACTTCGCACGTAAGATCGGGTTTCCGGAGCACTGGCTGGTGTTGCGGCCGGATAATGAGCGGCATCAATCTGTGGTTAAAGGCATTAATAAGTGGGAACATTTAAAAGACGCGGTTAAGTGGGGTTTTGCTAAATCGGCGGCCGGAAAAGTTTTTCTGGAGACCGATATGCGGGCTCACGCAAACCCGACCAGGATGCGAAATATTCAAAAAGCTGCAGAAGATCTGGCGAAAAAGATAAAACAGCAATGTCCCCGGTGCGGAACACCCGGTTTTTCAGTGACCGTCAGGAAAAAGGGTTTGCCCTGTGAATGGTGTGGTCGGCCTACGGAAGAAACAAAGGCCAGAGTTTTTACCTGCGGCAGGTGCGGTTTTTCCAAAGAGAAAAGAATGCCCCGGAGCAAAAAAGCGCCGGCGGGGCGATGTCAATACTGCAATCCTTAATCCCGGCGCAGCATTTATTGAGTCAAGGAGAACGGAGAAATGAGCAAGGAACAGCGGGTGGTTGACCCGGCCTGTCTTTTTTTTTGAAGCTGCAAGGGCATCGGCTTTCATAACAGGCAGCGAGGCGGTGGCGGAAGCTGTTAAGCGTCCAATAATAATTACTCATTTTATACCGCAACAACCCCAGACATCGATCTTTTCTTCCACAATGCGGCGTACGGCATCCTTCATGCCGGACAATGCGCAGGTAATTTCGGTCATTCCCGGGTCTGTGGCAAGGGCCTTCTTGATGGCTTCGATAGCGGCATGCGACAGTTCCGAGTAAAAATTGACCTTGCTGATCCCACCGGCAATCAACAGACTGAATTCTTCATCCGTAAGTCCAGAGCCACCGTGTAAAACCAGGGGAACAGAAACTTTCTTACGTATCTCCTTAAGGCGCGGTATATCGAGTCGGAGACGCCCCTTGAACAGTCCGTGAACGGTTCCGACGGACACGGCTAAAAAGTCCACTTTTGTTTTTTCTACGAAATCGGCAGCCAAATCAGGATCGGTGTACACTGTGGCAGTAGCCCCCACGTTGCTTCCGGTTGCGTCCTTGCCGTGGCTATAGAACTCTCGCCCAGCAACAAAACCCAGTTCCGCCTCTACCGAAACCCCTGCGGCGTGGGCAATCCGTACCACTTGACGGGTCAGGTAGACGTTCTCCTCGTAAGAAAGGGTAGATCCATCGATCATGATGCTGGTGAAACCATAGCGAATAGCCCTGACCACCGTATCCAGATCCTTGCCGTGATCCAGGTGAACAGACACCGGAACCGATGCTCGATCGGCAGCCCGCAACAGGGTTCCTGCGAAGGTTTCCATATCAACGTAATCAAGGTGGTTCTGGGCCAGACTCAGAATGACAGGTGCTCGCCGCGACTCCGCTCCCGCCAACACCCCCTCCAGGAATTCCAAGTTTACAACGTCGAAAGCTCCAACGGCATAGCCCCTGTCACTGGCTTCTCTCAGTATTTCGGTAGTTTTAACCAGGCCCATCGTAAACCTCCTAAAAAACCATACGGTAATCGGTTGTTATCCGGTGCACGGCCATAGGCCGAAACACTTCGTCGGCAAAACGCACATGAATGGGGTGATCGCGATAAAAGTCGATCACCTCCTCGTCAGCAAAGTCAATAATCAAAAGATACCGATAGGACGCATTTTCTGCCACGGCAACACCAAAGGACACACCGGTCACCCCGGGAATTCGCATCAGTTCTTCCCGTGCCTGGGCTGCCATGGCTAAACAACTCTCCTTTGAAACCTCCGCCGACACATTGAAAACAATCAGGTGTTTAACCATTGCCGCACCACTCAATCCTTCTTTAAATCTTTTTAATTAGGTTTAAATCATATCTAAATAATTTCTGCAAAGGCTCCACTGTATTTACACCACTGCTTAAATGTCATTTTCCAACATCAGTTTCTTGAAAGCCACTGCCGGCGGGGGAAGTGCCCTGTTATGCAAATGTACTATGTGCCAGTAGCGATGCAGCGGAAAACCTTCAACATCCAGGATTACGAGACTACCACACCGGTGTTCAAGAGTGATGGCCTGACGCGAGATAATTGCTATCCCAAGTCCGTTGGCAACTGCCTGTTTTATAGCACTGTTGCTGCCCAGTTCCATGCCTACCTGTATCTGTATCCCCTGCAATGTAAAGAAACGTTCTGCGGTTGCCCGGGTTCCTGAACCGGGCTCCCGCATGAGAAACGTTTCCTCCGTCAGTTCTTGTACGGAAATGTTTTTTCGAGTCGCCAGCCGATGACCCGGCGGAGCGATAATTACCAGTTCATTGCTAAGAAAAGGGACCACCTGCAAAGATGCCTCATTGTCCGGAACTTGGCCGATGATAGCCAGGTCAGTCTCTCGCAACAAAAGCCGTTTAAGGACTGTAGAGCGGTTATTTACCTCCAGTGAAATGGTCACCTTGGGATAAGTTCGGCGAAAAAGACCAAGGTAGCCAGGGACCACATACACCCCGGCCGTGGTATCTGCGGCCACACGCAACGTACCATTTTCACCGGCTTTGAGAGCTTCCATGGCCTGGATCGTTTCCCGCAGTAAAGCGAAGATGCGCTCGCAGTAATCATTGAGGCAATGCCCGGCTTCGGTCAGAAAGACCTGGCGACCCACTTTCTCGAAAAGCGGTGTCCCCACCGTCTTCTCCAATTGTTTTACATAAATACTGATGGCAGGTTGGCTGATTATCAGTTCATCGGCGGCACGGGAGAAACTGCTGTGTTTAGCAACCGTCCGAAAAATCTGCAATTGATGCAAGTTTAGCTTATTTTCCATGCGGCTCATGTAATCTGCTCCTCCTGCTTTACACTATGGGGAACTAAGCAATGTCTGCATCAATAGGAACATCCTCTGCCTCAATGCGTGCCAGGTCTTTTTTTAGAACAACACCGGCATTGGCAAACAGCCGGTTGGCCTGTCTTAGCTTAATTAGGTCTATGGCATTTCGTACCGTGCGAGCGTTTGCAAAATTAGGTAGTGCCAGCTGCTTTTCAATTAACGTTCGGAACGCCTGACTGGCAGCATTGTCCAAATAATACCCCTGCTGGGCCAGCATTATTCCCCCAATCTGCAGCAACTCATCCAGAAGGTAGTCCGGGAAGTCAATATGATGGGTGACCCGCGACCGCATGCCGGGATTCATGCGGTAGAATTCATCCATACGTTCTTTGTATCCGGCAAAAATAACAACCAGATCATCCTTTTGGTTTTCCATGACTTGCAAAAGAATTTCAATGGTTTCCTGGCCGTAGTCCCGCTCGTTGTCCTTGCGAAAAAGATAATATGCTTCATCGATGAAAAGAACCCCGCCCATAGCTTTTTTCAAAACTTCCTTGGTTTTCGGAGCGGTATGGCCTACATACTGACCCACCAGATCATCGCGTTGAGCCACCACCAGATGGTTGCGGCGGATGTAGCCCATGCAGTGAAGAATTTGCGCCATTTTCATGGCGACGGTGGTCTTGCCTGTGCCGGGCCGGCCAGTAAAGGACATGTGAAGTACCGGTCGGTCGGCCTTAAGTCCCCAGTCCCGCCTTAAACGGTCGACCATTAAGAATGCTGCTATCTCCTTGATTCTGGCCTTCACTTTCTGCAGGCCGACCAATTGACGATCCAGTTCGTCCAGTATTTCCTGAACTTTGGTTTCACGAAATGTCTGATCTAAATCGATTTGTACATTTTCCTGCCCGTCACACTCGATCAAGGATTCGCACGCCGGGTTGGCCACGCAGATCACCTCCTTTGCAAATCCTAATTCCAAGGTTGATGCCATCTTAACCAAGCTCTATGTCTACTGCATATCGGCAGGATAATATGCAATGAAACTTACCACCTGTCCCTGTCGGTCGGCATCGTAACCATTGATTTTAATATAGCAGTCAGGGAAAGCTTTCTTGCAAGACTGAAACTCGTACATGATGGCAGCGGCGTCTTTAAGATCAAACATGGGCAGACCCCACATCCGCCAATAGTTGTTCCGAGGGTGCGGCTCATCGGTGTATTCGACCGAGAGGCAATATCCCTGATTCAACACCCATTGAATTTGTTCCCTAACCTGATCTTCGTTAAGAGGCGGCATAAACGCAAAGGCACCCTGCTTCACTGTACCCATAAATAAACCCTCCGTTTAATGTATTTTTACTCATTAAATCTCTTATGATGTTGGTGTAACAACTACATCCGGTGTATCCGTTGATGCATAATCAAATGTGACATCTTTCCAGGTATCCAGAGCAGCTCGGAGCTCGGGCGATTTTTTTGCAGCCTCACGCAAAATGTCTTCTCCTTCTGCCAGTATATCCCGGCCGGCATTCCTGGCATAAACCACCGCTTCCACCGCCACCCTGTTGGCAGTGGCGCCGGCCGCAACACCCATGGGGTGCCCGATAGTACCGCCACCGAACTGCAAGACCACATCATCGCCGAAAATGTCCAGCAGTTGGGGCACCTGGGCCGCGTGAATACCACCGGAAGCCACCGGCATCACATTGGCAAGAGACGTCCACTCCTGGTCAAAATAAATGCCGCGGCTGATATCCTTGGAAACGTAGTTATCCCGCAAAATCTTGCAGTAACCCTCCACCATGGAACGGTTGCCTTCCAGCTTGCCAAGGACAGTACCGGTATGCAGGTGATCGCCCCCGGCCATCCTTAACCATTTGGCTAAGACGCGAAAGTTAATACCGTGGTTTTTCTGCCGGGTCATGGTTGCGTGCATCGCCCTGTGACAATGGAGTAAAATACCGTTTTGCCGACTCCACTTAGACAGCGAGGTGAAAGCCGTCCAGCCGATAGTCAGAAAATCTGCCATAATGATGGGCATACCGATTTCTTTGGCAAATTCTGCTCGCCTGAACATCTCTTCCACATCGGGTGCAGTAACGTTCAGATAGTGTCCCTTGCGCTCACCCGTCTCGGCCTCAGCCTTTTTCACCGCTTCGATACAATAGAGGTAGCGTTCGCGCCAGCGCAGAAAAGGCTGGCTGTTGGTATTTTCATCGTCCTTAGTAAAGTCCAGGCCACCTCGCAGCCCTTCGTAGACAATGCGCCCGTAGTTTTTACCCGACAATCCCAGCTTTGGCTTGACCGTACAGCCGAGAAGGGGCCGACCGTAGCTGTTTAACATGTCTCGCTCCACCTGGATACCGTGCGGCGGGCCCTGAAACGTCTTGAGATAGTGGGGAGGGATGCGCAGGTCTTCCAATCGCAGAGCTTTCAGGGGCTTAAAACCGAACACGTTACCGACAATAGAAGAAGTCATGTTGGCGATAGAGCCTTCCTCGAAAAGATCTAAATCGTATGCAATATAACATATGTGTTGGTTCGGTTCACCCGGTACCGGCTCAATGTGGTAACACTTAGCTTTGTAACGTTCCAGATTGGTCAGCCGGTCAGTCCAACATACGGTCCATGTGGCAGTGGATGACTCACCTGCCACAGCTGCCGCCGCTTCTTCAATCGGCACCCCTTCCTGCGGCGTCACCCGGAAGGCAGCCAGGATGTCTGAATCCTTCGGGGTGTAATTAAGGTCTAAATAACCCATCTGCCGATATTCCATCACCCCGGCACTGAACTGCTGTTTTGCCTCTGACATTTCTAAATACCTCCTCATTGATTGTGCACACCAATATCCACTCATCGGTGTATCTCTAAAATAACAAGTAAAGTGACCTGTGTCTAATACAAGATATTATAAGAATCTATAAATAAATGTTTATAAGTCATCATGTTTAAAAAAACATTTTACTTCTTCAGGTAAAAATTCCTCAGGAACCACAAAAGCCGCCTCCTGCTTAGATTGGCTAAAGCATAAGACGGCTTTTCTGTATTTATTGTCGGTTTTCCTGCTCCACGATAAAAATTTCCACCACCCGGGAAAAGTACACTTTCACCCACCAGAATGTACTGGCGGTCGCCCTTTACCGGAGGTCTATCCATGTAAGGGTAAGGCCCGCCGGTATCAGAAAATACCAGGGCAATAAGGGCGTATCCCTGATTCTCTTTAGCAGCCACTTTCGCATCTACCTTTTCCACCAGGCTGCTGATCTGCCCGGCAATGACCCCCAGATCACTTTCAGCTATGTCTACAGGCAGGTTGAGGGTTTTATCCAACCTTTTGCGCAGAAACCTGGCCACCTCATCCGGTTTTACCATCTTAACTAAGCTATTGGGATATGCCGGGTATACAGCCACCCCATAGCGCCCCTGGGGAACAGTGGGATTGCCCCCGGAAGCCAAGACATAGGGCAGGGCCAGGCCGCGAGCGGTATCCGGCACGAATACTGCCTTTTTTTTCTTACCGCCCTTCTTTTTTCCCCCACCTTCTACCTCATCATATCCGCCCCAGGTCATGAGGGGCAGGGCGGCGTACTTCAGTCGTTCTTCCTCGTGAGCTAACTCAACAACGATGACATTTTCCAGAAACCTTCCGTCAGTGGAGACATCTGTAACCTGGTGGAGGGTCTCGGCAGCTGTCATGCCGTAGGCCAGGAAAGGCTCCCCGGTGGAGATTAATTTTTTTAAAAACACCTGTTTCACCACCTTATAAAATAAGTCTTAATAATTGAAACAATTGTTTCTGTTGTATAGGCTACCTATCCTATCCTGAAAATATAATTTTCATCCTTGCTGGTGCCGTTTTAGCGGCATGGGGGTCTATAAGATTTAAAAATCTTGATTAAAAAAGTCTGCCACTCTGTTACATCAATTATCGCGAATTATCGCGAGTAACTTCGTTGTGGCGTATAAACACGTCCACGGCAACCTGGTAAAAACAAAAAAAGCCATTTCTTTCTTTGAATTCTTCAGGAAGCAGAACCAGACAAACAATTATAAAAGCAAAAAATAACCTTTATAAATAGTACATGCCATATTTAGATATTTTTCAATATTTATCTTGTAAAAATGTTATATTTATTTTCGACAATGTTCTACAATTTATTAGGTTTGTATAAAATTTCCGGTACGCCGGATCATTAGCTTTGCAGGATTACGGCTATTTATGTATAAAGTATATTGAAGTTTTACCGGCAACATTATAAACTAAAAGCATAAAGTACCGGTACCCGGTTATTGTGTAAGGGGGGGGATTTGCCATGGTCAACCAGGCGGCCCTGTTCAATCCCGGTAACCGCCAGGATTGGAGGCGGTTTCTGACAAATTTTAGCAGCAAGGAATTATTTGGAATATTCTTAATAATTGGCGAAATGACCCCCTTTCACTTCGACGATGTCCGGCCGCTGTTCAGAGAGATGGGCGTGCCCGTATTCGGCGGCATTTTTCCGGGGATCATTTTCGGCAATTCGTGGTACAGGGAGGGAATACTCGGCTGCGGCATTAAGTACCCGGTCTCCGTGAAGGCTGTTAGAGATCTCGACAGTTTCAAGGGTTTACCGGCAGACATGGCGGCGGCCGGCCCGGCCGGAACGTTTCTGGTAATCGTTGACGGCCTGGCACGCGGCATATCTCCCTTTCTCGACGTGCTGTTTGAAACTTGCAGCGGGCGGTTGAGTTTTATCGGAGGCGGGGCCGGCAGCCTCGGGCAGGACCGGAAGCCGGTCCTGTTTACCGGGGAAGAGTGTTTTGCAGGCGGCGCACTGCTGGTCGGTATCGAAGGCCCCGTCGGCGTGGGAGTAAGCCACGGTTGGGAGCCCATGTACGGTCCCCTGGTGGCCAACCGCACAGAGGGCAATATCTTGGTTGAGCTTAACTGGCAGCCTGCCTTTGCAAATTACCGGCAGGTCCTGGAGGAAAAGGTCGGAATAAATATCACACCCGGAAATTTCTTCGAAATCGCGAAGGGCTATCCCTTCGGAATGGTCAAAATGGACGGGAGTATTGTAGTACGCGACCCGATCAGGGTGGAGGACGATGGAAACATCGTTCTGGTCGGAGAAATCCCTGAAAACTCCGTTGTGAACATTCTGAAAGGAGACCCGGAAAGCCTTATCAGTGCTGCGGGCGAGGCTGCAGGCCAGGCTTTGGCCCGGTTCAGGGAACAGACCGGCAGTTCAGGGCGGGGCGCCCTGGTCATCGACTGCATTTCCAGGGTACTCTATCTCGGTGGCGACATCGGCCGGGAGTTGAGGGCCATCCGCAGCAATATCCCGCCGGACCTGCACATGTTCGGCTTCCTCGGTCTGGGAGAAATAGCCTCTGCCGGGGACAGGTACCTGGAGTTTTACAACAAGACGACCGTGGTTGGGATTGGGTAAATTATGGATAAAGATATTATGGACCTGATAAAAAAACTCTCCCTTTCCTACGAGATTGCCTTGGCCATAGGCGGCAGCCTGGACTTGAAGGAAATGCTCGACCGATTCCTCAAGACCGTCGTACGCAAAGGGGGCGCCTACCGGGGCACCGTCTGGCTGTGGCACGGAGAGGCGCTGGAATACGTGGCCGGTGTGGGTTTCTGCACCAGAGGGGTGGATTACCATGCGGCCGGAAATGCCCTCAAGCACCGGGCGGGCGTCGTTATGGAATCGGGGCGGCCGCTGGTAAAGACAGAACACGACGATGATTTCAAAGAGTTCTGCGCACCGTTCACCGGAAGCGAAAAGGAAGTGCTGCTGGTCCCGGTGGAAAAACTGGCCTTGATCCAGCTGTCCTTTACCTGCAGGGGCGCCTCCGGTAAAGGGCTGGCGGGGATCCTTGCCGGTGTGGCCCCGAAACTGGGCAACGCCATCCTGTCCTGCCTCAACCACGAAAAGCTGCTGGCGCTCGAAAGAACCGAGAGACACCACCTGGAGACGAGCTACCACTACCTGGTGAACAACCTGGATACCGGGATATACATGAGTACCAAAGAAGGGCGTTTTTTTGATGCAAACCCTGCTTTTTTAAAAATATTCGGTTTTAAGGACCGGCAGGAACTTAACGGGTTGACGTGGCCCTCCCTTTACGTAAATCCTGATGACAGGGAATCCTTTGTCAATATGATTACCGCGAAAGGCCGCGTCAAGAACATGGAGCTCCTTTTGAGGCGCAGGGACGGTGAAACTTTATGGGCCCAAGTGACGGCGGTGCTCCGGCCGTCCGGGAAAGACGGGATTCAGTACGTGCTGGGGATTGTGGAGGACATCACCGAGCGCAAGAGAGAAGAGAAGCAGCTGCATTACCTGGCCACCCACGACTCCTTGACCAATATTCCCAACAGGTACTCCCTGGAGGAGGCCCTCAAGCGCGCGGTAGCTAGAGCAAAGCGGGGAGAAAAGAGCGCCCTCCTCTTAATCGACCTGGACAATTTCAAACTGGTCAACGATACTCTCGGGCACGCTGCAGGCGACGAGCTGCTGATTACCCTGACCAATATTTTAAAGAGCAACCTGAGTGAGGGGGGCCTTCTCGCCCGGTTTGGGGGGGATGAGTTTGCCGTATTGCTGGAAGGGGCGACTGCTGAAACGGCCGGGACTGTAGCCGAAAGACTGCGCCGGGTAGTAGAGGAAAGCGAGTTGTGCCTCACCATACATAAAACTTGCTTCAACTTGAGTATAAGCATCGGAGTCATCATGATTGACGGGACTTTAGACCATCAGAAAATCCTCTCTTTTGCCGATACCGCCCTTTACGCGGCCAAGGACGACGGCCGGAACAGGGTTGCCTTCGTACGGTCCGGCGAAGATACGGCAGCCAGGCTTTCTGAAACCAATGAGTTAATAGGCTTAATCAAGAACGCGCTTAAAGAAAACCGTTTTGTGCTCTTCTTCCAGCCGGTGGTCAAAATAGGCGAAGGGAAAATAACTCACCACGAAGCCCTGGTCCGCCTGCAGGGCGAGGAGGGGGAGATGATTCCCCCGAACAGATTTATCCCCGTGGCCGAGCGCTTCGGCTTGATGCCGCAGATAGATCGCTGGGTGGTGCAGTCGTCCTTTAACGCCCTGCATAAATATCCTGAACTAGGAGGGTGTTGAAAAAACCCCTTTAAAACCCTAATTTTACTTCTTTCAAAAAATAAAATTTACATTAATTAACAGTAGTGACCCACTTTTTTTAGATTTTAAGACGAAAACTAATATTTTTTG
>JBFMCH010000046.1:0-9337 GCA_040754595.1 Bacillota bacterium
CAGCATCATATAAAAATATTTACCTTTACGTAACCTCTTATGCGAGTTTTTTACAACAAAAACCAATTTACCATACCAAAGAGATTTTATTTGTCGTAATAAAAACATAAAATCTGAATTTTAGAAGTTATTCCTGTTTCTACCGCTCAGACTGCAACAAAAACAAGAAATTTTTCGTCAATTAAGTAGAAATTTTTCTAGGTATGTAATTTTGCAAAGTGGTGGTGGATATGACGTTTAAATTTGGCAACCTTTTTTTTCGCTACGCCGCCCTGGTGGGGCTGGGGTTAACCCTTATCTTTAACCCCTTTGGAGGTACGGGCCCGGCCCAGGCGGCCCAGGTGGCCACGGTGAATGCGGACAAGCTTAATTTGAGAAGCGGCCCGGGGACCCATACTGCACTGGCAGGACAAGTGAATAAAGGTGATAAGTTGCCGGTCATCGGTAAGAGCGGGGACTGGTACCAGGTTCAGGTTGGCGGGAAAACCGCCTGGGTGGCAGGCTGGTTGGTGGGGGTTCAGGAAATTGCCAGTCCCTCAAGGGGAGCTGCCGGCGCCCAGAGTAAAGTGGCTGTGGTGACAGCGGACAGCCTGAACGTAAGAAGCGGTCCGGGCACCCAGCACGGGATCGCCGGGAAGGTGAAAAAGGGGGACCGGCTGGCTGTATTATCCCAGAGCGGGGACTGGATTAAAGTACAATCAGGCAGTACCACCGGCTGGGTTGCCAGCTGGTTAGTCAAGGTACAAAATGCCCCCGCAGCGCCGGTTAACACACCGTCAAGTCCCCCTGCCGCAGGCAGCGGCAAGGTTGCGGTGGTGACAGCGGACAGCCTGAACGTAAGAAGCGGTCCGGGCACCCAGCACGGTATTGCCGGGCAAGTAAAAAAGGGGGATCGGCTGACTGTATTGTCCCAGAGCGGGGACTGGATTAAAGTACAATCAGGCAGTACCACCGGCTGGGTGGCAAACTGGCTGGTATCTGTACAAGCCGTACAAAATACACCCGCCAAACCTGCCGCCCCTCCGGCCAATTCTGCGCCGGTTCCTGGTATCCAGGTGGCTGTGATAAATGCAGATAATATCAACTTGAGAAGCGGCCCGGGAACCCAGCACAATGTGGCCGGACAGGTCAGCAGAGGCGTTCGCTTGCCGGTCATCAGCCGGTCCGGGGACTGGGTACAGGTGAGCCGGGAGAATGGTTCCCCGGCCTGGGTGGCAGGTTGGCTGGTTTCCTTCGTGGACCAACCGGAGCCCCCCCAACCGCCGCAGGATGATAAGAGCTGGTTGCCGGGGCCTCAACCTGAACCGGGGAGCGGTCAAGAACCGACCCGGGAACCGGACAAGGAGTACATTCCGGAAGCTAAACTGGTGGATGTTCAGATTTCAGAGCAGAGCGATCGTACCTACATAAACATCGTTAGTGACCATGACATTGAATATAACACATTCACCTTGTCCAATCCCTTCCGTTATGTGGTGAATTTAAGGGATGTCTACCTGGACAAAACCCCGGAAATCATCCCGGCCGGTACGAATCTTGTGCAGCAGGTGAGGACGGGTTTCAGTAAGGACCCCTACATTTCACGGCTGGTGTTGGACTTAAAACAGGCCGCCAGGGTTAAGGTCAGCCTGTCGTCGGACAAAAAGGCCCTTACCCTGGAGATCAGTAAAATCTCGTACAGCGACGGGCTGGCAGGCAAGAACGTCTTCCTGGATGCCGGGCACGGCGGCTATGACAACGGGGCCTCGGGTAAAAACGGTCTGAGAGAGAAGGACGTCAACCTGGATATTACCCTGAAGGTGGCTGAAATCCTCCGAAAACAGGGTGCCAATGTCTTCTTCAGCCGTTCTGACGACACCTTCATTGACCTTTACGAACGGACCCGCATGGCCAACGACCAAAGCGCCGATGTTTTTGTCAGCATTCACAGCAATGCCAACCCCAATACTGCCATTGGTGGCACCTCTACCTACTACTATGCGCCACCTGCCATACCGGCGTTGTATGAGCAAAGGGATGACCGCAGGCGGCTGGCCGAGGATGTGCAAAGGGAGCTGGTGGGAGCTCTGGGACGCCGGGATATCGGCGTATTGCAGGCCAACTTTGCGGTACTGCGTACCAGTATCATGCCCAGTATTCTAATTGAAACCGCCTTTGTATCCAATGCCGAGGAAGAAGCGTTGCTTGGTGCGGAAGACTTCCGGCAAAGGGCCGCCGAGGCCATTGCCAGAGGCATCAGTGCCTACTTTAGCGGACAATAGTGAAACAGGCCCGGTGAGTCGAACCTCACCGGGTCTGTTTTTATCCATGCGGATATGTTTCCCTTGTGGCAAGGGTATAAAAAAGTTGAAGAAGTTCCAGCTTAAAAGGAGGAACAATTTACAAAATAGGAGAAACTAGAGAAAATCCTTTGTCTAAGTTAAGTTTCTACATAGGAGGTCTGCCGTTTGGTAGAAGAGAAAAAGCAACTAACCTTAGTATTAGGCGTTATCGGGGCGGACGTTCATGCGGTGGGAAACCGCATTCTGGAATATGCTCTCACTGAAGCAGGATTCAAGGTGGTTAACATCGGCGTTATGGCGTCCCAGGAGGAATTCATCGCCGCCGCGGTGGAAACCAATGCCGACGCCATTTTGGTGTCTTCTCTTTACGGTCACGGGGAAATTGACTGCCGGGGCCTGAGGGAAAAGGCGGTGGAGGCAGGCATTGGCAGTATCCGAATGTATGTGGGCGGTAACCTGGTGGTAGGAAAACAAGACTGGGGCGAAGTGGAGAAGAAGTTTATCGGTATGGGCTTTGACAGGGCGTATCCCCCGGGAACCATGCCCCAGGATGCCATTGATGACTTGTTGAGGGATTTTGGTTTTACCCAGAGATGCTAAGGGGGGACCGGCATGGAACTGGCCCTGTTAATCGACTTTGGCAGCACCTATACCAAGGTCACGGCGTTGGATGTGGAGGCGGTCGAGGTCATCGCCACAGCCAAAGGGCTTACCACTGTGGATACCAACATACTGGAGGGCCTGGAGCAGGCCCTGGAGGGGATTAAACCTCGTTTTGGCGGTGTGCTGCCCGAGTTTCAACACCGCCTGGCCTGCAGCAGCGCTGCCGGAGGACTGCGCATGGTGGCCATCGGGCTGGTCAAGGAACTCACGGTGGAGGCGGCCCGGCAGGCCGCCCTGGGGGCAGGGGCCAGGGTGCTGGGAGTGTTTGCCCACCAGCTGACCGCTGCGGAGATTGAGCAAATTGACGCCAACTGTCCGGATATTATCCTGCTGGCGGGAGGAACAGATGGGGGAAACAAAGACACCATCCTGCACAATGCCAGAATGCTGGCTGCCGCCCGGTGCGGCAATACCATTATTGTGGCAGGCAACAAGTCCGCTGCGGAGGAGGTCCGGGATATCCTGGTGCAAGCCGGCAAGGACGTGCGGGTGACCGCCAATGTGCTGCCGGAATTAAACAAGTTAAACGTGGAACCCGCCCGGGAAACCATTCGCGCCACCTTCCTGGAAAAAATCGTGGAGGTCAAGGGCCTGCGGCGGGCGGAAAGATATATTCAGGGAATTTTAATGCCCACCCCGGCGGCGGTGCTGAATGCGGCCAAACTGTTGGCCACAGGCACCGGGGAGGAGACTGGCTGGGGCGACTTGGTCATTGTCGACATCGGCGGCGCCACCACCGATGTTCATTCCCTGGCCGAAGGACACCCCACCCGGTCCGGGGTCACTTACAAGGGTCTGCCGGAACCCTTTGCCAAGCGCACGGTGGAAGGAGACCTGGGCATGCGGGTCAGCGCCTTGTCCCTGCTGGATACAGTGGGGGCCCGGAAACTGGCTGCGTTGTCCGGACTGCCGGAAGAAGAGGTAGTTTCCTATGTTCATGCGGTGCATGGCAACGTGGAACTTCTGCCGGCCGGTGAAAACCAGTGGAAAATCGATACCGCCATGGCCCGGGTGGCCACGGATCTGGCGATGGAGCGGCACGCCGGCACATTGGAAACCGCCTGGACACCCATGGGCGCCATGTACATCCAACATGGCAAGGACTTAACCCAGGTGCCCTACCTGGTCGGTACCGGCGGGGTGATTGTGAACCATCCCAACCCCGGTGAAATATTACAGGGGGCCCTTTACAAGCAAGAACAGCCCACCGTGCTGCGGCCCCAAAAACCAAGGATGATGCTGGATAAGGATTATATTCTGGCCGCTGTGGGACTGCTGGCGGAGGTAAAGCCAACCGCGGCACTGAAGTTGGCGAAAAAATATATGGTGGAAATATAATTGGCCGTTAGCCATTAGTCATTAGCCTTTTTATCTGTTATTCAATAGTGAAGAATAATAAGCGAGCGAATGCCTATTAATTTAAATTCCCATCACAAGAACCAACAAGCCAACAGCCAAAGGCCAATGGCCAAAAAGGAGTGAAAAGCACTTGCAGCTGACCAATAAAAAACTCGACTGGGACCAGTTCCTGCAAATCCGCCAGGAAGTCTTGAACAGTTGGCCCACGGGACAGGAAGTAAACCTGGAGGAGGCCATTGCCTATCAGTCTGGGATACCCGCCAGCCGTCGTTTTGCCGAAAAACTGGAACAGGCCAAAAGAGAAGGAATTACCCTGGCCCAGCCCAGGGCGGGCGTTGCTCTGGTGCATGAACACATTGAGCTGCTGCGTTACCTGGTAGAGGAGGGAGGCGCCGACCTGCTGCCCACCACCATCGACAGCTACACCCGGCAGAACCGCTACAATGAAGCCCAGGCGGGCATTGAAGAAAGCCGGTCGGTGGGACGGTCCATGCTGAACGGTTTTCCTGCCGTCAACCACGGCGTTGCCGCCTGCCGGGAGGTGGTGGAATCGGTGAAAGTTCCAGTGCAGGTCCGTCACGGCACACCGGATGCCCGGCTGCTCACGGAAATTTCCCTGGCCGGCGGTTTTACCGCCTATGAAGGAGGTGGCATTTCCTACAACATTCCCTATGCCAAGGACGTGCCCCTGGAGCGTTCCATCCGGGACTGGCAGTATGCCGACCGGCTGGTGGGCTATTACGAAGAACAGGGCATCTCCGTTAACCGGGAACCCTTCGGTCCCCTGACCGGCACCCTGGTGCCACCCTGCATCTCTCACAGCATTGCCATTATCGAGGCCCTGCTGGCGGCAGAACAGGGCGTTAAGAGCCTGACCCTGGGTTACGGCCAGTGCGGCAACCTGACGCAGGACGTGGCTGCGGTACGTTCCCTGGAGGAACTGGCGGACGAATACCTGTCACGCTTTGGCTATCAAGATGTTGTCGTCACCACCGTTTTTCACCAGTGGATGGGAGGTTTCCCCCAGGATGAAAGTAAGGCCTTTGGTGTTATCAGCTGGGGAGCGGCCACCGCTGCCATGGCCAAAGCCACCAAGGTGATTGTCAAGACTCCCCATGAGGCCATGGGGATCCCCACCAAGGAGGCCAATGCCGCGGGAATCCGGGCCACCAAACAGGTATTAAACATGCTGAAAGACCAGCCCCTGGTGGAATTTACAGAACTGCAGCGTGAAAAAGGCTTAATCAAGGCAGAGACCAGGGCCATCCTGGAACGGCTGCTGGAATTCGGGGAAGGAGACATTGCCCTGGGAACCGTCCGGGGCTTCCAGGCCGGGATTATCGATGTACCCTTTGCCCCCAGCCGCTACAATGCGGGACGCCTCCTGCCGGCCCGGGATTACCAGGGTGCGGTGCGCTTATTGGATTTTGGTAATTTACCCTTCGGGGAAGAAATAAAGGAAGTCCACCGGGAAAAAATAGCGCAAAGGGGCAAAGCCGAAGGCAGGGACCCCAGTTTCCAGATGGTGATTGACGATATTTATGCCATCGGTAAGGGCATGCTGGTAGGAAAGCCCCGCTAATTTAAGAAGTGAAAACGGAGGCCAAACATGAAAATTACGGGTGCTGTTGTTTCGCCGGGACTGACCGGCTTTTATTTTGATGACCAGAAAGCCATAAAAAAGGGTCGGGAGCAGGACGGGTTTGCCTACCTGGGCGAGCCTGCCACCCCGGGTTTTTCTGCCGTTCGCCAGCGCGGTGAAGCCATTTCCGTCATGCTCCTGCTGGAGGACGGCTCGTTCGCTTACGGAGACTGTGCCGCTGTGCAGTATTCCGGCGCCGGCGGACGGGACCCCCTGTTTTTAGCCGCGGATTTTATGCCGGTTCTGGAAAGGGACCTGCTGCCGAGGCTGGTGGGCCGGGAAGTCACCGGCTTCCGGGAATTGGCAGAAGAATTTGATCATCTGGCCGATGCTGGGGGAAATCCCTTGCACACAGCCATCCGCTACGGCGTTACCCAGGCGCTGCTGGATGCGGCCGCCAGGGAGGCCAGGTGCACCATGGCAGAGGTGGTGGCCAGAGAGTACAACTGCAGGTTGACCGACAAACGGGTGCCCATTTTCTGCCAGACCGGCGATGAGCGCTATACCAACGCCGATAAAATTATCATAAAACGGGCGGATGTGCTGCCCCATGGGCTGATTAATAACGTACGGGAAAAACTGGGACGCCACGGGGAAAAGCTGCTGGACTATGTGTCCTGGCTCAGGGACCGGGCCCGCAGGCTGGGCGGCGAAGACTACCGTCCTATTTTACATATTGACGTTTACGGCACCATCGGGCAGGCCTTTGACGAAAACCCGGACCGCATGGCAGATTACCTGACCCGGCTGGAATTGGCTGCCGCCCCTTTGAAAATCCGCATTGAAGGTCCCATGGACCGGGGCAGCAAACCGGCGCAAATTGATGCCTTGGCGGAACTGCGCCGGCTCCTGGAAAGCAGGGGCAGCGTGGTGGAGATTGTGGCCGACGAGTGGTGCAACACTTTAGAAGATATTCGGGAATTTGTGGATGCCCGGGCCGGTCACATGGTGCAAATCAAAACCCCCGATTTAGGCGGTATTAACAATACCATCGAAGCAGTGCTGTATGCCAAAGAACGGGGCACCGGAGCTTACCTGGGGGGAACCTGCAACGAAACCGACCGTTCCTCCCGGGTTTGCGTCCATATCGGCATTGCCACCCAGCCGGATCAAATCCTGGCCAAACCGGGTATGGGCGTGGACGAGGGCCTGATGATAACCTATAATGAAATGAGCCGTACCCTAGCGTTGTTGCGGGCCAAGGGGGTATTTTTTAAAGCATGCAGAAGGTAGGAATGACCACCACCGTCCCGGTGGAGGCAATTTATGCTGCCGGCATGATACCGGTGGATTTGAATAATATTTTTATTACCCATGAAAACCCCCAGGGTCTGGTGGAAGAGGCGGAAGTGGCCGGCTATCCCCGTAACCTCTGTGCCTGGATTAAGGGCATTTATGCCACCACCCTGCGGAACGAAGACATCCGGACCATTGTGGCAGTGACCCAGGGCGATTGCAGCAATACCCATGCCCTGATGGAGACCCTGGAGATGGCAGGGGTTAAAGTCATTCCCTTTGCCTTTCCCTTCGACCGGGATTATGATTTGCTGAAACTCCAGATGGAAAAACTGGTTGAGGCCCTGGGTACCACCTGGCAGGAGGTCTGCCGGACCAAAGAAAGGCTGGACCAAGTCCGGCGCAAGGTCCATGAGATTGACCGGCTGACCTGGCAGGGGGACAAGGTCAGCGGTTGGGACAATCACCTCTTTCAGGTCAGCTGCAGCGACTTTGACGGGGACCCGGAACAGTTCGCTAAAAGAGCGGATGCTTACCTGGGGGAACTACCCTACAAAGAACCCATTAAAGCAAAGCTTAGGCTGGCCTACATCGGCGTTCCTCCCATTGTGGACGATCTCTATGACTACCTGGAAGAGCGGGACGCCCGGGTTGTCTTTAACGAAGTGCAGCGGCAGTTTACCATGCCCTTTGCAATACAAGACATTGTGGAACAATACAGGGCCTACAGTTATCCCTACGGCATCTTTTACCGCCTGGAAGATATCAGCCGGGAACTGGAGCGGCGTCAGGTGGACGGGGTGATCCACTATGCTCAGAGTTTCTGCTACCGGCAGATCGAGGATTTAATCGTACGGAAGAAACTCAAATACCCCATCCTGACCCTGGAAGGGGATAAACCCAGCAAATTGGACGCCCGTACCCGCATGCGGCTGGATGCCTTCCTGGATATGTTGAGGTGATGACTTTGCTATGCGGTATCGATTTGGGTAGCCGGAATGTTAAGGTGGCCCTGATGGCGGAGGACGGCGCCCTAACCTTGCGTAGGTTTGACACCGTTTCCTTTTACCGGGAACACGGCAGGAGCGTGGACGGGCAGCTGCAGGTGGATTTTGCCGCCCTGGGCCTGGGCACCCCGGAAAAGGTGGTGGCCACCGGCTACGGCCGGCAGACCATTAACCTGAAGGGTGCGGAAATCATTCCCGAAATCAAGGCCCACGTGCTGGGAGCCGTTCACCAGACCGGCCTGCAGGATTTTACCCTGCTGGACCTGGGAGGACAGGACAGCAAAGTAGTTCTGGTTGCCCGGGGCAAAATGGTTGATTTTCAGACCAATGACAAATGTGCCGCCAGCACTGGCCGTTACTTGGAAAACATGGCTGCGGTGCTGGATATTGATATGGAAGAACTTTCAAATCACCATGAGGACCCGGTGGACTTAAACTCCACCTGTGCCATCTTTGGGGAGACGGAGTTGATCGGGAAGGTGGTGGAGGGGCATTCCCTTTCCTCCCTGGCAGCCGGGGTGAATTATACCATCTTCAAACGCATCAAACCTATGCTAACACAACTCCTTTCGGACACCGTTATTTTCACCGGCGGGGTTGCCCACAACCAGGCGCTGGTTAAAATAATAGAAAATGAGATGAAAGTTCCTGTGGTAGTGCCCACCCACCCCCAGTACAACGGGGCCATCGGCTGCTGCGCCTACATCTAACAAACTCCACCGGAGGTGCACCAAATGAAACTTACTATTCTCGGCTGCTGGGCCCCTTACCCCAGGGTGAGCGGGGCCTGTTCCGGTTATTTACTACAGGAGAACGGCCGCAACTTGCTCATTGATACAGGCAACGGGGTATTGAGCCGCCTGCTGCAGCACATCGATATTCAGGACCTGGACGGGGTGCTGTTGAGTCACCTGCATCCGGATCATTTAATGGACATCTATTCTTTACGTCATGCCATCGAAGCGGCCAACCGGGAAGGACGCATGGACAAACGGGTGCCCTTATATCTGCCCACCGGCCCGGCAGAGGATTTCAACCGAATTATTGAATTTACCAAAGCCTTTACCATCCAGGTCATTGACGGGATGCCGGAGTCCAAAGAAGCTTTCATTGCGGGCTTCAAGGTGAAATTTACTCCCGGTAAACAT
>JBFMCH010000047.1:0-7497 GCA_040754595.1 Bacillota bacterium
TTTTCTCTTCCTTGAGAATTTCCAGTACAACCTTGGCTTTGAACTCCCCAGAATATGATTTTCTCACGGCAACGATCCACCTTAAATAAAGCTGTTTTTTTGTCTAGTTTTCTTTATCCATTATAGTGTCGGTAGGCAATAAATTATGCTAAACTGCAGGAAACCGGCAATAAATGGGAGGGGAATTCCCAACCAAAAGAGAGGTTGTTTGAAAACAACACACCAACCTCTCAATCTATAAATAGAAAGGGGATTGGTATGGAATCATTGGTGAATCCCAGGGAGAAAATTTATTTCTTTATCTTGGCTGCTATCAGTTTGTTAATTTACTTGTCTCTGATTATATCTATCGTTGGAATCCCTTACTTAGTGGCAGGATTAATTATTTCCCTGTTTGCACACGGAATATTTATAGGCCACCTAAGGGGAAACGGAATCCGTTTGTCAGAAAATCAGTTCCCGGAAGTTTATCGTCTTACTGCAGAGTATGCCAGGCGTATGGGCCTTGACCATGTTCCGGCCATTTACATTTTACAGGCCGGTGGTTTGTTAAATGCTTTTGCCACCAGATTTTTTGGCAGAGACTTTGTAGTGATTTACTCTGATGTGTTTGAGATAGCCTACGAGGAGGGAGAGCCCGCCCTTGCCTTTATCATATGTCATGAACTGGCACACATTAAACGAAAACATCTAACCTGGTCATGGTTACTTTCTCCGGCAATGTTAATTCCCTTTTTGGGTGCTGCCTATTCCAGGGCCTGTGAATACACCTGCGATCGATTTGGTGCTTACTTCAGACCTGATGGTGCTGTTTCCGGACTTTTAATTTTAGCTGCCGGGAAAAAGTTATACCGTAATGTTAATGCACAAGAGTTTAGAAACCAGGCAGATAATGAACGGGGTTTCTGGATCTGGTTCTCAGAGGTTTTATCAACCCACCCCAACCTCCCTAAGAGAATTAAAGCTTTAAATTTGTGAGATAGATAATCCTGGATCGTAAAGCCTGACTGTACGCGATGAAGACATACTCGAACCATTCCGTTTTAATTATCAAGATTATGTACGTTGTAGGCCTGCGTCCTGTATGCTGTCTTTTGTATCGAAAGGCCAGTTAAAAAACCAGCAAGAGGCGGTAATGGGTGTCAGGCACTAAACTTATTAACTTAATTCAGTAAATTATAACACCTCCCTCTATAATCTTTCATTTTCTTTAAATTGCTCCTGGTATAATTTGGCCGGGAGGTGTTTTTTTGGGTAGAGATTTAAGGGTGGTTGATTTATTTCCCAGCCTATTCCATTTTGTTAACCCATACCCAACTTAGCACAACTACGCAAAGTTGCAATCTCTCATAGTGGAAGCTTGACATTACATATGACATCATATATAATGTCATTAAGGGGTGAGGCCATGACGAAGAAGGAAAAACTGATAGAGAGAATAAAGACAGCTAAAGTTGTGGACTTTGAGGATGTAGACCTACTGCTAAAACAACTAGGTTTCTCGCGTAGGGTTGAAGGCAGTCATCATACTTATGTTAATGCACCATATGTAATAGTTATAGCCGTTCATGGTAAACAGTTAAAACGAGTGTATTTGAAAAATGTTCAGGATTTACTAAGGCAGATGGGGTATTAACCCCTTCTGCCGGATGATAAGGAGGATGTAAATGGCTCAAGACTTAGATTTCTATTTAAACCTTGATTACCCCTTCACCGTCAGGCCAGACATTGATGACGGTGGCTATATTGTAGAGTTTCAAGATTTACAGTATTGTGTTGGTACCGGTGATACCGTAGAGGAAGCTATAAAAGATGCCATGATTGCAAAAGAACAATGGATTAAGGCAGCCCATGAAAATGGGATAACGATTCCTCTACCTTCTATTCAAGAGGACAAAGATGAATACAGTGGCCGCGTTACCCTCAGAATCCCCAAGAGCCTGCACAAGCTGGTCATTGAAACCGCCAAAAAAGAAGGGGTCAGCGCCAATCAGTTTTTGTCTCACCTGATTAGTATGGGTGTTGGCAAGAAATCTGTTTAAAAAATAAGCCAGGATGGGGTTTCCCGCCCTGGCTTATTTTTTTCATCCTTCTTTTCTGATGTTATTTTGGCGATGTCCTTAGCAGCCCGATCTAAGTCGACCTTATCTTTGTTACAGTCTTTTTTAGGACTATTGTAGATAATTCCAAGCATTAATTATCACCTCTGGCAATTGTTAACCAAACGGAGTTTAAGTAAACCTAAACAGAGGTGATAGTATGGCATTTACCGGCACTAAACTAGATTTGCCTACTGATGTAGACGAAACATTAGAAGAAATATTTCAAAGGGCTAAGAAACTAAATCCGTCTCTCACAAAGCAATTGTTTTTAAGCGGTATTATTACTATGTGGCTGGGTCCTTACCTTTAGACCGGGGTGCAATCAATCCACAAGGATAAGGTGCGGCTAAGGAATAACCTAAAGGAGGCCATTACTATCCGGGAAAACTCAGGCCCAGGTGGCTAAAGAAATTGGAATAAGCAAATCCTACCTTACCCAAGTAGCAAAGGGTGAATATGACCCCTCTATCCTTTAGGATAGCGCAAACATTACTGTTAATCGGCTTATGCATATTGCTGCAGTCTATAACGGAGAAAATTAAAAATTATCATCGTGATGACAGGCCCCTTGTGGACATGAAAATACGTTCAATGGGACTGATTATCAAAATGCTCAGGGAGCCTGGACGGGCAGATCTGGATTTTTCTGGGCGTATCAACCCAAAAGCCATTCTCCCGAGAACTTTTTTCCCAACCACTCCAAAATGTCCGGTTGGGGTAAGTTTTTTCTTTCATGAAGTAGGACGTATGTGTGTTAATGATTTGAAAGTTGAAATGCCGGGAAAAACGCATCGTTTAGTTAAATGGCTTATTTATAGTGCCTTATTTATTTAATGCATTTTGATGAAGAATTTCGATGAATTGATTTACATTTCTTGGAGCGGTCCTGTTTTGGGGAAGATAACCGTTAAGCTGTAGTTCCTTAAATATTTTCAGCAATAATGGTTTCTCCAGGGAGGTATTTTGTATTAAATGTTCATTATTGAATATTTCCTCCGGTGGGCCCGCTTTAATAATCCCACCATCCTTCATCACCAGTATCGTGTCGGCCCATTCGTATGCCTTGTCCACATCATGGGTAGCCATGACAATAGAGACTCCTCTTTGATTGATGTCGTTTAAAAGATCCAGGATGCGATGAGTGTACTTTGGGTCAAGGGAGGCAGTGGGTTCATCGAAAATGATCATATCCGGGTTTATGGCCAGAATGTCTGCGATGGAAATCAGTTTTTTTTGACCATAGCTCAGAAAATGGGTAGGCCGATCTTTTAAACAGGTTGTATCGGTATCCTTCAATGCTCTTATGACCCTGTTTTCCACATCTTCATTGGTCAAACCTAAATTCATAGGGCCAAAGGACACTTCTTGCCAAACACTGGCGGAAAACAACTGGATTTCCGGGTCTTGAAAAACATATCCCACCTTATTACGTAAGTTTATCAATGATGCACGGTCATATTTTAACTCTTGACCGTTAAAAATGATTTTCCCTTTAACAGGTTTCAAAATGCCGATTAAATGCAGCAAAAAAGTTGATTTGCCCGCTCCATTGGCGCCTAAAAGGGCGATTTTTTTATTTCTTTCAATGGAGACTGACAGACCCTGCAGGGCAGCGGTACCATCAGGATAGTCAAAATGAAGATCCTGCGTTTCAAAAATATATCGAGACATTAAAGGCTTCCTCCGTTTAAATAATCCACTAAAATTAAAGACAGTTCCGTAATGGCAATTAATAATAAGTTTCTTTTGGATAATTGATACCTCTGCTCCAACACCTTGATTGTGCCATTATATCCTCTCGCTTCTAAAGCCATATATAAATTTAGGGATCGTTGATGAGATCGGATAAGAAGACTGGAGGCCAATAGTCCCATTGACCGGTAACTGTTTTTTATACTGCTATATCCCTGTCTCGCAGACTGAGAAGAATATATTCTTTCAGCCATTTCCAGTAAAATAAACAAGTATCGGTAGATCAGAGACATTAACTCCAGGAACAGTTCGGGGATTTTAAGTTTCCTTAATATCGAGATTATCTCTACTAAAGGTGTGGTAAGAGATAAAAAATATAAACAAGATACAGTGGCTATTGACCTTAGAAAAAGTTTGGCGCAGGCGAGGAGGCTTTCCATCGTAATACCGAAGCTCAGATTTGCATATTGCCAGCTCCACAATGCATGATCCGGGTTATGGACTACATTGATTGCAACGGTTATGGTTCCTGCCATGAGAAAGAACAGAGGGATTGATAAAAGTTTTATGTAAAAACAAAGGGGGATGTTGCCTTTCCATACAGTAACCCCCGCCATCAGAAACAAAACAATTCCTGATACTGACAGGGAGTTTAAGGCCAGACAAGTCATCATGGTGGCTACAGCAAATAAAAACTTTTCCCCCGGATGCACCCCCCGCAGGGGATTACAGTAGGCGTATTTTTCTATTTGCAGCATTTATTGTTTCTCAGCCTCTCTCTTCCCCCGTGCAAATCCAATGTAATAACCGATAAAACCTGCACCGACGGCAGCCTGCAAAACGAACAACAAGCTTTCAATTTCTTTGCCGGGAGGCTCCCATAAGGAAGAGAACCAGGGTTGATAACCGGCGTTTAGCTCGCCGATGACCTTTTTAGCCTGGTCATCGGTTCCGGTAAATTCGGCTCCTTGCAATACAAACAGAGGAGCCGCAGTCAGTATGATCACCACTGTCAACAAGAACAAATTAAGGATAGGTTTTTTAAGGAAAGAATGTTTTTTATACATGCGTGTGCTCCTTTGGCAACAGGGATAATTCTCTAAGTTCATTGCTGCTGTAAACAGTCAACTGGTTAAAAATAAATACCGTAAGAATCCCCTCGCTGATTGCCAGGGGCACTTGGGTTAAAACAAAAACTCCCAGAAATTTTGTTAAAGAAAAGATTACACCTCCCGTCTCGGATGGAAAGGCTAAAGCCAGTTGGAAGGAGGTGGTTACGTAAGTAGACAGGTTTCCCAATGAAGCCGCCAAAAATAATGCTAACCAGCGGGGTCTGCCAGTGTTTTTCAACAGGTGAAAAACACCATAGGATACCAATGGCCCAACCACGCCCATCGAAAAAGTGTTAGCACCAAGGGTGGTAATCCCTCCGTGGGCCAACAATAAGGCCTGGAATAGCAGTACAATACAACCGATCACGCTCATTGTGGTGGGGCCGAACAAGATGGCTCCCAGTCCTACCCCGGTAGGGTGAGAGCAGCTTCCAGTCACGGAGGGGATTTTCAGAGCGGATAGAACAAATACAAAAGCCCCGGCCAGTCCCAGCAGCATCTTTAATTTTGGTTCATGAATCACAGTTTTTTGAATGTTAAAAAAACCCCTTATCAAAAATGGTACTGCCAGTGCTGTCCACAGAATACTCCAAATTGCCGGCAAAAAGCCCTCCATGATGTGCATGGCATAAGCGATATTAGGTACTACCAGAAAAATACCTAAAAGAATAAAAACAAAATGTTTCCTACTTCCTAGCAAAACCATCACTTCCTTCAGAATTCGTTCCCCATATCGCAAAAATAAAAACCTCTTCACTGCCTTCAATAAAATACAAGAAGCCTTAACCGCGAAGAGTTAAGGCTAAATGGTCATAAGAAAGGCATAAAGACCACTGCTTAACTGCTTACCTCTTCTCGGGAGGTGGTCAGTTAAGTGTTAGGCAAGTATCCTGACTTAGGCTATTAGCGCTGGTTTCTACCTTCCCGGAACCTCTCCAGTGGTATTTCAGAAACCAACTCGCCATTCACAGTGGCCGGACCGTTCGAGAATCACACTCGATTCCTTTTTAAACCCCCAACGGGGTACCTAGCACTTGTAATTATTTTTTTGTATACGGGATCAGTGCAATTATATCATAAATTTGGAAAATGATCTTAAAAAACATTTATCATGAATTAACCTGTTACCACTAAAACAGGTGATGGAACCCTGGGCAATATTAGTGAAACTAAAACAGCCACTACTGTAGCCCCAATCACAGAACCGACAGTCGCACTGCGCCAGCCGCTTTTGAAAGCCACGTAAAGATTTTTTTAAGGAAATAGAGCAGGAAATGAATAATAAGCAGCATCCGGGTGGGGCAAGAAGAGAATATTTCTTTAGAAGCCTTAGCCCACTATTCATAAAGATTTTCTAACCCAATAACCTAAAAATGCCAGAATAACTCCTAAAATAGTACTAAGTAAAAGGTACGAAAGCGATACAAGAAACTTTCTGTTGCGAATCAACTCCATGGATTCCAGTTCAAACGTAGAAAAAGTCGTAAAGGAACCCATAAAGCCCGTTCCAACAAAAAAGAAAAGTAAAGGATTTACGTGTTTTGCAAAAAGAAACCCGAGAAGAAAAGAGCCTATTAGATTAACGGCAAAGGTTCCAAAGGGAAATGGCTTTTTATGTTTGGATTGGATAAAGTTTGACACCACAAACCTGCAGATGGCGCCCAGAAAACCACCGGCGGCAACAGCCCAGAATATATTCATTGTACGACCTCACTATGTTAATTCTCCTGCGTTGCTTCTCCCAGGGATTGCCTTTGATCTCCCTCTTTTTGCTCTTGCTGATAGAAAGTATAAGCCGTTTTAATCCCTAACCATGACAGGCCCAGCCCGCCAATTAAACTGACTGACACATAAATGATGGCTAAATCAAAGTTATTATTGATTATTAAATTAACGAGCTCCAATGAAAAAGCAGAGAAAGTTGTAAATGATCCTATGAAACCCGTATTGACGGCTAAAATGTATTTTCTTGGCAGGTTCCAGCTAAGCAGGCTTGCATAGGCGATAAAACTAAGTAAAAAACTTCCAATTAGATTCACACATAAGGTTCCAAAGGGAAACGACGAAAGTGTACTCTCATGGATTGAGGTACTCAGGTAACATCTTGCCAGCGCGCCAAATATTCCACCGATACCGACAAATAAATAATTCATTGACATCCCCTTACTTTACGATTACCACAGGACATTTGGCAAGCTGCACAACTTTATGACTAACACTGCCTAAAACTAATTCTTTAATATTACTCAACCCCCTGGCGCCCAGTACAATTTGATCATAATTACCTGACTCTGCTTTCTTTACAATCCTTTCCGCAATCTGACCTTGTTCTGTGACATAATCTACTTGAATAGTATCAATTAAGTTAAACATTTCCTCGTATTTACTAAAAATAGGACGGGTTCTCATTTCGGCCAACCTGTAATACTCATCCCTGTTGACCCCCAGGAAAGTAGCCATGTCCTGGGTGAAGGGTACCACAGACATGACGGTAACCTGTAACTGAATACCGAGACGGGCCAGTTTCACAATATAATCGCCGGCATGAAGGGAGTTTTTTGAACCGTCTGACGCCAACAAAACTTTCATCT
>JBFMCH010000048.1:0-8019 GCA_040754595.1 Bacillota bacterium
TATTTTATCAAGCTTCATTTCTTCTACCCGCTGGGCTTCATATTCTTCAAAATCAATAATTAGATACCGCGGTTTATTGTTCTTCATCACAATAACTTTTTTCTTTTCGTCAACAAGTCGAGCAATTCTAGAGAAATTCTGGTTAACATCAGAAATGCTTACGATACAGTCCGTGTTAATATTCATATGACCACCTTCTTAGAGTTTTTATTTTTATTATACTATAATTAGGATTTATTTAACCTAAAATTTATATATTGTTGCTACATATCTTTGTTGTACATTTTTTAGCTAATGTGCAATTGTACATACCTCCTCTTTTGCCAGCGCATCCGACATCGTTTTTTTATCCGGCTTCGTATATATCACAGTAGTATTCAGATTGGCATGTCCCAAAATTTGGGCCACTGTCACAATATCTGCTGGTTGTTGCCCCAGCCCTTCAATTTAACTGCCGTAGAGGGAGAAAGAACACATGGAAGTTGTGTACACCCATTGCTGCGGGCTTGACGTTCATAAGAAGAACGTAGTGGCCTGTGTCATCACTCCTGAAGGTAAAGAGATTCGCACATTTTCAACAATGACCGATGACCTTATTTCTATGGTGGACTGGCTTAAAACCAAAGGTTGCACCCATGTGGCGATGGAAAGCACCGGTTCGTATTGGAAACCCATCTATAACTTGCTGGAACTGGAAGACATCCAGCCAATGGTGGTAAATGCTAAACATATCAAAAATGTCCCCGGGCGTAAAACCGATGTAAAAGATGCAGAATGGATTGCCGGTTTGCTCCGCCATGGCCTCTTGCAAGGCAGTTATATTCCTTCCCGCGAACAAAGGGAATTGCGGGAACTCATCCGTTACCGCCGGAGCCTTATCGAAGAGCGGGCACGGGAAATCAACCGTATCCAAAAGGTCCTTGAATGTGCCAACATCAAGTTGTCTTCCGTGGCCAGCGACGTACTGGGCAAATCTGGGCGTGCCATGATTGAAGCAATAATTGAAAACGACTAGTATAAAAAAGTAACCCAAGCGTTGTTAGTAATGTCAATCAAAAAGTTGACCACCGTGACAACCAAAAAATTGACCACCCTCGAGGCGGTTTATTAATTTAGATCAGGCAATAAGTATCCCTGCCAACAATCGTAATAGATTCCCAGTTATAAAAGAAAATGTAAATTGTAAAATATTACTAATTCACCCTCCTCTGCTGGTAGATTTGGCTTTCACTCAGCAGCGTGAAGACCATGCGAACGAGTTTGCGGGCCGTAAGGACTAAAGCACGTTTATGATGGTGATGTCTGGCTTCGGCATACTTCCTGCGGTAGAACTCACCATACTCCGGCTCCAACACCCGGACGGAGTTGGCCGCTTCTACAAGGTAATACCGCAGGTAGTAGTTACCTGACCTGGTTAAGGGAATATCCTGGGCGTTGAACTTGCTTGATTGGTTTTGCCGCCAGGTTAAGCCCGCAAATTTGGCAAGAGCATTGTGATTGTCAAACCTTGAAATGTCGCCGATTTCGGCTACTATGCCGGCTGCGTAAACCGGTCCGATGCCTGGAATAGTTTCCAACGTGTGTGGAATTGCCTTTATCTCTTTGGCGATAGCCTGATCGATTTTCTTTTGCTGCCTCTCAAAGAACCAGATGGTCTCAAGGGACATAGCCAGTGTAATGTCCACAGATTCTTGCATTTTCGGGTTTAAACGGTAGGAGTTACGGGCTGCCCGTTTAAGGGCCGTGGCCATCTCAGGAACATCCTTAAGCCGGTGGTTTCCGTGTTGCAGCATCAGGTCTACCAATTATTCCACAGGCAGATTGGCGATTTTATCGGGTGTTAGGTTGCCTATAACTGCTGTGGATGCCTGACCAAAGAGGTTTTCTGGTATGTGGAAAACTTGAGAAAAATCAGGTTCAAGGCCCTGTTCTTCTCCCTGGTCACTGTACTTTCGGCCTCGGGCGGCAGGTGGTCCGGACCCATCCGGAACATGCCCGGCAGGTGAATCTGCTGGCCGGCTTTGCCTTCTACGCCGGGGTGGGGCAGAAGACCACCATGGGCATGGGGCAGTGCATGCAGAGCCGCGTCTGGAACCCGGACGTACTCCTGCGGGAGGTGGGGAAATGAGCCGCAAACTGAAACCCTATCCCGCTTACGGTTGCTGCAAAACCGGAGCCAGTAATATTTAAACGTCTGCCCGGGGATCGCGAGGCGCCTGCCACACCCGGTATTCGCAAAAAAATTTCCCCGGCCGGTAGGTAATTGAGCTAAAGTATCGAATTTCCCAAGGTATTGAAACTTTATTGGTAACGGCATTTAATTTGGTAAAATAATAAACCAAACACGCCGGGGTGTATAACCCCCGCTGCACCGAAAGCTCGCCGCTTTACCCTCATGCGGTGACGGGAGCCCAACTGCCGGCCAGGACTTGGGAGGAGATACCGGGATGTCCTTGAAAACCAGGATAGTCCTCACCCTCTGCGCCACCTTCGCCATTCTCGTCCTTGTTTTTTTCGCGGTTTCTCATGTGATCGCAAATAACATTGTAGCTGAGCTGGAAAGAGATGATCTTAAGCAGAATATTGAGCGGACCCTCCAGGCATTGGAAAGGGAAATGGCGACGCTGGACAGAAATACCGAAGATTGGGCCGCATGGGATGATACGTATCTATTTGTGGAAGACAGAAACGCGGAATACATAAAGAAGAACCTGGTCGACAGCACCTTTGAGGTTCTTAAGATCAACTATATAGTGATAATAAACACCGGGGGAGAAATGGTATACGCCAGGGGATACGATGCTGAAGAGGGAGAAGATATCCCCGTACCCCGGGAGATTGTTCTTCCGGCCCGCCAGAAAGCAGGCGGCATGAAAGGGCTGGTGGTGACGCAGGAAGGGCCGGTGCTGGTGGCCGCCAGGCCCGTTTTAAAAAGCGATGACACCGGTCCCCCCCGGGGAACCCTGATTTTCGGCCGGATCTTAAAGGACAAGGATTTAAAAGAGCTTTCGGAGATCACCCGCCTGCCCCTCACCCTTCACCCGCCGAGGGCCGTGGACTTCCGCGACCTGCAGCCGGCGGGCTCTTTAGAAGACGGGGAGGCCTGTTACGCCGGGATAATTTCCCCGGAGGAAAGCGCCGGCTTTACCGTCATTAAAGACCTGCAGGGGGAAACCGCCTTCATTCTCCAGGTTAATTCGGACAGGCGCGTTGCCAGGGTGTTTAAGTCCGCCGAAAAGGCCTTCAGCCTCTACCTGGCGCTGACGGCGGTCCTGTGCTGCGGCCTGGCCTTGTACTGGCTGAACCGTGCCGTCGTGTCCCGGCTGGTAAAACTTACCGCGGCCGTAACCGGCACGGGCTACCAGTTTCCCCTTTCCTCCGGGTTCCCGGTTCTGAAGGGAAAGGATGAGCTTGCCCTTCTTTCCGCTGAAATCAGCAAAATGCTGGACAGGCTGGAGGAGTACCGGCGGGAGATAAGCGACAAGGAAAAGAAATACAGGGCGGTGGTGGAAAACGCCGCCGAAGCCGTCGTGGTGGTCCAGGAGGGCGCGGTCAAATTTGCCAACCGGGCGGCTGCGGCCCATTCAGGCTACCCAAGGGAAGAGCTTGTCTCGAGGCATTTCCCGGACTTCATCCACCCGGAAGACAAGGATGCGGTATGGGAACATTACAGGGAATTGCTGGAGAATAAATGCGTCTTATACGCATTTCCGTTCAGGGTAATAACCAGAGACGGGGGTGTCAAGTGGGCGGAAACAAACTCCGTGGTGGTCGAGTGGGAGGGGCAGCCCGCCACCCTGCATTTTTTGACCGATATCACCCCGCGCAAGATCCTGGAAGAAGAGCTGCATCGGTTGATGACAGAAAAATCCCTGATTCTCGACAGCCTTACGGAGCTGGTTGTATTTCTGGACCGGGACATGCACGTCATCTGGGCCAACCGCGCGGCCGGCCAATCCGTCGGCAAAAGCCCCGGGGACCTTTTTGGAGCGAAATGCCACGAGATATGGCACGGCAGGAGCGATCCCTGCCAGGGCTGCCCGGTGGTGCAGGCTATGGAGACCGGCCGGGTGTGCACAGGGGAGGTGGTTTCGCCGGACGGCCGCTTCTGGAGGATTACTGCCTCCCCCGTTAAGGACGAAAAGGGAAACGTTATAGGGGCCGTGGAAGCAGCCCTGGATATCACCGAGCGCAGGCGCTACGAGGAACAGTTGAAATACTTGAGCCTGCACGACCCATTGACAGGCCTTTACAACCGGGCCTTTTTCCAGGAAGAACTCAGGCGTTTGGCTGTCAGCCGGGAATACCCGGTCACCATCCTGGTGGCCGATCTGGACGGCCTGAAGCTGGTCAACGACACCCTGGGCCACGCCAGGGGCGATGAAATGTTGAAGGCCTGCGCAGATGTTTTGAGAAATACCCTGCGCCGTTCCGATATCCTGGCCCGCATAGGGGGCGATGAGTTCGCCGCCCTTTTGCCGGGAACAGATGAACAAACCGGGGAAGATATTGTATACCGGATACGCTCCCGGGTCGATGACTACAACAAAGAACACCCCGAGCTGCCCCTGCACGTGTCTACAGGCTTTGCCACGTGCCGGAGCGGGGACGGATCCCTCGAAGACACCTTTAAGAAGGCCGACGACCTCATGTACCGCCATAAGCTTGTGTACAGGGCCAGCGCGCGAAACCAGATCGTGGGCGCCCTGCTGGCAGCCCTCAAAGAAAAGGATTACTTCACCGCGGGGCACGCCGAAAGGCTGAAAGAAATGTGCCTTAAAATGGGCGAGAAACTGGGGCTTTCTCCCCGGCAGATGGCAGACCTGGCCCTTTTTGCCCAGGTCCATGACCTGGGCAAAGTTGCCGTGCCGGACAGCATTTTATTCAAGAAAGGCACGCTTACAGAGGAAGAGTGGGAGGTTATGCGCCAGCACCCCGAAAAGGGCTACCGCATCGCCTTATCCTCCCCTGACCTCGCCGGGGTGGCGGACTTAATTCTCAAGCACCACGAAAGGTGGGACGGGAAAGGGTACCCCCTGGGGCTGAGCGGAGAAGAGATCCCGGTAGAATGCCGCATCCTGTCCATTGCCGATGCCTTTGACGCCATGACCGGCGAGCGGCCGTACATAAAGCCCAAAAGTAAAGAGGAGGCCATCGCGGAGCTTAAAAGGTGCGCGGGAAGCCAGTTCGACCCGCGGCTGGTTAGTGCTTTTGTTTCCCTGTTTTTAGACGCATGAAGAACAGCCTCCAGGTTCAACGCATCCCAGAACGAGTACTAGGTAGTGCCTGTCTACAGGGGAAATTACACCGAGACCATGACGGGCGCCATCGCGGCCTTCCGCGCCGGGGAGCTCCCCACATAGTCCAGAAACAGCATCATCGGGGGCGCATCGCTTTGGGTGATGGCCGGGCACAAGCCGGAGGAGTACAAGGGCGTGGCCAAGTTCTTCACGTTCCTCTCCAATCCTGATCTCCAGGCCTGGTATCATCAGGTAAGCGGCTATCTACCCATCACTCACGCGGCCTACGAACTGACAAAGCAGCAGGGCTTCTACGAGAAAAACCCCGGGACCGACATCTCCACCGACATCTCCATCCGCCAGATGACTAACAAGCCACCCACGTCCAACTCCAAAGGCATGGGAACCCATGGGGGAGGGATCCCCGAAGGCCGTGTCCGGGTACTTGCCGAGTTGGGAATTGCCGCCGGAGTTGCTCTAATCCATGCATCATTGGTCCCTCCAAGGATTATTAACGCCCGTGGTTTTAAGCTGATCACATCCTGGTGAAACCGGTCGGCCATTTCACCAGTAGTCTCCCCCCGTTCATTCCCTTGTTTACCGCTTTAAGACGTATGGCGCCGACCGCCAAGTTCAACCAAGAAGCATCTGGACCATATCAATTGTTTCCAAACTATATAAACAAAAATGCGACAAGAGGAGAGCTGTCCCCTGTCGCACACTCAAGCTCGATTCAGCTCGGCCTTCAGCTTCCGGATGATTTCGCGGTCAAGGCCGGTTATCTCCGCAACAACGTCTTCCGGCAGCCCCTTTTTCAGGTCCGCACGGGCGGTTTCCAACCTGCCTTCTTTAATTCCTTCTTTGATCCCTTCCATCAAGCCTTCCGCACGGCCTTTTTCGTGCCAGCTGGTGGTTATCTGCATGATTGCCTCGGCCTCCTTCCTGTCCATTTTAGCCAGTTCCAGGTAAAATTCCGCCTCTTCTTCCCGGTTCAGACCCCCATGCCGCTGACGCGGCACCAGCAGAAGGATGAAAATGGTGCTGTGAAGAATCTTTATTCTACGGCTGGCGAAGGGAGGTCGTATCTACTTGGTGCTGCGAGCCCGTCTCATAGACAGACCCCAACGACCAGGTGCACCACAGATTGTTGCCCCCTTTTGGGGAAGCACGCAGGATAGAATAACCACATATGGTTGTTGCACCAGCCCTTCAATTTAACTGCCGTAGAGGGAGAAAGAACACATGGAAGTTGTGTACACCCATTGCTGCGGGCTTGACGTTCATAAGAAGAACGTAGTGGCCTGTGTCATCACTCCTGAAGGTAAAGAGATTCGCACATTTTCAACAATGACCGATTCACATTGATTTTCTCTCTGATGAAATAAACAGACTGGACAAAGAAATTAAGGACCGAATGCTCCCTTTTGAGGATGACCTGGAGCTGTTGGATACCATTCCCGGGGTGGGACGGCGCACCTATTGCCAAAAGTGTTGCCTTAGAAATTTGGCATGAGTCAGTTAACTTTACTCCTATCCCTATGCAAATTGATTCCGAAGGGCATTGGAGTCAAGAACTTAACCTGGATACAGGACGGTATCACTACTGTTTTTTGATCAACAACTGTTTTCGTGTAAATGATCCCGAAACATTCCCATCATATCTTTCATCCAATGGCAGGTTAATGTCCAGTCTTGTGGTTGAAGATACTGATGTTTATAAGTTAACCTCTGATTCATCCTTTATAGATGTTGGCCATATTGAAATGTACCCAGGTGATACACAGAATTTGAAACCCGAAAGACAGTTTAGCAATGTAGGTGGAGAAATCGGAGTAACAGTAATATTTAATAAAGTTAAGGGGGCCCATCTTGTTACCTTTCTATGGGTTAACCCTAATTTAGAAATCGCTTATTCGTCTGAGTGTACAGTATGGGACGACCCTCAATGTCAGGAAGAATTCATACAAGCTGCAGGTTGGATTAAAGCGGAACCTGAAAACCCGTTAATGCCTGGTAAATGGCATGCCCTTGTCTTGTTAAACGGCGGAGAAATTTGTTGTATGCCTTTCCATATTCGCGGTTTGATATATCAGCTTCAACAGGGAAAGCTGGTATTAAAGTAATTTAAAAATAAAAAGGGGGCTGGCAGTAGGGAATTAGACTTTAATTTACAGCATATCTATTATTTTGTGTCAAGAAAAATATCTTTACAAATCAGTCAAACATAAAAACCGTTGAGAAAAGTAAAGGGGGCAGTTAAAATGGGAATGGGCGACTTTAGGGTAGTCGAACGAAAGAATAATTTATATTCAAAGCCAAAACAACCCCCTACTCCGTCGAGAACATCCTCACCGCCGCCAACGGCAAAAGCAGCTTTATCCCAAAACAAAAACGTTCCGCCTAAATCCCCGGGTGTTTCCAGTGTACAACTAACTAAATCCGGAGGAGCAACTGCTTCCACCAGACCTATGGGGATGGGAGATCTGCGGGCGGTTGAACGAAACTTGAGCACTAATACATCGAAGCAAACGTCCGGACCGGCGAATAACAAGTCCCATGGTTCCAAGGGGATGGGGGATTTAAAGGTAATTGAATCAAAAAAAACCGGCAATCTCACAGCACCGAAGTCCGGTACTTCACAACCTTCCCAGGGTATAATGGATAAAGAAAACTAGACAAAAAAACAGCTTTATTTAAGGTGGATCGTTGCCGTGAGAAAATCATATTCTGGGGAGTTCAAAGCCAAGGTTGTACTGGAAATTCTCAAGGAAGAGAAAAC
>JBFMCH010000049.1:0-10917 GCA_040754595.1 Bacillota bacterium
CAAAAAAGGTCATTTTTTCGTCTGTTTTTTGCCCAAAATTCAGACCAAAACCACTATATGTTGTGGTCAAACTCTACTATTTATCGCCTGAACCACTACGTGTCATCAGAATTATCGCTTCTACGTGACTGGTCCAGGGAAACATATCCACCGGTTGGGCCAGTAAGGTTTGATATCCCGAGCTGTCAAAGATCCCCAGGTCCCGGGCCAGGGTTCCGGGATCGCAGGAGACATAGACCATCCTGGGCACCTGCGCTTCGGAGATGGCCTGCAATACTTCTTTTTCACAACCTTTTCTGGGCGGGTCCAGGACCACCAGGTGGGGTTTCAGGCCTTTGGCAACCATCTTCGGTAATAAACTTTCTACGGGGCCCGGGATAAATTCGGTATTGGACAGGCCGTTTAACAGGGCGTTTTCTTTAGCATCTTCCACCGCCTCCGGGACGATTTCCATGCCGATCACCCGGCCCGCATGGCGTGCCAGGAAGTTCGCAATGGTTCCGATGCCGCAATAGGCATCTACAACCGTTTCGTGCCCTTTCAGGTCAGCCAGTTCTAAAACCCTGTTATATAACACTTCAGTCTGCAGGGGATTCACTTGATAAAAGGAGGGAGCGGAAATTTTAAATTTCAATCCGTTTAAGTAATCCAAAATATACTCCCTGCCCGTTAATAAACGGTTTTCTGAACCCAGGACAACACGCCCGGGACTGGTGTTGATGTTGCGGATAACGGATACAATTTCCGTATGCCGGGTTACAATGGCCCTGTCAAATTCCTTTGCGGTGGACCATCTTTCGGCGGAGGTTACCAGGACTACCATGATCTCCCCGGTTCCGAAACCCCGGCGTATCATGACGTGGCGCAGCAGTCCTCTTTTTTTCTGCCAGTGGTACGGAGAAACAGCATGTTTATTTATGAACTCCTCCAGGGTGGCTGCCACTTGGTTAATTTGTTTGTCCACCAGCAGGCAGGTTTGATGACCCAGACCGGTGGCCAGTTCGTAGGTTCCCTCGGCATAAAAGCCCAGTTTTACCCTGTGGCCCTCTTTCTTTACATGCAAGTGAATTTTATTCCGGTAGTGCCAGGGGTCTTCCATCCCCAGGGTCGGCCGGACCTCTACCTTATCCAGTCCCCCAAGCCTGGTTAATGCCCAGGACGATATAACCGGTCGTTGGCGCTACCATGGCCAGGCAGGCAAAGTCCCCTTCAATCCTGCTATAGAATCCCACCTCACCAATCTTTTGATACTTGCTGTATTCATTGGGACTGATGATCCCGTCGGCAGTCCATTTGATTAAGTTGGCTTCGTGGTTGCCAGTCACTGCGGTATGATCCACAGGGGGCTCAACCTTCTCTGTTCTTCCCTTGGCTGCACAACCGACCATGAGCAAAATAAGACTTAAGCAAATCACCCATCTCTTAATCCAAATTATGGGACATCCTCCTTCCTCCACACACTTTTTCCCAGGGCAATCTTTAAACCTATTACCATAATTGTCACCGAATAACCAAAAACGACATAAAGTAGTTTTAAGGAAACTTTTCCCTATTGGAGTGGCTGTTATGGCTCAGTATAAATTGATTCGAAAAAGCCGTCAACTTCAAGTATTTGACCCTTGTAACTGCTATCAAAATGACCATGTCGATCTGGTGGTGGAAGGGGCCGGGATTCGCTTGTGCCGACTGTCCAGTCTTAGTGTGCCCGCGGAGGTATCCGCCTTTATTCCACGGGTGGAAATCCGCCAGCGGCGGTATGAAAACGGGCAGTTGGTCTGTGAGGACGAGCGGATTTATAACAGTATCACCGTTGTGCATGCCCCCAGGCACCCGCCGGAAAACCCGCCCAACCAGTTGCCGGCCGTTCAACCTCCCCTGCTGCCCCAGGGGGGCAACAGTATGCCAGGCCCTCTGGCGGGCGCCGGCAGCCAGCCCACTACACCGGAGCCTCCAACGCCGGGGGAGCAGCCCCCTCCCCCGGAGGTACCCACAGCCCCCGGGCTGGAACAACCGGGGGCCGCACAGCCACCGTTCATTCCTTCTCAGCCGGAGCCACACCCGCCGCCAGTATCGCCCCGTGCAAGCAACATTCCTTTTCCGGACCGGCCCCATAGAAAAAACGACCGGGGCGGCCCGCCGGTAATCACCATTAATAAACGCCCCCTGGGTTAGAAAGACAGAATGAAATCCCACATTGGATGGGATTTCTTTTTTATAAAATTAGTTATAGTATAAAAGGTATCTACAACACCGCCTTTTCTTTGGGCTATCTCTTAGGTCCCCTGCTGGGAGGCGGCTGGTTGGAGTTTTTTTCTTTGCCAAGTTTGCTGGTAGCTTACAGTCTGTTCATTTTATTTGTGTGGCTCCCCGCTTTGGCGCCCGTGGGTAAAAGTAAATTGGCCAGGTAGAGTTAACTTGTCTTAATATTCTAAATTATCATCCTATTTTTGCTAGTTTTTCTTTGTCCCCCCACCTTGTGACCCTTCTCCGGGTGTGATACCCTTTTAAAAAGCAGTTAGGTTGGGCTCGTGAGGGGTTGGTGAAGTATGACCGATAAAGTGAAAAATGGCACTAGCTTGTTTCGTTTTTATGAACTGGTTGTGTTGCAGAAAATACACGATTCAAAGCCCAAGAAGAATCAGCCTGTTAAATCCGGTAAACCCGAACCGGAAATTCTTTGTGATTGTTTTGGCCAGATGATTTACGGCCTAACCGCAAAGTCAAGTCTGGAGTAATTAAGGTATTTTTAAAACTATAACATTATATATAAGTAAAAACCCAGGCTAGCCTGGGTTTTTACTTATTTCAATCTTTTTCCTATGTTATGCCAGGTGGGCACATTCGGGACATGTAGGATCCCGTTTAACTTCAACCTCTTGAAAGGTCATGGACAATGCTTCCATCGTCAGCATACGGCCCACCAGCAGGTCTCCCTGTCCAAGCAGGAATTTCACGACTTCGGTGGCCTGAATGCTGCCGATGATGCCCGCCACCGACCCTAAAATTCCTACCTCGGCAGTAGACTTAACAGCTTTGGCCGAAGGCTGCTCCCGGAAGATGCAGCGGAAGCAGGGACCCCGGCCCGGTAGAATGGTCATGACCTGACCTACCATTGACAATACGCCGCCATAGATAAAAGGTTTCCCCTCCAGGATACAGGCCCGGTTCAGGCAGTACCGGCTTTCCAGGTTATCCGTGGCATCCACGATGATGTCATATTGCCTGACCAACTCCGCAGCATTGACCTCATCGATACGATAGGGGTAGAGTTTAACCTCGATATCCGGGTTTATTGCCAGAAGCTTTTCCTGCGCAGATTCCACCTTAAGGCGCCCCACATCCACCGTGGCATGGAGAATCTGCCGCTGCAAATTGGAGAAATCCACCACATCTGCATCCGCCAGGCCCAACCGGCCGATGCCCGCCGCCGCCAGGTAGTAAGCCACCGGGGAACCCAATCCGCCGGTCCCCACCACCATTACCGAGGAGTTCAGCAGCTTGAGCTGCCCCTCTTCCCCGACCCCTGGCAGCATGATGTTTCGATGGTAACGTTTTTTCTGCCGGTCGTCTAATGCCAGCCTGTTCACATCCCCGGCTGGTTTAAGGTGCCGCTCCTCAATGAGATCTGCCACACCGGCAATATCATGCAAATCATAGCAGGGAATGCCCAGTTCCAGCGGCAGGTCGCTGACAACGGCCATTAGTTCATCAGCAGGGCAAACCGGGGAACTGGATACCTCGGAACGAACGAGCTCGATTTTAGGCTGGGGGCCCTTTTTAAAACCTTCTATGATCACGATGTCCACACCGGACATATAGTTGATAATCTCCGCCAACGACAGCTCCTGCTCCAGTTTTTTTACCAGACCAAAGCCGGTGGGCGTGGCCAAGGCCACGGTGTCTGCCCCTGCCTGAGCATGCCGCCAGGTATCTTTACCCTCAATGTCAAGTTCAAAGGCCCCCCGGTGGTGCTTAACGGTACCGATACGATACCCCCGGGCCTTGACTTCCTTGATCAGTTTTTCTAAAAAAGTGGTCTTCCCCGAATTGGAACATCCCACCAGGGAAATAGCCGGTGGCGCTGCTTTATGCCGGTTGAATGTCAATGGAGTCCCCTACCTTTACCGGTCCACCCTGCAGCACCCGGATAAAAATACCTTCCTTGGGCATTACGCAGTCCCCGGCCTGGTGATAAATGGCACAGCGGGTATGGCATTCCTTGCCGATTTGCGTCACTTCACCCAGCGCACTATCACCAATCTTCAGTTTTGTGCCAATGGGCAAGGAAACCAAATCAATGCCCTCGGTGGTCAAATTCTCGGCAAAATCGCCCGGTCCCACCTTTAGCCCCAGTTGGCGCATTTTTTCAATGCTTTCTAAAGCCAGCAAACTTACCTGGCGGTGCCAGCCACCCACATGGGCATCCCCTTCCAGCCCGTGTTCCACCACCAGAAGCCCTTCACCTACGTTTTTCTTCCGCATTCCCTTTTTAGGACTGGTGCAAACTGCCACTATTTTTCCCATGGTTCTTCTCCCTCCCGTAAAAAGTCGCCGCTTTTGCCGCCGCTTTTGTTAACCAACCGGATATTTTGGATTACCATCGACTTGTCCACCGCTTTACACATATCATAGATGGTTAATGCAGCCACACTGACGGCGGTAAGGGCCTCCATCTCCACCCCTGTTTTGCCGCCGGTCTTGACAATCCCCCGGATCTCCAGCATATTGGGCGGTGCAAATTTGAAGTCAATGTTCACCCCGGTAATCATAATGGGATGGGCCATGGGGATTAAATTGGGGGTGCTTTTGGCTGCCATAATCCCCGCTACCCTGGCTACACCCAGGACATCCCCCTTGGCCATACCGCCCTGTTGAATCAACTCCAGGGTGGCTGGGGACATGACCACTTCTCCCCGTACCTCGGCCACCCTGTGGGTTTCTTTTTTGTCTGTAATGTCCACCATGCGGGCATTGCCCCTGGCATCAAAATGTGTTAACTGGGACATGGTTCTTAACCTCCTATCTGGCTCATCACCCTGCGGTCGGTCCACCCGTCCTCCATATGGTGCTGGCCAGGCTTGTGCTGAATGGTTTTGGCAATAAACTCCGCCAATTCCTGCCTGCCCGCGCCGCTTCTTAATAAAGTCTTCAGGTCGAATTCCTGGTTGCCGTAAAGACAGGGTCGAAGCTGACCGTTAGCTGTCAGACGTAAGCGGTTGCAAGTGCTGCAAAAATGTTCACTGATGGCAGTAATAAAACCAATGGTTCCCCTGGCGCCGGGCAGTCGGTAATATTTTGCGGGTCCGCTGCCGGTCACCTTGATTTGTGTCTCCAGGGGGCCGAATTCCTGCTGCAGGTGCTGCATAATTTCTTCGGCGGAAATAAAATTCCCCACCGCCCAGGGGTTGCATTCCCCGATGGGCATTAGTTCAATAAAACGAATATGTAGCGGCAGTTCCCTGCTCAAGCGGGCAAAATCCCCAAACTCCCGGTCATTCACCCCGCGTACCGCCACAACGTTTAACTTAACCGGATGAAGCTCCAGTTCCAGGGCCTTCTGGATGCCCCGCCAAACATCATCAAACTTTCCCACCCGGGTTATATCCCTGAAATTTTCAGACGCTAGGCTGTCCAGACTGAAGTTAACCCGGTTTAACCCGGCTTTTTTCAAGTCCTCTGCCATATCCGCAAAAAGCACCCCGTTGGTGGTAACCGAGAGATCGTCAATGGCAGGGTTGGCGGAAATGGCCTGAAACAGCTCCAAAATATTTTTTCTCACCAGCGGTTCACCGCCGGTAATGCGTATTTTTCGAATGCCGACATTCGATGCCGCGTCCACCACCCGGCTGATTTCCTCCAGACTTAGTATTTCCCAGTGGGGGGTCTGTTTCACCCCTTCCGGGGGCATGCAGTAAACACAGCGTAAATTACACCGGTCGGTAACGGATATGCGAAGGTAGTTGATGTTCCTTTTAAAATTATCGATCATTCTAGAATGCCCCCTTTGCTTCCCGCATCTCACCTCTCATGGGTATCCACTGGAGCAGTTTTAGTACGGCCTGGTTTTTGGGACGCTGGTAGATTTCCTGGGGCGTGCCGGTTTGGATAATTCGGCCCTGGTCCAGCACGGACAGCCGGTGAGCCAGATAAGGGATCTCTGCATAATCATGGGTAACAAACAGCGTTGCAATTTTGGTCCCATGCAGCAGTTTGGCCATGTCCAACAGCAGTTGTCCCCGGGTGGGGCTATCGAGGCCCGTGAATGGTTCATCCAAAAACAGAACCTCCGGCTCCAGGGCCAGGGCCCGGGCAATACTGACCCGCTGGGCCTCCCCGCCGGACAGGAAACGAACAGGGCCGTCAGCCAGGTGCTGAATCCCCAGCCTTTCCAACCATAATTGCACTCGCTGATTGATTAAATGACTGGCAACTTTCCGTAATCGAAGGCCGGTTTCAATATTTTGTCTTACTGTCATGTCCAGTAAAAGGGGCTGTTGAAAAACAAAGGCCATTCTTTTCCGCAATTGCAGGAGGTTGTGCTTACCGGCCGGCTCCCCTTGAAACAGTACCTGCCCGGAGGTTGGCTGTTGCAGCAGGGCCAGGATTTGCATCAAAGAGGTTTTCCCCGCCCCGTTGACACCAATCAGGGCCGTCACTTCGCCTTGCCGTAAAGCGAACGCATCAATATCCAGGATCGTTCTGTTATTTTTGATAAACTTAATATCCCTTGCTTCTAAAATAACCACTATGGACACCTCCCCCGCTGCTGGGCCGTTGTCAGGATCACTGTAATGGTAAAAGCGACAAACAGCAGGATCAAACTTAATGCCATGCCCAGTTCCTGCTGGCCTTTATTAACCGCCAGTACCGTGGCGGTGGTCAGGGTCCTGGTAGATCCCACCAGGTTGCCACCTACCATCATGGAGGCTCCCACTTCGGAAACGGCCCCTCCAAAACCGGCCATCACCGCCGCCAACAGTCCCATCCGGGCTTCCCTGGCCATCAGCCAGAGAAGCTGCAGCCGGGAGGCTCCCAGGGACAGAATCTGCAACTTTAACTTGGGGTGCAGCTGCTGAAAGGCTGCCAGCGTAAAGCCTGTCACAATGGGAAAGGCAATGATGCCCTGGGCGACGATCATGGCTGCGGGCGTATACAGCAGTCCCAGCATGCCCAGGGGGCCGTAGCGGCTGAGCAGCAGCCATACCACCAGTCCCACCACCACTGGGGGCAGTCCCATGCCGTAATTTACGACACTTACCAGAAGGTTTCTACCGGGAAAGGAAGTCAGGGCCAGGAAAAAGCCCATAGGGACGCCAATTAAAACAGCAATGAAGGTGGCGGTACCGGAAACCTTTAACGTTAATAACGCGATTTCGATAATTTCTTTGTCCCCGGCCAGAAGAAGTTTAACTGCCATCATAAACCCATTCCAGAATACGTCCACGAACGAACCACCACCAATATGTTCTAGTAAGCATAACGACGTTCTGCACAAGGGCAGGGGAATTTTCCCCTGCCCCTGACTTCCTTGGTCGGTTTAACCGCCGCCAACCGGCGGAAAAAGGGCAACCCGGTCACCGTCTTGTAAAACAGTGTCAAAGGGCTTATGCAAGCCGTTTACCAATGCGCTGAATACTTCCTCCTCCGGAATGCCATACTTGCTGAAAATATCCCGCAGGGTGGTTCCCTCAGCCAATTGTAACGTGATTAACTCGCCGTAACGAGTTCCCGTGTATTTTTCCAGGCCTGTATATACCCTCAGCTCAATCACCATGTCCAGGTCACCTCAAAATTCATTATACTACAAATAGTCTGTCTATGGGCTAGAAATTAAATACAGAATCCAGCTCTTCATCTGTAACGTCGAACACGGTGTTGTGCGGAGCCAGTTTATCGGTGTAGAAGAACTCCGGCAGGCGGTCATCAGCGTTGGTGAAGCCGGCCTTGGCGTTAAATTCACGCTCGTTCTTCAGGATGCTCTGGCCAAGTTCAACCACGTTGTCAGTGGTCAGTTCCAGACCATACTGGGCATTGAGCATCTCAACGATGGTGGGCAGGCCTTCGGGATTATCCAGTACGGCAAAGGCTACAAACAGGCACAGACCGGTGGCATCCACAGCAGCGGTAGCGATCTGCAGGTTTCTGGACAGTTCTACCTGGCCTTCCGGCTTCAGTGGATCTACAAAGCCGCCCACCTTCAAAATGTTGGCGGTTACAGCATAACCGGCAGTGTGGTCGCCGCCCATGGGGGATGTAGCATAGGTAACACCGTTGCCTTTGCAGGATCTGGGATCGTAAGCAGGTAAGCCCTGGCCCTTAACGGCGGGAACTCTGGTTACGCCGTAAGCTTTGCCCACAAATACAGAACCGTTGCCCAAGATACGTCCGGCAGGGGTTCCCTTGCCCACTTCTTCCAGTGTCTTGATGGCTGCTTCACCGTCACCGAAGGGAATGACGCCGGCATCCATTAATACGCCCAGAGCAACACCCATTTCGATGGTGTCCAGACCGATATCATTGCAGAGGTAGTTCAGTTTGGCAACAACATCCAGATCACTGATTTCCAGGTTGGGACCAAAGCACCAGGCGGTTTCATATTCGATGGGAGCACAAACTTTGCCGTCGGGCATGGGATATACGTTGGAGCAGCGCATGACGCAGCCGGGGTGACAAGAGTGAGTTGCTTTGCCGCCGCGGGCCTTGGCTACTTCTGCTAAGGTTTCGCCGCCAACGTTATTAGCTTTCTCAAAACGTCCAACGTTGCTGAAGTTCCGGACAGGCAGGGTGCCGGCTTCGCTGATGATGTTCATCAGCACGTTGGTGCCAAAGTTGGGCAGACCTTCACCGGTAACGGGGTGATCCATGAGGATCTTGGCAAATTTCTTGGCAGCAGCGGAGAAGCGCTCTTTGTCCTTGACGGGAACGTCAAAGGTCTTGGGAGCGTCTACGACGATGGCCTTGATGCCCTTGGAGCCCATTACAGCACCCAGGCCGCCGCGACCGGCATAACGGCTGGAGTTGCCGTCGCTGTCGTTATTGGTTACACCGGCACCCATGAGCATCATTTCACCGGCGGGGCCGATGCAAATGACGCCGACTTTGCTGCCGTAGCGCTCGCGCAGGATGGCGGTCACTTCATAGGTGCCCTTCATGGCCAGATCGTCCGCAGGCAGTAATTCTGCGCCTTCGGGAGAGATTTTTACCATCCAGGTGCCCTTGTCGGCAGGCTTGCCTTCAAGAATAACGGCTTTGATGTCAAGGTTGGCGAGTTTCTGGGAGCAAATACCACCCGCGTTGGATTCCTTGATGCCACCGGTCAACGGACTCTTGCCACCCACAGACAGGCGGCCGGAAGAAGGGGCGTTGGTACCGGATAATAAACCGGGTGCGATGACGAGTTTGTTGTACTCACCCAGGGGATGACAAGTTGGAGGTACTTCGTCCAATACCATTTGCGAAGTCAGTGCCCTGCCACCAAGACCTAAATACTTTTCGGGGCATTCTTCCCATTTGACTTGCTTTTTGCCCATATCAATGCGTAAAAATTTTGGCACAACATATCCCTCCTTGATTGGTAATCACTTAAATACTTCGATTCGTATTCGACTTTTCCTGCTTTTTTCTATATTCAAAAATTTGTCTGTATTTGCCCCCTTTCTACTAGGTATCATTGAATTCCATAATAAAATGCAAAGAATGTACCAAAGATTAAAAGCTTCTGAATCTTAAAAAATAACCAAAATGGTACATGTCTTCGTTCTAAAGTGAAACAGCTGTGTCAAAATACCACAGGAAAAGAGTGAATTTTCGTTATATAATGGGAGTAGAAATTGCGTATGTTTTACCTTAGAGCGACTCGGTTCAGGAGGTGTCTGCCATTGGGAGCGATTGAATTAAGGGGCTTTGCCAAACTCCGGGCGGTTATGCAGGAAAAGGGGTTTGGCTTTCCGGAAATGTACGAGGTGGGGGACGGTCTCACCGGTTACCAGCTGCTGGATAAGTTAACCATACAGCAAGAGGATGTGGAGGCAATCATGGTCAACGGCGCGGTTTGCAGTTTGTCTCACTGCATTAAACCCGGTGACAGGGTGGCCATCCTTCCTCCCGGCACACCGGGCCCCTACAGGGTGATTTTAGGGATCGTCGGGAAAAAAGATCAGTAAAAATGAGGGGTAGCTCCCCTCATTTTTTATTAACCTGTTATATTAATGTTGTATTCCTTGGCCTTACGATACAACGTGTTGCGGCCAATCCCCAGGGCCCGGGCACTCATACTGACATTGCCGTTGAAAAATTCCAGCGTTTCTTCAATAGTGCGCGCTTCCATTTCTTGAAGGGAGACCGGAAAAACAGTTGTAATACCTTTTTTGCCCATAGTGCGGTGTAAAGCCCTGTGAAGGGTTTGCACCCTCCGGTATAAATTCAGCAAACTGTCCTCGTCCAGCTGCTCTAAATTTTCCGGTTGGCAGGACAACACCTGAGGAAAATCCTCGCTTCCCTTAGGCAGGTCCTTCGCATCGTACCTGCTGGCCTGCAGGAGTTGCCCGTTAATTTTTCCTGACAGGTGTTCCGGCAGCACCATGCTGCCATCGCACAGGGCCAGGGCTTGTTCTACGGCATTGGCCAGTTCCCGGATATTGCCGGGCCAGTGATAATTCAGCAGGGCCTCCATGCAGGAAGGGGAAAAGATCGGCACCGGACCAGCGCTTTTTCCCCAGAACTTATGAATAAAATGTTCCACAAATTGCGGAATATCTTCTTTCCTTTCCCTGAGGGGCGGCAGTTCCAAACGGACCACGTCCAACCGGTAAAATAAATCCTCCCGGAAGTTTTTTTGACTGACCGCTTCCTCCAAATCCACGTTGGTGGCGGCAATAATCCGTACATTCGTTTTAACGGGTTTTTCGCCACCGACCC
>JBFMCH010000050.1:0-9248 GCA_040754595.1 Bacillota bacterium
TAAATTAGCACTCCCTATCTGATGATAGGTATTTATTTCTACAAATATCTCTATTTTCCTTCCTGTTATGCTAAAAATATCTATTTTTGGTTATTATTGTTTGGAGTTTTTCAACAGTCTCCTAGCCAGTATAAAGAAAACTCTCGTTTCGTGCGCCGCGCAAACTCGAGTGCCTGCTGCAACTCTTCTTCGAACTTGCGGCGGCTCAAAAGGCCTGTAAGAACATCTACTTCCGAAAACATCCGCATCTGGCGCGCTACTTCTCCCTGGTATCCCAGGAGTAGCAGGCCGAGGTCAAGAAGCAACGATGTCCCGCCGTACTTCAATCTTTGCAATTCTCTCTCCAGGAATTGGATAACCGGGACTAGTTCGTCGCAGCAACGCCCGAAAAAGAACCCATAGGCTGTTACCAGCTGCTCCAGCGACACTTCTGCAGCGCCAAGCTTTCTTCCGAGGTCTATACGACGCTGCAAAAGTTCCTTGTCATGGTTTCCAGCAAACAACGCCAATAAGTCGCTCGCTGCCCCGCGCAGTTCCGCTTCGTTTGCCTCTTGCCCTACCCGATCCAACAAAGATCGCAGCCGGCCAGTGTATGCTTGCGCCACCCTTCCGGTAACCTCTACATCATCCAAGGGCAATTGCCCAGCCTGGGAGGTTAGTTCTTTAATAAGCTCCAGCAATCCCTTTGAAAACCTCACGTACGCTCACTCCCCATCATCGCCCTTGGCAAAGACCACTCTGTTTTTGCCCAATTCTTTGGATCGATACATTGCTTCATCCGCTTGCCGGATTAACTCGTCTGGATCGACAGAGCCACGGCCGGCATACCCGGCAACTCCTATACTTACCGTAAGACCATCCACACCCGGCAGTATCTTTGCCGCTGCTATTTGGGACAGAATTCGTTCCAGGGGAATCCTGGCCTTGGCAAAATCTGTCGCCGGAAGGACAATTACAAATTCTTCACCGCCAAACCGAACGGCCAAGTCATCATTCCGCAAAATTCTTTTGATAAGACCAGCAACAAAACAAAGTGCTTCGTCGCCGGCCTGGTGGCCGAACTGGTCATTTATTCGCTTAAAATCATCCAAATCGAGCATGGCAACAACAAGCGGCTTGCCCTGCTCTTGAGCTTCTTCGAGCATCCGGGGAAGCAAACGATAAAGGGCTAGCCGGTTATAAAGCCCCGTAAGGTGATCGTGCTCAACCCTTTCCTTTAGCTGGAGGAGGAACGTATCAATAACTATCAGAATCTGGGCCAAAAACTCGGTCGCACGTGCTATGTATATCCACTGCACATTGTCGCTGTCCCGCTTAATTCCCATGACTTCGCGCAGAGCCCGTGTATGCACGTCCAAGATGCTGGCGGCCTGCACCTCGCTCCCGTCCAGGCAGCGCGGCAGATCCTGGTACGCTTCAAGAAGCACCCCCTCCGTAGCCCCTTCGAACATATAACGCTCAAGATAACTGCGATAAGTTGAATAGAATTCCCCCGACAACTAGACATACCTCCTCCCTAGCAGCACGCCGGCATCGTCTTCAGCAATGCCATATCTCTCTACCACACGGCATACCGCTTCTTCCCCTGCCCCTTCCCAGAGCCATTGCAAACCTACGGGCGAAAAGCTACGCTTGATCCCGTCGGTACAAGCCAGAAGAAGGGCGGGCTCCGACAGCTCCAGCCGGCGGATGGCAGGATTCAGCATTCTCTTGCCTACAATGCCCGGCTGCCCCACCAGAACCTCCTTACCTTTTCGCGTCAGCACCCACCCTCTGATGTTCCCGACCAAGATATATTCTATCGCTTTTCGGTCAAGCAGGGCCAAGAAAAGAGCGCACCCCCGCGTCTGTGCAGCCGCTTCTTCCAGAACGGAGTATGTCTGCTGCAGAACACCCGTAGCCCGTTGCAACGCCTGCGCCAGGACCACCGCTCCGCGGTGTGCTCCCTCCCCATGGCCCAGCACATCTGCTACAACTACAAGTACTTGTGTACCTAATTCTTTAGTGTAACAAAGGTCACCGTTTACTTTCTCCCGCCAGTGGGGACGCGAGTAAGCCAATACCTCCCACCCGGAGCCTTCTCGTGCCTGCTCGTCAGCTTCCGGTTTTTCAACTTGTAATCTCAAAACTTGCGCCCCCTCTTTTCCACCCTCACCACGGTGCCCGTGCCGACTTTGGAGGCAATCTCACAAAAATCCATAAGGCGCCTTACTCCCGGCAAGCCTATGCCCAGGCTACGCTCATGCGTCGTGTAGCCTCTTGCCAGAACCCTGTCTACGCTCTCGATGCCCGGACCACGATCAGCCGCCACCACTTGTATGGTAGGCCCACCGCTCTCCTCGAGCCGTTTACGGATCATTATTTTACCAGTTTGTGCATAGCGATAGATATTGCGTGCAAGTTCGGAAACCGCAGTAGCTACTTTGGTTACATCAGCAAGAGAAAAACCAAGCTCTTGGGCAAGTTGCTTAGCCATCTGTCTGGCTATGGCAATATCTTCTTCCCGGGTGATGCGCACTACCACGTCAAAGTCGTTTTCCGAGATATTTAGTAACTCCCTTAGTTTCCCGTCCAAGGCCTACTACTCCTCTCTCAGGGCGAATATACCAGACCCATAGCGTGCTCGAGGTCCCGGGCAACCAAAAAACCTTGCAGTTCTATTCCCATTTGTGCCAGGGTTAGGGCCACAGGAGGCTGAATACCGCAGATCACAGTACAGCAACCCATCAGGTGGGCCATGGCGGCAGTCTCCGTAAGAGTATAGGATATATAGCTGTCGATTACCTCCACCATCCGTACGTCCAGAATAACCGCTCGTACCCGGTGTTCCTGCATTTCCGCCAAAAGCTGTGTTTGAAGCTGCTCCACAGTCTTATCGTCCAGGTCTATCTGTATGGGCACCAACAAAGAATCCCCAATCCTTATGGTTGGGACCACCTTTTCTTTAAATGCCATCGTGTTCTCCACCTTCACCTTCACCTGGGAAATTACTACCCCGTGCCCATACGATTTTTCTCTGCCGGCTCCTATCTTCCTCGATCATGGCTATAGCCTGGCGCAGAGCATCTTCAAGGTCACGCGCTATCGCCACCATGCGGAAATCGATCCCCAGCTTAACCAGGGTGTGGGCGATTTCGGGCTTAAGGCCGGTTAGGATAACCTCCGTTCCCAGTAGCTTCACTGCGCTAAACGTTTCGATAAGAAAACCACCCGCTGCCGTGTCAATCGTGGGGACCCCGGTGACGTCCACAACTACCACTTTGGCCCGCGTGGCACTGACGCGCTCCAAAAGCCTTTCTGCCATACCCTGCGCCCGGTCACTATCCAGGCTGCCAATCAGCGGCACCAACAGTATCTCCCTCCAAATGCGGATAATCGGCGTTGCCAGCTCCGAAAGCATGCGCTCAAGCTCGCGAACAGCCTGCTCGCTATCGTGGCGCAGCTCACCACAAAGCTCTAGGATCAGCGGCAAAAGCTCGGCTGTCGGAAAAGTTGGTGTACGCTCGATAACAAGCTTTAGCTTTACCCCCAGCGCCGTTTCTCCCAGTTCTTGAAGCAACCCAAACAAGGGTTCCCGTATCGTCTCACGCAAATTATTTCCGATGGCACCCGAAACAACTCCCGGCAAAAGTTTGCGCCATAGTTTCTCTTCGTGCTTACTACCAGCCTCCAGCTCCTTAACAAGCATTTCTACCCGGTTGTTATCCATTTTAACATACTCCTTTCTTGTCAAACGAAAGTACGAACACGAAAAAAGCGTACCCGACTTTTACTTAGATCTTTTATCTAACTGGATTATAATACATTTTACAACAACAGAGCTATTTGTCTGCACTTCTCATGAAGGGTATGTTACGATGGGTCCAAATAGAAGCGGTTTTTTCCTTGGCTTTTCGCCTGATATAAGGCCTGATCCGCCCTTTCAAGCAAGGAATCAACAGAATCGTTGTTTTTCGCTAAGGCTATGCCCAGGCTTGCGGTAACCTGGCGGTACGGGAAAGGGTAAATCTCTATCGATTTCCGTATTCTTTCCGCCACTTTTGCAGCACCTTCCTTTTCCGTCCCCGGAAGAATAATTACAAACTCCTCGCCTCCGTAGCGGCCCGCAATATCCACACTCCTGATGCTGTCTTTTATTATCTCTGACGCCTTCTGCAGCACCACATCGCCGGCCACGTGGCCATATGTATCATTATAAGCCTTGAAGTTGTCTACGTCCACGAAAATAACCGACAAAGGGATACCGTACCTGACTGTCCTCTCGAGTTCGGTAAACAGCATGTTCCGCAGGGAACGCTTATTAAAGAAACCGGTCAAGAAGTCGGTTTCGGCTTCTCTTTCCAGTTGGCGGATAAAAGTTGCATTGGCCAGGGCCACTGCGGCGAAGTTGGCATATATCTGCAGATTTTTGCTGCCGCTGTCATCCTGAGAAACAGGGGCCACTATACCTAACAACCCGACGGCACCTAAAGCACTCCAGAGGGGATAAACAATGATTTCAGTCCCAGGAGTAACCTCTACACCGGTAAGACCCGGTAGAGTCCTTAACTCCTCAAGACTCAAAGATAAGGGCTCAACTTTTGAAAAAACTTGCTCAATCAACGGCTGGATCAACGGCCATTCGGTCCCGGTCAATAGGTGGCTGTGTTCACCTTTGGCTTGTGCTATTCTGATTTTGTCACCTTCTCGAAGGCCTACAAAGCATAAATCAACCTTGTAGATTATAATCAGCGAATTCGCTATAAGGTCCAGAACCTTGTCCAGCTCGACGATGGAGGTCATCAGGCGGCTGATCTCATAGATGCTGTTCAGCTCAAGCCTCCGTAATCCTAACAGGTTTTTTTCCAGGATAGCCTTAAGAACCTCATTAATCGTCTGGTAAATGCTATGTGCTTTCGTAACAAAGATATTTTCTTCCTCACGTCCCACCTGGGTTATAAGCCTAGTAGGAGTGATAATAAGGAACCCTATCTTTTGGGCGTAGGAGCCCAGGCGGTACGCACAAAGTTTAATCCCGTAAGGGCAGGTAAGCATGTCTTTATCTTCTAATGAACCGAGGGCAGACTTATAAAAACTGATACACTTTTCGTCGCGGAGCACCCTCCCTTTATTTACCTCCCGGCATAATTCAACGGGCAGACTAAATTGGGAAAAAAACCCACCATTTGTATCAAAGATATAAATATTTGCATCCATGACATTGGCCAGCGTATCCTGAAAGTCCTGCCAATATTTTACCGATATATTGAGGAGAAGGTTTGTTGGCATCTAGGAGCACCTCATTTTAACATATCTGCTCTGTCTAATTTACCGAGAATACTTATTCCGTTTGGCGTTATCTCAAATTCCCTCAGGTCCTTGTTATGGTAGCTTCCACGGGTTTTCATGATGCCAAGGACTTTTTTGATGTGGGAATTATCCTCTACATACCGCAGTATGATTATATTATCGATTGTTAAGGATATTTGTGTTTTGGATACTATGAGGGATGAAAAGGGGTCGTCGTTGACCGCCGTAAATATGGTGTTAATCTGCCGTCTCCGGAGCTGCTGTCCCAGCGCCCAGAGATAATCATTGTACTTTTGTAGATCAGAAACGCTGTTTTCAAAAGAAGAGATGCTGTCAATGACAAACCTCTCCACCTTTTTTTCCCTGATCATGTCCAGTATCTCAAAAGCGTGTTTATCTACATCCAGCTCTACGGGAGAAATGAATTCGATGTCCAGTAGACCCTGTGCCAGATATCTATCTATCTCCCATCCCAGGTGACGGGCAGTATTCTGAAGTTGAGCCGCAGGCTCTTCAAATGAAAGGAATATTCCTTTTTCGCCTTTTTCAGCCCCTTCCAGAAGAAACTTAAGGGCAAGTATCGTCTTGCCCACACCTGTACCACCGGAGATGAGTGTAATAGTACCTTCTAATAACCCGTCAGACAACATTTCGTCTAAATCCGGTATCCCGAATCCCTTGCGCCCCTGCTTGACCTCGTACCGGAGTTCTTTACCCTCCGGCCTCATCCTGGGGTAGACTTCTATTCCCACAGGGCTAATTTGAAATAAATGTTTTCAAAACTGGTCCCCCTCATTTTCCGAATACGTATAAACCTTTTTTGAAAACGCTTTTCTCCCTGCCCGTAAAGGTGAAAAATCCCGTCAGCAATGGCAAACTCGCTTAAGAGCGTCAGCTCCTGTTCTTCGTACTCGCCGACGAGAAATACGGTGATTTCCCATATCGATAGAGCGGCAGCCAGGTCAAAAACAAAAGCCTTAAAAGTTTTTTCGTCCGGGAAGAGGTCTCTTATGGCCTTGAAGCTATCAATTACAACTATGTTCGGCAGATGTTTTTTGATCATTCCAGTCAGGTATTCCAAAGCCTTGTCCGTGCCCTGTTTGCGCAGAACATCTCCCAAATCCCCGTAAATAACCTTGTCACCCAGCAAATCATCTGAGAAAAACTCAAACCCCTGCAGATGCCTTACCATTTTGAACTGTGATTCCGATATAGTGGTCAGGTATAGACTTTTGAGGCCGCTCCTGGCGCTGTTAAATATGATGTTTTGGACAAATATCGTCTTTCCGCTGCCCGGAGCGCCGGAAACAATGTTTAATGAATAAACAGGTATGCCGCCACCAAGAATAGAGTCAAAATTTTTGATGCCTGTTATCAATTTATCCATCTATCATTCCTCCCTGGTAGAAAAAGGTATGCCGGTAGCTTCTTCTTTCAGCTTGTTTTTTATTTCTTCCGCTCTTTCATGGCCAAGAAGTTTGGCCAAAATTGCTACATACCTGGTGATAAACTTCATGAACATGTCTTCAACAGGCAGGTCAGAGTTTTCCTCTAAACAGGCTGCTATCTTTGCGCACGAGATCCCGTTCTGGTCGTACTGCAGGAGTTCTATTTCCTTATGCTCCAGCGAAACTTCCCACACAACCCTTTCTAGAAGAAGATTCACAGAAACCATTCCAAGGTACTTCGCCGACGTAATCCATATCTCCCTCAGCAAAGTTTCATAGTGCTCGATCCGCTCCTTTTTGAATTCGCTCATAACAATCCTCCTCAGATAAAAACATAGATTCAAATTAGTTATACCTTGTTGTTTGAAAATTTCCACGGGGACGGATTATCTGCGAGATCACTTCTACAAAAAATCCCATTAGGGCATCCACCCCCGGAAATTTCTTCCATTTGATCTTCCGGAATCTGGAGGAAAGCCTCCACCACACACGGGTCAAACTGCCGGCCCGCCCATCGCCTTAATTCCTCCCGCGCCTGCCGTTGAGTAAGCGCCTGCCGGTAGGACCTGGCGGACGTCATGGCATCGTAAGTATCGGCCACGCGGATAATACGCGCCAGCAGCGGAATCTCTTCCCCAGCCAGGCCGGCGGGATAACCACCGCCGCCATAGTCCTCGTGGTGGTGCCGTACGGCTGTAATGACCGCCGCCGGAAATCTGGCCGGCTCCAAAATCCTGGCCCCCACAACAGGGTGGCTCTGCATCTCCTTTCTTTCTTCCTCAGTAAGAGGTCCCGGTTTGAGAAGAATGTCTTCGCGCACGCCAATCTTGCCCAAATCGTGTAAAAGCCCGGCCAGGTAGACTTGTTCCTTTTCTTCGGTGCCAAGCCCCAGCACGCGGGCACACGCCCGAGCACAATTCGCCACCCGCACGGAATGACCCCGCGTGTAAACGTCCTTGGCCTCCAATGCCGCCGCCAGCGCCTGCACGGCACTCAAATAATAATCCCGCAGCGACGAGTAAAGCCGGGCGTTCTCCAGTGCCAGCCCGGTCTGACTTGCGATGGTCGCCAGGTAACCGACTTCTTCTTCCTTCCAACGATGCGGTATGGGGGAATAAACTGACAATGTACCCAGAATCTTTCCACTCGCCCGCACCGGCACCACGGCAACGGCCCGCATTTCGGCCGCGTAGATGTGGGGGTGCGGGCCGGGTCCGCTGGCGGCCAGATCTCCCACAACGACAGGTTTTCCCGTCTCGAGTACCTGACCCAGTGGGGTACCCTCCGGCCGGACACGACCTGCCCCGGCCTGCAGTTCTGCGCTCATGCCCAGGCAGGCCTTCAGCACCAGTTCGCCCGTCTCCTCATCAAGCAGCCTCAGCACACACCACTTCGCACCCAGGACCTCCTTCAGGCTTTGCAGCACATATCCCATGAGCACGTCCGTTTCTAAACTGGAAGATACCCGTTGCCCGACCTCAATAAGCTGTTTGAGCATCGCCGCGTTTTCCTCCAGATCCCGGAAAAGACGAGCGTTCTCCAGGGCCAGGGCAAGGCTTGTACCAAGGACGCTTAAAAAGCGAGCTTCGTCTTCGCCGAACTCTGCGCCCTCAGGTTTGCCGGACAGTGTCAACACCCCTGTTATTTTATCCCCGACCTTGAGGGGCATGGAAAGGGCTGGCCGCTTCTCCTCCACTGTGTTGCCTTCCGGGTGGCTGTCAAATCGCAACTCACTTGCTTCGCGCGTTACCGCTTCAATGACCTCTTTTTCGGGAACCACCCGGAACTCTTTGCTCGATTCCGCAGTAGCAGCAACTTCAGTTGATTCGGGGGTTACCCCGGCAAGCATGACCACCGACCCGCTGGTGGCACCGGTCAGCCCGAGGACGAGTTCCAGGGCCTTTTGGGCTACTTCTGATACACGAAGGCTTGATGAAACAACCTGGCTGAACTCGAACAAGGCCGCAAGCTTTTCAGTCTTTTCCTGCAACTCTTGCTTCGAATACAAAAGCCGGGAAAGAGTATCCGTGAAGGTATGAAAAAGTTCGACTGCCTCCCGGAGGCGCTCTTCCGGCCATACCGGTACCATCCGGGCAGCTTCCATAAGTTCCTTTCCATTAAGGCTCAATTCTCTTGCCAGTTCCGGCACAATCTCCAGACGCAGCGGTTCCAGGCTTACGTTCTCCCCTATCACGACGGCTGCAGTCTCGTTTTTTATTTTGATCGGGAGAGCAATAAGTACCAGACCGGCATGGCACAACCGCAACGCGGGTTGCCCGGATTTGGCAACGGCCTTTGCCGTTTCAATCCGGGAACTCTTACAACGCGCATGACCCGGGTCCGTATTATTGATTATGGCACAGAAAGGGCAAAGATTACTTATCCTCACTAGCGTTGCATAAATAAATTTCCAAAATGTCAATATCTAAAATTCTAGAAAAAAACCAATAAATCATTGTTTTTCCAGCAATATCCTGTAAAAATGATTAAAATCTCCTTATAATTGAGGTA
>JBFMCH010000051.1:0-10620 GCA_040754595.1 Bacillota bacterium
CGCTTAAAGCTTTCAGTTACCTGAAAACCTCCAAGAACTGGCTACAGGGCTGCTGGTTAGGCTTTACCCTGGTGGGGCTTACACCCACTAGACTTAGCGACCTTACCCGGCCGCACTACACAAAATCTTGTACATACCCTACCAGCCCCACCGGCAACTATGCTTTTCACCCCAATTCTTTTGATGTTCATTATGTGATACGCCAAATGGTTATAAGATACGTTTATTAGCCTAATTGGTCTATCTCCGGGTTGCCCCTAAACTGTGGTCATTCCATTTAGTTTGCAAACATTCAGGTGATATGGATAATCGGAAGTTGCTTGCTATCTATTAACTCCGCAGTCGACTACCAGCCAAACACACAATCTAATCCGATATTCGTTAATACTAACCGACGTAATATCTCCCTGGACTTTTAAAGACCTCTTTAACATGCCACTCTACGTACGATTGGTTAGGTTGATACTGGGGATTGATTGGTGAACGGACAAGTTGCCCATGGTATTTCATCAACCATTCCTCTAAGCCATTACTACCGTTTGCTTCCTCTGCAACTAGAAACCTCTTAGAGTCCGTTATTGTAAAAACACCCCGGTCAAATAATTTATGGTGCATAGTACATAAAGCTATACCGTTCTCTTCAGAATCAGGACCCCCAGCTTGATGCCATTTGATATGAGCTGCTTCTACTGCAACTAAATTATTACCTAAACGTACGTTAAACCCACAAACAGCACAACTATATTCATAGGCACGTAGTACTTTTGCCCTAAACTTGGGATCTCTAGATGTATTACTGGAAGTATGCCCTCCATAGCCAACGGCTTCGGAATCAAAATCAAGTCCTACTGCTGATAATATATCATCATGAATTGTTTCAGGAAAATGACTTGATAGTACAATCTTTACCACTTCACTAACTAAAGATGGATTAGCACATAATAGTTGGTATACTTCGTTATTAAATCCACCTGAAATCCCATGCTTTATTAACCAAGGACTTTTTATATGTACAGAATCAATGTCCGCATCTAGAGTCCAAATACCATCTCTGGTCATCCGAACAAAGGGTTCCTCTGGATGATACGACCGTCTGCGTGGCCCAAACTCTTTCAATAAATTAGTAAGAGGTTCCCGTACTTCCTCGTACAACAGGTACCTTGCACCTTTACTTTGTAATTGTCCAAGCGCATATAAAATTAAGAGAGGCTTATGAGGAGCTCTTTGATCCCCTTTTCTCCATATGGTGAGATTTTTTATTTTCTCTTTTAGTTGCATAGAATCCATAAACAAAACCTGCCCTCTTTTTTCTGGTAATTACGCTCGCCAAATACCTTATCCTAAAGAACCAACTTACCCGGTTATGGATAATGGGAAGTTCTCTATTATGCTGGATTATTTTTTGCCTTATGGTAATTATGTGCAGCATCTTTTTCTAACGCTACCCAATAGTTTAAGGCTTCGTGTATACTATTTTATGTTAAATTTAATATTAGCAATGTTCCCTTTAAAATATTCAAAATCTCCTTCATCAGTATGCCATATGGCCTTTAAATATGATGGAAATCTTATTCTGTTTTTCTCGATATAATTTCCCGCGACTGCTGACCATTTAACTTTTTTATACTCTGTACCTCTTTCAGAATAGTATCTATCATCGGTTTCAAATCGAATAAACTCCCCAAGATCATCAAAGTAAAATAATCCGCTTACTTCACTTTCATTATATCTAATCACAGCTTTGGCTGTATTCGAATCGATTGCAGTCCATTTAATATAATGTTGGAACGCGTATGTTGGAACTACAAGGGCCTCAGCCAGAACTGTTACTAACGCGGATTCGTCCATTTCTTTACCTTTTGCGTCGACAACCTTTAAAAGTTTTAAAAATTTTATCAGCATATTTCCATGCCCATTCTGGTATTTGTCCCTTCCTTCAAAAGGGAATATGCCCATGATTCTACTTTTCATGTAAGCTATTCGGGTTGGCTCAGGAACTGAATTAAACTGATAACACTTTAAACTCATCCATTTTTTGTTGGGAGAATTTTTATAAAAAACATCTTCCCATTCAATCTCTGCATTATTCATCTTTTCTTTTCCAAGGTAACCGCAATACCGAAAATATTTTTGAATTGGTTCTGGTAGCGGAACAATGTCATTTTCAGTGATGATATCGTTTGAACAATTTGAATACTTTGTCAATTCTTTTCTAACTTCTGATATATAAAGGTCTTTCATTGATGCAACTCCTATAAACAAAGTTTTCATTACTTGAAACTGTCTGCAATAGAATCGCCTTCGTAAAACAATCCTTCGTTATAGTATTCATGAGATTTGCGAAATATCATCCTTTAATTATCGTATCAATTGCGAAGAATTATTGATTTATCCTACCCGTTAGTTAAAGAATCTTTTAGTGCGTATTTCAAAGATCATATGCATCAAGGTGGTTAATTTACTGGAAATTCAATTGCCATTTTAAACACGATAATACGAATAGGCCTTAATTATTAAGTATATGGATAATGGGAAGTTTGCACTTTATTCGACTACTCATAAGTGTGCAATGCCAACACTTTCGTGTAGAGTTCTTTAAGCATCCAGTCGGACATATCAATTATCGGCTCATACATGAAGCTATTTAGATGAATACTTTTCCGGGGTCATCGCACCACGGGGTAATTCCCGTGTTACCAGTGGGGAGATAAGTTCAAATCTCCACAGAGCTGTGCGGGTTCGGTCATCTTCTGTCCATATTTTCATCATCCATTCCCCCATTTCCATAACTTTTTAGGAAAAATACTTCCTTAAAGCTAATCATGAAGGAAGGCACGGGAAATGGCGATAACTAGGGTTTGTTGGGAATTCCCCTCCCAGGGGAATTAGCAGAGGAAGATTTCTGTAATCTCCCTGCTATATCGGCAACGGCCAATGGCCCCGCCCCAGATAATTAAGCGGCCTTGACCAAGCACATTACATAGCCCCATCAATCTGTAAAGTCGAGGAAATTCAATAAACTGAGCATACCGGTACAACCAGGACAACAGTTCCTGTGTCGCCTTAAAAGCTATGGTTGAACTAAGGGGTAAAAGTTCACAGGCCAGAAATTGTAACAATTGGGGGATAATCCGAGGCGCCATTAGGAGGGCCTGATTCATAATACGCTTTATCCAACGACTTACGGTACGGGGATTATAGCCTATTACGTCTGCTGTATCGGTAATAGAGGTACCGTTCAAATGTTCCACCACAGCCTGTTCATGAGTTTCTACCAATTCTGGTTGGTAAGGTAAAATAAATTCTGGCCAGATACTGATGGATTCCTTACACTCAGGGCAAAACCACCTGAACAGACGAATTAACTTTTGAGTAACATGGTCAGGTGTTAAAGAAAATCGTGACCACCCTGTGTGTTTATGGGGTTTATGAGAGGGGTCACGCACACAGCGTACTTCTTTAGGTAAAAATTCCTCAGGACATTCTAAATATCGGTTGAAATCTGAGCAAAGAATTGATATTCTCATCATAAGCTATGGCTTTGGGCCATTGTGTTAGCAGCATAGGGGTGAGCGGCCAAACTCTTTAACCCTTTGCTGCGTCCATGACTACAAAAGCCGTCTCCTGCTTAGATATTTAAAGCATGAGACGGCTTTTCTACACTTGTTGTCAGTTTTCCTGCAGTTCAGCATGATTTTTTCGCCTACCGCCATTGACATTGATTCTTTTACTGCCAATCTGTGTGGGTGGTAACATGCTTTCGGCCCGCTAACTTGCTTGTCTACACTTAAACCTTTAGGTTACCCTATCGGTTCCAAGACTAGCTACGGGCGGCTGGCTAAACCCTACCCGGTGGGATTCCCACCCACTACATTCAGCGACATTGCTCAGCCGCACTGCCAGGTACCTTTTGACTCAAGAGAACCGTCCCTTTGATTCGGTTGCCTCTCTGACGATCGCTGCTGCTTCATCCAGGCTATTGGCAGTGTAGATTTTGTTAATGATTTTATCCAAGACTACCACATCAGTTATTCTTTTTACTTCTGCTTGCAGGGTGGATGATTCAGGGAACCTGACCTCCAAGTATTTGCAGATGGCCTCCCTTTGACCTTTTGCCTCTCCCTCAGCCCTTCCTTCAGCCCTAGCGCCGCTTATCATAGAAATTTCGTCTCTGGCGGCTTTCTCCCGCAGCTCATATAGACGACGCTCTTGCTGATTCTTAAAGAATATCTGCTCAATGGTCATGGCCTTGCGAATGCCGGGGTTTCCCATAGCGATCTCCTCCATTTCTTCTCCAACAATGTTATTGAAGTACAAAAGCCACTCTTCCAGCGCATCCTTCGGCCTGCGTTTCAGCCTAATGAACTTCTCCAGCTCCAAAAAATGAATTTCCAGTTCATCGTTCAGTAACTCACCGGTCTCGTCTTCCCTGATGCGGAAGGTGTGTTGGTACTTTGTCTTGCCTTTGAACCAATCAAAGCCCAGGATGTTTATGGTGATGGTTTTCCTGAGGTGGATGAAATCTTGCCCGCTGCTTAACTGCCCGTGGTAGAGCCCTGCCCAGTAGAATAAAGTACGTTTGTCAATGTTGTATTTATTGGCTATTTGTACCTCCACATTTACCAGCGCTCCTGCGGCTGTCCTGGCCAGTATGTCCAGCCGGGCCGCTTTGTCCAGCAGGTACTTGGGGTCCAGCTCCCGGTCCAGTAATTCTACATCATGCAGTTCCTGGCCCGGCGGTGGCTTTAAAACTGCGTTAAGAAAACTGATGAGCGCCTCTTTGCCCTCTTCCGATCCCAGTATCCTTTTAAAGGCGTAGTCGTTTGTCCTGTTGATGGGCTTAAACTCCAATATTTTTTACCCCCCCTTTCCCTTTGTTTCTCTTGCCAACATTATACCAGATTCTCAATTATTCCTTAATATCCTACCTGATACAGGAATGCACAAAGCCCCGGCAAGAGTTAAACAAATTCAAGTCAAGAACCGTCCCTGACTTGAATTTTATGTCTTTGAATTGTCTGAATTATGTACGACCCCTTCGGCGGAAAAGGGAAGACCCCCGGAGGTTCTCTCCGGAGGCCCTTTTCTGACTCGATCACAATAAGTTAATAAGTTTGGTGCCTGGCACCATTCAATAGAATAAATTTAAAATTTGTCGGCGGTGGTGTCGAGTTGTGCTATTCATTGAAACTGTCGAACTCCACAAAAAAGAAAAGAACTTGCACTTTAATTTAGTAAAATGCAAGCTTTTTTTGGTGCAATTTTCCCAATTTGCCGGGGGCGGTGCCTGGTTCCGTCCGGCGGTAACTTTTTGTAACTTTTTGTGCTCGTATACAACTTTCATGCGAGACGGTACCTGGCACCGCCTGGGTAGCCTTTCTTTGAAACCACCAGACCCGAAAGGATGACCCGGAAAAGAAAAAGTACCGTCACTTTAGTTTAGTGAAGTGCCAGTTTAGTGAAGTGCCAGGCACTTTTTGGAAATCCCTGGCAGCGGTTTTCTGCCAGGGATTTCCTCGCATTTTTCGTGCCCTTTCCTCGCACCAATAAGTTAATAAGTATAGTGCCTGGCACTTCTCTCCCTTCTCTCCTGGAGGGACCGAGCAGAATAGATATTTTAAGCAAAATATGGTATAATTTTTTAAAATGATAAGGTTGGTGAAATATATGAGATGGGAAGAAGTTAGGAAAATCTACCCAAATCAATACGTTCTCGTTAAAATATTAAATTCATACACAGTAGATAACAAAGAAATTATTGATGATGTTGCTATAATTCGAGGAATAACTGATCCTAAGGAAGCTACCCATGAATTGATGAAAAGTAAAGGTGACACCCTGGTATATCATACCAAGAATACAAAAATTGAGATTGAGATTCGACAATACCCTGGGTTTAGGAGAGTATTGTAATGAAACTCCATTACCGTGACGGGTTATTATTTACAACGCTTCGGATTTGCCATAGGGGTAAAGATATCCTGATAGAAAATATCGTTCTTGACACGGGTGCCTCACATACCATCATATCTCCAGATGCCGTTGAAAGTATTGGCATTACCATTGAGGATGATGACATGCTGGTGACCAGCTACGGTGTCGGTGGGAAACAATTTGCCTTTGTAAAAATGGTTGATAAAATTAAGTTTAATACCTTTACTGTAGAGGAATGTTATATTGATTTCGGTGTTATTGACATGGACGGGAAAATTAATGGGCTACTTGGTTTAGATTTACTAATGAAAGCAGGAGTTATCATAGACATGAAAAATTTATTATTGTACGAAAATTTAGGTGGTGCTTTATGAAATATCAGGTTTTCTCCTATAAGAATGTCACCAACGGGAGTCGGCCTGCCGGGGCACCGGCGCGAGGCCAGGAGAACGAGGGAGCCCCCGGAGGTTCCATTCCCCCAAAAAAGAAAAGAACGTGCACTTTAATTTAGTAAAATGCAAGTGTTTTTTGGTGCAATTTCCCCGATTTGCCGGGGGCGGTGCCTGGTTCCGTCCGCCGGTAACTTTTTGTGCTCGTATACAACTTTCATGCGAGACGGTACCTGGCACCGCCTAGGTAGCCTTTCATTGAAACCACCAGACCTAAAAGGATGACCCGGAAAAGAAAAAGTACCGTCACTTTAGTTTAGTGAAGTGCCAGGCACTTTTTGGAAATCCCTGGCAGCGGTTTTCTGCCAGGGATTTCCTAAATTTTTTTATATTGTAATAAGTTTAGTGCTTGGCACTGTTACTTTTGGGTTGCCTCCCTGACAATAGCTGCCGCTTCTTCCATACTGTTAACTGCATAGATTTTGTTGATGATTTTATCAAGGATGACTATGTCATTAATTTTCTGGATATCTCTCTGTAAACCAGCGGAATCTTCAGGGAACCTGGTGTCCAAGAATTTGCAGATAGCCTCCTGAGCCATTGCAACCTTACCTTTAGCCTCTCCCTCGGCCAGGGCTCCTGCCACCATGGAGATTTCGTCCCTGGCAGCCTTTTCCCGCAGCTCATATAGACGACGCTCTTGCTGGTTCTTGAAGAATATCTGCTCAATGGTCATGGCCTTGCGAATGCCGGGGTTTCCCATGGCGATCTCCTCCATTTCTTCTCCAACAATGTTATTGAAGTACAAAAGCCACTCTTCCAGCGCATCTTTCGGCCTGCGCTGCAGCCGGATGAACTTCTCCAGCTCCAAAAAATGAATTTCCAGTTCATCGTTCAGTAACTCACCGGTCTCGTCTTCCCTGATGCGGAAGGTGTGTTGGTACTTTGTCTTGCCTTTGAACCAATCAAAGCCCAGGATGTTTATGGTGATGGTTTTCCTGAGGTGGATGAAATCTTGCCCGCTGCTTAACTGCCCGTGGTAGAGCCATGCCCAGTAGAACAGGGTGCGCTTGTCGATATTATATTTATTCGCTATCTGGACTTCCACATTTACCAGCGCTCCTGCGGCTGTCCTGGCCAGTATGTCCAGCCGGGCCGCTTTGTCCAGCAGGTACCTGGGGTCCAGCTCCCATCCAGTAATTCTACATCATGCAGTTCCTGGCCCGGCGGTGGCTTTAAAACTGCGTTAAGGAAACTGATGAGCGCATCTTTGCCCTCTTCCGATCCCAGTATCCTTTTAAAGGCGTAGTCGTTTGTCCTGTTGATGGGCTTAAACTCCAATATTTTTTACCCCCCCTTTCCCTTTGTTTCTCCTGCCAACATTATACCAGATTCTCAATTATTCCTTAATATCCTACCTGATACAGGAATGCACAAAGCCCCGGCAAGAGTTAAACAAATTCAAGTCAAGAACCGTCCCTGACTTGAATTTCGACCCCTTCGGCGGAAAAGGAAAGACCCCCGGAGGTTCTCTCCGGAGGCCCTTTTCTGACTCGTTCACAATAAGTTAATAAGTTTGGTGCCTGGCACACCCACTCCCTATCACACCCACTCCCTATTGTTTTGCTTGAGCCAAGGCCTTTTGAATGGTGTTTTTGGCGGTTTCTTTATCCGTAACGTCAATTATTTGTTCAAATACCCAGTCCAGTATGGGTTCGCTGGTGATGGCTTTAACCATTTGCTGCAGTTCAAAGGATTCAATACCAAGTTTTCTGTATAGTATTTTGCAGATGGTATCCTGAGCTTTTTCTGCCTTCCCTTCTGCCTTGGCCTCTGCCCGTTCTTGCTTTACCCACTCTTGATAGATCGGTGATTCCATGATCATTTCCCTCCTTATCATGGATTGTATTAGTTCAGAGGTGTATTGACTCCCTTTTCTGCCTACCATGATGGCCATGGCGGCCAGCAGGTCTTGCTGTAGTGATTGGTCCGGCAGTTTTTGTATGGTTGCTATACTTTCCTGCAGCGCTTGTGCCGGTGGTTCCTTTGGTTTTTGCCCTTTCATAAGGGGCAGCAGGGGGTAGAGTCCCACCAGTTCGTTGTCTATCACTGTCCGGCGGGATTCTTGCCAGATTCTGATGACCCGGTATTGGTAGTCCAGCATGGTGGATTCACCCCACCGGTCGCTTAGCCGGTGCAGTTTGTTGTCGTTTTCCGGGTAAAAGAAGATGACTACCTGTATGATGGGCGGGGTCCCTCTGCCGTTTTTCAGGGTACTTTCCCAAATATCGCTGCGGTATCTCAGCATCCGGGCCGGCAGAGTTATGTCGTAGTAGCCCATGGGTTCAAAGTTTATCAGATAACTGCCACGTTCCGGGTCTTCTACTTCCAGCACATGATCCAGGCGGGATTGCTGTTTAGGGGTGTATTCTGTTTGGTACGGCCGTATCCATTCTTCCCGGCATTGCGGTTCCACAAATTTTACCCAGTCTGCCGGCCGGCGCTGAAACAGCCGCTTCATGGGTATGTCTATGCTGAGCATTGGATGGGTTCCCACCTTTATATCTGTATTGTACCACATTCCTTTGAGTTCCAGAGATGTTATTGTTTAGTGAAGTGCCAGGGATTACCTCGGGCCGGAATGCACAAAGCCCCGGCAAGAGATTATTCTCCTTCCATGGCTTTTGGTTATCTGACATTTTCTTGCTTATTTGTTCGCCTCCCTGACAATAGCTGCCGCTTCCTCCAGGCTGTTAACAGTGTAGATTTTGTTAATGATTTTATCCAGGATTACTAAGTCATTAATTCTCTGGACCTCAGCTTGCAAGTCGATGGACATCTTAGGGAACCTGGCTTCCAGGTATTTGCAGATGGCATCCTTAGCCATTTCTGCCTTACCCTCTACCAATCCCTCAGCTTTACCCTCAGCCTTACCCTCAGCCCTTGCGCCGCTTATCATAGAAATTTCGTCCCTGGCAGCCTTTTCCCGCAATTCATACAGCCGGCGCTCTTGCTGGTTCTTGAAGAATATCTGCTCGATGGTCATGGCCTTGCGAATGCCGGGGTTTCCCATAGCGATCTCCTCCATTTCTTCTCCAACAATGTTATTGAAGTACAAAAGCCACTCTTCCAGCGCATCCTTCGGCCTGCGTTTCAGCCGGATGAACTTCTCCAGCTCCAAAAAATGAATTTCCAGTTCATCGTTCAGTAACTCACCGGTCTCGTCTTCCCTGATGCGGAAGGTGTGGTGGTACTTTGTCTTGCCTTTGAACCAATCAAAGCCCAGAATGTTTATGGTGATGGTTTTCCTGAGGTGGATGAAATCTTGCCCGCTGCTTAACTGCCCGTGGTAGAGCCCTGCCCAGTAGAATAAAGTACGTTTGTCAATGTTGTATTTATTGGCTATTTGTACCTCCACATTTACCAGCGCTCCTGCGGCTGTCCTGGCCAGTATGTCCAGCCGGGCCGCTTTGTCCAGCAGGTACCTGGGGTCCAGCTCCCGGTCCAGTAATTCTACATCATGCAGTTCCTGGCCCGGCGGTGGCTTTAAAACTGCGTTAAGGAAACTGATGAGCGCCTCTTTGCCCTCTTCCGATCCCAGTATCCTTTTAAAGGCGTAGTCGTTTGTCCTGTTGATGGGCTTAAACTCCAATATTTTTTACCCCCCTTTCCCTTTGTTTCTCCTGCCAACATTATACCAGATTCTCAATTATTCCTTAATATCCTACCTGATACAGGAATGCACAAAGCCCCGGCAAGAGTTAAACAAATTCAAGTCAAGAACCGTCCCCGACTTGAATTTCGACCCCTTCGGCGGAAAAGGAAAGACCCCCGGAGGTTCTCTCCGGAGGCCCTTTTCTGACTCGATCACAATAAGTTAATAAGTTTGGTGCCTGGCACCATTCAATACTGGCAGGGTCTCTTTTGAAATGCGAAAAAGGGCCTGACCGGAAATTCGTCCGATCAGACCCGAGTCTGGCACCGTGTTTTGCTATTGCCGGGATTGCTTGTTAGGGATGCCCCGGCTCCCTTCGCTGGTCAGCATCAGTTTTCCATTTCATTCTTCAGCCCCAAGACGGTCTCCCAGGACAGTCCGGTTATCTCAGCCACGTCTTCTACGGAAAAGCCTTTTCTCAACGCTGCTTTTGCAACTTCCACTTTGCCTTCATCTTTGCCTTCGATCCTAGCCGCCCTTTGCATCTCATCTAACGTCCGTTCAATGTTGGTGATCATCTTCTCCACCTCCCGGGGATCGTTTTCCTCCAGCACGCGTTCTACCTCTTCTTGCAGGGGTCCC
>JBFMCH010000052.1:0-5709 GCA_040754595.1 Bacillota bacterium
CTTCCCTTCGGCGCCACTTTAATTTAAGTTAACCTCTGGGGCTCACCAAGAACATTTTAGGATAACAAGGGGAGCTGTTATTTATTTCCAAAGTGTCAATACCTTGACAACTTAATTCAAATTATATTTTCAGCAGGGCAGAAAACAAATGAGGTCTACTTTATCAAAAGAGGGCTTGTGAAGATTTAACGCACTACAGCAGACGGTCGTCAGGTGTCTGTAGCCCTCCGTCATCCGGAGGATTTTATCGGTTTAGCCGAGATACTTAGCGATCATAAAGAGCGGGACTATAGTGCGGAAGCAATGGACAATGTATCAATATTAATCAAGTGGCAGGACGCTTTCAGAAAGATGCTAACGGAAATACCTGAGTTTACTGCAAAAGTAATGAAACTGATGAGTGACCGGTTAAGGGAAGCGCAAAATACCATTTATGATTTTATCATGAATCCTACCCAGGGGAGGCTCGCCATTTTTCTTTTGAATATGGCAGAGCGTGCAGGTGTTGAAGAGGAGGATGGTATTATTTATGTGCGTTTGCGGGTGACCCAAGAAGAACTGGCCTGTGTTATTAATTCTGCCCGTCAAACAGTCTCGTCCCTCCTTAACCTGTTAAAAGAAGACGGCAGCATTCAGTATGAAGGCAGAGAGATTGTTGCCGTGAATCCGAGCAAAATTAAAACCTGGATTCAGGACTAAACAAAACAGAAAGATAACAAGAGCAATCCAGCCGACGAAATAAAGGTCACCTGCACGACCATAATTTTGTCGACTGGATTTATTATTTTTATATCGCAAAAACGACATAAAAGTGTCCTACATTCGGTGTTATCAAGCAGACGACATTGCTAAAATCTTCACAACAAGGGAAAACGGTTGACAAAGGGGTGAGTTAACAGGTCGAACAGGGTCAATTCCTAGGTGAAAGAATAAAGAAACGGAGGGTTGTACATGTCGGATGCTTCTCCACAAGCAAAGGCACAGAATACCGTGACCAAAGCTAAATCAACTGAAACTACAAAAAATAATTATGCACTGCCTGGATTCATTCTTTCTTGGGTTGTTTTTGCTGCTATCTTAACAATGGTACCTAATTCCCAGGAACTAACTGCTGGCGGTAAAGGAAGATGTGATCACTTGGGGTACCTGGGCCTGGATGAACTGGCCTTTGTTAGGGATTTTGGTTATCATGTATTACTGGGTTAACTGGGTAATGAAATCGAAAAATATCGAGGTGCCCGGTGGTATAGGGGAAATTAAGCGCCAAAAAGATGAACTTGGAAAAATGACGTTTACCGAATGGATTGTATTGATTTGCTTTGGTGTAGCCATTTTACTTTGGGCAACTGAACAGTTTCATGGTTTGAAAATGGCACTTGTTACCCTGGGTGTAGAGATGGTTTTATTCATTCCCGGACTCACCAATCTTTCCTGGAAAAAGGTACAGTCCAATACTATTTTTGGCACATGGTTGTTGCTCTGTGGTTCCCTTTCACTGGTAACCGCTTTTGAAAAGACTGGCGTTGATAAGTGGATTGCCTCCCATCTGATGGGTTTAGCACCGTCTTGGGGCTGGATTGGTGTAAGTATCTTTATTTGTATCACTGTTCAGATCACTCGACTGGGTATAGTCAGTAATGTAGCAGCTGTTACTCTATTAGCGCCCAACGTGGCGGCAATGGCCCCGATGCTTGGGTTGAATACCGTAGCCTTTACCATGATGGTGTTAAATGTTGACAGTTATGCCTTTGTACTCCCCATCTCAGTAACAGCCTGTTTGATTGCTTATGGTACGGAAGAGTATAGCTTTGCTGAATTTGTTAAAGTAGGGGCTCCCCTTACCTTGATGGTTATTCTGTATATGGTCTTTGTAATGCTGCCGTGGTACGCAGTAACCGGGTATCCAATCTGGGAACCCATGAAATAATGAATCATGAAATAATGAATAAGGAGGAAGATGAAATGCCGAGAGCCAGTTTACCTAAATCCATTGACAAAATTGAAGAGGTTCGCGTAGATACAGATATCCTAATTATCGGCGCAGGGAATGCCGGCTGTTTCGCCGCTATCGAAGCCAAGCGCATTAACCCCGATTTAAAAGTTACATTAATGGAAAAAGCACATATTGACCGTAGCGGATGCCTGGCCGGTGGTATGGACGCCATTAACACCTATATTAAAAAAGGGCGTACCATCGAAGAATTTGTGCGTTGGAGCCGTTCCCAGGCCGGTGGTTTGCTGCGGGAAGACTTGACCATTACAATGGCCGAAGTTTTAAACAAGCCTATCGAAGAGTGGGAAGAGTGGGGTATGCCCATTAAATATGAGGAGGATGGCGAGGAATACAAGACACGCGGCAAATGGGACATAACCATTAGTGGTTCCGAAATGAAAGTTATTCTGGCTGAAAAAACCCGGGAGTATGGTTGTGAAATTATTAACCGTGTTGTGGCCACCAACTACTTAATAGATGGCAACAAAGTTATCGGTGCCATTGGTTTCGGTGTGCGGGATGGCAAAGTTTATATTATCCGTGCCAAGGCTACCATTATTGCCACTGGCGGAGCAGCCGGGCTTTATAAGCCTTATCAAAATGACGGCAACGATAGTCACCACCAGCTCTGGTATTGCCCTTTTAATGTTGGTACCGGTTTTGCAATGGGTATTCGGGTTGGCTCAGAAATGACCACCTTTGAAATGCGTTGGTGCGCCACAAGAACAAAGGATTTCAATGGACCCATTGATACCATTTCGGTTGGTTATAAAACACCGATGATTAACTGCAAGGGAGAACAAATTCTAAAAACCCGCTACGCGCATTTGGGTGGAGATGCTGCCCCCCGCTTTATTAGAGCCAACCTACCTATGGAAGAGTGGCGTGAAGGTCGTGGACCCTGCTATGTGGATACCACCCACATGACCCCCGAACAAATCTATGACATGAAGTACGATTATCTTAACGAGCGTCCCAGCTACGTGTTGTTCCTTGCCAGCCGGGCACAGGATTTAAGCAAAGAACCCATTGAAATCTATGGTTCTGATCCGTACATTGTTGGTGGCCACACAGCCAGTGGTTATTGGGTAGACGTAAAAAGAGCAACCACCTTGCCGGGACTGTATGCCTGTGGGGATGTGGCCGGTGGTACACCTAATAAATTTGTAGGAGGTTGTGCTGCAGAAGGGTTGTTGGCTGCCAGGGCTGCAGTTGAGTATGTGGCTGGCGTAGAACTTGGAAATATCAACGAAGACCAAATTATCCGGGAAAAAAATAGGATCTTTGCACCCGCTTTCCGCCAGGCCATTGTCGGTGATGGTGTGAAGCCCAGAGAAATGGAAGAAAGATTGCAGCGTCTGATGGATGAGTATGCAGGTGGTGTGCACCAGTTCTTTAGAATGAATAAAGAAGGCCTGGAATATGCGCTGCGCCATATCAAAATTATGAAGGATCAGGTCAAATATCTGGTGGCTTCCGATCTACATGAGCTTATAGAGGCTCATGAAGTTATCGACAGATTAGACGTAGCTGAGGTGCTGGTGCATCACCTCATGTACCGTGAAGAAACCAGATGGCCGGGTTGGCAGACCCGTGCCGACTTCCCGGATAAAAACGATGAGAAGTTTGACTGCTTTGTTAACTCCCGGTACAATCCCGAAACCGGAGAAGTAGAAATCTTTACCCGCCCCTATGAGCAAATCATCCCGGGTGACCGCCTAAAACCCTAAGAACAGGAGGTAAAAGATATGCCGCCAGTAGTATACACGGAAAAATGCAGAGGCTGTGGAAAATGCGAAGAAGTATGTCCCGGTGATTTAATGGAATTAACTGAAAACAAAAAGGCAGTTTGTCGGTCTGCCAGGGATTGCTGGGACTGCATGGCCTGTGTAAAAGCTTGTCAATTCGATGCCATTGAAACAAGAATTCCTTATCAACTGGGATATTACCCTGCAAGGCTTATCCCTAAAATGCGGGAGAAAGAAATTGAGTGGACCTGTATTGACATAAACGGAAAAGTAGAGAAGTTTTTGGTTAAGACCCGTAATAAGTAAAATAATAAAAGTAATTACAAAGAAGCCGACCAGCGATATATTTCGGGTCGGCTTCTGTAATCATCAATAATCCCCTTTATTTTTCTCTTACAGTTACAGGACGAAAATGGCTTCTTTAGCTAATATAATTTGCCATTAGATAAATGGCAAAATAAATAGGCAGACCATACACTTTTTATTCATATTTTCTCCCGACCCGGCATACATTAATAAGGTAGTCGCTTTTGAAGGAGTGATCATATGAATAAGGAGCTAATAAATGAGATTCTGGACAGTATCGGCCTGGAAAGTATTCACCTGGAGAATGAGAAAAGGTTTCCCGAGGAGTCGATTGCTCTAACCTTCAACAAAAATAATGAATAAAACCCGAGATATGGCTGTAGCGAACCACGCTGTTTGACGGTAACCAGTTCATTGCCAATTTCGGTAAATAACCATGTTTCAAACTACCGCCAATGACGGTGAGAAGGTACTGCTTCTCCTCCGTCATTGGCATTGTTGTTTATGAATTACTCACTTCAAATGGCAACAATCGATTTTATCTTGCTCACTGCCCAACATAGATGGCGGTTAAATTGGCTCATCCTCCATGCTTTTCCGCACAATATCAGCATCAATGGTGGGACTGTCAGCTTCTATGGCTGCAATGATTGCATATCGGCAAATATTGTTGATGCGCCGGGGGACCCCCTTTGAAAATTGATAAATAAACTCGATCGCCTCTTCTGTGAATATCTGCCGATCCAGCCCTGCCACACGCAGATGGTGGAGGATATAGGGGCCGATCTCTTCTTCCCCAAGGGACGGTAGTTTGTATTGTACTGTGATACGCTGGCGAATACATTCAAGAATCTGCAATCGTAGGGTTTCTGTAAGTTGAGGTTGCCCAATCAGGAGCACAGTTAAGGGGGAAAAGGAGTCCGCCTGGTAGTTCAGAACAAAGCGTAATTCACCCAGCATTTGAACAGAGAGCTCCTGAGCTTCGTCTATGACCACTATGTCTTTTACCCCTTTCTGGCTCCACTCCAGCATTGATTGGCTTACCAGGCGCTTGTTTTCTGACATTCCTCGGCGGGGTTGGACATTGATTTGGTAGAGTAAGTTTTTGTAGAATTCCCCTGGCGTCAGTTCAGAGTGGGCCAGATAAATGAAACGATACCGGGATGCATCCAGGTTATGCATGGTGGCCCGTAGGGTTGTGGATTTACCTGAGCCGACATGACCGGTAACTACAGCCAAACTGCCCGTTTCGATAGCATGGCGTAGACGAGCCAAAAGCTCTTGGTGCCCCCGGGAGATAAATATTTCAGTAGCGGGCAGATTTCTTGAGAAAGGTTCACGGTTAAAGGGGAAGTAAGGACTATTCACTCTGCTTCACCCCCATTACTCTGGCAAAGGAAACTCCAGCTTTAGCTTTGGCGTGTGCCGTATGTTCAGCCACAATGGCTTCCATTGCTGCGTTTAGAGCCTGGTTAGAAACTTCTTGACGTTCCTGCACCCGTTTTTCGGTAAAGTTTTTCATGAGGTAGGGCTTGGCTTCACAGCAAAATTCCCCCTCTGAGTAAATTAACATATGGTTCAAGTTGTAGGGGTTGTAGCGCACCTCCACGTTTTTGCCCATCAAGTTTTCCGCCACTTCATACTGGTTACCGTAGATTTTGA
>JBFMCH010000053.1:0-14789 GCA_040754595.1 Bacillota bacterium
GTTCCTTTAGCATAAAGTAAAATGGGTTAATTGGTGTATACACCCAAATAATTACAAAATTATACAATTATATCTTCCAATTATTACCTTTTAATTTATGCGAAAGTTTTATGCAACGCTAGTGGTCATTCATATGTCATATATAACATAATAACATTAACAGAGGGGGGTTCTAGCTTATACATCTACCTAAGTAAGAAGCTATGGACCAAGTTTTGCTTGCCTTGGACAAACCAGGTGCTTTATAATTGAATGCGGAAAGGGGATGAGAGACTTATGAAGCATATTAAAACATTAAATAAGAAGTCCTTAACTGCAACCCTGAAAACCGGCGGTTGCGGTGAGTGTGCCACTTCCTGCCAGTCTGCTTGCAAAACCTCTTGCACCGTAGGCAACCAGGTTTGCGCCAAGCAAGCGTAAGCAGTTCAAGTCGGAAACACAGCAAAACCACAACCTTGTCTCCTCGGGATCCTTTTCCCCGTGGGGATAAGGTAATTTTTTTGACTATTTGGCGCATAAATTTTATCGTTGATAGTGTAAGAAAAGCTAAGGCTCCGCCAAGCCCCTGTTGTATCAAAGGGCACAAGGAAGCAGAAAACCAAGCTTTTCTAATCGGAGGGCTTTATGATACATAAATTTATATTTGACGGTGTCCGCATTGTCTTAGATGTCCACAGCGGGGCAGTCCATGTGGTGGATGAACTGGTGTGGGATATTTTAGAACTCTACCAGGTAAAATCCGGGGAGGGAATCTTACAGACCCTGACCCCTCAGTACAACCCAGAGGAAATTGAACAGGCACTGGCTGAAATAAACACTCTACAAGAGGAAGGCCTTTTGTATACCACCGATCCACACCAGGAGGGCTACCGGCCCAGGAGGGACGGTGTGGTCAAGGCCCTGTGCCTCCACGCGGCCCACGACTGCAACTTGCGGTGCAAATACTGCTTTGCCGGCCAGGGGCAGTTTGGCGGCCCCAGTGGCTTGCTGTCCGCTGAAACGGGACGGGCAGCCATTGATTTTTTGATTGATCAATCGGGTAACCGTAAACACATTGAAATTGATTTTTTCGGCGGGGAACCCCTGCTTAATTTTAAAGTGATCAAAGAGCTGGTCCCCTACGGCAGGGAAAAAGCCAAACAGGCCGGCAAGGAAATCAAATTTACCCTGACCACCAACGGCGTGCTATTAAACAAAGAGGTGCAGCAGTTTCTCCTGGAAAACCAAATGGCTGCGGTATTAAGTTTGGACGGTCGGCCCGAAGTCCATAATGCCATGCGGCCCACTCCCGCGGGCAAAGGGTCCTATGACAGGGTGCTGGGGGCATTTCAGGAGTATGTACAGCAAAAACCGCCGGGCGGTTACTACATCCGGGGAACCTATACCCGGCACAACCTGGATTTCAGCCAGGATGTCCTCCACATGGCGGAGCAGGGCTTCCGGGATATTTCCGTGGAACCGGTGGTGGCAGGCAACGAGACAGACTATGCCTTCCGGGAAGAGGACCTTCCCGTCCTGATGCAAGAGTACGAGAAGTTAACCCGGCAACTCCTGGCCCGCCGGGAAGCCGGAGAGCCGGTTAATTTCTTCCACTTCAACATCGATTTAAACGGCGGCCCCTGCCTGCCCAAACGTCTGTCCGGATGCGGTGCAGGCTATGAGTACCTGGCGGTCACACCGGAGGGAGATCTGTACCCCTGTCATCAATTTGTCGGCAAACCGGAGTTTTTACTGGGCCATGTGAACGAGGGCATTAAAAACCCGGACATTATAGAAACATTCCGCCAGGCCCACATTTACAACAAGCCCCAATGCACCAACTGCTGGGCCAAATTTTACTGCAGCGGCGGCTGTCATGCCAACGCCCAGGCCTTCAATGACAATTTGCTGAAACCTTACGAAATCGGTTGTCATCTGGCCAGAAAACGGTTTGAATGTGCCATCTATTTGCAGGTTAAGCAGGCCGGACTGGCTTAAAAAATAAAGGACTCCGTTTTATCACTGTGGGAGCGGAGTCCTTTGTCATTTACAACAACATGTCATTTACAAAAACTTTACTCGGACAAAGTATTGTGGTAAAATATACGTGCCTTATTTTGCCTTTCTACGACTTCTTTTCCAACTGAATAGGGTTCCATAGAGAATGATCAGATTTGTTCCCGAAAGGAGTTGAACCATGCGGTTACAAGAGAAGTTTGCGTCTATGAAGGCTTGGCTGGAGAAACAGCCAAAAACGTTCAAGCAAGGCATGTCCGCATTTTTGGTTTTGGTGTTGGTTTTTGGAATGATTTCCGCAGCAAGAGCCAACGGAGCTTGTGCCGTTGAAGTTGACGGTCAGATTGTGGCAGTGGTAAAAAACAAGGCTGTGGCAGAAGCGGTCGTTAATTCGTTAGTCAAAGAACAACAGGACAAAGTACCCAACGTGAAATCCCTGCAAAAGATTACATATAAGAAAACCGGGTCACAGACTGATTTAGTTAGTGAAGAAAAACTCAAACAACTGCTGGCCCAGAGGTTAACCTTTGAAGCTACGGCTGCAGGCATAGAGGTAAACGGCAGTTTAAAGGTAGCGGTAAAAGATAAGGCAACAGCAGAAACGGTGCTGGAAAAACTAAAACAGTCCTTCCAGGTGGGCTCTGACTTTAAGGTAGACTTCCAGGAAAAGGTTGCCGTGGTGGAAGTACCTGTCAAGGCAGAGAGAGTGTTGTCGCCGGAGGCTGCTTTAAGCCGCCTCAAAGGTGAATCGGACACCCCAAGGTATTACACGGTAAAAGAAGGCGACACCCTGTGGGACATTGCCCTTGCATGCAAAGTAAGCCCGGACGATTTGCTGGCTAACAACCCGGGATTTGAACCTGAAAAAATGCAGATTGGCCAGAAGATCAAAATGGTCGGCGTGCCGGAACCCATCATCAATGTGGTGGCTGTTGCCGAAAAAACCGTTAAGGAAGATATTGTCCTGGCCCAGCAGGTGAGAAAAAACTCCACACTACCCTTTGGTAGGACAAAAGTGATCCAGAAGGGTGAAACCGGTCAAAAGGAAGTTACCTATAAGATTATTGCTGTAAACGGTCTGGAGACCGAGCGAACCATTTTAAGTGAAAAAGTACTGAAAGAAGCAAAGCCGCAGATCATTGAACGCAGTGCTCAGACCATGGTGGCATCCCGTGGTTACAGGCCGGGCGGCGCCATTTTATCGCCCTTCGGTATGAGAAACGGGCGCATGCACACCGGTATCGACCTGGGAAGGCCATACGGTTCTCCCGTGGGCGCCTATAACTCCGGGCGGGTCATCCGGGCCGGCTGGTACGGCGGCTATGGCAAATGTGTGGACATCAGTCACGGCAACGGTATTGTAACCCGTTACGCCCACCTATCCACCATCAATGTCAGTGTGGGTCAAAGCGTTGAAAGGGGTCAAAACATCGGTCGAATTGGTTCCACCGGCAGATCCAGCGGACCGCACCTGCACTTTGAAGTAATCGTTAATGGGGTGCCTAGAAATCCCATCGGCTATATATAAGACGTATGATACCTCCCGGATGTTGCACGGGAGGTTTACTTTTATTGAACAATTTGTTATGATTGTCCATAGCAATTATTGGCAGTAAACTGAGGTGAAGAAGTTTGTTTTTTAAGCACTTATCTCCCCGGGCCAGGCAAAAACGCCTGCAGCGTATCGTCTTTGGGGTATTGGTAGCAGTCCTGTCACTGGGCTTAATCGGTTCCTCGTTGGTTTGGACCGGTTTCGGCGGCGCTCAAAAAGAGTCCCAGGCCCCCACTACCCTGGAAGAGCGCATTAAATTACTGGAAGAACAGTCTAAGGACAAACCCAATGACAAAGGACTTTTGCTTTCCCTGGCTTCCTATTACAGTCAGGCCGGCAAGGTGGAGCAGGCCAGGGGAACCTATGAAAAAGTGATACAATTGGACCCCGAGGATATCTCCGCCCGCCAAGACCTGGCACTGGTGTATTACACCCAAGGCAAAACCAATGAAGCGGAACAGGAATTAAAAAAGGCGTTGGAAATTGAACCTGCCAACCCGGATGTGAATTTTCAGTATGCCAAACTGCTGGCGGCCAAGAAGGATTACCAGGCTGCCATAGCCCATATGGAAAAAGTTCTGGAAACCCAGAAGGACGGACCAAAAGCCGAAGAAGCACGCAAATCCATTGAAAGTTGGAAAGCGGAAGCCGGGCGATAAATGCCCGGCTTCTTTATATTTCCACTAGGACTGGCACCATCAGGGTACTATAATAGAAACTGATTAACTAGTTAGAAGAGGTGCTACTATGCCTAAAGTTCAACAAAACACAGATGCGGCTAGAATGCACCGTTATTTAGGAATCACCCTGGCTGCCTTACTTGTACTGGCAGCTTTCTTTGTGAAACTGCCAAACGTGATTCGCTCCGGCACCTATACGGTCTTCCGTGAGACCTTAAAACAAAAGGCCCTCTGGACCACCCGCCATATGGAGACCCTGAACGGGGACCATTTTATCGTTCGCTATCCCGAAGGAAATGAAGCAGATGCCCGGCTGGTCCTGGCCACAGCAGAAAAGTTTTACAACCCTATCGCCGGGAAATACGGGTACACCAACCGGTCAAAGATTCCCGTGATCGTTTATCCTTCCAGATCGGAACTAAACCGTAACTTCGGCTGGCCGGCCAACGAAAGCGCCATGGGCGTCTACTGGACCGGTGTTATCCGGGTTCTTTCCCCCAACGTATGGGTTGCCGAAGAAGACCCTCACCTCTACCGGGATGAATTTATGAATTCAGGCCCCATGGCCCATGAGTTTACCCACCTGGTGGTGGATTATGTCACCGTAGGCAATTACACCCGCTGGTTTACCGAGGGTATAGCCCAGTATGAAGAATTTAAGTTAACAGGTTTTGAATTTGAAAATACAGAGTCCTCATTGGACCAACCCCTTTACCGGCTGGACGAAATGGACATATATTTTGACAGCCTGCCCAACCAATCGCTGGCCTACCGGCAGTCCTACTTGGCTGTCCGCTACATCGCGGAAGTCTATGGTGAAGAATCCTTGAAAGCCATTTTGGAGAGCCTGGCTAAGAACAACAAAATCGACCAGGCCATACCCGATGCGCTGGGGGTAAAAATGGAAACATTTGAAAGAAATTACCAGCACTGGGCGCGAGAGCACGAAAAATTGAGCCAATTGTAGGACTTTTGGCCAGCATTTGTTAAGAAAGCAGGAATTATCCTGTTCCTTAGAGAATATATTTCTGTTGATTCGGGGAGCGACATAATATTAGGAGGTCAAAACAGTTGAGCAAACTTATAATTGCAGGAGGACGACCGCTCCAGGGCAAGGTAAAGATAAGTGGTGCTAAAAACGCTTCCCTCGCTATTTTATGTGGTGCTTTACTGGCGGAGGATGAGGTTATTTTAGAAAACGTCCCGGATATCAGTGATGTCCGGATTTTATTAGAAATTCTGGGAACCATGGGTGTTAAAATTCGCTGGCTGGCAGAGGAGACATTATCCCTCCACAGCCCCGAACGGTTAGAGGAGGAAGCGCCCTACGAACTGGTAAAACAGCTCCGGGCATCCAACCTGCTTTTAGGACCCATGTTGGCCCGTTACGGCAAAGCATCCGTCTCCCTGCCCGGAGGCTGCAATATCGGCGTTCGTCCCATGGACCTGCACTTTAAAGGCATGGTGGGACTGGGAGCAGAATTAAATCTGGAAAGGGGCTCCATCCAGGGCAAAACCGGACGCCTGACAGGAAGCAGAATTTACCTGGACTTTCCCAGTGTGGGGGCCACCGAAAACATCATGATGGCAGCCTGCCTGGCCAAGGGCCAGACAGTCATTGAAAACGCAGCCAAAGAGCCGGAAATTGTCGACCTGGCCAACTTCTTAAACGCCCTGGGAGCCAAAGTTCGCGGGGCCGGTACCGATTTGATTAAAATTCAAGGCTTCCATCGCCTAAAGGGCGGCCGCTATTCCATTATTCCCGACCGCATCGAAGCAGGAACCTTCATGGTTGCTGCCGCTGCCAGCAGAGGCGATGTGTTGCTGGAAAACGTCATTCCCCGCCACCTGGAACCCCTCAGCGCCAAGCTGCGGGAAGCCAATGTGGAAGTCCTGGAAGGGGAAGACACCCTCCACATTAAAGCAACCAACATGCAGCCCAGAAGCATCGACATCAAAACCATGCCCTACCCCGGCTTCCCAACCGATATGCAGTCTCAAATGATGTCCTTCCTATCCACGGTACCTGGTACCAGCATTATTGTAGAAAACATCTTTGAAAACCGCTTCCGGGTGGCCGATGAACTAAAACGCATGGGCGCCAACATCAAAGTAGAAGGCCGCATGGCTGTTATCGAAGGCGTTCCTTCCCTGCAGGGAGCCAAAGTCAAAGCATCCGACCTCCGGGCCGGTGCCGCACTGGTCATCAGCGGCCTCATGGCTCAAGGCGAAACAGAAATCGGCAACGTAAACTACGTAGACCGCGGCTACGCAAATCTCGAACAAAAACTCACCAGCCTCGGTGCCCGCATCCGCAGAGAATAATTCAACGACATCGGGAAAAAATACCAAAGGGCGTGCCACAAGCACGCCCTTTTCTAATAACCTAATCAAGGAGACCGCCATGAAGATATCCATCTTGGCTGCAGGCAAGTTAAAGGAAAAATACCTCTCTGAAGGCATCAAAGAATACCTCAAACGCATGACCCCCTATGCCAAACTAGACATCACCGAAGTCCCCGACGAACCTTGGCCTGAAAACGCCTCCCCGGCCATCGAAGACCAAGTCCGCCAAAGAGAAGCCGAACGATTAATGAAAAAACTCCGCCCCGGCACCTTCCTTATTGTCCTGGATCCCCGGGGAAAAATGTACTCCTCCGAAGAAATGGCGGATAAGCTGCAGGAACTGGCACTCAATGGCCGCAGTGACGTCACCTTCATTATTGGAGGGTCGGTAGGGTTGGCACCTTCTGTTGTTGAGAGGGCAGATTTGCTACTATCAATATCAAAATTAATTTTTCCCCACCAACTGATGAGGCTTCTTCTTATGGAGCAGATATACCGTTGGTTTAAGATATTGAAGAATGAACCTTATCACAAATGAGGGATAGTTATGTTTTGTTAAGAGGTAAATAAGGATGGGGGCTATATATTATAAGGACAATATAAGGGAGATAGAATGAAATGAATTTAGATCAAAAAGCAGAAAAACCACATGTTTCAAGTTCTCGCAGACGGCAACCCGGGATGCGCGTCCTTGTAATGACCGCTGTTTCGGCGGAGAGGGATGCCGTGTTGCGGGGGCTACACAGCGATACAAGGGTTGACGTCTTGGTGGCGGGTGTCGGCCCGGTAGCGGCCGCAGTTAACACGGCTAAGGTGTTGGCAACTGCCGAATATAGCTTGGTTGTCAGCGCTGGTATCGGTGGAGGCTTTCCTGGTAGAGCTGAGGTGGGTTCACTCGTGGTGGCGAACGAGATCGTCGCCGCTGACTTGGGAGTGGAGACCCCAGAAGGTTTTTGTAGTTTGGATGAGTTGGGCTTCGGCTCCACCCGCGTCCAGGTCGATGCTAGCCTGGTGGACCGGGTTACTGGGGCGCTGCTAGCGGCTAAGCTGCCAGTCAATACCGGTCCTGTGCTCACTGTATCAACCGTTACGGGTACGGCTACGAGCGCCACCGAACTGGCTGCAAGGGTGCCAGGGGCCACTGCCGAAGCTATGGAGGGGTATGGCGTGGCACTCGCGGCTCATGATTGCGGTTTGCCAGTTCTGGAGATTCGCGCTATCTCAAACATGGTCGGTCCACGGGATCGGGCTGCATGGCGAATCAAAGAGGCTCTAGACGTTCTGGAAGCTGCTAGCTCAGTATTGTCGGAGGTGCTACTATGAAAATTGCCTTCTCTCCTTGCCCCAACGACACGTTTATTTTTCACGCTTGGGTACACGGACTAATACCCGGTGCACCTAAGCTTGATGTCACCTACGCTGATATCGACATCACGAACAGTCTGGCAGCCGGCCCCGACGGGACGGAGGTAGTCAAGATCTCGTGCGCGGCTCTACCGTGGGTATTATCCGAGTACGCGCTGCTGCCATGTGGGGGCGCGTTGGGTAGAGGCTGCGGGCCACTGGTACTGACGTCAAACAGAGTGGGTAGCACCAAGGATCCAGCAGTGCTAGCCAACAGACGGGTGGCGGTACCAAGTGAACGATCAACCGCTTACTTACTTTTTCGGTTATGGGCAGCTCAACATGTGCCAGGGGGAGTGGGCGAGATTGTAGTCCTGCCGTTTCACGAGATTATGCCGGCGGTGCGTGAAGGTTTGGTTGATGCTGGGCTTGTGATCCATGAGGCACGCTTTACCTATCCTTTATATGGGCTACACCTCTTGGCCGACTTAGGCAGTTGGTGGGAGGCTGATACCAACCTGCCCATCCCGCTGGGAGCGATTATCGCCCGTCGGTCACTGGATCTATCTGCAATCGCCGGCTGGATTCGGGCATCGGTCAAATATGCGTGGGCACACCCGGAGGAGTCACAGCAGTACGTGCTACACCATGCCCAAGAGTTGTCCCCCGAAGTAGTACAAGCGCACATCAAACTTTACGTAAACGAGTTCACAGAGAATATAGGCGAGACAGGGTATAAGGCGGTAGCATCCCTGCTCAGCCGGGCCTCGCAAGAAGGGCTGGTACCAAGGGTGGATTTGGCAGCGTTACATTTATAAATAAAAATCGAAACAAGAGAGCGGCAACCCTGAACAAAGGATTCGTCAAGAAAAATGCACCAAAAACTGACTTAAATAACAATTGGCGTTCAGTAATTCCTTACGCCCCGGATTGGCGGGGGTTTTATTTTATTTACCCGACCTGGTAAAATAAAAATTATAAAGGTTATTACCATTCGTTTTGGAAAGGATCATTTACCATGAGCAAGAGTTTGATACTGGCTGAAAAGCCTTCCGTAGGAAGGGATTTAGCGAGGGTTTTGCACTGTAACAAGAAAGGCAACGGCTATTTTGAGGGAGAGCAGCATATCGTTACCTGGGCACTGGGCCATCTGGTGACATTGGCCGACCCTGAGGCCTATGACGAAAAATACAAGTCATGGCGAATAGAAGATTTACCGATGCTGCCGGCACAGTTAAAGCTGGTTGTTATTAAGCAAAGCGGCAAGCAATTTTATACTGTTAAAGAGCAAATGAATCGTAAAGACGTCAGAGATATTGTCATCGCCACGGATGCGGGCCGTGAGGGGGAGCTCGTTGCCAGGTGGGTCATCGAAAAGGCACAGGTAAAGAAGCCCATTAAACGCCTTTGGATCTCTTCCGTCACAGATAAGGCCATAAAAGACGGTTTTAACAATCTGAGAAGCGGTAAGGAGTATGAAAATCTCTATGCATCGGCGGTTGCCCGTGCGGAGGCCGATTGGCTGGTGGGGATTAATGCCACCCGTGCTTTAACCTGCAAGCATAACGCGCAACTTTCCTGTGGCAGAGTACAAACGCCGACTCTTGCTATCATTGCCAAAAGGGAAGAGGAGATCAGGAACTTTAAAACCAGGACTTTTTACGGGATCACCGCTGTGACGGGTAACCTGAAGCTAACCTGGCAGGACAGTAAAACAAAAGATTTCAAAACATTTGACCAGGATCAATGCGAAAGGATTCTTGTATCTTTAAAAAATAAACATGCTGAGGTTGTAGAGGTGGAGAAGGCCTACAAAAAAACCTTCTCCCCACAGTTATATGACCTAACAGAACTGCAGCGGGACGCCAACAAACTCTTTGGTTATTCCGCCAAGGAAACCCTTTCTATTATGCAAAGGTTGTATGAACAGCATAAGTTACTCACCTATCCGAGAACGGATTCCAGATATATCTCAACGGATATCGTTGATACCTTAAAGGACCGGGTTAAAGCCTGCGGGGACACCCCTTACGCCAAAATTGCCGCCAAAATAATAAGGAGCCCAATCAAGGCAAACAAATCCTTTGTTGATAACAGTAAGGTTTCGGATCACCATGCCATTATACCCACGGAGCAGCCGGCTTTCCTGGGCGCCCTAAATGATAAGGAAAGAAAAATATACGACCTGGTGGTTAAACGGTTTCTGGCGGTTTTGTACCCTCCTTTTGAGTACGAGCAGACTACAATAAAAGCTAAAATTGGGGGGGAGCTTTTTATTGCCAGGGGAAAAATTGTGATCGCCCAGGGTTGGAAAGATGTTTATGAAAATAATTTTGAGGAAGAGGATTCACAGGACACCCTTTCAGAGCAAAGATTACCGAATATTGATAAAGGCGATATTTTAAATATCGTATCATTATCTCAAACCAAAGGGGAGACCCGGCCGCCGGAGCCGTTTACTGAGGGAAGCCTGCTCTCCGCCATGGAAAATCCGGTAAAATATATGGCCAATGAAAATGCGGATTTAATTAAAACCATTGGGAAGACGGGCGGGCTTGGCACGGTGGCCACCAGGGCGGATGTTATTGAGAAGCTGTTTAACAGTTTCTTGATTGAAAAGAAGGGGAAGCATATTTTTATCACCTCCAAGGGTAAGCAACTTCTGGAGCTGGTGCCGGAGGATTTAAGGTCCCCTGCTCTAACGGCGGAGTGGGAACAGAAGCTGGAGTCTATATCCAAAGGAATTCTCAGTAAAAACAATTTTATCAGCGAAATAAAGAACTATGCCAAAGCGGTTGTGCATGAGATTAAGAACAGTGAAAATAAGTTCAGGCATGATAACCTCACCGGCAGCAAATGTCCGGAATGTGGCAAGCGGCTGCTTGAGGTGAACGGCAAAAAGGGCAAAATGCTGGTTTGCCAGGACAGGGAATGCGGCTATCGAAAAGGTCTTAGTAAAACAACCAATGCGAGGTGCCCCCATTGCCATAAAAGACTGGAACTGCATGGTGAAGGAGAAGGGCAAATCTTTGTCTGCCGCTGCGGTTACAGGGAAAAACTGGCTGCCTTTAATGAAAGAAGGGGAAAGGAAAAAAGCGGTAAAGTTTCGAAGAAAGATCTATCAAAATACCTCAGGGATCAGAACACGGACAGTGATGGTTTAATCAACCATGCCCTTGCAGAAGCGCTGTCCAAATTTAAATTACAATAGAGAAAATCAATAGAAAAAAACTCTCCATGGGCTTTGGCCGGTTTAAAAGGGGTTTCCAACTTTTCTTCTTTAATTTCCGTTGGTTCTGCTGGCAGATTATTCAGGGGCAGCCAATTTATAAATAAACTACCCACGCCTTTGCTTAATAACGTAACTGAAAGCACCCAGGCAAACGCCCAGAACAGATCCCCAGAAGACTTCTGCGGGCTGGTGTCCCAGTACTTCTTTTAATTTTTCCTTGCGCTTTTCGTGATAAACCCCGGGGGTTTTACCGGCCAATTTTTCCACCTGCACGTCCAGTTCATTGACTTCGATGGCAATTTCTCCCGCATGGCGGCGGATTCCCATGGCATCATACATAACAATCAGGCCGAAGATGGCGGAAATGGCAAAATCAATGGTTTTCACACTACGCTCCAAAGCCACGTAGGTCGCCAGGGAGGTCACCCCTGCGGAGTGGGAACTTGGCATTCCTCCCGGCTGTGTGACAGCAGACCAGTCCCATTGCCTGGTTTCTAATTTTTTGATGGGCACCTTAAGAAGTTGAGCAATTCCAATAGAAGCAACAGCTGTGAGAATCCCTCTGTTCATAGGCTTTCACCTCAATAATTAGATATTTCCCTTACGGCACGAATTTATATTTGGTAAGATTGTCCACATCAGTGCTTTTGTATTATTATTAATAATCAGCTCCATACTATAGTAAGGTGATACAATGGCAAAACAAGTAAAAATCATTTATAATCCCACCGCAGGCAGAGAGCAGGTGCAGCGCCATTTGCCCCAAATCCTTAGCTGTCTGAAGGAAAGCGGGTATGAAACGGTCTGCCACGCCACCACAGGACCCGGTTCCGCAACCCAGGCGGCAAAGGCAGCGGCGGAACAGCAATTTGACCTGGTCCTGGCGGCAGGTGGGGACGGCACTGTTCATGAAGTTGTTAACGGCCTGGCCGAAGGGGATTTCCGGCCCCGGTTTGGCATCCTTCCCTTTGGCACAACCAACGATCTGGCAGCAGCCATGGGCATTCCTCGAACGGTTGATGAGATTTGCAAAATACTATCGGATGGCTTTACGATTCCCATGGACATTGGCAAATTAAACAATCACCGGTTTTTTATCAATATTGCCGCCGGAGGGACATTGACCGAATTAACCTACGAAGTCCCCAGTAAATTAAAAACAATTATTGGTCAGCTAGCCTATTACCTGAAGGGCATTGAAAAACTGCCCCACATGCGACCGTCATGGATGCGAATTCAGTATGATGAAGAGTGCTATGATGGTGAAGCCATGCTGTTTTTAATTGCCAACACAAGTTCGGTAGGGGGGTTTAACCGGTTGGCCCCCAGGGCGTCGGTAAATGACGGCATGTTTGACTTAATAATTATTAAGAAAACGAACGTCATTAACTTTATCCATCTGGCCAATGCCGCGTTGCGGGGCCAGCACCTCAACGATCCGACAGTTTTATATGCCCAGGCGAAAAAAATTCACGTTCAGGCGGACAAAGCCATTGGCATCAATCTGGACGGTGAGTACGGGGGACAACTGCCGGGGGAATTTATAAACCTGTACCATCATTTGCAAATGATCGTCCCCCGGGAACAAAACAGATTTTTCCAGGTAAAATAGTTCTGATTGGGTTTAGATCCTTACACAATTTAAGGGGAGAAACAAATGAACAATAGACTAAATCAATTCATCGACCATACCCTGCTTAAGACAGCGGCCACCCCGGAAGAAATTGAAAAACTCTGCCAGGAAGCCAGGGAGTACCGCTTTGCCTCAGTTTGTGTAAATCCCTGCTATGTGAAGTTGGCGGTGGAACTGCTTAAAAACAGCGGGGTTCCGGTTTGTGCCGTCATCGGCTTTCCCTTGGGGGCCACCACCCCGGAGGCAAAGGCCTTTGAAACTGCCCAGGCCCTCATGCACGGGGCAACTGAATTTGATATGGTTATCAACATAGGGGCTTTAAAAGCAAAGGACCATGCATATGTAGAGCGGGACATCGCCTCGGTTGTCCAGGCAGCCGGTGGACATATAGTAAAAGTGATCATTGAGACCTGCTGCCTGACGGAGGAAGAAAAGGTGATAGCCTGCCGCCTGGCCCAAAGGGCCGGGGCCCATTTTGTGAAGACATCCACCGGTTTCGGCACAGGCGGGGCCACCCCGGAAGATGTGGCCCTGATGCGGCGGACCATCGGGGAAACCATGGGAGTGAAAGCCTCCGGCGGTATCAAAACCGCAGTTGAGGCCTTACAAATGGTGGAGGCCGGCGCCAACCGCATTGGTACCAGCAGTGGGGTGAAGATCGTCACAGAATAGGCAGCGAATGCCAAAGGGCAAAAGCACCCTTTGTTCGGGAGATGGAAAATTTTGCAGTGGAAAATGAAGCTCCTTATCTTTTTTTATTTCACCACGGTGGGGATTATTGTGCCCTTTTTGCCGTTGTATTTTGACTCCCAAGGCTTGACCAACGGCCAAATCGGGATTTTATTGGCCCTGGGACCCTGTGTCTCAATCCTGGTTCAATCTCCCTGGGGCTATCTCAGTGACCGGTTGCAGACAGTAAAGAAGCTCCTCTTGCTGCAGTTTACCGCTTGCCTGTTATTCAGTTTCCTGCTGTTTCATTTGCGTTCCTTCAGCCTGCTTGTCCCGACCCTGATCGGCTTCTATGCCTTCTTCCTGCCCTCCTTTCCCCAGTTGGACTGCCTGATCCTGGCCAATTCCAAGGAGACAGGAAAACATTTTGGCAGCTACCGCCTCTGGGGGTCCCTGGGTTTTGCCGTTACCGCTTTGGCCGCCGGGGAACTGCTGGCAGTGGTGGGCATTGAGTGGATGAAGGTGTTGTACCAGGGTCTAATGCTGTTTTCCATATTCCTCATATTTCTGGTCAAGGACGTATCGCCCTCCTGCAAGACAGCCACCTCCTCACAATTCAAGGAACTGTTGAAGAGGCGGGAAGTACTGTATGTCCTGATTTTCATGGCGCTGGTCAATACCACCAATAAAGCCAATGATGCCTTTATGGGTATTTTAATACGAAGCATTGGCGGCACCGAGGCCGAGGTAGGCTGGGCCTGGACAACAGGGCCCCTGAGCGAGATTCCCGTCTTTGCCTTGTTTGGCCTGCTGCTGGCTCGTTACAACGAAGTGGTGCTGCTGGCCCTGGCGGCCGGAATCTATGCGCTGCGCTGGTTCCTGTTTGCCGTCACCGGCGACCCGGACCTGATTATCGTCATCCAGCTGTTGCACGGACTGTCCTTTGGCCTGTTTTACATGGCAGGGGTTTCTTTCATCGGTAAGATTGTGCCGCCGGGCCTGCGGGCCAGCGGGCAAGGTCTGCTGGCAACCTTCGGGGGCGGGCTGGCAGGCATTGCGGGATCCTTACTGGGCGGGTTCCTAATGGACCACTTTGGGCCGCAATTTTTGTATGCTGCCTCTGCCGGGCTGGTAGTAGTGGCGGTGATGGCTTTTAACCTGCTGGTGGTAAAAAGAGTCAAACCCGCTGCTTCTAAAAAAGGATAAAAAATAAATCACTAGCGTTGCATAAAACTTTCGCATAAATTAAAAGGTAATAATTGGAAGATATAATTGTATAATTTTGTAATTATTTGGGTGTATACACCAATTAACCCATTTTACTTTATGCTAAAGGAA
>JBFMCH010000054.1:0-33196 GCA_040754595.1 Bacillota bacterium
AAGCTCTATTCCCCAAAGGAAATTGTAGTAGAAAAACTTAACTTTCAAAACCCCAACCTATCCCGCAGGTTAAACCGACTTCTCTCCCGGTTTGGCAAGGCAGTTATAACCGCTAAACTTGATGCGGCAGCAGAAGAATATGGTATCAAAGTAACCTATGTTAACCCTGCCTACACCTCGCAGGCCTGTAACTCCTGCGGGTATGTAGATAAAGCTAATCGCAGTTCGCAGGCGGAATTCACCTGCCGGTACTGTGGTTATAAAAGCCATGCGGACGTAAATGGAGCCAGAAATATCTGTGTCAGAAGTTCTGACGAGATTGGTTCCGTTTACAAGAGTAAAAAGTTGGTCCTCCGGATACTGGTGGAGCGATTCACCGGTAGGCTGGAGCGAGAACCATGCCGCTGTAGTACGGCTAAGGACTTAATTCTAAGAAATCCTTATTTTAAGGATTATTGGGATAAGTTCAAAGAAGTTTCGTAGAGTTCTATGTTTTTCTATGGAATTTCATACTATGCAAAAGGTCATCATGGTTTGCTATGCTATGGACAGGAATCCTACCAGAAGCATTTAGCTGCGCTGCAAAAGCTGATTGGCTAAACTTGATGACTCATAGAACCAGCGGCCCTCGTAAAAGCATCTGCTTTTAAAAGCAGGTGCTTTTTTAACTAGAAGAATTGAAACAGTAATCACCAATTGTTTTAAATGAATAGTACGAGAAGAATGTGTAATAAATTGTAAAATTTCTGCATGATCGGTTTAACTAATACTTAAAAATAGATATAATATTAATAAAAGTAAAACTAAGAGGTGAAAATTTATGAGTATAAATAAAATGTCACACAAAGGCCAGGTAGTTATACCTAAACACCTAAGAGACAAGTATGGATTAAAGCCTGAACAAAACATTAGAATAACAGAAATAGATGGTCATATAGCCATAATACCGCTGTTTGATGACCCAATTAAAGATACAAGGGGAATTCTTAAAAAGACCCATCCCAAGATAACTTTTTCGGCAGACGAACTAATTAAGGAATACCGAGAAGAAGAAAAGTCTCTGGAATCGCATAGGGAGGATGGTTTTTAAATATGGAGAGTTATGTTTTGGACACTTACGCTGTACTTGGATATTTTTTGGACGAGCCATCCGCAGAGACCGTTGCAGAAATACTTGAATTAGCAAGAAACAGTGAAATCAAGTTGTATATGTCATGGATCAATGTGGGTGAAGTATATTATATTATCCAACGAAGATACGACAGAAAAATAGCAATAGACTTACTTGAAAATTTAAAAGCATGGCCCATTGAACTATTTCAAGTATCCCATGAACTAGTGATTTTAGCTGGAGATATAAAGGCAAAGTATCCAATGTCTCTTGGAGATTCATATGCTGCGGCATTAACAATGCGGGTACGAGGGACACTTTTAACTGCGGATAAAGAGTTTCAACGACTTGAAAATAACATTATCAAGATAAAGTGGTTAAAAAAGCATAGATAAAAAATAATGCACATTGCAACGTTCATGCGAAAAACAACATTAACTTGTGTAGGTTTTTTTATTTTCTTAGGATACCTGCGGAGGGAGGACGGCAGGTGGCGGAAGTACCTAATGTTCAAAATACTAAAGAATAACAAAATTCATCTATCTAATTCTTGACAGTGATTGACTAAAAAATTATACTTAGTAGTAATCAATAGCAAAACAGCGTTGAAGGGGATCGGGCATCTGATACAGGGCCACAGAGAGCCGGAGCAGGTGGAAGCCGGCGCCACATGACAGATTGCCTACATCACCCCGGAGCTGCCCTTCCGAAAGCATCACGCAAGTAGGTTGGGCCGGGTTTGGGAACCCGTTAGCAAATCCGCACAATACATTACTGTATGCTGTGCAAAAGTGGCTCTTAACCGGAGAGCAATCAGGGTGGTACCGCGGAAGGATGACCTCTCGCCCCTGGCAAATCGCCAGGAGTGAGAGGTTTTTTGTTGTACGCTCTGAAAATTTAACCCGATCATAACACAGAACTTCTTGACACTACTTGTCGAAACTACTATACTTACTAGTAATTTATTTAGTAAGGTACAGAAAACAGCTATGATCGGGACAACAGTCTGAACAGGGCCACAGAGAGCCGGGTTGGGTGGAAGCCGGCGCCACTGGCAGATTGGTCTCACCCGGGAGCTGCCCTCGTGAAAGTGATTGGCACGAGTAATTGGGGCCGGGTTTTCAGAACCCGTTATCAAAAGGCACAGGGTATGTATGTATTTTGTGCATGAGTGGCTCTTGCTAAGAGCAATCAGGGTGGTACCGCGGAAGGATAAACCTCTCGTCCCTGGCATTGATGCCGGGGAACGAGAGGTTTTTTGTATACTCATAATCGGGAGGTAAAGCTATGCGCAGCGATGCAATGAAAAAAGGGTTGGAGAGGGCTCCGCACCGCAGTTTGTTTAAAGCTTTAGGATTGGTGGATGAAGAATTGTCCCGGCCTATGATCGGGGTCGTGAACTCCTTTAACGAGATTGTTCCAGGACATATCCATTTGAAAGATATCGCCGAGGCCGTCAAGGCAGGCGTTCGCATCGCCGGCGGGACGCCGGTGGAGTTTCCCGCCATTGCAGTTTGCGACGGCATCGCCATGGGGCACCCCGGTATGCGGTATTCCCTGGCCAGCCGGGAAATCATCGCCGATTCCATTGAGATTATGGCCCAGGCTCATCCCTTTGACGGGCTGGTGCTGATTCCCAACTGTGATAAGGTGGTTCCCGGTATGCTGATGGCTGCGGCCCGGCTGAACATTCCCGCCATTGTTGTCAGCGGCGGCCCCATGATGGCAGGAAAATTTCAAGACCAGAATGTTTCGGTAAGTCAAATGTTTGAGGCGGTGGGAGCAGTCCAGGCCGGCCGTATGACCGGTGAAGAGCTGGCTGAACTGGAAGATAACGCCTGCCCCGGCTGCGGTTCCTGTGCCGGCATGTTTACCGCCAACAGCATGAACTGCCTGACCGAGGCCCTGGGCATGGCCCTGCCGGGCAACGGCACCGTGCCGGCGGTCTCCGCCGCCAGGCGCAGGCTGGCCAAAGCGGCCGGCATGCGGGCGGTGGCCCTGGTCAAAGAAGATGTAAAGCCCCGGGATATTTTAACGGCGGAGAATTTCCGCAACGGGTTGGCGGTGGATATGGCCCTGGGCTGTTCCACCAATACGGTACTGCACCTGCCCGCCATCGCCCATGAAGCGGGCATCGAGTTAAACCTCGATTTAATCAACGAAATCAGTGAGAAAACACCGCACCTGTGCAAGCTCAGTCCGGCCGGGCAGCAGCATATTCAAGACCTGTACGCAGCCGGCGGCATCCAGGCGGTGATGAAAGAACTGTCCGTCAATGGTCTGATTAATCCGAACATTAAAACCGTCAGCGGTTTGACGGTCGGCCAATTATTGGAACAGGCAAAAATTAAAGATAGAAATGTCATCCGCAGTGTAAAAGAACCCTACAGCGCCACCGGCGGCCTGGCCATCCTGCGGGGCAACCTGGCGCCGGACGGAGCGGTGGTAAAGAGAGCGGCGGTGGCCCCTGAAATGTTAAAACACACCGGCCCGGCCAGGGTGTTCGACGGGGAAGAGGCAGCCATTGCAGCCATCATGGCAGGCCAAATTAAACCCGGCGACGTGGTGGTGATCCGCTACGAGGGTCCCAAAGGCGGTCCGGGTATGCGGGAAATGCTGGCACCCACCTCGGTGCTGGCGGGGATGGGACTGGACAAAGAAGTGGCGCTGTTAACCGACGGGCGTTTCTCCGGCGCATCCAGGGGAGCTTCCATCGGACACATTTCACCGGAAGCAGCGGAAGGGGGTCTTATCGCCGTCCTTCAGGACGGGGACATTGTGGAGATCGACATCCCCAACTACCGGCTGGAAATCAAGCTGGATCAGGCAGAAATCGACCGGCGCCTGGCCACCTGGCAGCCCTCCCAACCCAAAGTAACCACCGGCTACCTGGCCCGCTACGCCAAACAGGTATCTTCCGCCGGCAAAGGAGCGGTGCTGAAGTAGTCGTCGGACGTCAGTGCTTACGGGTCGGGCTTCGGGGTCCAGACAATGGCCATTAGCCATCGACCATTGGCCTTTTAGTAAAAACCAAAAACTTGCAGCCAAAAGCCAAAAGCCGACCCCAAAGAAATGCAGTATTAGCATGACTGGAGGTTTTTACAGATGAAAATGTCCGGAGCGGAGATTTTAATAGACAGTCTAAAAGAAATGGGCGTTGAGACCATTTTTGGGTATCCCGGTGGCGCCATCCTCCCTGTGTACGATGCCCTGTATGATGCAGATATTCACCATATCCTGACCCGCCACGAGCAGGGAGCAGCCCACGCGGCAGACGGCTACGCCAGGGCCTCCGGCAGGGTGGGGGTTTGTCTGGCCACCTCCGGCCCCGGGGCCACCAACCTGGTGACGGGGATTGCCAACGCCTACATGGATTCAGTGCCCCTGGTAGCCATCACCGGTCAGGTCCCGACGTCCATGCTGGGCCGGGATTCCTTTCAAGAGGTGGATATCACCGGCATCACCCTTCCCGTCACCAAGCACAACTATATCGTAAAAGATATTCGAGATCTGGGACGGATTGTCAAAGAGGCCTTCTATATTGCTGGCACCGGTCGCCCCGGCCCGGTCCTGATTGATGTTCCCAAGGATGTTTCCTCCGGGGAAACGGATTACCACCGCAACAGCTACCCGGCCCTGCCCGGTTACAACCCGCCCCGCAAAGGCCGGGAGGAATTGGTCAACCAGGCCATGAAGGCCATCGCCGCAAGCCAGCGCCCGGTTATCTATGCCGGAGGCGGCGTTATCAGCGCCGGGGCCCATGAGGAGCTGAAGAAACTGTCCGAGACACTGTTGGCCCCGGTGGCCTCCACCCTGATGGGACTGGGGGGATTCCCCGGTGACCACCCGCTGGCCCTGGGCATGCTGGGCATGCACGGTACCAAGTACGCCAACTATGCCATTTGCGAGTGCGACCTGCTGATCGCCGTCGGGGTTCGCTTCGATGACAGGGTCACCGGCAAGGTGGAATCCTTTGCCCCCGATGCCAAGATCATTCATATCGACATAGACCCGGCGGAGCTGGGGAAAAATGTTCGGGTAGATATTCCCATCGCCGGGGATGTCAAGGCGGTGCTCAACCAACTGTTGGAACGCCTTGAAGCAAGACTGCCGGCCGCCTGGCAGGACAAAATTGCCGCCTGGAAAAAGGAATACCCTCTTGCATATGATGAAAACGGCGGCAATCTCAAGCCCCAGCACGTCATCCGGGAGATTTACCGGCAAACCGGCGGCCAGGCCCGCATCACCACCGAGGTGGGGCAGCACCAGATGTGGGCGGCCCACTACTATACCTACACCCGGCCCCGTTCCTTTATCTCCTCCGGCGGGTTGGGCACCATGGGTTATGGTTTCCCCGCCGCCATCGGCGTGCAGGTGGCCTGCCCGGAGGAAACGGTCTTTAACATCGCTGGCGACGGCAGCATTCAGATGAACATCCAGGAACTGGCCACCGCCGTGGATTATGATCTGCCTGTGAACGTTGCCATTATGAACAACGGTTACCTGGGCATGGTTCGCCAGTGGCAGGAGATGTTCTACAACCGCCGCTATTCATACACTGAGATGAAGAACCCGGACTTTGTCAAGCTGGCCGAGGCCTATGGCGCCGAAGGATACCAGGTGACCCGCAAGGACCAGGTGGCGGAGGTGCTGGATGCGGCCATCCAGTCCCGAAAACCGGTGTTAATGGACTTTGTCATTGAAAGAGAAGAAAATGTTTTGCCCTTTGTTCCGCCGGGTAAGGCGCTGAATGAAATGTTAGGGTAGAAAGGAGTGCCGCGATGTACCATACACTGGCAGTATTAGTGGAAAACAGCCCGGGCGTGCTGACCCGGGTGGCCGGCCTATTCAGCCGGCGGGGATACAACATCGACAGCCTGGCCGTGGGCCGCACCGACAACCCGGCCATCTCCCGCATAACCATCGTGGTGGAGGGGGATGAGCGGGTCCTGGAGCAGGTGAGCAAGCAGCTGCACAAGCTGGTGGATGTCATCAAAATCAATGACATTACTTCATCCGCCCACGTGGACAGGGAACTGGTTCTAATCAAGGTTAGCGCCGATGCCGGCAGCAGGGGAGAAATCATGCAGATTGCCCAGATCTTCCGGGCCAGTATCGTGGACTACGGCCACAAAAACCTCACCCTTGAGTGCACCGGCAACCAGGAAAAAATCAATGCCTTTGAAGAGGCGCTGCGTCCCTTCGGGATCAAGGAATTGGTGCGCACCGGTAAAGTAGCCATGCTGCGGGGCGCTAAATATACCAACATCAACAGAACAAAAGAGGAGGACTAAAATGGTAAAGGTTTATTACGATGCAGATGCTAACTTGGAATTTTTAAAAGGCAAAAAGATTGCCGTGCTGGGTTACGGCAGCCAGGGCCACGCCCAGGCGCAAAGCCTTAGAGATAGCGGTTTGGATGTGGTGGTGGGCCTGCGCAAAGACAGCCCCCGCTGGGCCAAGGCCGAAGCCGACGGCCTGGAAGTGGCCATCGTGCCTGAAGCCTGCGCCAAGGCCGATGTGATCCAGATCCTGCTCCCCGATGAAATCCAGGGACGGGTTTATGCCGAAGAAGTGGAACCCTACCTGAGCGAAGGCAAAGCCCTGATGTTCTCCCATGGTTTTAACATTCACTTTGGCCAAATCGTGCCCCCCAAGCATGTGGATGTCTTTTTGGTGGCTCCCAAAAGCCCCGGGCACCTGGTAAGACGTATGTATGCCGAGGGTAAAGGCGTTCCCGGGCTGGTGGCCGTTTACCAGGATTACACCGGCAAAGCCAAAGACATTGCCCTGGCCTATGCCAAGGGGATCGGCTGCACCAAAGCCGGTGTCTTTGAGACCTCCTTTAGGGAAGAAACCGAGACCGACCTCTTTGGCGAGCAGGCAGTCCTCTGCGGCGGCGTCAGCGAACTGATCAAGGCCGGCTTCGATACCCTGGTGGAAGCCGGTTACGCCCCTGAAATGGCGTACTTCGAATGCCTGCACGAACTGAAATTAATCGTGGATCTCATCTATGAAGGCGGCCTTTCCCGCATGCGGTACTCGGTCAGCAACACCGCCGAATACGGCGACTATATGGTAGGTCCCCGCATCATTACCGAAGAAACCCGTGAGGAAATGAGGCAGGTGCTGGCAGAGATCCAGGACGGCACCTTCGCTCGCAACTGGATGCTGGAAAACCAGGTAAAAGGCCCCCAGTTCAATGCCATCCGCAAAATGGAGCAGGAGCATCCCATTGAACAGGTGGGCGCCGAACTCCGCAAAATGATGCCCTGGCTCAAGAAGTAGACGTCGGTCGTCGGATGTCTGACGTCAGGAATAAAAATATAAAGGTGTTAGCTGGCGGCTGTCGGTCTTCCGGTATGACCAATGGTTTTACTGACGACCGACGACCGACGACTAACGACCAAAACGGGAGGGATATGCTTTGGAAATGACCTGTGCCGAAGCGTTGGTTCGCTGCCTGGAAATGGAGGGTGTGGAGTTAATCTTTGGTTATCCCGGTGGGGCCATCCTCCCTGTGTACGATGCCCTGAACAACAGCAAGATTAAGCATATACTGACCCGGCACGAGCAGGGGGCGGCCCATGCGGCCAGCGGTTATGCCCGGACCACCGGCAGGGTGGGGGTCTGTATGGCCACCTCCGGTCCCGGCGCCACCAACCTGGTAACCGGCCTGGCCAACGCCTATATGGATTCCATTCCGCTGGTGGCCATCACCGGGCAGGTTCCCACCGTCCAGGTAGGAACCGACGCCTTTCAAGAAGTGGATATCACCGGCATCACCATGCCCATTACCAAACACAATTACCTGGTAAAAGACCCCAAAATGATGCCCATGATTATCAAACGGGCCTTTCATATCGCCCGCACAGGCAGGCCGGGACCGGTGTTGATCGACCTGCCCAGGGACGTGGCAAACACCCCCATCCAGTTCAAATATCCCGACGATGTGGAACTGATGGGATACAAACCCACCGTCAAGGGCCATACGGCCCAAATCAACCAGGCAGCCAAACTCATTATGCAGGCCCAGCGGCCCGTCATTTACATAGGCGGCGGCGTGGTGAACGCCGATGCCTCGGAAGAGCTGGTCTGGCTGGCGGAAACCATCGATGCGCCGGTGGTCTCCACCCTGATGGGGCTGGGCGCCTTTCCCGGCGACCACCCGCTGTTCCTGGGCATGCTGGGGCTGCACGGCAACAAAGCCGCCAACCTGGCGGTCACCGAGTGTGACCTGTTGATTACCCTGGGCGCCCGTTTTGACGACCGGGTTACCGGCAGGATTGCTGGGTTTGCCCCCAGAGCGCGGGTCATCCATGTGGACATTGATCCGGCGGAAATCAGTAAAAATGTGATTTCCCACCTGCCCATTGTGGGCGATACCAAGAAGGTTCTGGAGGCCCTGCTGGTGCGGTTGGACAAAAAACAAAACACCGCCTGGACCAACACCGTGGGCTACTGGAAGAATGAATTTGCCCCCTGCTACCGGGAAGGCGGCGAGTATCTGAAGCCGCAGTATATAATAGAAGAAATTTACCGGCATACCGGCGGCGACGTTGTTGTGGCCACCGATGTGGGCCAGCACCAGATGTGGGTGGCCCAGCACTTTCCCTTTAAACAGCCCCGGAAATTTGTCACCTCCGGCGGTCTGGGCTGCATGGGATTCGGGCTGCCCGGCGCCATCGGCGCCCAGTTCGGGAAGCCTGATGAAACGGTGGTGCTGGTGACCGGTGACGGCAGCATCCAAATGACCCTTAATGAGTTAGGCACCGCCGCCGAGCAATGCCTGCCGTTGAAGATCTTTGTGTTGAACAACAGGCGGCTGGGCATGGTACGGCAGCTGCAGGAGTTTTACTGCGAAAAACGCTACATGGCGGTGGACTTCACCTTCGTGCCGGACTTTGCGGCCCTGGCCCGGGTCTATGGTTTTAAGGGCTTCACCGTCCGTACCGACCAGGAGCTGCAGGCTGCCCTGGCAGAGGCCTTCAGCGACCCGGGTCCGGTTCTGGTGGACTGCGCTATCGACCCCGATGAGAATGTACTGCCCATGGTGCTGGCAGGTAAAGATATCTGCGACGCCGTGGATCAGGAATAGATGAGACGGGAGGGAATGGTTTGAGCAACCGGGTTTACATCTTCGATACCACCCTGCGGGACGGCGAGCAGTCCCCGGGTGTCAGTTTAAATATTAATGAGAAACTTCAAATTGCCAGGCAGTTGGCCCGCCTGGGCGTGGACATCATTGAAGCTGGTTTTCCCATTACCTCCCCCGGCGATTTTGCCGCTGTTCAGGCAGTGGTCAGGGAAGTGCGGGGCGTTACGATAGCAGGTTTGGCCCGGGCCAATTTAAAGGATATCGACGTGGCCTGGGAAGCCCTCCGGGATGCGGAGCAGGCCCGTATTCATACCTTTATCGCCACCTCCGACATTCACCTGAAATACAAGCTGCGCAAGGACCGGGACCAGGTGGTTGAGGCAGCGGTGGCGGCGGTGAAACACGCCAAAAAGTACACCTCGGATGTGGAATTTTCCGCCGAGGATGCCTCCCGCTCGGATGTAGACTATTTGGCCCGGGTCTTCGGCGAAGTGATTAAAGCCGGGGCCACGGTCATCAACATACCGGACACCGTGGGCTATGCCATGCCGGAGGAGTATGCCCTGTTTATCAAGCAGGTCATGGAAAGGACGCCCGGCATCGAAAAGGCTGTTGTCAGCGTGCACTGCCACGACGACCTGGGCCTGGCGGTGGCCAACTCCCTGGCCGCAGTGGGCGCCGGCGCCCGCCAGGTGGAAGGCACCGTCAACGGCATCGGCGAAAGGGCCGGCAACGCCGCCCTGGAAGAGGTGGTCATGGGCCTCTACACCCGTAAGGACCGTTACGGCCTCACCACCGGGTTCAACACCCGGGAGATTTACCGCACCAGCCGGTTGGTCAGCTCGTTAACCGGCATGCCGGTGCAGCCCAATAAAGCGGTGGTTGGCAAGAACGCCTTTGCCCACGAGTCCGGCATCCACCAGGACGGTGTGCTGAAGGAGCGCACCACCTACGAGATTATGAACCCGGAAATGCTGGGCATTGCCGCCAGCAACCTGGTGCTGGGCAAACACTCCGGCCGCCATGCCTTCCGGGACCGCCTGGCCGAACTGGGCTACAACTTGACCGATGAAGAACTGAACCTGGCCTTTACCAGATTCAAGTCCCTGGCGGACAAAAAGAAGGAAATTACCGATCAAGACCTGCAGGCCATGGTGGAGGACGAAATCCGGCAAATTCCGGACACCTATACCCTGGAATACTTCCACATCTCCAGCGGCACCACCGTGGTGCCCACGGCCACCGTGGGGCTGCGGGCGGGCGAGGAACGCAAGGAAGACGCTGCCTGCGGCGACGGCCCGGTGGACGCCATCTACAACACCGTGGATAAAATCACAGGCATCTCCTGCACCCTGGTCAACTACGCCATCAACGCCATCACCGGCGGCAAAGATGCCCTGGGTGACGTAACCGTCAAGCTCAAGTGCGAAGGAAGCGAAAAGGTCTACATCGGGCGGGGCGTCAGCACCGACATCCTGGAAGCCTCCGCCAAGGCCTATGTAAATGCAGTCAATAAACTGATGTATGATATCGGGTAAAAAAATATAAGCAAAGTCGAGGTGAAGAACCGTGCCAATGACAATCACAGAAAAGATACTGGCTGCGGCAGCAGGGAAAGACAGCGTAAAACCGGGGGAACTGATCAACGCCAAGGTAGACCTGGTTTTGGCAAACGATATCACAGCCCCTGTGGCCATCAAAGAATTTGAAAAGATCGGCCTGGAGAGGGTTTGGGACAAAGACAGAGTAGCCCTGGTGCCCGACCATTTCACCCCCAACAAGGACATCAAATCTGCCGAACAGGCGAAGCTGGTGCGGGACTTCTCCCATACCCAGGAACTGACCAACTATTTTGAAGTGGGCCGCATGGGCATTGAGCACTGCCTGCTGCCCGAGCAGGGACTGGTGGGACCCGGTGACGTCATCATCGGGGCAGACTCCCACACCTGCACCTACGGCGCCCTGGGGGCCTTCGCCACCGGCGTGGGCAGCACCGACCTGGCGGCGGCCATGGCCCTGGGAGAAACCTGGTTTAAAGTACCGGAATCCATGAAGTTTATCTTTAACGGCCAGCTTAACAAATGGGTAGGCGGCAAAGACCTCATCCTTTACACCATCGGCAAAATCGGCGTGGACGGCGCCCTCTATCGGGCCATGGAATTCTGCGGCGAAGCCATCAGCCAGCTTTCCATGGACGGCCGCTTTACCATGTGCAACATGGCCATCGAAGCCGGGGGTAAAAACGGCATCATCCAGCCCGATGAAATTACCCGGCAGTATGTAGAAGGTAGGACCAAACGACCCTACACCTTCTATACCAGCGACCCGGACGCCAGTTATGTAGAAGTTTACGAATTTGACACTGCCAAGATCGAACCCCAGGTGGCCTTCCCCCACCTGCCCGAGAATGCCCGTCCGGTCAGTGAAGCCGGCAGGGTGGACATCGACCAGGCCGTCATTGGTTCCTGCACCAACGGGCGTATGGAAGATTTGCGCCTGGCCGCCGAGATTCTCAAAGGCAAGAAAGTCAACAAGCGAGTCAGGCTGATTATCATCCCCGGCACCCAGGAAATTTACCGCCAGGCCATGCGGGAAGGTTTGTTTGAAATCTTCCTGGATGCCGGTGCGGTTGTCAGCACCCCCACCTGTGGTCCCTGCCTGGGCGGCCACATGGGCATCCTGGCCAAAGGGGAGCGCTGCATCGCCACCACCAACCGCAACTTTGTGGGCCGTATGGGCCATGCCGAGAGTGAAGTGTACCTGGCCAACCCGGCGGTCACAGCGGCCAGCGCCGTGACCGGCCGTATTTCCCATCCCGAGGAGGTGCTGTAAATGAAACTGCAGGGTAAGGTTTGGAAATTTGGCAACGACGTGGATACCGATTTAATCATCGCCGCCCGCTATCTGAACAGCTCCGACCCGGCGGAACTGGCCCGGCACTGCATGGAGGATGCCGATCCCCAGTTTGCCTCCAAGGTACAGCCCGGCGACATCATCGTAGCCGCCAAGAACTTCGGCTGCGGCAGTTCCCGGGAGCACGCCCCCATTGCCATTAAGGCTGCCGGGGTCTCCTGCGTAGTGGCTAAATCCTTCGCCCGTATTTTTTACCGCAACGCCTTTAATATCGGTTTGCCCATTTTTGAGTGCCCCGAGGTTATCGATGAGCTGAAGGAAGGGGATACTATCACCGTTGACGCCGCCACAGGCGCCATCACCAATCTGACCACCGGCAAGGAGTACCAGGCGGTGCCCATCCCGGATTTCATGCGGCAAATCATTGATGCCGGCGGACTCATCAGCTATGTAAAAGGACGGGTGAATCAAGGTGTATAAAATTGCGTTATTGCCCGGTGACGGCATCGGGCCGGAAATTGTCCCCCAGGCGGTCAGGGTTCTGCAGGCCGTGGGGGAAAAATTCAACCGGGAGTTTCAATTTCAGACAGCCCTCATCGGGGGAGCCGCTTACGACGCCACCGGCCACCCGCTGCCGGAGGAAACCCTGGCGGTCTGCCGCAGCAGCGACGCCATTTTGCTGGGGGCGGTGGGCGGACCCAAGTGGGATAACCTGGAGCCCGAACTGCGCCCCGAGCGGGGAGCCCTGCTGCCCCTGCGCAAAAAGCTGGGCCTCTATGCCAACCTGCGCCCGGCGGTGGTGAACCCCGCCCTGGCGGAGGCCTCCACCCTGAAGGAAGAGCTTGTGTCAGGACTGGATATCCTGATCATTCGGGAACTGACCGGGGGGCTCTACTTTGGCGAAAAACGCAGGGAAGACCTGCCCGGCGGAGGCCAGAAAGCGGTGGAAACCCTGGAGTACACCACCGCCGAGGTGGAACGGGTGACCCGGCTGGGCTTTGAGATGGCCCGCAAAAGAAACAAAAAATTAATGTCCGTGGATAAGGCCAACGTGCTGGAAAGCTCCCGCCTGTGGCGGGAGGTGGTGGAAAGTGTGGCCAAAGAGTACCCGGATGTGGAACTGAGCCACATGTACGTGGATAACTGCGCCATGCAGCTGGTGCGCAATCCCAAGCAGTTTGATGTCATGGTGACCGAGAACATGTTCGGAGACATCTTAACCGACCTGGCTTCCCAGCTCACCGGCTCCATCGGCATGCTGCCCTCGGCCAGCCTGGGCGGCGAAGTGGCCCTTTACGAACCCATTCACGGTTCCGCGCCGGACATCGCCGGTCAAAACCTGGCCAATCCCATCGCCACCATCCTGTCCGTCGCCATGATGCTGCGCGTCTCCTTCAACTTGGAAGCCGAAGCAGCCGCCATCGAGCAGGCCGTAGACAGCGTCCTGGCCCGGGGCTACCGCACCGGCGACATCCTACAGCCAGGCAAAACCCGTGTGGGCACGGTGGAAATGACGGAAGCGATCATTAGCGCTTTAGGGTAATACATCGGGGTCTAGTTGCTAGACTTATACTGTATTTCTCTGGGGTCCTGTTATTGGCTTTTGGCCAACAACAGGACCCGTAAGGAATACCCGAAAGGCTAGCAACTGGACCCCAAAGAACAGCAGTATGAGACAAAAATGGGGTGAACGCAATTGGGGATTATGCAAACCTAATCAAAATTTACGATACCACCCTGCGGGACGGCACCCAGGGGGAGGGAGTCAGCCTCTCGGCGGAGGATAAAATTAAAATTGCCCTGCGGCTGGATGAAATGGGCTTCCATTATATCGAAGGGGGCTGGCCCGGCTCCAACCCCAAAGACATGGAATTCTTTAACCGCATTCAACAATACACCTTGAAGCACGCGGTGGTCACCGCCTTTGGCAGCACCTGCCGCCCCGGCGTGGAACCCGCCCGGGACGCCAACCTGAACCGCCTGCTGGAAGCAGGGGTCAAAGTGGCCACCATCTTCGGCAAAGCCTGGGACTTCCATGTCACCCGGGCGTTAAACACCACCCTGGAAGAGAATTTGCGCATGGTGCGGGAATCCGTGGCCTATCTCAAGAGCCACGGCCTAACAGTTTTCTTCGACGGGGAGCATTTCTTCGACGGCTATAAGGCCAATGCCGGGTACGCGCTGGAGGTTGTAAAGGCAGCGGTGCAGGGCGGTGCCGACGCGGTGATCCTCTGCGATACCAACGGTGGCAGCCTGCCCCTGGAAGTATTCCAGGCCGTAACCCGGGTGAGGGAAGAACTGCCCGATGTGGAACTGGGCATCCACGCCCATAACGACGGGGAAATGGCGGTGGCCAATTCCCTGATGGCCGTCCAGGCCGGGGCAACCCAGGTGCAGGGCACCGTCAACGGGCTGGGAGAGCGGTGCGGCAACGCCAATCTCTGCTCTATCATCCCCAACCTCACCTTTAAACTGGGCTGCCCCACCATCCCCCGGGAAAACCTGGTCTACCTGACGGAGCTTTCCCGCTATGTTTACGAACTGGCCAACTTAAACCCCGCCGCCAACCAGCCCTATGTGGGAGAGAGCGCCTTTGCCCACAAGGGAGGCATCCACGTCAGCGCCCTCATGAAGGAACCGGGCACCTACGAGCACCTGGACCCGGCGCTGGTGGGCAACACCCGGCGGGTGCTGATGTCCGAGCTGGCGGGCATCTCCAACCTCCTGTATAAATACAAGGAGCTTCATTTAGACAAGAGCAGCCCCGAGGGCCGGCAGGTGCTGGACCAGTTGAAAAACCTGGAGCACTGCGGCTACCAGTTTGAAGCGGCAGAGGGCTCCCTGGAACTGATGCTGCGCAAGGCCCTGAACGGTTACCGGGAACCCTTCCAACTGGAGAGCATGCGGCTTATCCTGCAAATGTGGGAGGGGCAGCCCATTCACTCCGAAGCGGTCATCAAGCTGAGAGTGGGGGAAGAGGTGGTGCACACCGCCGCCGAAGGAAACGGGCCGGTGAATGCCCTGGACAACGCCCTGCGCAAGGCCCTGGAAACCTTTTATCCCGAAGTGGCCGCCCTGCGGCTGCTGGACTACAAAGTCCGGGTGCTGCAGGAAAAGGCCGGCACCGAAGCCCAGGTCCGTGTCTTAATTGAAACCGGCAACGGCAAAAAGACCTGGGGCACAGTGGGCGTCTCCACCAACATCATCGAGGCCAGCTGGCAGGCCCTGGCGGACAGTATGGCCTACGGCTTGCTGAAAGAACATAAGCTATAATGTCAAGGCAAAGAAGATCCGGAAGATTTTTTACGGGTCTTCTTCTTTTTTGCCCAAATTTGTCTGAAAATTATTAGTCTAACCCTTTCCGGGCATTCATATATATGAAGGGAGTGATTGCGTTCAAACTTAAGGAGGACTCGTAAAGTGAAGAACGAAACCTGCAAAGGATTTCTTAAAATACTGATCGGCGTTTTACTTTACACAGCCCTGGCCATCACCCTCTCATCTCAGACGGCAGAAACGGTGGAGGCTTCCGCCATCCCGCCGCCGCCCCCGGAAAGCAGCGCCCCGGATACACCGCCGGCCCCGCAGCAGCCCGCTGTGCCGGAACCACCCGGGCAGGTAACCCTGGCGCTGGTGGGAGACATCCTGCTGGACTCCTGGGTGGGCACAGAAATCAAAAGACAGGGCGTGGATTACCCCTGGACCGGTGTTAAGGACATACTAAGCGCTGCGGATGTGGCTGTGGGCAATTTGGAATCCCCCGCCGGTGTGACCGGTACACCCGTCCAAGGCAAGAGCTTTACCTTCCGGGCCAGACCGGAAACCCTGCAGGGCGCAGTCAATGCCGGCATCGACATCCTCACCCTGGCCAATAACCACATTCTGGACTACGGTGCAAGCGCCTTAAGCGAAACCCTGGACAACCTGGACCAGTACGGCATCGCCCGCACCGGTGCCGGCTGCAATGCAGACGAAGCCCTTGCGCCGGCCGTCAAGGAATGCAACGGTCTTAAAATCGGCGTGCTCTCCTTCAGCCGGGTGATCCCGTACCCGGGGTGGGTGGCAGGCCCAAACTATCCCGGCGTGGCCAACGGCTGGGACACCCAAAAGGTGCTGGAGACCATCAAACAGGCGAACTCTCAGGTAGATGTGCTGGTTGTCTCCGTCCACTGGGGCAAAGAACTGGCCGACTACCCGGCCGGCGATCAGACCCGGCTGGCCAAAGCCATGGTGGACAGCGGGGCGGATGTCATCCTGGGCCACCATTCCCACTGCCTGCAGGGGGTGGCGGTGTACAACAAAAAACCCATCTTCTACAGTATGGGCAACTTTATTTTTACCTCCAGCAGTATGAAAGCCAGTTCCGGCGCCATAGCCCTGGTGAACATGGACAGAGACGGGGCCAGGGACCTGCAGGTAATACCCACCCGGTTGGACTGGGGCCGGCCGCAAGTCCTCACCGGGGAAGCCAGGGTGGGAGAAATCATCCGGCTGCAGTTCCTCTGTAAACCCTTTGGCACGCAATTTAATAATGAAGGAAAAGCCTATCTGCCAGCAAAATAAGGATTGGGACTTTGGACCCAATCTTATTTTTTCTCTATACCAAAAGTGAAAATATTCCTTATAATAATTAGAAGGTTAAATGTCAATTCGTATCGAAAAAAGTATGTGAAACGTATTGTTGGATTGGTGCGTCTATTTGAGAAATACTACAAATATCTAAAAATGGGGGGAGTGCCGGTTGCTGGAACAACTCAAGGCGCTGAACCTTGACATTTTAAATATCACCAGCATCTTTGACATCCTGCTGGTCACCTTTGTCTTTTACCGCTTCATGCGGATTATTCAGGGGACCAGAGCGGTGCAGCTGATCAAAGGGTTGGTGGTGCTCCTGGTGGCCACCACCGCCAGCAGCTGGCTGCACCTGCACACCATCAACTGGCTGCTGCAGCAGGTTATGACCGCCCTGGTGGTGGCTCTGCCCATCGTGTTCCAGCCCGAACTGCGGCGGGCACTGGAAACCCTGGGGCGGGGAAAATTTTTTGCCAGGACCATTAACACCCTCAAAGAAGCAGACAGGAGCCGTATGATTAATGAGGTGGTGCGGGCGGTCCAGGTGCTGACCAAAAACAAAATGGGAGCCCTCCTCATCATCGAAAGAGTCACCGGCCTGGAAGAATACATCGACTCCGGCGTTAAAATCGACGGCATTGTCACCGCCGAATTTCTGGTGAATGTCTTTATACCCAACACCCCCCTGCATGACGGGGCCGTCATCATCCGGGGAGACCGGGTGGCTGCCGCCGCCTGTTTCCTGCCCCTGTCGGAAAACCCCTACTTAAGCAAGGAGTTAGGCACCCGGCACCGGGCCGGTATCGGGATTTCCGAGGTTTCCGATGCGGTGGCGGTCATCGTATCCGAAGAAACCGGTGCCATTTCCCTGGCCATGGACGGGTCCATCGACCGCATGCTGGACGAATCTACCCTGAAACAAAAATTAACCGAAGCCCTGGAGCAAAAAAACCACAGTTCCTTGAGCGGGGTATTTAGGAGGAACGAGCAATGATCCGGCTGAAGTGGAGCAACAACTCCATGATGCTGCTCTCGGTGCTGCTGGCCATTTTACTGTGGGTGTATGTCAATAACGTGCAGAACCCGGTAAAAGAGCAGGAGTTCAGAGTCACCGTAGAGACCCGGGGAGAACTGTCCCAGGGCTTAACCCTGAGCGGCCTGCCCAAGAGCGTGGCGGTGCGGGTACAGGGGAAAAACGCCCAGTTGTCCGGCATCAGGCCGGCGGATTTTCAGGCCGTTGTGGACTTAACCAACATCACGGAAGGCGAAACCACCAGGCCCGTCCAGGTCACCGCCCCCAGCGGACTGCAGGTGGTGCAGGTAAACCCCACCCGGGTGACCCTCACGGTGGAGAGGGTGATCCAAAAACAGCTGCCCCTTGCCGTGGTGGTGAAAGGGGAACCGTTGAGCGGCCATACCGCGCTGGAACCCGTGGTGCAGCCCACCGCTGTCCTGGTACGGGGTCCGGCCCGGGTCCTCAAGGACCTGAGAAGCGTGGAACTCACCGTTGACATTACAGGCACCAACCAGAATGTGGAGCAGCAGTTGATGATCCCCCTGCCGCCGGGGGTTACATCTTCCCCGGACCGGGTGAAAGTGCTGGTGCCCGTCACCCGCGCCCTGCCTTCCCGGTCGCTGCCGGTGGTGCCTCGCTATACAGGCAGCCCGGCGGATACCTACCAAGTGCTGCGGGTCATCCCCCAGCCGGCCACCGTACAGGTTTACGCGCCGGTTGAGGTCCTGAACAACCTGGAAAGCATCAGCACCGAAACCATCCGCATCGACGGCATCTCCGATAACGTGTTGAAGGAAGCGCGGCTGCTGCTGCCCCAAGGGGTGGTGGATATTGTACCGGGTAAAGTGGAACTGGCGGTTCAAGTGAAGCCCAAGCAGCAGCCAGTGCCCCAGGAACCGCCGGAAACACCCCGGGAGAACGCCGGTTCTCCGGATCAGAATAAGCAGCCATAAGCTAAGAAGCCCGGCCTCAGGAAATTGAGGCCGGGTGACTGTAATTTTCACAGCCCTGGACAAAAACAAAGGACAAGTCCCTTTCATAATATGTTAAAAAATTGACATACAAAACTGTTGAGCGATATAATAGCTTTGGTTTTTATCAAGAGCTTCCTCGAAGGATAAGGGGGAAATGAACGTATAATGGCGAAACTATTTGGCACCGACGGAGTGCGCGGAGTGGCCAATACAGACCTGACTGCCGAACTGGCCTGCCGGTTGGGGCGGGCTGGGGCCCATGTATTGACCAGGCAGGGTCACCCCGGGAAAGTGATCATTGGTCGGGATACCAGAATTTCCGGAGATATGCTGGAAGCGGCACTGGCAGCCGGCATTTGTTCAGTTGGCGTGGATGTTTACAAGGTAGGAGTGTTACCCACTCCGGCCATTGCCTATTTAACCAGAAAACTAGGAGCGGGGGCAGGGGTGGTTATTTCCGCCTCCCATAACCCCGTTGAGGATAACGGTATCAAGTTCTTCGGCCCCAGCGGCTACAAGCTGCCGGACGAACTGGAAGCCCAAATTGAAAAGCTGGCCCTGGAGCCGGCAGCGGAACTGCCCAAACCCACCGGCGGCGACCTGGGCCGCCTGTACAGGGTGGAAGACGCCCTGGACCAGTACGTGGAGTATGCCAAAGGCACCATCTCCACCGACCTGAAGGGCCTAAAAATCGTGGTGGACTGCGCCAACGGGGCGGCCTACCGGGTAGCCCCCAGGGTGCTGTCCGAACTGGGTGCGGAAGTCATTCCCATCTTCCACCTGCCCGACGGGGTCAACATCAACGCCAACTGCGGCTCCACCCACCCGCAGGCGCTAATGGAAGAGGTTGTCAAACAGGGCGCCGACCTGGGCCTGGCCCACGACGGGGACGCCGACCGGGTGCTTGCCGTGGACCACACAGGCAGCCTGGTGGACGGCGACCAGATCATGGTGCTCTGCGCCAAGCATTTGAAATCCAAGGGCAAGCTGCGCAAAAACACCGCCGTGGTCACCGTCATGAGCAACCTGGGTCTGCACAAGGCCCTGGAAAAAAGCGATATCAACGTGGTGGAAACCAAAGTGGGCGACCGCTATGTGCTGGAAAAACTGCTGGAAACCGGTGCCCGTTTTGGCGGCGAACAGTCCGGCCACATTATTTTTCTTGAGCACAACACCACCGGAGATGGTATAATAACAGCATTGCAGCTGTTAGCCGTGATGAAAGAAACCGGCAAATCCCTGGCCCAGCTGGCGGGACAGATGGAGAAATACCCCCAGATTCTTAAGAACGTCAGGGTGCAGGATAAAACCGCCGTCATGAACAGCCCCATCATGACCGAAGCCATCCGCCGTTTTGAGCGGGACCTGGCCGGTCAGGGACGCATCCTGGTGCGCCCCTCCGGCACCGAACCCCTGGTGCGGGTGATGGTGGAAGGCAAGGACATGGACGAACTGCAGTCCATCGTCGACAAAATGGCTAAAATTGTGGGCAGCATTTAACTGCTGCCCGCATAATATAACTTAGTAACCCTCATACACACCCGACGTCCGACGTCTGACGACCGACGACTGACAAAGGGGGGTGATACCACCGGGCACTTTAAGACAACTAAATAAAAAACAAGCGCCAGAACCCTGGTCCTTCAGGGTTGACGAGGAGAGGGAGTATCGATCATTCGGCGGATGCCCTCCGGCCCGGTCACGGCCGCAGCGTAGAACAAAACCAGGAGGCAACTCCCGGACCAAAGACTACAGGTGACCAACAGGCGGCATTTTGAAGATGTTTCACGCCCCGGTATGCTATTGCCTTTACCGGGGAAAATTACACAGTAAAAAAGAAGCCGTGGCCGGTATGGCCGCGGCATAAATTTTTAAGGAGGTCGACATCTATGTGTGGAGTCGTCGGCTATGTGGGCAGCAGGCCCGCAACACCTATTATTCTTGAAGGCTTAAAGAAACTTGAATATAGAGGGTACGATTCATCCGGCGTGGCAGTCCTGGATAAGGACGGCTTGAAAATTGAGAAAAAAATGGGACGCCTGGCCGAACTGGAAAAGGCCTTGAGCGGCAGAGAAGTAGGCGCCACCATCGGCATCGGCCATACCCGCTGGGCCACCCACGGGCGTCCCAACGACGTCAACGCGCATCCCCATACCTCCAACGACGGCAAAATCGCCGTGGTGCACAACGGCATTATCGAAAACTACCTGCAGCTGCGGGAATGGCTCTCTTCCATGGGCCATGTCTTTAAATCCGAGACCGATACCGAAGTCATCCCCCACCTGATCGAGCATTTCTACAAAGGGGATTTAATTGAAGCGGTCCAAAAGACCGTCTCCCACCTGGAAGGTTCCTACGCCATCATGACCATCTCGGTGGACCAACCCGGCCGCATCATCGCCGTACGCCAGGATATGCCCCTGGTAGTCGGCCTGGGCCAGGGAGAGAACCTGCTGGCCTCAGACATCCCGGCCCTGCTCAAACACACCCGCCGGTGCTACCTGCTGAATGACGGCGATGTGGTGGAACTGAAAGCCGACCAGGTCATCATCCGGGATGTCACCGGCAAAGTGGTGGAAAAGGAAATCTTCGAAGTCACCTGGGACGCCGAAGAAGCAGAAAAGGGCGGCTACGACCACTTTATGCTCAAAGAAATCTTCGAACAGCCCCGGGCGCTCCGGGATACCCTGAAGGGACGCATTTCCCATGCCTGTGATAAAGTCGTCCTGGACGAAATCAAAATGACCCCTGAACAAATCAAGGGGATCAAAAGAATCATCGTTACCGCCTGCGGCACCGCTTACCACGCAGGTTTGGTGGGCAAATACGTCATCGAGCAGCTGGTGCGGATTCCCGTCGAGGTGGATATTGCCTCCGAATTCCGCTACCGCGACCCCCTGGTGGATAAAGATACCTTGGTGGTGGTCGTCAGTCAGTCCGGTGAAACCGCCGACACCCTGGCAGCCCTCCGGGAAGCCCGCCGCCGCGGCGCCAGAGTGGTGGCCATTACCAACGTGATCGCCAGCTCAGTGGCCCGGGAGGCAGACGACATCATCTACACCTGGGCCGGCCCGGAAATTTCCGTGGCATCCACCAAGGCCTACACCACCCAGCTGGTTGCCATGTACCTCCTGGCCCTCTACCTGGCCCAGGAACGCAACACCCTGGCCGCCGGCAACATCAAGGAAATCCTGGGTGAACTGAAGTCCATCTACGCCAAAGCCCAGGAAGTCCTGGACAACGTGGAGCCCATTAAAGAATTTGCCAAGCAGTACCACAAAGCTGAAGACACCTTTTTCATCGGCCGCGGCCTGGACTATGCCGTAGCTCTGGAAGGTTCTCTGAAACTGAAGGAGATCTCCTACATCCACGCCGAAGCCTACGCCGCCGGCGAACTCAAACACGGCACCCTGGCCCTGATCGTGGAAAACATCCCGGTCATCGCCCTGGCCACCCAGCAGAGCCTGTTTGAAAAAATGGTCAGCAACATCAAAGAAGTCAAAGCCAGAGACGCTTCCGTCATTGCCCTGGCCATGGCAGGCCACACCGAAGTGGAAAAAGTAGCCGACCAGGTGCTGTATATCCCCAAGACCCACCAGGTCCTGGCACCGATTCTGACGGTAATTCCGCTGCAACTGCTGGCGTATTATATGGCCGTGTATCGTGGTTGTGATGTTGATAAACCGAGGAATTTGGCGAAGAGCGTGACGGTGGAGTAAGAAATAAAACGTTACATATAAAAAATACTTTTATATGTAACAACAAATGACAGTTAGTCCCTTTACACCTTTACAAATGATAGTATGCCACCCCAAATAGTCACCCCAATTAGACGGGGTGGCTTCTTTTTGGTTTGGGAACTATCCTGAAAATATAATTTTTCATCCTTCTGCTGGTGCCGCGTCAGCGGCATGTGGGTCTATATGGTTAAATTTTCGAACTTGGGGTGCAATTCTAAGCCAATTTGCTAATGGCTTTTATAACCAACGTCGTTTTTTATTAAAGACTGCTAATTATCCTAAATTTCAGCTTTTCACAGAGTGAAGAGTGTACTGCTGAAAAATCTTTTATGGCCTCCTCAATATTCTTATGATTACTTAAGAAATCAATAAAAATCATCTCAAAGGCAAGTGATTCAATGAAATCGACATCATCTCTAAATCCGGTCACATATGATGCACCGGTAAGCTTCATAAATTTTTTGATGCGGTTCTCAGTACCTTTAACGACCGAGCATGAATCAAAATGAATTAGATGCCCGGAAAATAGGTTTTCTTTAATTTGCATTGAAGCCTCTGCGAGTTGTTCCAAACTTAATGAGTCTTCACCAAAATGTATCTTACCTGGTTCACCATGACCACATAAAAATAGTACACAAAAGTCATCATTAGCTTTGTTTATCTGTTTCAACTTTTTAAGACAATATTTAAATTCAGCAACTGTGTTTGCAGTTCTGAATATGTACTTTACCTTAGTAGGATAAATACCTTTAATACATTGCAACATGGGTTCCTTCCCAATCGGACTCTATACAAAAAATAAATTTCATCCTAAATTTTCTCCTTTAAAAAGGGCGTAAATTATCTTCTAAGGCCTAGCAATGAAAGGTCACTACGGAGGGAAGTATGGAGAAGACAGGTTTATGCGGAAAATCCACTCTGGTACGCCACCTAGTTCGCTCACTGGATCCAATGCGCTCCAAGCGGTTTATCTCAGCCAAGCACGATGAAACCCCGGGATTTTTACTGCTTTGATGAAGAATTGGCTATATCCTGAATCTACCCTATGTGACAGCTGCAGCTAAAGTTTCAATAACTTCTTCCATTTTGGCTTCCATCGGGATAGCTGTTAGGACCAATATTATGTTTCTTTTTCCTGCATTAAGAGAAGCATGGTGATAAACCATTCCTCTTTTTCTCAAGGATTGCCATGTTTGTTTCCTGCAGGGGTATACTAAGCAACTAATGATTCTGTTGGCGTCTGATAGTGTGGAATAAGCTAATACCTGAAGTAGATCTGCTCGGTGACGCTCTCTCAATTCTTCATCCAAATTACCCCACCGGTTTACATTTAAATCTTCCCAGTGACCTTTATACTTCGCGTCAAAAATAATGGTTTCTATTCCATTCCCATCTGAGGCTGCCCGTTCGAGGACTAAATCTGGCAATAAATATTTTTGGGAACCAACATAAGAAGGATTCCATACAAGCGGTGCGACTGTTTCCCTTTTGCGACCAACCCGTAGAATACCTCCTATTCTTTTGGTAAGCTCCCCTGCAACAGTTTCTATCCAAGCCTCAAAAAATTCTTCCATCGACAGAATCCAGGGCAGTCCTTGTAAATCTCCAAGCCCTGCAAGCCCTCTATCATCTATAGTCCACTCCATTGCCTGTAATCCATCCCTAAAAACCCTTGTTTGAAGGTTTCCCCGTTGCCACGCACTAAAATTCAATGAATTAGGTCTTTTAGGTGTCACACTAGATACTCGTTTAAGTAAAGAATGGCATAGATCAATCAGTTGAAGAACAAAATATCCTGCGGCTCTCTGAGTTTCCAGACTAGCTAGCTGTTTTCGTAAAGTAAAATGGATCGCCGCTTTTAAATTATTATCATCCCTTAGGTCGGGGTACCTACAGGGAACTTGTAAAAAGTGTGCATGAGCCAGATTGGTAAAATATTGTGGCCACTTAATACTTCCACGAGGCGCAGGTAGGTCTGATTCGGTAAAGTTCAATCTCCTTTCAAGCCTATCCAGCATTTCTTTGATGCGCAGGAGGATTGTTGTTGATAACACCCACGGAGGTATTTTTCTATCTGAACGTGGGAGTAAAGGTAGTTGTAGGGGAAAAGGTGTTACTTTCCAACCCATTTTACATAACATAGGGCCAATACCCGACCAATCAAAACGTGGTTTAATAATAATCCCGTAATCTGGCTTCCCTGAAGTGGGAGATAAAAGCGGAAATGCTCCTATCCTTGTGCCCGTATTTAAGATCAGATCAACGGAACTCCCGTCATAATGAATGTTTGCAGTAATTCCAAAATTCCCTAAAATGCCACGATTTTGCTGGATGAATTGATTACCTAAACGTGCCACCTGCGGTTGAGGATCTCTAGGTTTTTGGCCTTTTAATAAAAAATCAGCCGGGAGACGGATAGTAGAAGAATCAACAACCTCTAAGCAAGGAGATTCTCCGGGTTTAATCGGTAATAGAGGTGCTTTGACAAAGATTCTACGACGATTCATCTAACTTACTCTCCTACAGACTCTCTATCCACTGAAGGTAAGCTCGGATATGGTCAGAAAAACCAGCAACATATCCTTGGCTCAAATATTCTTCTAACAGGGGGGCAAGATTTACCCTTAGTTGTTGCGGTGCTTTATTATCGTCCTTTTGTAAAAAATACGAATGTCCTGGAACAAGGGCCAACGCGTCTTCACCTGCGTGTTCAACAAAAATGCTTACCAATTCCATAAACGCCTTTTGCATCAATGGCCCAGCTATATGCTGTACCACTTCCATCTGCGGCCACAGCTTTACGAAGGCAAAACGCCTCCGCACCGCCACATCCACAATAGCAATACTTCGATCCGCACTGTTCATAGTACCTATGATATGTAAGTTATCCGGCAACCAAAATGTATTACCAAAGGGTTTTCCAAAATTATATGGTAATTCTAATTGTCTTTTTTCATTCGACTGATATTCTAGGAGGAAAATTGCTTCTCCGAGAACCTTAGCCAGATCAGCCCTGTTAATTTCATCTATATGGAGTAAATAGGGCTCATTTGGATTTTCTATTGCTTCCTTCGCTGCAGTCATTAAGTGACCCATTTGAGGAGTAAATCTAAATCCCATCCCATCGGTTGTTTTCTCCGGGGCAAGTCCTCCAATAAAGTTCTCATATGTCGTATTGGGATGAAATTGTATGGATTTCCCCTTTCCTTTATAAGTATTATTTAAAATCTGTAGGGCCAATCTTGTTTTGCCTGTTCCTGGCGGCCCTTGTAATACAACAAACCGCCGTTCTTGAAGTATCTCCTGTACTTTTTCAAGCGAAATGTCAGGCATTAAATGAGAAAAATATTCCGAACGTATCTCTTCCCATTCACTAGCAAAAGATTTCAATGGGTAGATACCACGTTCCTCAAACATTAAATCCATAAACGCTTTCAGTGCGCTAGTTGTGGCTTTAGTATCACCGTTTGGTACAAAGATACCATATAACACCCTACCATAACGTTCAAAAATGGACTGGTACTCTGGAAACAGTCTCTTAATATTGTCAGGGATATCCAAATCTATCCTTACCGGGTCCTGCTTGGCCCAGGCAACCATTTTTCCATTACCATATTTTTTATTAAGCCAGTTGCAAATGGCGGCCACCTTTCTTCCATGACCGGGTCGTCCAAGGATCTCCTCATCAGGGCTTAGCCCCTGGGTTCCTATAACCATGGCAATCAGACTAGGGGCATCCGGTACGGGAAAAATAACAAAACTCATACCACCATACGCACCGGAATCGGGGTTTGAAGGATGAATCAGTGCTGCAAACGGAACACCTGATCCCCCCTTAAATTCCGGGGCGCGAAGAGTTACAACTTTTCTTGCCTTATCGGGATAACGTCCTCCATTGGCTCCAAACAGCTCTTCAAAAGCATGCTTAGCCTGACCAGCCCAGTTTTCATTTTGTGTTTGGTAAATAAGATTAATTAATTGATTCAAAAGTTAACTCCTCACTCTAAAGTCTTAATTCTATTTTTATCAAAAATCTTAACATAGAAATGATTCATTTCTTGTCGAAATTTGTTTTTCAGTAACAAAAAACCACTATGGCAAACAGTCATCAGCGTTCATGGATTACCTAACAGCGCAGAGCATTACATCCTGTAATGGGATGACTATTGACTATATCAACAACTAAATCAAAACCCTGGCAGGATATACCTACAAAACCGTGGAACAAAATATCTGCTCCCTGAGGGCCTTTTTCCGGTTTCTTATGAAAACGGGAAAAGTTACCACCGATTTTGCGGCCAAAACCCCCATGGATTTCCGCTATGCTTTTCAAAAGTCATTTATGGGTAAAGTGGTGGATAGGATGAGCCAGAATGAAAAATTCTTTATGAAAATACTCGATGATGAACAATTTGCCAATGCCCTGATAGAACTTATGCTACCTAAAGTTTACGAGAAACTGCAAAGTGTGGAAATATAAAGAAGTATGCCTGGCGAGTCGTTATGCCACTGTTTTAATCGTGGCATTTTAACTATAATATTGAAAGGTGTTAGATATTTATCATTTTGTAAGAGGTGTTTCGGACAGTGGATTATGCAAAACGATCCCCGGCTTCAGAGCATCCTTTTCTAGCATGGGTAAGGAAAGAGACCGGAATTGTTTTAAATAGGAGCCAGCGGGAGGCCGTGCTCCATAAAGAAGGCCCGTTACTTCTCTTAGCCACACCTGGGGCGGGTAAAACCACTGTCTTAAATTTACACATCGCTTATCTAATCTTAGAACACAAAATTAACCCCCATCAGATTCTGTCCCTTACCTTCAGTAGGGCATCAGCCAGGGATATGGAAACCAGGTTCCAAAACCTGTTTGGCCGGGTGATTTCTCAGCCGGTTCGTTTTTCCACCATCCATAGTTTTGCCTTTCAGGTGGTTACCGGATTATTTGCGGCGCCAGGGGCGGCCGTATAAGCTCATTGAAAATGAACAAGGGGTCACTAGTAAAGGTGCGGTTTTAAAAAGTCTCTACCAAAAGCATAATGCAACCGTTGTATCCGAAGAAAAGCTGGAAGAATTGGCCAATGCCATTGGTTATGTAAAAAATACCATGATACCAGTGGAGAATCTGGAAACGATAGATTTTAAAATAAATCATTTTAAAGAAATTTATCTCTCCTATGAAGAATACAAGAGAAAAAGTTATGCGCCAACCATCCTATTAGATTTTGATGACATGCTGACCCTGGCCCATGATATTTTAGAAAGGGAACCGGGAATCTTAAATTTCTATCAAAAACAATATCGGTACATTTTGACGGACGAGAGCCAGGATACATCTTTGATTCAGCACAAAATTATTGAAAAAATAGCCAAACCTCAGTGCAATTTATTTGTTGTGGGCGACGAGGATCAGGCTATTTATGGGTTCCGTGGAGCGGCACCGCAATATCTGCTGGAGTTTAAGAAAACCTATCCCAATGCGAAAATTATAGCCATGACAGAAAATTTTCGGTCATCAGAAGATATTGTTAAGATAACAAACCAGTTCATTAAGACCAATAAAAAGCGTTATGAAAAAGATATGTTTACCCATAATGCCAAAAACAAGCCCATACAAATCAGCAAGTTCAAAACTGAGCAAGAGCAATGGGATTATCTTGTTCAGCAATTAGCCAGGACAGATGATCTATCATCCGTTGCCATCATCTATCGCAATAACGCTTCGGCCATTGGTCTCATTAATAAACTGGACAAACACGGTATTCCCTTCTACCTCAGGGATTTCAAGAATCGTTTTTTTGCTCATTGGGTGGTTGAGGATGTATTAAACTATCTGCGCTTTTCCTATAACGATAAAAATATTGCCGTATTAGAGAAGATTCACATCAAACTGAACCCCTTTATCTCTAAAAATGATCTAGAGCTTTTAAAAAGGGCGGATGCGGATGTCTCTAGTTTTGTTAACCTGGCAAAGATTCATGGGGACGCCAGCAAAAAAGCACAGGGGTTCTTAAGACTACAGAGGTATTTTAACCAGTTAAACAAGCTTTCTCCCCACCAGGCCATCCGCTTTATTAGGGAAAAATTAAAGTATGAAGAAAGTGCAGAAAGGATATGCAATAATTTAGGATACTCCTTCGACAATGTTAAAGGTATATTAGCCACGCTGGAGTATATTGCCGTCGGTTTAGAAACTCACCAAGAGTTTGCCTTCCGTTTAAAAGAACTGGAGAAGCTAATGGGTGACTCAAAATATAATCAAGACAGTAACGCCGTAACGCTCACCACTATGCATTCCGCTAAAGGGTTGGAGTTTAAAAGGGTATACCTGATTGATTTGGTGGAAGGGATAATCCCAGGGGCAGAAAGTATCAAAAAGGGCAACGAGGACAGTCTGGAAGAGGAACGAAGATTATTCTATGTGGGAATGACCAGAGCGATCCAAGAGTTGTCTTTATTAACTGTAGAAGAGTATCAGCAGGCGAAGGTAGATGAATCACGCTTTGTTAAGGAAGTCAGGCAAATTCTTCAGCCAGACCTTAAGACAGAGGGTGTTCAAGGGGATAAGCAACTTGCCGCAGGGGTATTTATCGATCACAAGAAATTTGGGGTAGGTAAAGTTATTTCCATCAACAGGGGTAAGGGCACCTTTCGGGTTGGTTTTGAAAATGGTCAGGTCAAAGATTTATTATACAGTGTTTGCATAGAGAATAATTTAATCCGGGTTTTGTAAGACGGTGGAAGAACTAAATGAGATTCTATTGAAGCCAAAAGAAGAATAGTTCTGTCCACTGGCCCCGCCCCAGATAGTTAAGCGGCCTTGAGCAAGTACATTACATAAACCCATGGAACTGCTGGAGGTCTTCAACTTCTTTGGCGGTGTGCCCCACAGTATTACCTGCGATAACCTTAAAAACCGCTGTCTACAAATATTACAGTCTGTCCCGTCCGTTTAAAGAGATCGTTGGTGATATTATCCTGACCAACGCTGGTACGGCTTTGATCCTGGGAGCTAAAAAGGCGAAGGGGAGTTGTAGGAATTTATTATTTTTCTTTGAATTTCTTCTCTCAACTTTTCAGTTTTCAGTATGCGAAAGTTGAGTTGAGTATATAATAAATGTAAGGTGATTGTTATGAAACGTGTAAGCATTGACGAACTAGTAAATAAAGACAAAAAAAGGAAAACATTAAAAATACAACTTTCAACCTATACCCGTCTGCCTAAAGAGGAACGGATAAATAAAAAAGAAAGAGATCCCGTGGAGATAAACTTGTTAGCCAGATCCATCATGGCCAAAGTAAAACGCTATCAAAGCGAAGGGATTTTGATAAAGAATGGTAGAAGTTGGAGATTTTATTTCTGAGGCTGATGTACAACTTATTAAAGAAAAGATAGCTGGCATTCAAGAACAGCCAATGGAAACATTCCAGAGAAACATTAAGGTCGTCAGCTACCTTACATACCTTCTGGAAAAAATGGGTATCCGTCCAATTATTGTAGGTGGCCATGCAGTAGAGATTTATACCCTTGGTCACTATACCACAGTTGATGTAGATTTAGTCGTAAGTGGCCGTGAATTTGCCAGGAAATTCTTACTCTTTTAGGTTTTAAAAAGTCGCAAGGCAACAGGCATTGGTATCATGAAGATTTAGGACTCCCAATAGAAATACCGGACGATGTCCTGGCCGGCTCACTTGACAGGATCATGCAAGTCACTGTGGAAGAAAGTTATCACGTTTATGTTATTGGCATCGAAGACTTGATTCTTGACCGGGTCAGAGCGGCAGTGTATTGGAAATCTTCAGCAGATCGGGAATGGGCCTTTCTTTTAATAAAATCACAAAGTGCTGTGGCGGTTGCGGGGAGACTTTTGATTTATTCCCCGGCTATTTGCTTGCCGCAAACCGGCGCCATCCTAAAAATGTCGTTATCTGTTCCGCCTGCGGCCAGTTGAATGAAGTGGAAGACCGGAAATACCTAGGGATTTGTCATGATTGCGGCGAGGAATTAAAAATCAACGGGCCGGCGAACCGCAACCGCTGTCAATGCCCTTACTGCGGTAAAATCAATACTTATCCGGATGCTTCAAATGGTGTACCCCGGCACCGCATGGTGGCGATAGAATACTACTGTCCTGCCTGTAAACCCAATCATCAAGGCAGGTTTTTTAAAAAACCAGACGCCGGGGATATAGCGAAGTACGAGGAAGCTTCCGGGGCATTGGCTCAGTTAACTGCGAGCTATATACCTGACGATGAAATCCCGCCCGGTGATGAAACCGACCACCTTCACCGGTGGGGGTACCGGCGCTACCGCGAGATGTTTAACGACCGTCAATTACTGGGGCTGGAATTGAGCTGCCGGGCCATTGCCAGGCATCCAGATGATAAAATCCGCAGTGCGCTGGCAACAAACTTATCCGACCTGCTTCGCTACCAGAACATGCTTTGCCGTTACGATACAATGGCCTTGAAGTCCCTGGATATCTTTTCAGTGCATGGTTTTCCGGTCGGCCTGGTTCAGTGTGAGTCCAACCTGCTGGGCATACCTAACGGTTACAAGGGGTCAAATGTCGGCAGCGGTGGCTGGTTAAACATTATTGCAAAGTACGAACGTGCCAAGGCCTACTGTGAAAGCCCATTTGAGATCCGGCACCAAGGCGGGCGCAAAGTACAGGTGCCAATCAAAGGCGAATGGATTGGCGATAGACCTTACACTTCCGATATGCCGGAGAAAAGGAATATTGAGCTTCATTGCTGCAGTTCAACTTTTTCTGATTTGCCCCCCGGCTCCCTCGATGCGGTCTTGACCGATCCGCCATATTATGCCAATGTGCAGTACGCCGAGTTGATGGACTTCTGCTATGTTTGGCTGCGCCGGTTGTGATGCTGGGTGCCAGCACCTGGGGTCAAAGATCCGCGAGGCGTTAAATGCGATGAACTTCGCGGAAGTCGAGATCGAAAGAAAGAAGCTTTTCATAAAGACCAAAGGTACGGACTTAAGCCGCAAGTTGTTGCGGATCTTACGAATTCACTCACCCCAAAAATATCATGTCACCGGAAGAATTTACTCTGTAAAAATCCGTTATTTTCCGGGGGGTCATTATGTGCAGCAACCTGTTCCACATTTACCGCTCCGTGTCCGGTAACGAAGATTACTTATGCAAAGTGATGGTCTTTGTGGCCGACCGACCTGGTTCATTGGCGGCGCTGGCTAGCATTTTCGCCAGCCACAACGTCAATATCACCTCTTTTCACTATAACCGGTCGGAGCATCCCAACCGGGTGCTTGTAGAGGGAAAAAGTAACGACCTCCAGTCCTTACAGAATGTTTGCCGGAAACTGAACGAGCAAGGGATGCTCGACGAGGAATCCCATGCGTCGGTCCTTGAACTTGGTGTGCTCGATACCCAGAACATTCTCAAATTGAAGGGGCATCTCCAGCACCGGCCGGGTTCGTTGGCAGCATTCGCCGCCCTGCTTCGGAACCACGGGGCCAATGTCATTTATATGGCATATAACGAGGCCGTTTCCGAGGTGACAGCTACAGTTTCCCTCGCTACCCGGAGTGCTCGGGAGATAGATGAGCTCCTGAAAGACCTCAATGAACACGGGTATTATTACAGCCTAGAGTACCAGGGCACGGAGCAGGAAGAAACAGAAAACGTCATCGGCCTCAATCTCGTAGAGCGGTTTTTTTTCAGGCTGAAGCGGCTCCTTGGGACGGAGGACATCGATCGCCTGAAGAAGGTCGTAGAGTCGTCCCAGCGCATGTCCGAGGCGCTGGCCAGGTTTAGCAGGGAGGCGGGCAAGAATCTCGAAGCCGGTAAGGTTTTCACTAATGTGCTGGCCTTCGCTTCAACATCCCTGTGCAGGACCGGGCCCGGTTTTTCCTACCGGCGGCTCCCGGCGCTTCCCCTTGGAAGTATCGTCTTCCATGCCTTTCGTCTTCCGACCGGAGGGAACATCTACATGCTGCAAAGTGACGAAGAAGTGGTCATGGTAGACGGCGGGTACGGGGTCTACTACGAAGACGTGAAGCGGATGTTGCGGGAAAACGGGTTGGACCCCGCGCGTATACGTCGCATCTACCTTAGTCACGCCGATGCGGATCACGCGGGCTTGAGCGGTTATTTCGCTTCCGAGTTCGGTAGCCGTGTCTTCCTCCACCCCGATGCCTGCGGCATACTGGAAAACGAAAACCGGGCGTGGGGGAGTGGTTCGCCGCTCGCCGGGTTGAACCACTACTTCACGGTGCTGGTTAATACCTTTACGAAGTCTGCTGCGCCGTCCGCGTGGGAAGCGTACGGCACCGGCGACCTCGGTCGTTTGAACGGTCTCCGGGTTATCGACACTTTCACAGTGGGCGGCCAGACCTTTAAAGTACTGGAAAGCATGGGCGGCCATATTCCCGGCCAGGTTTTCTTTATCGGTGTTGAATCGGGGCTCATTTTCACGGGTGACTACCTCATGCTCCTTGCGAGCCTGGGGCCAGAGGAACGGGAATTTCTTAACCTGCCGAAGTTTATGATGACAAGCACTAACACCAACTCCCTTCTTTTCCGCCGGGAAATGCAGGCACTGAAGGAGATCGTGCTTGGCCTTGATGCCGAGTTGTACGAACGAAACCGCGGGGCGATTGTTGCGCCGGGCCACGGCGATTACTACCCGGCCAGGTGGTTAAACCGGTAGACGAAGAGCGGGCGTGGGGTCGAGTAGATGCGCGTCTCTCCAGCTTTAGGAGCACTTTGTTTTCCCGGTTTCTCCCCGTTTCCTCTGGGAGTGTCACAATATTTGCTCCATGGCTGAATTGAGCACGCACCCCTCACAGAACCG